>SUZS01000022.1 GCA_015059785.1 Rikenellaceae bacterium
AATGTAACGAACAGAATAACCTTCTTCGAGCATCCTCATATATTTGAGCAATGCTCCGTAATCGTGTTTTTTGCGCATAAAGAAACCCCAAAAGTTTTTTGTCCAAACTTTTGGGGTCACTTCATTTTTGCCAGCTCCGCTTTTTTATCTCCTACAGACTATTTCCACTCGCCCTTTATACAGCCATCAGCCTCACACTGGGCATTGAATTGAGCAAGAGTCATACAATCCTGCTCTTTTTTATATGTGTAGAAATTCTCCCCATCGGCCATAGTGTAACATACCTGTGCCACAAGTCCAAATGTGTTGTAAAACTCATCCTCAAGCTGACCGATAGTCTTGCTGCCATCAATAGATATCACCCCATCTAAACCACTCTTGACTCTCACTTTGCAAATAGGTTTGTCAATATCCACACGATAAGGAGTTAGCGTATCAACGCCAATGTATAGTCTCGCCTCCGAAGTATACAATCTCAACCTCAAGTAATTAAATACCTCATTAAACTCCTTCATCAGCTCGCTGACTCTCTTATCCGCCGTAACTACAATTTCCTCTTTCATATTCGCCTGTTGTTGATTTTCACAAATGTAATACAAAAAAATGAGATTTGCAAACACCACTGCCGCAACCGAAGGCGAAGCCTGAGGTAGATGAAGATTGGGGTCAAGCCTCAATCTTCATCAATCTCGCCTACAGGCGGTACTTGAAGGCCGTTGAGAGAATCCCTCGTTATACGCCACAAAGCAGACGGACAGCTTGCTGGCCATTGTTTTGTTTTTGTAGCGTTGCGGGAGCTTGCTCTCAGCAAAACACTACCGCCGCAACCGAAGGCGAAGCCTGAGGTAGATGAAGATTGGGGTCAAGCCTCAATCTTCATCAATCTCGCCTACAGGCGGTACTTGAAGACCGTTGAGAGAATCCCTCTCTCTCCGCCACAAAGCAGACGGACAGCTTGCTGGCCGTTGTTTTGTTTTTGTGGCGTTGCGGGAGCTTGCTCACAGAAACGACTACCGCCGCAACCGAAGGCGAAGCCTGAGGTAGATGAAGATTGGGGTCGAGCCTCAATCTTCATCAATCTCGCCTACAGGCGGTACTTGAAAATAGTTGAGGAAAATCCCTCTCTCTCCGCCACAAAGCAGACGGACAGCTTGCTGGCCGTTGTTTTGTTTTTGTAGCGTTGCGGGAGCTTGCTCACAGGAAAACGCAACCGCCGCAACCGAAGGCGTAGCCGTAGGTAGATGAAGATTGGGGTCAAGCCTTAATCTTCATCAATCTCGCCTACAGGCGGTACTTGAAGACCGTTGAGAGAATCCCTCGTTCTACGACACAAAGCAGACGGACAGCTTGCTGGCCGTTGTTTTGTTTTTGTAGCGTTACGGGAGCTTGCTCACAGGAAAACGCTACCGCCGCAACCGAAGGCGAAGCCTGAGGTAGATGAAGATTGGGGTCAAGCCTCAATCTTCATCAATCTCGCCAACAGGCGGTACTTGAAGACCGTTGAGAGAATCCCTCGCTCCACGACACAAAGCAGCCGGACAGCTTGCTGGCCGTTGTTTTGTTTTTGTGGCGTTGCGGGAGCTTGCTCACAGGAAAACGCCACCGCCGCAACCGAAGGCATAGCCTGAGGTAGATGAAGATTGGGGTCAAGCCTCAATCTTCATCAATCTCGCCTACAGGCGGTACTTGAAAACTGATGAGAGGGATTGGCTCCTTGCAGTCGCCCATCCCTATACTCCTTGACTTGCAAGAGAAGATTTTGCCGAGCGTGGCACGCCACGGTACTTTTACATTGAAGAAGGGCATCGGCAAATAAATTTGCCAGTGCCCTAACTTCAATGAAAAAGGGTTGTGATAAATCACAACCCTCGGCAAAATCTTTTCTTGTGGCGGAGAGAGAGGGATTCGAACCCCCGGAGCCTCGCAGCTCAACGGTTTTCAAGACCGCCGCAATCGACCACTCTGCCATCTCTCCAGGCACAAAAGTACGCTCTTTTTTTTAATCTGCAAAATTTTTTGCGTTTTTTTCTGCACTTTTTTTTAGTCGTTTTTGCAAATGACAATATATCAGAGCGTTATAGCGCAAATATTTTTTAAGATTTTTTACTTAAATGGAGAGTCTGGCTCCTTTGACATCACCCAGTAGAACATCTTGTCCAAAAAAGCGGGTGCAAATTTCTTAACAAAATGGGTTGCGCGACCCTCTGCCTCCATAAGGCAGAGTCTCTTTCGCTTGGCAATTCCTCGTGCCACTATGCGAGCCACCTGCTCCGGAGTCATCATCTTACCCTCCTCGCGCGGTGTTGAGCCTTGCTGCGAGCCGTCTGCAACGAGAGCCGAGAAGCGGACATTTGAGGCTGTAAATCCTGGACAAGCGACCATCACGTGCAGCCCCTTCTTGATATTCTCGATGCGGATAGTCTCAAGCAGACCCGTCATCGCATATTTAGATGCCGAGTAGCCCGTTCTACCAGGTAGTCCGTGCAGTCCCGCCACGGAGGAGATACCAACCAGTGAACCCTTTGAAGCCTGAAGATATGGCAGTGCATACTTGGCACAATAGACTGTTCCCCAGAAGTTTACATCCATCAGTCGGTGCAGTACGCTAAGCTCTACATCGTCAAAAATCGCACGCATAGAAATTCCCGCGTTGCAAATCAGCACATCTATTCCACCAAAAGCCTCTACAGCCTTATCAATCAGACGTTTACAATCCTCCGCCACTGTCACATCTGTTGCGCAGTAGGCAGCCTGACCACCATCGGCAATAATCTTATCGGCAAGAGCCTTAAGCTTCTGCTCACTGCGCGCGCCGAGGACCACCTTTGCGCCCATGGCGGCATAGACCTTTGCCATCGCCTCGCCAATGCCTGACGAAGCACCGGTAATAACTACCGTCTTTGATTTTAATGCGTTTTTCATATCTCAATTTTTAATCTGTCATAAGCAAAATAGACACCCTCTGGCAGCTGCTTCTGCGCCTGGCTATGAAGCCCAATCTCGTGCGACATATGAGTAAGGTAGGCACGCTCGGGAGCCACCTTTTCTATTAGCGCGAGAGCGTCAGAAACGGAGAAGTGCGAGTCGTGCGGAGTAAATCGTAAAGCATTAACCACAAGCACCTTAACCCCGTTAAGTTTGGCAACTTCGCTGTCGTCAATCTCCTTAAAATCGGTCATATACGCCACATCACCAAAGCGGTAACCCGTAACCTCAAAGTGGGCGTGACGACCGCGTATCGGAGTAATCTCTACCCCACCAACGACAAACGACTGCTCAGGGTCAATAGTGTGAAGTACTATCTCTGGCACGCCGCGATAGCGCTCAGTAAAAAAGGCGTAGTCGTAATCCTTGCGCACACAGTCAAGCGTGGAGGCTGTGGCGTAGATATTTACAGGATGAATCTGCGGATAATCTACAAAGTTGAGTGCGCGCACGTCGTCAATGCCGCCAATGTGGTCTTTGTGCTTGTGTGTGAGCAGTATTGCCGTTATATGGCTCACCCCCTCGCGCAACATCTGTACCCTAAAGTCTGGACCAGCATCAATAATAAAGCGACAGCCGGCTGTTTCCACCATTGCCGACGTACGCAGACGACTGTCCTTAGGGTCAGTGGAGCGGCAGACTGGGCAGTTGCAACCAATCACTGGCACACCTTGCGAAGTTCCCGTACCGAGTAACGTTAAAAGAGACTTAATTGCCATGATAACTACGATTTACCGCCGTAAAGATACTTTTTTCGTATCAAATACGCCTACAAAGATACAAATTTTTGGATAATTCATATTAAAGTTGTACTTTTGCGGGACATTAAAAAATAAAAAATTTTATGGCTTACAAAATTTCAGATTCTTGCGTTGCATGTGGTACATGTATCGACGAGTGTCCTGTTGAAGCAATTTCGGCAGGTGACATCTATGTAATTGACCCTGAGAAGTGCATCGAGTGTGGTGCATGCGCAGGCGTTTGTCCTTCAGAGGCTATCTCATTGGAGTAGTACCTGCCTAAAGGATAAAATTGACGATTCCGACTCGGAGTCGTCTTTTTTATTAAATAAGGTATATTTTTTGTTGTAAATATTTGCTTGTTAAAAATATTTTTTCTATTTTTGTTTGTCAATTGCACTCTAAAGTGATGATTGAAAACGATTTCGCATGTAGTGGAGAGCTATAATGTTGAAAATCAACAAATTATAAATATTAACATTTTTATTAACTAACACTTTAACAAACAAAACATTATGAAAAGATTTTTTCGTTTTCTGATGGCTGCAGCCGTAATGTTCGGCGCAGTTGCTTGTTCTCAGTATGACGAGCAGGAGGTTGTTGAGGGTCAGGAGGTAACTACTACCTTCTCTATCGGCCTTGAGGACCTCGGTACTCGTCTTGCTGGCGATTCAGGCATGATTGACAAGGTGGCTTGGGGTATCTACGACCACCAGGCTGACGGTAAGGGTCGTTTCCTCTTAGCTCACAGCTCTGCTGGTCAAGGCAACGCACCTGCTGATTTTGACGGTGAGAAGGCAGAGATTAAGGTTACTCTGTTCACTGGCAAGAAGTACGACCTCGTATTCTTCGGTTACTGCAGCGCAAACAACGCTTACACTATTGACTGGGAGAAGCGTGAACTCAATGTAAACTACAGCGATCTTGCAAACCTTGAGGCTCGTGATGCATTCTTCCACATTGAGAATGAGTTTGTTGCAGGTAAGAACAAGACATTTACCCTTACTCGTCCATTTGCACAGCTCAATGTTGGTCAGAGCATGGAGGATTATGACGCTATGCAGCTGACAAATAACTACATTGAGAAGAGCTCAGTTACAGCAAAGGCTTACACAACAATGAACCTTATTGATGCATCTGTTAGCAACCTTGTTGATGTAGAGCTTACTGTAAACAACGTTCTTAATGAGGATCTTGAGGTAAATAGCGTTGGCTACAAGCACATTGCTATGAACTACCTGCTCGTAAATGCGAAAGAGGTTGTAAACGAGGTAGCATTTAAGTTTGTTGAGAACGGTCCTACCTACACCGAGTTTGAGCGTACATACTACAACGTACCACTTCAGCGTAACTACCGTACAAACATCCTTGGTAGAATTATCTCTGACGAGTTTGACTTTGAGATTGTTATTGACTCTCGTTTTGCAGAGCCTGATAAGAATTACGTTACAACTATTGAGGATTTGCAGGCGGTAATCAACTCTGCACAGGCTGGTACTGCAGAGGAGCACAAGGTTACAAAGGTAGTTCTTGGTGCTGATATGCAGGGTGAGGTATTTGTTCACCAGAAGCACTATACTGATATTATCATTGACGGTAATGATCAGAAGTTCAAGTTTGACGGTACTATCAAGATTCACACCGGTTCTTCTTACAACAGCGGTCAGCTTCTTATCCGCAATGTAGCATTTGAGACAGACAGAGTGCTCCTCGACAGCAAGGGTAATCCATATTTCAACTTCGTTATGCCAAACGATTTTGGTGTAGAGAATGGTGTTACTCGTCGTTACTCTAACAACGTAACTGTTGAGAACTGTACTTTCACTGCTACTGGCGCTGCTCAGAATATTGCAGTTGGTGTTCAGGCTAAGTCTGTAAACGGTTATCTGAAAGTAGTTGACTGTACTGCAAATAATCTTCACTCACTTATCCAGGCACAGAGTTGCGGTGCTGATGTAACTGTTAAGGGCGCAACTATCAATGGTAAGAATGGTGTTGCATTCAAGCAGGTTCGCAATGCTATTGTTGAGGGTTGTACTATCAATACCGCTGCTTACGGTATCCGCTTTGACGGTAACATTGACGACTACAGCCTTACTGTTAAGGATAACAATGTAACTGCAGTTCAGCCACTTATCGTTCGCAAGATGACTGGTAAGAACAACACTATCACCCTTGAGGGTACAAATGTACTCGACACTACTGAGGCATTCCAGATTGTTATTACCAACGGTAGCGATGACGAGGCATACTCATACCCTACTGGCACTTATACGCTCACTGGTCACGACGGCTTTAACACCTACCCTATTGACACTCCAGAGGCTCTTGAGGCAGCTGTTAAGAATCCTGCTCTCTCAACTGTAGATGTTCAGGGTGAGAATATTACAATAAATGATGGATACGCTCTTGAGGTTACTAGAGATGTAGTTCTAAATATGAATGATGTAACCGTTAACTCTGGTAGTGCTGCAAACTATGGTTTCATTGCAAGAGGTGACATCAATGTAGTTGTTAATGATGCTGATTTTGACTCTGCAGGTGGTGGTGTTGGAGTTGTAAATGGAGCAAAGGTTAATTTCACTGGTGATGTATACGTAAGCACTGCTAGCACAAGCGGTCGTTACATCTTCTATCTTGAGGGTGCAGGTTCAGAGCTTACTATCAACGATGGTAACTACTCTTGGAGTACAAGTGACAACCAGAAGCGTGCTTATGTTTACGCTAGCGCTGGTACAACAGTACGTATCAAGGGTGGTAACTTTGGTAAGGCATCTACTCGCTCTGGTTACACAGCTGGTATTATGGGTGAGGGTACTGTAATTATCACTGGCGGTACATTCGGATTTAACCCATCTACTTGGGTAGAAACAGGCTATAAGGCTGTTAAGGTTGACAATAAGTGGCACGTTGTAACTGAGAATACAGACTTTGTAAACGATTCTGCTTCTCTGGTATCAGCTATTGAGAATGCAGCTGATGGTGATATTATCGTTCTTACTAAGGATGTTGACTACGGAACTGTTACTGCTGGTGAGCTGAAGAACGTTACAATCAATGGTGCTGAGGGTGCTGTAATGATTTTCAAGACTGACGCTAACTCAAAGCTTGAGAATGTTACTCTTAATGGTGTAAACTTTGAGTACACAGGTGCTACTGCAGATTGCGGTATTGTTCTTGACGCTAACGCTCAGATTGACAATCTCGTTATTGATGGCTGTACTGTTGTAGGTACTGGCGCAAAGGCTGGTCGTGGTCTGTCTGGTTATAACAATAACGCTACTATTGTTATCAAGAACACTACATTTAAGGATTTGGGTTATCCAATCTACGCTTGGGGTGGCTACGAGGCTCTTACTATTGAGAATTGTACATTTGACAATATCAAGTCTTGGGCTGTTATGCCACAGAGCGGTTTTGATGGTGATTTGACTGTTTCAGGTTGTAACTTTGTAAACTGCCTCGGTGGTGGTCTTGTTAAGGCTGGTACACTGACTGCAGGTCACACATTTACATTCACTGACAACACTATCACTGGCTGCACAATCGCAGGTGACCACAACTGGTTCCAGTTCAATGTTTCTGCTGGTACTGCTGTTATCAGCGGTAACATCAAGGACGGTGCTGCTTGGACTCCAGGTGTTGCTGATGGTCTTAAGTAATTGCAAATAATTCTGCAATAACACAACAAACTGCACTCTTCGGGGTGCAGTTTTTTTTGTGGGGCGGAGCGGTTTTTTGTCTAATATCACACCTATATATATTATATAGAGAAAAAATTACTATCTTTGCGCTATAAACCCAGACGATATTATGGCTATTAGGAACAATGTGATGATTGTGCGTCAGACGCTTCTGACAAGGTTAATTGAGATGTGGAACGCGGGCGAGTTGGTTGAGAAGATTGACCGACTACCGTTAGAGTTAAGTCCACGAAATGCTACGCCCGTAGGTCGTTGCTGTATTCACAAGGAGAGGGCTGTAAACAAGTACAAGTCTCTGCCGCTCTTGGGCTTTGATATGAGCGACGAGACAGACGAGCTCACACCGCTGTCAGCATACGCATCAGCTGCGCTGAAGCGTGAGACACTCAAGCAGAACATTATGTGTGTTGTAGATGAGGCTTGCTCATCATGCGTGAGGACAAACTATCAGATTACCAACCTCTGTCGTGGTTGTGTTGCCCGCTCGTGCGCTGCATCTTGTCCAAAGGGTGCTATAGAGTTTGACCCAGAGACTAGTCAGGGCCGTATTCACAAGTCTATGTGTATTAGCTGTGGTAAGTGTTACGACAACTGCCCATATCACGCCATTGTACACATCCCAGTACCTTGCGAGGAGGCTTGCCCAGTAGGCGCGATTACAAAGGACGAGAATGGCGTTGAGCATATTGACGAAACAAAGTGTATCTACTGTGGCAAGTGTGTGAACAGCTGTCCTTTTGGTGCTATCTTTGAGATTTCGCAAGTATTTGATATTCTGCAATCTATACGCCGTGGCGAGAAGGTTGTGGCGATGGTTGCCCCAGCATTTTTAGCGCAGTACTCAGCCCCTACAGATCAGGTGTATGGAGCAATTAAGGCTGTAGGTTTCAGTGACATTGTCGAGGTTGCGCAGGGAGCGATGATAACTACCGAGCGCGAGGCAAAGGAGCTTGCTGAGAAGATTGAGGAGGGTCAGCCATTTATGACAACATCTTGCTGTCCGTCGTACATTGAGATGGCCGAGAAGCATGTGCCTTACCTAAAGAAGTATATCTCCGACACCCGCTCGCCGATGTACTACACCGCGCAGATTGCTCGCGAGAAGTATCCAGATGCAAAGCTTGTCTTTGTAGGCCCTTGTATTGCAAAGCGCAAGGAGGCTCGCCGCGATAATATGGTTGATTATGTGCTTACCTTTGAGGAGCTGCACGCCATATTCCTCGGTATGAAGATAGAGATAGAGCAGCAGCAACACTATTCTGTAGAGCAGAGCGCCATTCGTGCAGCGCACGGCTTTGCACAGGGTGGTGGCGTAACTACAGCCGTAAAGGAGCATATTGGCGAGGGCTTCAACTACACAACGCTGCAGATTGCAAACCTTACGAAGAAGAATGTTGCCCTGCTCAAGGCATACGCCAAGACCAGCAAGGCTCCAGCACAGTTTATAGAGGTTATGGCCTGCGAAGGTGGCTGCATATCGGGCCCAAGCACCCACACCTCCTACGACAGTGGTAAGAAGATTTTTACAACCGAGCTTGCAAAGCGATAATGAAGGCTAAACTCTCCCCTACCAACCGCGATACACTAAAGTCGCTATTATGCAGTCGGGGCGAGGAGGCTCAATATTTGAGAGATTGTGCCGCCCGAACCTCCGAGGAGCTGTTCGGGCGTGCCATTTACCTGCGAGGCCTAATTGAAACAAGCAGCTACTGTCGCAACAACTGCCTCTACTGCGGTCTTCGCCGCGACAACAGCTCTGCGGAGCGATACCGCCTAACCGAGAGTCAAATTTTAGAGTGTTGCGAGGTGGGCTACCGAGCAGGACTTCGCACATTTGTTCTTCAAGGGGGTGAGGATAGTTTTTGGAGTGATAGCCGCCTTATACCACTTATCAAAACCATTGCCACAACATATCCCGATGCAGCGATAACCCTCTCGCTTGGAGAGCGCAGTGCAGAGTCCTATAAAGCCCTACACGATGCAGGAGCAACACGCTACCTGTTACGCCACGAGGCGGCAAACCGAACACTCTACGAGGCTATACATACGGCAGATATGTCCTACAGCAACCGCATAGAGGCGATAAAAAACCTTATGCAGATAGGCTATCAGACGGGCATGGGGATGATGATTGGCATTCCTGGGCAGAGGGATGACGACATAGTAGACGACCTTCAGCTCATTGCCTCTCTACGCCCACAGATGGTCGGCATTGGACCATTTATTCCGCACCCTGCAACACCCTACGCCAAATATCCTGCGGGGGATATTGACAAGGTGTTAAACGCCGTTGCAATTGTTCGCCTACTGCTACCCAATGCCCTGATACCTGCCACAACGGCACTATCAACTCTCTCAGCAGAGGGGCACCAACTTGGCATCCTTGCAGGGGCAAATGTTATTATGCCCAACCTCTCGCCCACAGATGTTCGTAGCAAGTATGCCATCTACGCAGGCAAGGCCGCCACTGGCACTGAGGCTGTTGAGGGCATAAAGGCTTTGGAGGCAGAGCTTAGCGCAATCGGATATACAATAAACTACGCAAAAGGAGATTACAATGACACTATATAACCCACATTCGGCAGTATCTGAGCAGTTTATCTCTCACGCCCGCATCCTTGAGGTGCTTGAATACGCCAAGAGCCACCGAGCCGACAAGCCTCTTATTGAGGATATCCTTACAAAGGCTACAGAGGGTCGCGGACTGACACACAGAGAGGCGGCAGTACTTATGGAGTGCAGTGACAGAGAGACGATTGAGCGCATATTTGCCATTGCTCGCGATATTAAACAGCGTATATATGGCAACCGCATAGTGATGTTTGCGCCACTATACCTCTCAAACCACTGCATAAATGGCTGTACATACTGTCCATATCACGCCACAAACCGCACTATCCCTCGCCGAAAACTTACGCAGGAGCAGATTGCAGCCGAGGTTATCGCTCTGCAAGATATGGGACACAAGCGCATTGCCATAGAGGCGGGCGAGCACCCTACACTCGCGCCATTGGAGTATATTCTTGAGTCTATAGAGACTATTTACTCTGTTCGCCACCGCAATGGAGCTATTCGCCGAGCAAATGTAAATATTGCCGCCACGACCGTAGAGGCCTACCGCCGACTGCACGATGCGGGCATAGGTACATACATCCTCTTTGAGGAGACCTACAACCGCGAGGTATACAATCGCCTACACCCATCGGGGCCAAAGAGCGACTGGGCATACCACACCGAGGCTATGGACAGGGCTATGCAGGGCGGTATTGACGATGTAGGCATAGGCGCGCTCTTCGGACTTACTGACTACCGCTATGACCTTGTGGGCCTACTTATGCACGCCGAGCATCTTGAGGCTGTATATGGCGTTGGTCCGCACACTATTAGCGTTCCCAGAATACGCCCCGCGGATGATATAGATATAAGTCAGTTTCCAAATGCGGTTACAGATGATGTTTTCAAACGCATAGTTGCCATACTGCGCATTGCGGTGCCATATACGGGTATGATTATCTCAACGCGAGAGAGTGCCCAGTCCCGCAAAGAGGTATTGGATGTAGGTGTATCGCAGATTAGTGGCGGTTCTAAGACCACCGTGGGCGGATATGCCGAAGCTAAGCAGAGTGAGGGGTCGGAGCAGTTTGATATTTCAGACCACCGCACCCTTGACCAGATTGTCGGCTGGCTACTTGAGCTTGGGTATGTTCCGAGCTTCTGCACAGCCTGCTATCGCGAGGGCAGAACGGGCGACCGCTTTATGAGCCTTGCAAAGGCAGGAACTATAGGTAACTGCTGCGCCCCAAATGCACTGATGACTCTTATGGAGTACATTTGCGACTACGCCTCGGAGAGCACTAAGAAGTCCGCGCAAGGCATTATCAATCAAGAAATTGCAAAGATTCCTTCAGAGCGCGTAAAGCAGATAACCCTGCAGCGTATAGAACAGATTATTAACGGAGAACGCGATTTTCGCTTTTAGGCTATGAAGACCCCCAATTCCGAGAGAGTACATATTGCCATCTTTGGCAACTGCAACAGCGGCAAGTCGTCGCTCATTAACGCTATTACGGGCGAGCAGACAGCTCTTGTTTCCGATATTGCGGGAACGACAACAGACACAGTCAAACGCGCTGTAGAGCTAGCGAATATTGGCGCAGCACTACTTATAGACACCCCAGGGCTTGACGACAATACTCCTCTTGGGTCACTTCGCACCGAGCAGAGTCGTAAAGCGCTGATGCAGACAGATATAGCCATAGTGCTACTGCCCGTAAAGGATGAGTTTTTGGCTCAAATTCACTCCCTTGAGATACCTATTATTAGAGTTACGCCTAAGGCCGATATCGCCACTGAGATTTACGAGGACTCTATCGCTGTCAGCGCAACAACGGGCATGGGTATTGACTCCCTTATTACCGCCATAGCAGGATGTTGTGAGCAAAGTAGCCGGCTTATTACCGAGGGGGTGTGCAGTAGTGGCGATACCGTCGTGCTGGTTATGCCACAAGATAGCTCCGCACCAAAGGGGCGACTTATAAAACCTCAAGTAGAGGTTATCCGCGAATTGTTGGACAGAGGGTGTAGCGCGATATGCTGCCAGCCAGAGAGGCTTCAAGATACACTTCTCTCGCTTACCACCCCTCCGCAAGCAGTAATTACCGACTCGTCAGCATTTGCGGCTGTAAAACCACTTGTTCCGCAGGGTGTGCGACTAACATCTTTCTCTATACTCTTTGCAGCGTATAAGGGTGATATTGAGCTATTTAGAGAGGGTGCAAAACATCTGCTTACACTCCCTGCGACCGCAAGGATACTTATTGCCGAGGCGTGTAGCCACACTCCACAGAATGAGGATATCGGCCGCGTAAAACTACCTCGTCTGCTGCGTAAAAAGTTAGGCGAAAGTGTTACAATAGAGACCGTTTCGGGTAGTGATTTTCCTGCAGACCTTACCCCATACGACATTGTTATCCATTGCGGAGCTTGTATGTTTACTCGCCGATATGTTCTCTCGCGCATTGCTCAGGCAAAGGCTCAAGGCGTTGCGACGACAAACTACGGCGTGGCTATTGCGGCACTACTTGGCATTGAGACAGAAAAATATTAGTACAACTATGATATACTTTGATTCAGACTACACAGCAGGTGCTCATCCAGAAGTACTTGAGGCTCTGTGCGTTACAAATGGCGAACATACCATAGGCTACGGCTGTGACAGCTACAGCGAAAATGCCAAAAACCTTATCCGTAAAGCCTGCGGACTTACAGATGCAAGGGTCTATCTACTTGTCGGTGGCACGCAGACAAATGCGACAGTTATTGACGGAGTGCTTGCCCGCCACGAGGGTGTGCTTGCAGCTCAGAGCGGACATATTGCCGTTCACGAGTCGGGAGCTATAGAGGCTTGCGGGCATAAGGTGCTCACCCTACCCCACTATCAGGGCAAAGTCAAGGTAACGGATGTAGGCGCGTTTATAGATGAGTTCTACCGCGATGAGACCTATGAGCACATGGTCGCTCCAGGTATGTTATATATCTCATTTCCAACAGAGTATGGCACCATTTACACGCTCAAAGAGCTTGAAGATTTGAGCGAAGTGTGCCATAAGGCGGATATACCTTTATATATAGACGGTGCGCGATTGGCATACGGTTTAGCGGCTACAGAGGGCGATGTCACGCTGCAAGATATTGCCCGCCTGGCAGATATATTCTACATCGGCGGCACAAAGGTCGGTGCGCTGTTTGGCGAGGCTGTGGTAGTGACAAATCCAAATTTGCTGCACCACTTTACGCCACTCATTAAACAGCACGGCGCGCTGATGGCAAAGGGACGACTTCTCGGAGTTCAGTTTGAGGCTCTTTTTAGAGATGGTCTATACTTTGAGATTGGACAGAAGGCTGTTAGACAGGCTCTTGCAATAAAAAAGGCCTTTGTCTCAAGAGGTTATACGGCCGTTGTAGACTCGCCAACAAATCAACAGTTCTTCCTGCTACCAAACACCCTTATTGACCACTTGAGGAGTAACAACATTAGCTTTGAGACTTGGGGAACACGCGGAGAAGAGCAGACCACAGTGCGCTTTGTCACTGGCTGGGCAACGACAGAGAGCGACATAGATGCTCTTGTGGCGTTGCTTTAGAGCAGCTCTACCCTATTGTTAGCCCCAATAGAGTTTTTATCTACCTCTACGACCCTCTGCCCGCCATAGTGCCCAAGAGTGTCGTAGAATTTTTTGTCATGAAATTTACACAGCGAGTGCACAAGTTCGTGAAGAATTACCGCATCAACAAACTCTGGAGTACACTTCATAAGATAGTACGATAGGCTCACTACGCCCGAACGATAGTGATAGTAGCCCCACGACTTTGCGACAACCTTACATTTTGAATAGCGCAAGCCAGTCTTGGCAGCCAGTGCTGCAATGCGCTGCGGTAGATACTCCTCGGCAGCTCGCTTGAGTAGGTTTATACCATACTTGATAATATACTCACGCACGCAAGGGTTGTCAAAGTTGATATTTGCAGGCGTTATTATAGTGTAGAGAGTTCCAGAGCGCCTAAAACTATACTTACTACCCACGCCACGCTCTATGCCGAGCTTAAAGAGCGGAAAGTTAATCTCAAAATTCTCATCTATACGCCCGTAGTCAGCATCCTGCCTGCGCCAGTCGGCATTTACAAGGGCACGACAGATGTGCGCCACTGCCAAATCATACGGCTCGCTATAGTGCTGATTTACATAAGTATAGCCCCCACAAAATCGCACTTGCGCATAGTCTGATTCTTTGGATAGATGCACACGAATCTCTCCAAACTCGCTGTCTGTGAAGACAACACTCTCTGGACTCGGAGTCTGGCTGTCTCCTATCTGTTCGCGTATCCGCTCTATATCGCGTCTCGCCCACTCAGACCAACGCCCAGAGTCACGATACCAACGAAGAGCCTGAAAATAGTCCTGACCAACACCAAGACCATGGCTGTAACAATACCCAAGATAGTAGCAGGCATCTAAATTGTAATCCGTAGCCGCACGACGAAACAGCGTTACCGCCTCGTCGTACCGCCCAGCGCGAAACAGCTCCTTAGCCTGTTGGCACTGTTGTTGCCTCAGTTGCTCACTGTAGTATCCCTCTCCAAGATTGTAAAACATAGCACTACAAAGATAAAAAAAAAGAGAAAATGTTTGCAAATATAAATCTTTTTGTCTACTTTTGTGATTGGAATAGATTCTGAATATGAGTACATTGCATATATATTCAATCAGCATATTCCCTCTCCGAACCATCGGGGGGGGGATTTTTGTATCTCTAAATCAGTAAGTTACGACATTTTTGAAAATTCTTTAGGCGACAAGGGTTCTTGCCGCCCAAACTATTTTGTATCTATATATTCACTTAATTCACTAAATTTATTTATTAACTAAATTAACAAACATTATGAAAAATCTTTTTCGTATTGTGATGGCTGTGGCTGTTCTGTTCACAGCATCGTGTGCCAAGGAGGACATCTCGTCTTCTATTGGTGGCGGTGAGGTTGAGGTAACCTTTACCGCAGATCTTGGTCAGCTCGGCACCCGTGCTTACGGTGAGGCTGACAATGTTGATGTTGTTTACCTCGGTGTTTACGAGGCAAACTCAAACGCTTCACTGCCTCTTGTTGATCCTGAAGGCTACCCTGTTATTGACGGCAAGGCATCTATCACTGTTGTTCTTTTGAAGGACAAGGTTTACGACCTGGTATTCTGGGCACAGAACAAGGCTCAGACTTGCTACAATGTTGTTTGGGACGAGCGTAAGGTTGCTGTTAATTACGACGGCGTAAAGTCTCAGGATGATGCTCGTGACGCATTCTTCCTTGTTGAGAATGACTTCCGCGCTGGTCACGATGAGACTATCTTTAAGCTCTACCGTCCATTTGCACAGCTCAACGCTGGTCTTAACGCGAAGGATGTTGAGTTTATCGGCAAGAATGGTGTTGAAATCAGCAAGTTCAAGTCTCAGGTTGTTGTAAAGCAGGTTGCTACTACCCTTAACCTTCTTGAGGAGGCTACTGACACAGCTCTTGATGTAGCAGACTTTAAGGATGTAACTTTTGCTCTTGAGGCTAAGCCAACACAGAAGCTCAATGTTTCTGGTACAGATTACGAGTACCTCTCTATGAACTATCTGCTTGTTGATGCAAAGCAGAATGTTGATCTTACCTACACATTCGTTGACGGCGAGGGTACAGAGTATCTCCGTCCTTACTTCAGCGTACCTGTTCAGCGTAACTACCGCACAAACATCCTCGGTCAGCTTATCTCAAGCCCACTCGACTTCAATGTTATCATCGTTCCTGACTTCATTGATCCAGATAACGACCTTCAGGGTGACACTCAGACATTTAATGTATCAAGCCAGGCTGAGTTTGAGGATGCTCTTGCAAAGGCTGCTACCCAGGATCACATCCAGCACCTTGTTATCAACCTCAATGCTGATGTAACTCTTGATGTTGATGCTTGGCAGACTCTTGCTATTGGCAACAAGAACACTAAGGATATTACAATCAATGGTAGCAAGTCTCGCGCTGCAGAGTACTACACTCTTACTTTCAACCACAAGAACTCTGACTGGAACAACATCGTTACTAACGGTGCAAAGCTTATTCTTGAGAGCTTGAACATCACAAACAGCGGTTATGGTGCTACAGACGCTCCTTGGAACCGTCACGACCTTGTATTTGCTTGCGATGTTGAGATGAACAATGTTGTTTCTCTCAACGCTATTGCTCTGAAGGCTAATGCAAAGATTGAGAATACAACTATTAACGATGACCACACTGGTAGCTCTTACGCAATTTGGATTCAGCCAAACGGTCAGACTGTAACTATTGACAACTGTACTATTGACTCTACAGGCGCAGGCGATGGTCGCGGTATTAAGATTGACGAGCAGTATGTTGATGCTCCAAAGAAGGTTGTTCTTAATGTTTCTAACACCAAGTTTGTAACTGAATCTAAGGCTGCTATCGTTGTTAAGAGCAAGGCAGGTGCAGAGGTTAATGCAAGCAACCTTGACATCGCCGGCGTAGCTGCAGATACTGTATACGCAGTTTGGGTAGACGAGAAGGCTGCTGCTTACTACAACCTTGTAGAGGTTACTGGCGCACAGGTACGCCTTGAGGGCTCTGCTATCGTTACTACACAGGAGGAGCTTAATGCTGCCGTTGCTGCTGGTAAGGCTCAGATTAACCTTGCTGCAGGTAACTACAACCTTCCAGATGGCGTAAAGGGTGCTATCATTGGTACTGACAGAGAGAACTGCGTGGTAAACATTGTAAAGTCTTACTATGGTTCTACCGCTAACACTGATGTTCTTACACTTCAGAACCTAACAACCAAGCTTGCTGCAGGCTTCGGATATACAGAGGGGACATTTGGATTCCTCCACCACTACAAGGAGGTAAATCTTATCAACTGTAACTCTGACCGCATTCGCCTTAACTGCTCAACAGCTAACATTGAGGGTTGTACATTCACTCTTACAACTTCAAGCGGTTTTGATGGTTATGCTATCTACTACTATGGAAACGCTAACTCAACAGTAAATGTTAAGGATTGTGTATTCTACACTGCTGGTAAGGCTATCGTTATCTACAGCGAGTCCGCAAAGGCTTACAACCTCAATGTTGACGACTGTCAGTTCTATTCTTCAGACGCTTCTACAGACAAGGCTGCTGTACAGATGCACACAGAGTATGGCATTACTGGTGTAGTAAAGATTAACAACTGTACTGCTACAGATTTCAATGCAATTAACAATGGACTTTGGAATGAGCTTAACAACAACACAAAGGCTCTGACAAATGTATTTGAGAAGTATGTTGACGGTGTTCAGGTTTACAACGATGTCGTAGTTAACAATGATAAGAGTGTTTACACTATCTATTCTGCAACTGGTCTAAAGTGGTTTGCAAATGAGGTAAATGTAAATAAGAATAGCTTCTCAGGTAAGACTGTTAAGCTTGCAAAGGATATTGACCTTCAGAACGAGATTTGGACTCCAATTGGTCAGACTGGCGTAGCAACTTTCAACGGTGTATTTGACGGACAGGACTACACTATCTCTAACCTCAATGTAGATTCATCTGCACAGACTGGCAAGCACTACTCATCAGGTCTTTTCGGTTGGGTTGAGTCACATACAGCAGGCCATGGTCACCTCAAGAATGTAAAGATTTCTGGTGCAAATGTTACTGGTCACCACAACTGCGGCGCATTAGTTGGTTATATCACACAGGAGACTGCTCTTGTTGAGAACTGCCATGTAACTGGTGCTACAATCTCTTGCACATACGCAAATGGCGATGCTGACGGCGACAAGGCAGGTGCTCTTATTGGTAACGCTACTGTTGCAACTCCAGTAAAGGATTGCACTGCTGCAAACTCTACAGTTTCTGCAGGTCGTGATGGTGGTCAGGTTATCGGTGCAGGTCGCGAGGCTAATGTTACTGGTTGCTCTGCTACATATGTAACTGTAACAGCAAACGGCACTGGTACTGGCGAGAACATTAACAACGCAGTTATTGGTCGTCTGCTCTAACAATCAAGACCCTGGCAGACGGTCTTAGTTGTCTGCCTGCTTTGTTAAAAAAGTTAATGGTGGAGGTCGCTTGTGGTGGGCGACCTCTTTTTTTGTGGCGAAAAAAAATAGAAATCTCTTTGCAGATTAAGAAAATTTATCTATATTTGCATTATCAAACAGTATAGATATGACGAATATATCCATATTTGACGGAATATTCCCTCTCCGATTCGGGGGGGGGATTTTTGTATCTATATATTTCCATATTTAATTAAATATTATCTTTCAGAAAATCTCGGTGGTAAGTTCTCTTACCGCCTAAACTCATTTGTATAAATCCATTTAATTCATTTTTTACCAAACAATCAAACACTATGAAAAACATTTTTCGTTTTCTGATGGCTGTGGCAGTTCTGCTGACAGCATCTTGTGCGAAGGAGGACATTAGTTCTTCTATCGGTGGCGGAGAGGTTGAAGTGACATTCTCTGCATCTCTTCCAGAGCTTGGCTCTCGTGCTTACGGCGAGGGCGAGAA
Source organism: Rikenellaceae bacterium (assembly GCA_015059785.1). GTDB lineage: Bacteria > Bacteroidota > Bacteroidia > Bacteroidales > Rikenellaceae > Alistipes. The sequence continues at coordinate 18,530 of SUZS01000022.1, forward strand.
TGCAAACATCCTCTACTACAATGTATATGAGGCTGGTACAGAGAACATTCTTGACCAGTTGTGTGGCTCTACAACAAGCAACACTGGTGTATTCTCTTTTACCCTTGTGCTTTTGAAGGGTATGCAGTACGACCTTGTATTTTGGGCACAGAACGAGGATTGCGACTACTACTCTCTTAACGGCAAGCAAGTTTCTATTGTTTATGACGGTAAGAATGCCAACGACGACACTCGCGATGCCTTCTTCCACTATGAGGCTGCATTTGACCCAACATCTGACGACCCTTCATTCAAGCTCTATCGTCCATTTGCACAGCTCAATGCTGCTGTAAGTGCGGCTGATAAGGAGGCTGTTGGCAAGAACGAGGTTACTCTTACAACAAGTACTGTAAAGGTTACAACTTACACACAGTTTGATATTGCTGCGGGCGATGTTGTTGAGACAAGCAAGAAAGAGGTTGCCTTCACTGCAACCGATATGCCTTTCAAGGCTGGCGAGGAGCTTAAGAGTGGCTACACTTATGTATCTATGAACTATCTGCTTGCGCCAAAGACTGGTATGGTTAGCAATGTAGAGTTTACACTCAACGCAACAAAGAACGGCGGAAACTTTGCTTTTACTGGCACATCATACAACGATGTTCCTCTCAAGCAGAACTTCCGTACAAACATCCTCGGTGCGCTGCTTACTGCTCCAACAAACTTTACTGTTGAGATTGAGGCTGAGTTTGACGAGCCTGCAGAGACTATTTCTGTATGGGATGGCAAGAGCAAGACCGCTGCGGACCCTATTCTGGATGATAATGGAGCTGTTACTGGTTACAATATAGACAGCGCATCCGACCTTGCATGGCTCGCCGACCTTGTTAATGGCGTTACTCGTGCCGCTGGTAACGAGAGCCTGAATATTGTTCTTAGCAATGACATTGACCTTGCAGGTCACAACTGGACCCCTATCGGCTTCAACGCAAATGAGCAGGCAGGTAATGAAAAGTATTTCACTGGTACATTCAATGGTAATGGACATACAATCAGCAACCTAAACATTGATGTTAAGGATCAAGGTGGTGTCGGTTTCTTTGGTGCAATTTACAATGCAACAATTAAGAACATTACATTCAAGAATGTATCTATTAAGGCAGTAGAGAGCGAGAGTAACCCTAACAACACATCTGGTGCAGAGGGTTCTGCAAATTATATCGTAGGAGGTCATATAGGTGCAGTTGCAGGATATGATGCAAAAAATGGCAATATAGTATTTGAGAATGTTCATGTTAATGGACTTATCAAAATCGAGGGAGAGACTCGTGCAGCTCAAGGACAGCGTATTGCAGGTATTTTCGGAGGTAAGAATTCGAGCAAAGTAACATTTAACAATGTCTCTGTACTTGGCGACGAGAATAGCTACATCAAGGGTTATTGCTCTACTGCTGGTATCTCAGGTCAGACTCAAGATGCTGCTATCTTCGATAATGTACACACCGACATCGATATTTATGCTGTAACATTTGGTGCTGGCGGTCTGGCAGGTATTGTACGACAGGGTTCTACATTCACAAACTGCTCTTCAAAGGGTAATATCACCCTTGATGCAAGCAAAACTCAACTTTCAAGCTACACCGCAAACTACCCATATCGTGTTGGTGGTATTGCTGGTTGCTGGTCTGAGAGCAAGACAGGCGTGCTTACACTTGTAAATTGTAGCTATGAGGGTAATCTGACAAGCATAGATAAGGATGGCAACTCTCCAGAGAATCTTGACTATGCTGGCTATGTAGGTCGCGGTTATACTCTTAACAACTGCGCTGGCAGCAAGGTAGTTATTGATGGTGTGGAGTATGTTCAAGCTTATGATAATGTTCACGGTTACTACATTGTTGACGGTGTATACGAAATTGGCACTGCTGCAACTCTGAAGGCATTTGCTGCAAAGGTAAATGGTGGTGAGTCTTATGAGGATAAGAATGTAGTTCTTGTTGCTGACATTGACCTTAACAATGCGGAGTGGACTCCAATTGGTTCTATAAATCAGGACCGCGGTTTCTGCGGTAACTTTGATGGTAATGGCAAGAAGATTAAGAACTTGATGATTCACAATGCTCAAGCAGATTCAGATGGCTATGTATATGCTGGTCTATTTGGTATTACAGAGAACAACACTATCAAGAACTTTGTAATTGAGAATGTAGATATCAATACAAATGGACATATTGTAGCAGCGGCTATTGCTTATCCATACTATACAACCGTTGAGAATATCACAGTTCAGGGCGATGTTAAAATTGTAGGTGGAGACTATACAGCTGGCGTATTGTCATACACAAGACGCTGCGAAAATGCTTCAAACCTTACAATTAACGGTAACAATGGCTCTGTAATCACAGGTAACCAAACAGTAGGTGGTGTAATTAGCGATATTCAGATGAATGGAGGTCTAACTGCATTTTACTCTAACTTCGCTGCAACTGGTTTAACCATAACTGGTAAAATAAATGTAGGTGGTATTTCTGGTATCATTAGCGCTCAGACCCTCGATGGAGCAACTGTTGAGAATGTAAATATTGTTTGTGACGATGCAAGAAAGGGTATTGTTTCAGGCTCATTAGGTCAGACTTCTACAATCAAGAACATTGTGTACAACAATGTTACAGGCGCAGAAAATGTTGTTGGTGCAACATGGAAGGATGGTAAAGAGGTTTATGCAACAGGAGACCTATACACAGATAAGCCAATCGTAGGCACTATCGTTGAGTGCGCAGGTCAGAAGGCTATTGTTTTCAGTGTAGAGAATGGCATTAAGGCTGTTTCTATTGCTGAGCAAAACCTAAACGGTAAGTATTGGCAGAGTGCAGTAGAGTGGGCAGCTGATCTTGGCACTGGTTGGGCATTAGCTTCAATGGAGGAGCTTAATGCTATCTATGATGTTCGCGTTGAGTTGAACGACTATCTTAAGGCAAACAGCGCAGATAATGCACTATTCTGGGAGGGTGACGAACTTTATAGAAAGAACGGCTCTATCTACTATGCTCTCTATATGTCTTCTACAGAGGTTCCAGCAGGCGAAAAGGATGCAAATGGTAACGAATATTTTCCTAATCGCGTATTCTTTAAGATGTTCAACAAATTAGGCTATTCGGATGTCCTTTATAGTGCTTTTGATTGTATAAACAAGTACGCCCCACTGAGAGATAACTACTTCGCACGCGCCGTTTACACAATTGAATAAAACCCCAAAGACCCCGGCAGGCGGTCTTAATAGCTTGCCAGTTTGTTAAAAAGTTAATGGGAGGAGGTCGTCAGTGGCGGCCTCCTTTTGTATTTAGTAAAATATTTTATAAAATGCTTGACTAAATGGTCAGAAAGTGCTACCTTTGCGCTGATATTAGGTAAAATTAGAACATTGCTAAATGTTTTTTGTTATGGATTGGTTAGTGAATCTATTTACAGCAAACTCCATTGCCCACGCAGTGCTTATTTTGGGTCTTACGATTGCCTTAGGTCTGCTACTGGGTCGCATTAAGTTTGGCTCAGTATCACTTGGCATTACTTGGGTGCTCTTTGTGGGTATTTTGCTCTCTCATTTCGGATTGGGCATTGACCCTCAGATTTGCCACTTTGTAAAGGAGTTTGGACTTATTCTTTTTGTATACTCTATTGGTCTGCAAGTTGGTCCTGGATTCTTCTCATCGCTCAAGGAGGGTGGTGTGACGCTCAACTCGCTTGCGGTGCTCATTATCCTGCTTGGCTGTGCTACTTGCTACGCAATACACCTTATCACGGGCGAGGAGCTGACAACAATGATTGGCGTACTCTCTGGCGCGGTGACAAACACCCCTGGCCTTGGTGCTGCGCAGCAGACTATCTCTGACACCATAGCAGGCAGTGCAGATACAACCAACCGTCTTGCCACAGCTTACGCTGTTGCCTATCCGCTTGGCGTTGTGGGTATCATTGTCTCAATGCTACTTATCCGCTATTTTTTCCGCATCAAGCTCGACCGCGAGAAGGTGCTTGCCGAGCGTAGTAACGCTCCAAAGACGGTCCGTATAGATCTCAAGGTGTGCAATAAGGGTATTATAGGCAAGAAGATTGAGGATATTGCCCACATAACACGCAGCAAGTTTGTCGTTGCCCGTATGATTCGCGATGGCAAGCAGCAGATTGCCTCTGGAGATACAGAACTTCGCGACGGCGATATTCTGCGCGTGGTTATCAGCAACCGCGATGTAGAGCTTGTGCAGTCGCTTATTGGCGAGAGCGTGCAACTTGACGACAAGGAGTGGCAGACATCCTCTTCAAACCTTGAGAAGCGCCGAATTCTTGTCACTAAGTCGGGCATCAATGGCAAGCATATTGCCGACCTGCATATCCGTGAGAGCTATAATGTGACTATCACTCGCGTAGTGCGTGCCGGTATTGAGCTTGTTGCTACACACGAGCTCAGACTACAGATGGGCGATGTTGTGGTTGTCGTAGGTCGTAAGAACGACCTTGATCAGGTGGCTGCAATCCTTGGAGACTCTGTTCGCCGCCTTGACCACCCTAACCTGCTACCTATATTTATAGGTATCTTCCTCGGCGTGCTGCTCGGCTCTATTCCAATTATGCTTCCAGGTGTGCCACTGCCTGTAAAGCTCGGTCTTGCCGGTGGTCCGCTCGTTGTAGCGATACTTATGGCGCGCTATGGACCGAACTATAAGCTTGTGACCTTTACAACAAATAGCGCAAATATGATGATTCGCGAGATTGGTATCTCTCTCTTCCTCGCCGCTGTAGGTCTTGGCGCTGGCGAGGGCTTCGTGAGCGCGATAGCTGGCGGCGGATATTGGTGGATTCTCTACGGCGTGGCAATTACTATGCTACCGCTGCTTATCACTGGTATTCTTGCCCGCAAGGTCTTCAAACTGGACTACTTCTCAATTATGGGACTTATGTCAGGCGCGATGACCGACCCACCAGCATTAGCATACGCCAACTCGGTCTCTACAAACGACCGCTCGGCAGTAGCCTACGCCACGGTCTACCCGCTGACGATGTTCCTCAGAATCTTTACGGCACAAATACTTGCACTCATAGCACTATCATAAACAAAAAAAACTGAAAGCAGACTGCTTTCAGTTTTTTTGTTCGGCTGTTAGTCTTTGGACATTAGTCCAATTAGAGTACCTCCCCATAATTTGTCGTCAGAGTGGGGCAGGTACAACGCTTGGGCTATAAAACAGCGAAGGGTAGTACTAAAGCGTACGACCCTTTGCTTGTTTTATAGGTTAGCGGAAGTAGATGCCCCACTATCACGACAAATTAATCGCGAGGGTAAGCTGCAATGAATATATTACGCTCTCGCAACTCCTCCTGATTACGATGCAGCTCGGTGAGGGAGATGTTACCTACGACATACTTATAGTTGTCAGAGATATAACTCTCGCTAATAGAGTCAAAGTTAAGCAGAGCCAAATCCTCGGCATCGGTATAGCGGTAGTAAATGCGGAAAGTATGGTCTGTGGTATATGTAGGCAGCTGTGAGTCGTTGCGCTTCTTATACTCATACTTATAGTTATAGAGGCAAGCCGTAATATCGCTCAGCACAGCCGAACCTGTAGGATAGCCACCCGCACCGCGACCGAACATAAACTGCTTATCGTAGAAAAGTCCCTTGATAACCACGCCATTGAACTCGTCCTCAACGCTATAGATATACTTATTGCGAGAGATAAGCTGTGGCATAACGCTCATAATCAGGCGGTTATCAGCGAGCTTCTCTACATGAGCAACGAGCTTAAAGCGGCGCTCCTTCTCAGTCGCAAAGCGGATATCGTTGTCGTTCATATTTGAGATTCCGTATGTAAAAATCTTCTCTGGAGCAACATAGAGGCCAAAGGCGTGGACAGTAATGATAATAAGCTTAAAGAGTGAGTCCCAGCCGTCAATATCGAGTGAAGGGTTGCTCTCAGCAAAGCCCAAATCCTGTGCCAGCTTAAGTGCATCTGGGTAGGACATCTTCTCATTAAAAATCTTACTGAGGATAAAGTTTGACGAGCCGTTAAGAATACCCTTTACAGATGTAAGTAGGTCGTTATCGTAGTACTCCTCAAGGTTACGGATAACTGGGATAGAGCCACAAGCCGACGCGTCATAGAGCAGAGCGGTGTTATACTGCTGCTGAAGCTCCATAAGCTCCTCAATATGGTAGGCGAGCATCTTCTTATTACCCGAAACCACTGGCAGGCGCTTCATAAGGGCTGTTTTTACGATAGTATAAGCAGCCTCTGCATCGTCAATAAGCTCAACAATAAAGTTCACCTCTGGGTCGGAGAAAATCTCGTCAGGGTTATCAGTAAAGTTTGCCTCAATAGAGCGAGGTTTTGTAATGTCGCGCACGCAGATACGGCGAATCTCCACATTAGTTGCGCCAATACGCTTCAGAACATCATATAGACCCTTGCCAACAGTACCAAAGCCAAAGAGTCCAATCTGTAATTTCTTACTATTCATCTTTTATAAAGTCTAAAATTATCTCATTCAAAAGTTTATGTTCTACTAAAAATCCATCGTGGCCAAAGACTGAGTCTATCGTGCGATAGGTCACATCTGGGATATTCTTCACAAGTATATCGTGGTCCTCTGGCGGAAAGATAATATCCGAGGTTATAGCCACAACAAGGCTCTTTGCCTTAATACTTTTCAGCACATCCTCTACCCTACCACGCTCACGACCAAGGTTATGCGAGTCTACAGCCTGCGAGAGACGGTAGTATGAGTATGCGTTGAACCTACGGCGCAGTTTCTCGCCCTGATAGCGCTGATAACTAAGTACTCGGCGGTTAAACGAGGCGTTATCTGGGTCAGAATCCTCCTGCGAGATATTATACGCCATACCACCACGATAGCTCAGCAGAGCAATGCTTCGCGCGACTGCCATACCCGTAAGGCCCGCCTCATCTGTTCGCTGACCGAATGTAGGGTCGCACTCAATAGCCATACGCTGCGACTCATTAAAACCCGAAGCCCACGCAAGGGTGCGTGGTGTAGTTGCAATAAAGGCCGCCTTCTGTGCAAAATCTGGCTGCATAACTGCCCACTCAAGGCACTGAAAACCACCAATAGAGCTACCTATAAGCAGTTTTACGCGCTTGATGCCTAAATGTTCTGCCAACAACTGATGCACACGCACCATATCTCTCACTGTTATAAGCGGGAAGTCAGAATACCACTTCTCCCCCGTAGCGGGATTTATAGAGTGAGGACCCGTAGTGCCATAGTGCGAGCCGAGGAAGTTTGCGCAGACGGTAAAGTACTTTGCAGGGTCAAGAAAGCACCCCTGCTCAACAGTATGAGGCCACCAATCGGCAACATCCGAGTTTGCTGTAAGTGCGTGGCAGACCCAGATAACATTGCTCTTCGCCTCATTCATCTGTCCATATGTATCATATGCGATGTCAAGCGAAGGGAATGTAAAGCCGCCCTCAGTGGTAAATGGGTGTGGATAGTGATATACTCTACTCATCTATACTCTCAAAAGCCTGTTCAAAATCGTCTACAATATCCTCAACATTCTCCAGTCCTAAAGATATACGCAGAAGTGTTGGCGTTACACCTGCAGCAGCCAAATCCTCCTCCGAGAGCTGTTTATGAGTTGTTGAAGCGGGGTGAGTGACAACGCTTATACTATCGCCAATCATTGTCATATTACCCATCAGCTTGAGTGACTCAACAAACTTTACAGTACTCTCAAGTGTACCCTTCAGCTCAATATTCATCACAGCCGAGGCTCCAAAACGATAGTACTTCTGTGCGTTTTTATACCCTGGATGCTCCTCAAAGCCTACATAGCTTACACGAGCAACCTTCGGATGCTCACGGCAATACTCAGCCAGCGTACGGCAACTCTCAACCTCATGAGCAACACGCAGCGAGAGGGTCTCAAGGCCGAGCATCATAAGGTATGAGTCAAATGGCGAAGGCGAGCAACCAAAATCTCGCAGACCATCTACACGGCACTTGACAATAAATGCCTGATTACCGAAGGTCTCGTAGATATTCAGTCCATGATACCCCTCTGACGGGCCATCAATCTGTGGGAACTTACCATTGCCCCAGTTATAGTTACCACCATCGACAATTATTCCACCCATAGCTGTTCCGTGGCCGTTTATCCACTTTGTAGCCGAATCAACAACAATATTTGCGCCCCAATCAAATGGGTTACACAGATATCCCGCAGCACCAAAGGTGTTATCAACGACAAAAGGAACATCGTATGCAGTAGCCAACTTACTAAGTGCCTCAAGGTCTGCCACCTCACAAGTCGGATTACCCATACTCTCTACATATATCATCTTAGTATTGCCATCAATAAGTGCCTCAAAGTCCTCTATAGCCTCCGATGCGGCGATACGCACCTCAATGCCGAGCTTGCGCAGAGATACTCTAAACTGATTATATGTACCGCCATAGAGAAATGGCGCAGCAACGATATTATCGCCCGCCTCAGCAAGTGCTGTAACGGTAATAAATATTGCCGCCATACCAGAAGAGACTGCCAGTGCACCAACTGCATTATAGAGCGAGGCGATACGCTGCTCGTATGCCGCTGTTGTTGGGTTATGTAGTCGGGTGTAGATATTTCCCGCCTCGCTAAGTTCAAAGAGGTTTGCTGCATAGTCGCAACTCTTAAAGTGGTATGCTGCTGTTGGGTATATAGCCACACCACGCGAGCCTGTCTGATCTACACTATATCCGCCGTGTATCTGACGGGTCTCAAATCTAAGGTTCTTCTTATCCCACATCGTTATAATGTTTTTACTATTTGTTCTCTACTCTCTTACTGACTCTACCCACTCAATAGTCTCAATAGATAGTGTATCTGTTCTATCACGCCAACGACCCTGCTCAACAAGTCGTCTCTTACGGAGTTCCATTGCACGCTCAATAGGGAAGTTTGGTCGTGGCAGATTACCCCTATCAATACGCTCTGAAGGGCGAATAGCGCGGGTCATAACACTGTCACGACTTGGACGACGACCAGCCTCCCACTTAAAGCCCTTGAGCTTCTTCTCTCTGTCCTCAGGAATTTTGTCCATCGGATAGAAGAAGTATGTCGGATTAGTTCGGTAAGTGATGCCCTTGAGCTGGCGATTCTCGAGGTATGCCGTCATATCGCCACTCTCAATATATGCCATCATAGTAATCTCTGGAGAGTTCTCCTCCTGCATATAATATATGGTCTGCACATTACCGTTTACATCGTTACGATACAGCTCATTATTCTCATTAAAGTAGGCAATCATCTCCTTACCCGCCACCTGATTGTAGTGCGCCGTATCAATCTCGGCAACTGTCATCGGATGGCCCTCAAACAGAGCCTTAGTCAGTCTACCTGCTCTATTAAATATGTGCATACTATCTGCTGTAATCTGATTCTCCTCGTTCCACAACACAGGACTCTTGTAGAGGTGAATAACAGAGTCGGTACTGCGCGAGATAAGCGAGTCGCAGACCATCTGCGCATCGCCACGATACATACGCACATTGCGCAGAGCCATAATAAGCTTAAATGTAGAGTCCACAGCAATAGTATCTGTAGCTACTGCCGTAGTGTCTACCTTCTCCTTGCGCGGGAAGTGCTTAGCTATAATTGAGTCAAGCATATGGCGCACAAGCGAGTCGTGCGGCACTGAGTCGGCATAGATTATTGAGTCTATCTGCCTAAATACAGAGTCGTGAACAGGTTGAATAACAATACCCTTACGCTCAAGACGCATAACACGCCTACGGAGCTTCTTATCGGCACGCTCACGAGCCTTTACCTTAAGGATTGAGTCCTGACGCTCAAGCTTCTTATAGTACGCCGTACGCTTAGCCTGACGACGGGCTGCTATAGAGTCTAATTTTACACGCAGACTATCCGCCTTGACCCTCTTCACAGAGTCGCGAATCTGCTGCTTTAGAGCCTTTGCTGCCGCCTTTTCAAGGGCCTTACGCTCTTTAACAGTCAGCGTATCAAGCGGATTTTTGAGGCTATCTGGAAGAAGTGAGTCTACTGCAAGCGAGTCTTTTGCCAGAGAATCAACCATTACGGCTGTTGTATCTTGAGGCTGCTCCTGCGGCAGCTCCTGCGGAGCAACACCATCCTGAGGTTGTGTCTTATGCTCCGTTTGCGAGGCTTTTGGCTGATTACCTCTATTTCTATTGCTACCCTTCTTGGCCTTATCAAGAGCTGCTAAAGCCTGCTCGCGACGCTGCTGGTTAGTCATAGGTGTTGATGGTTTCTCAACCTCAATCTCTCCGTGCTCCTCGCCCTTGGTAGCCGCCTTCTCTGCACCCTTTGCAACCTCCGCATCCTTGGCAATCTTTGCAAGTGAGTCAGCAAGGGCAATAGAGTCGGCGCGGTGCTTTGCAATTCGCTCGCGCTCAAGACGCTCGGCAACAGGGTCCTTAGTAAACATATACATAGAGTCTGAGCGGATAAAGAGCGAGTCGCCCTGCTCGGCATCGTAGCTAACCATAGCTGGCTCTTTAGTAAGGAAGGCATTACCTGGTTCTTTCCAGTACTCGCCCCAGTCTCCAAATGCCAATATCTTATTTTTGTTATCGTCAATCTGGATATTGTTGCGCAGAAGGGCATAACCGCGCTCGCGATAGTAGTCAAGGCTATCGCTCCATAGCTCCTGCTCCTCGGTAAGGATATATCCATTCTCTGTCAGGCGATACAGCTCCTCTGCATCGCGAAACTCTCCACAGTCGGCATACAGATACTCGTTCTCCTCATTATTCCAGATATTTGTATTGCGGAAGAAGCGGGCGTTATTGGTATCCATATTATAGATTACCGAGTCGCCCTTCATCTGATACTTATCATCGCGCATCTCTACGCGCTCAACACAGATAATATCCTTTGTATCAGCATTATAATATCCCTTATCTGACTCAAGGCGATTATTCTCGTCTATAACCACGCCACCACCTGTAAAGGTTCCTATGTTGCTCTTGGTGTTGAAGGTAAAGTTATAGGTGTACATTGTTGCCGTACCATCAACGACCTTGATAATATCTGAGTAGATGCGAGCCTCATTCTTCTCGCCATCGTACTCTGCCCTATCGCCATAGATAAATGTTGAACCCTTGTTTATCAGCACATTTCCAAAGCACTCAAGGTGGGAGTCTGAATAACGAACAGTACTGTCACAAGTGATGACAGTACCATTATGATGCGCAGCGAAGTTACCCACAGCGATAAGTATCTTACGACCACCTATCTGCGTCTGGCGACCCGCATCGGACTTCATATCTACATACTTATCGGACTTCTCACTCTGCTCCTCTCTTTGTGGCTCTGGCAGGCGAGGCATACCCGTACTGCCAGCAAAGACTATGCTCGCAGTAGCCACTAAAAGTGCCGATATGGTTACTAATGTTTTTCGCACTACTTCATATCTTTTTTAACCCAACTCTTATTGAGGAACTCGCCATTGCGATACTCTGGACTGATGTGTACATACATAGTCTCAATCTTCTTATCAAGCCACTGCTGGAACACCTTCTGCTGCTTCTCCTGAAGAGCAATCTGCTCAAGGCGCAAGTAGTCCTCATCAAGAGTAGCCTTGTGCGAAGGGATAATATCCACAAGCTTGATAATCTTACACATCTCATTTCCGTTCATATCTGATGTGCGGAAAGCGGTAGAGATATCGCCAACCTTCATATAGCGAATTGTATTGTAGTCATCAATACTCTTGCCACCGCCAACACCGAAGTCCTCCTTAAGAAACTTTGTCGCAGTAAGCTTTGCATCAAAGGCCGAATAGTGCTCCAAAAGGTCGTGGTTTGTAACAATACCACCATTCTGCTTTGAGTGCTTATCATCGGAGTGAGCAAGAGCTGCAGCCTCAAAAGTGAGCGAGTCCTTACGGATAAGGTTTGCAATGCTATCAAGCTCAAGCATAGGGGCTACAATCTCGTCGGTAGTATAGGTCGGACGAAGGACAATGTGACGGCAGTGATAGAGATTACCGCGCTTATCAATCATCTGGATAATATGCAAACCAAACTGAGTCTCAACGACCTCAGATACCTGACCAGGCTTAAGCTCCTCAACGGCATCTGCAAAAGGCTTTACCCAACCATTAAGCGTTGTAGGCTCAAGCTCTCCACCGCGAATAGCCGCTCCGTCAATAGAGTACATACGGGCAAGAGTTGCAAACTGAGCCTTGCCAGTAACAATTCTCTCACGCATATCAAGCAGACGCTCACGAGTACGACGCTTTGCAGCATCCATACCCTTTGGATACTTTGTAATGTGCGCATAGACATACTGCTCAGCAATAATTGGAAGGTCCTCCTTATTTGTGGTGTTATAGAACGACTCAACCTCGCCTGGAACAACCTTAACCTTGCTGATAACCTCGTTCTGCATAGCTGAAGCGTAGGTCTGCTCCTCAACCTGACGGCGCACAAGCTCGCGGATATGGTAGATAGGCATATGGCTCTTGCGCTCAAGCTCAACAACTGAACCCGCTTCATCGGTCATATTCTGTACTTGCGCCTCAACACGCTGAACAATATCGCCAGTATTGACATCGACCGAGTCTATCAGAGCCTGGTTGTAGAGCAATTTCTGCATCATAAGCTGCTCAAGCGCCTCATTCTTTGGATCTCGGTCAGAGGTGTAACCCTCAGCACGACGAGCCTCAACAAGTTGCTGGGCAACCTGCTCAATCTCTGAGTGCATAATAGAGGAGTTTCCAACTACGGCAACCACCTTATCAAGCATCACAAACTTCTTCTGTGCATAGATTCCGGCACCTGCCAGCACAACAGCCAACGCTGTTAAAAACACTTTCTTCATATTCTCTGTTTAATTTATATTCACTGAATCCCTGTAAATCTTTACTAATCCGTTATTATCTGCATTTTGACGAATACGCTGCTCATTACTGCGTATAATCTCGCCCTGGCGGCGGTTTGTCAAAATCCTAATAATCTTATCCTTTGCCATAAATAGCGGCATGGTCTCGCCCGCCTTAAGCATATCTTTTACTCGGAAATAGTAGACTGTTGACTGATGATGAATTTGCTGCACGCCACGCTCAGAGAGCAACTTGTCGTGGTTTGAGGAACGAAGCAGAGGCAAGTGTGCCAAAAACTCAGCATAGTCTACCCACTCCTCATACTTAGTCATTCTGAAGTTGCTCTTCAGACAGACCTGCTCCGCCTCAGCAAACTTCTCAGCCTTTGGCGAGCGTAACATCTGAAGCAACCAATCTCTACGGCGGTACTTCTCTGGCACAGCCACAACATAACCCTTAACTACAGGCGAAGAGAGGCGAAAATCACTCTTGTGAGCCTTGTAGTACTCCTCAATATCAGCCTCGGTAATCTGAAAATCGACATCCTTGTCAAGATAGTACTGCTCAATCTTACGGATAAGCAACGACTGGCGATACTCCTCAACCATACGGTCTATATCAGCCTCCGAGGATGAAAAGATAAGTTCAGCCTCCTGCAACTTAAGCTGGCGGATAACCCACTTTTCAATATACGAATCGACATAGCTTACAGAGTCGGCACCAGTAAGGCCCTTTGGCACAGCAGCAGAAATCTCGGTAGCCGTAAGGGTATTGCGACCCACCTTTGCCACCGTATCATAGCCAAAAAAAGTAGACGCCTCACGACACGATGTTGCAAAGCAAATTACCAACAAAAACGATATGTATTTCCAAATTCTCATAATTAACCCGCAAATATACAATTTTTCGCCGAAATACAACGGATTACTTCGTAATAATATTGCAAAAAAGAGAGAAAAATGGTCGCAAAGCCACTTTTCTCCCCTACTTCACACTCAAAGCACACTACGCCGAGACAATTTTTCGCTTTCTACGACGCCAAGTCTCTATAGTAGCAATAACACAAATAACAAAGCTAACTCCATATACAGCATAGTAAGTAGAGCCCCCTCCTAAAATCTGATAGTAGGAGTAGTGCTCCAAGTCAAGAGTAATAAGTGAATATGCTATTGCGTTGTTAATCGAATGCAGAATTATGGTAGAAAATATAGAGTTTGTATGCAGGTAGATTGTACCTAACACAAGACCCGAAACAAAGGCTGCAAACATCACTGATGGTTGAAAGTGAACAATGGCAAAAATCACCGACGAGACAACCACAGAAAGCAGCCTTCTATGGCGTCGCAGCAACGATTCAAGCACCAAACCCCTAAAGAGCAACTCCTCAAAAACTGGTGCAAAAACAACCGCCGTAACTATCGCCCAAAAGCCCTGACCCGAGCCCTGCTCAACCCTTGGCAGAAGCAGCGAAAGAGGCTCTACAACAATCTGCACAGCAATAAGCCAAATAAGACCACCAAGAATTACATTCGGATTAAATCCACGAGACGATGCACGAGCAACACGACCCTTACCATCACGAAAACTGATATAAAAATAGAGCGATAGGCAGGCAAGAATCATAGAGAGCGGATAGATAACAGCAAAGCTCTGTCCCCTGACGACCTGAACGCCAATAAACTGTTCAATATCTATAATCTCTCCACTCAACATTTCGGGCATAGGCAGCCCTAAAGCCACGCCGACCATAGAGACAATTATCTGAGAAAAGACCACAATAGCCAGCATTGCCACAAGGTCGAACATTGTCGGGAAATCTCCCCTATGCGGGACCTTTTCAAAGCCGTGAGACTCAAGTGGATTCTCGTCGTGCTCATCAAAGCCTGTATGTATATTTTCGTCTGTCATATATCACAAATTTGCCTACAAAGATAATCAATTTTGCGAATTTGTATGGCATTTCAATTTAATTTTATTAAATTTGCATGATATTTTGACACTCAAACCGTAGATATGGGAAAAGTTATAGCATTAGCGAACCAAAAAGGTGGTGTTGGAAAGACCACCACTGCGATAAATTTAGCTGCATCCATTGCCTTGCTTGGCAAGAAGGTGCTTCTTCTTGATGCCGACCCACAGGCAAATGCCACATCAGGTCTTGGTTTTGATATCAACCTAAAGGGTATATATGAATGTATCTCTGGCGAGTGCAAGGCTGAGGATGTTATTCTACAGAGTGAGGATGTAAAAAATCTATGGTTACTGCCATCAAGCATTGAATTAGTTGCTGCCGAAACAGAGCTTGCAACAATGGAGAATAGCCACTACATTATCAAAAATATTGTAGACTCTGTGCGTGAGCAGTTTGACTATATCTTTATAGACTGCTCTCCTTCACTTGGCTTTACAACGGTAAACATCCTTACTGCGGCAGACTCTATACTCATACCCGTACAGTGCGAGTATCTTGCCCTTGAGGGACTGAGCAAGCTACTCAACACCTACAACAGAGTCAAGAGCGGGCTTAATCCAAACCTTGAGATTGAGGGCTTTGTAATGACGATGTATATGCGCAATCGCCTCAACAATCAAGTTGTATCTGAGGTTCGCGAGTACTTTGGCGAGCTTGCATACGACACAATCATCCAGCGCAATGTTCGATTGGGCGAGGCTCCGTCACACGGCAAGCCCGTTATGCTCTACGACGCCTCTGCTGTTGGCGCAGTGGCATATCTAACACTGGCAAAGGAGTTCTTAAAGAGAAATAGACAGAAGAGAAAATAGTATGGCAAAACAGAAAGGTTTAGGTCGCGGCTTAGGCGCGATTTTCGGAAGCGAGACAATAGATATTAAGGCAAAGCCGATGTCTGAGATGGCTGAAATTAAGGTTGAGGAGTGTATTCCTAACCCCACTCAGCCTCGTAGAACATTTGATGAGACAGCACTTGAGGAGCTTGCAGACTCACTGCGCACGCTGGGTCTTATACAGCCAATAACCGTCCGCAAGCAGGGCGATAAGTACCTTATCATCAGCGGAGAGCGTCGTTGGCGTGCAGCACAGCTTGCGGGGCTTGAGACTCTACCAGCATATATCCGCAATGTAGATGATGAGAATCTGCACGCTATGGCCCTTGTTGAGAACATCCAGCGTCAGGACCTCAATGCCATTGAGATTGCGCTCGGTATGCAGCGTCTTATTGACGAGTGCGGTCTTACTCAGGATGCACTGGCTGAGAAGGTGGGCAAGCGTCGTTCAACAATCGCAAACTATATGCGTCTGCTCCGCCTTGCAGACCCAGTTCAGCTCGCCGTAAAGGAGGGTGTGATATCCATGGGTCACGCAAAGGCTATTGCCTCTGTTCAGAGCGACAAGCAGCAGGTGGCAGTACTAAAGAAGATTATCAAGGCAAACCTCTCTGTTCGTCAGACTGAGGATTATGTTCGTGTACTTACTGAGGGCAAGAGCAAGAGTACAACAACTGTAGACGAAGAGTACCCAGAGAGCTACACTCGTCTTGTGGAGTATCTTGAGCAGTTCTTCTCTCAAAATATATCTATCAAGCGCACCAAGAGTGGTGGCGGAAAGATTACCATTGGCTTTGACAGCGACAGCGACATTGATCGTTTCATTGAGAAGTTTTCTAAGCAGTAGTATGGCAAAGGGTTACATCAAAATACTCCTTACCATTGTGGCAACGCTACTTGTCACAACGCTCTGCTTTGCGCAGGTCAATCCATACGCAAGGGCACTACGCGGAGAGAAGAGAATGGTCAGTGGCGGTATGCTTGAGAAGATTGACTCTGCAGCCATTGCTCGTCGTGACTCTATTCGCGTGCATAACCTTGCGGACTCACTCAGAACGCTACCAAAAGACTCTCTTGTTGTTGTCTCGGACTCACTGCGTATGGCACTGCCTGACTCTTTGCGACGAGTAATATTTGCCGACTCGGTTATTGGCGACAAGCGCGACTCGTTAGCAAAGGCCGAGAAGCTACGCCGCAGGGCCGAGAAGCGCGAAGGTAGAGAGCCGTTTATCAGTGACTCGATGTCTCTGCGCAAGGTTAGTATTACCTCTGCTATTCTGCCTGGATTTGGACAGATATACAACAAGCAGTATTGGAAACTGCCAATACTATACACCACCCTTGGCACATCTATCGGCATGTGGGCGCACCAACAGAGTAAGTACAAGCCACTTAAGAATCAATTTGAATTAATGACTGACCAGGGTATGAAGCGTACCGAGGAGATGAACGCCCTGCAGCGAGAGATGATTAAGCACAACACTCTCAAGCAGACATTTATGTTTACTACGGTCGCCTCGTACATCTACTTTATCGGCGATGCTGCTGTCTGTTATGCCACAAACGATGTCTCTTCAGTAGCGCGCGCTACTACGCTCTCTACAATCTGCCCGGGTGCTGGTCAGGTCTATAATAAGAGTTATTGGCGTGTACCTATCGTTGTCGGAGGTTTTGCAACGACAATCTACTGTATAGACTGGAATAACCGTGGTTATCAGCGATTTAAGAAGGCATACCGACTGCGTTTTGACTACGACGAGCATCCAGAGCTATATCCAAATGGCTCGCAGGACGAGTTTGGTGGTCGCTACGCCTCGTCGTTCCTCAAGAATTTGAGAAATAGTTATCGCCGAAATCGCGACCTTTGTATAATCCTCACGGCAGGAATATATGTTCTCCAGATTGTGGATGCGCATGTAGACGCCCATCTACGAGACTATGACATTTCGGATGATTTGAGCGTAGAGGTAACTCCAATGATTAACTACGCCTATCAGCCGGGATTGGGAACAACTGCCACTATGGGTATGAACCTCACATTTACATTCTAAGCATGAAAAAACTCACTATATTTCTTCTCGCCACACTATGTCTATCAAGCTCTGTGGCGGGACCAGTTCGCCTGAATATCTTCAAAAAGAGGCCTAAGGCGCAAAATGTTGTTACTATCTACGACACCGTGCGCGTGGTTGTAACAGACACTATTCGCGTAGAGCCTAAGCCTGCTCCAAGGATAGACACCCTCCGCCACACCCTCACCCCAACGCAGATAGACTCTCTGCTCCATATTTGGCAGACTATGAGCATTACAGAGAGCCACGACAGCTACTTTGAACAGTTCTCTGCGGACCTTACTGAGGAGTGCAACCTTCCGAAGGACAGCCTCTATAAGGCACGCTTGCAGGATATGGTATCGCCAGTACATCTACCATACAACAGCGCCGTACGCAAGTATATTGACTACTACCTTGAGAATAAGTGGAGCCCAATGAGTCGTGTGCTGGGTCTGTCAAAGTTCTACTTTCCGATTTTTGAGCAGGAACTTATCAATGCAGGTCTACCAGTAGAGTTGCGCTATTTGGCAATTATTGAATCAAACCTCAACCCTACCATCTCCTCACGCGCTGGTGCTGTAGGCTTGTGGCAGTTTATGCCAAGCACGGGCAAGAATTTAGGTCTTGAGATTAACTCGCTTGTAGACGAGCGTTGCGACATTACGCTCTCAACACGCGCTGCCTGCAAGTTCCTCAAGCACCTCTACGACACCTTCGGCGATTGGGCATTGGCTCTGGCTGCATACAACGCAGGGCCGGGTAGAATCAGTCGCGCCCTTGCAAGGTCAGGCGGTGCAAAGACCTACTGGGATATCTACTACGACCTGAATGCCGAGACCAGAGGCTATGTGCCGAAGTTTATCGCCACAGCATATGCCTACACATACCACAATCAGCACGGCATTACCCCAACCGCTACTCCAGAGTGCATTGCTTCGGACACAGTAACTATCCACCGCACTATGCACCTTGGGCAAGTAGCATCTACGCTTGGCATCCCTATTGAGACGCTCAAAATTCTCAATCCGCAGTACAAGATTGACATCATCCCTGCCGCTCGCAAGCCATACTCACTACGACTGCCGACAAACTATATCTCGCAGTTTATAGAGCATCAGGAGGAGATATATTCTAAAGATTCGCTCTACCTAAAGGAGTATATCAACCCTGCAAATCTTGATAAGAAGCGTGCCGAGGGTCTGGGATATACCTACACCGTACGCAACGGAGACAATTTGGGCATCATTGCTAAACGCAACCGCTGCACCGTTAAGGAGATTATGCGCTGGAATAAGCTCAAGTCTACCGTTATCCGCCCGGGTCAAAAGTTAAGAATAAACCGTCCTAAACCACGCTCATAATGTTTAGTCAAGGTATCATTGTCGCTCCAGCAAGTGCCACAGGAGGTGCTATTGCAGTTATCCGCATTAGCGGCGAGGGTTCTATCGCGCTGTGCGACAAGGTCTTTCGCGGTCGAAAACCACTATCCGAGGCGACAACACATACTCTACACTACGGCAATATCGTAGATGACAATAGGGTTATTGACGATGTGCTTGTGTCGGTTTTTCACGCCCCACACTCATATACGGGCGAGCAGAGTGTAGAGATTTCTACTCATGGCTCACGATATATCGTCTCTACGATTATCTCACTACTCTGTCGTCTGGGTGCAAGACTTGCCGAGCCGGGCGAGTTCTCTGCCCGTGCCTTTGCCGCAGGGCGCATAGACCTCTCGCAGGCGGAGGCCGTTGCGGATATTATCGCTGCCGACTCTCAAGCAGCACATATCGTTGCCTCCACGCAGATGCGAGGCGGATACTCTGACACGCTTAACAACTTGAGAGATAGACTTATAGAGCTGACCTCACTGCTTGAGCTTGAGCTTGACTTTGGCGAGGAGGATGTCGTCTTTGCTGACCGAAATCGCCTACAGCAGATGCTCACTGCGACAATAGAGGTTGTCTGCCAACTCAAAAACTCGTTCCACACGGGCAATGCTATCCGCAACGGCGTTGGCGTGGCAATTATCGGCGCGCCAAATGTGGGTAAGAGTACCCTGCTCAACCGCCTTGTGGGCGAGCAGAGGGCCATGGTCTCTGACATCGCGGGTACTACACGAGACACTATTGAGGAGAGCGTAGTTATTGACGGCATCCGCTTCCGATTTATTGATACTGCGGGCATTCGCACTACGGACGACACTCTTGAGAAGATGGGTATTGAGCGTACAATAGCAGCAGTCAAAAAGGCACAAATCGTTGTAAGTATGGCAGAGCCAACGGGAGACTTTGAGTCAGTAGAACTCACTGAAAACCAAACTCTTATCCGTGTTGTAAACAAGGTAGATACTACATTAGAGTGCAACTTTACAGATGCGATTTATATCTCCGCCCGCGAGAATACGGGCATTGATTTGCTGCGCAATGCCCTGCGAGAGAGAGTTGACACTACGGCAGTCTATCGCGGCGAGGCTGTAGTCTCTAACCTTCGCCACTACGAGGCTCTTACTGCCGCCTTCGCAGCACTCACATCGGCTCAAACAGCCCTTGCAAACAACATCTCCACAGAACTACTCACTGAGGATATCCGCGTGGCTATCAACCACATAGGCGAGATTACAGGTAGCATTACCTCGGACACAATACTTCAGTCAATTTTCTCCTCGTTTTGCATCGGAAAATAGCTTTTAATATGAACAAAACATTTTTATTTTTCACTCTTTGCAGTTTGGTATTCGTTCAGTGCGCACCCAAGTTTCATAGTGAGAAGCGCGAACAAGAGTACATAAAGGCCGATAGCATTTTATGGGCTGAGTATGAAATTGAGGGCGAAAGATTAGCCGAATTATACGCCGAAAAAGAGGACTCTTTATACATAAAGGCAGTAGAATTAGAGACCTACGCAGAGAGAAAAAACAAGGAACTTGCTCTTGAGTATTCAGCCACACCAAGTGGACTGAGACGCTGTTTTATGCTTAGATTAGATATTGAGAAGGATACCCTGAAAGATATTTTGTCTAATCTACCTCGCGACCTTCGTAGGTCACAGTGTGCAGAGGCAATCAAAGAGCATATTGCGACACAACAGATTGAAGCAGGTATGAAATTCGTTCCGATTGATGTTGTAGATGCAGATGGAAACAAATTTGTTTGGGATGAACACAGCAATAAAAACATACTGCTTATCTACGGAGGTTTGGGATGTATGGGGCGCTCTGGCCGTAGAGAACTTGCAACCTTGCGCGAGGAGTATGCAAAGGACAACCTTGCAATAGTTGTCTACTACCCTGTTAGCACTCTTGAGGAGCTGAAAGAATTTCGCAATCAATATTCCGATGACTATATGTTTGTATCTGAATTGATGCCAGATTACTCACCATTTAAGATAAAGTATGGCGTACAGTCCACTCCAATCTGCTTTGTTATAGACAAAAGTGGAACAGTTGTACTCAAAAGCGTAGGATTTAATGCAGAACAAGTAAAAATCTGCATCAAAAAATAGCATCTAACTATGAAAAGAGTTCTGATACTGACAGTTATCGCGCTGCTTGTTTCTTGCAATAGCAGCAGCGACTTTAGATTAACTGGCACAATCGCAAATGCCGAGGATGGCGAGATGATATGCCTATCTTATCCCGTTAGGCGTGGGGATATATGGTACAAGCAGTGTGACACAGTATACCTTGACAATGGAAAATTTCAATTCCGAGGTTGTGTTGATGGAGTTGTGCCGGCAGAGGTAACTTTTCGTAATTTGGATTGTGCGCAGCTATATTTAGAGCCTTCAAAGATTAAGTTTAGTGCCGAGCGCAGTACATTGTACGACTACTCTTTATCGGGGCTAAGCATAGGCGATGACATAAAGCAGTATCGCCAAGCATTCGCCGAGTATGAGAAGGCGGAGTATGAGAAAAACCACGAAGTATTACTCAAGAATAGTGAATGGTTAGCTGCCACAGAGGCGGGTTTAGATAGTGCAAACGACCTTTTAGCTCAGTTTTATGCAATGGTTGCCGAGCATCGTGCAATGAACAATAGGTGGCAGAAAATGGCTATTGAGTTCATAAAATCTCATCCGAACAATGCTCTTGTGCCAAATATCATTGACAGGCTAATTCGTTTTGGGTGCGACGAGCTGACAATAGAGTCTCTTGTAAACGCGCTCACCGTAGACCAACAGCAAAGTACTCTTGGACAGCTTATGGCTGTGCGCCACGAGATATCTAAACTTAGTGGCGGAAAGGTTGGCAGCAAAGCTCTTAATTTTACCCTCAGCACTATTAATGGAGGCAGTGTAACGCTCTCGGAGTGCTATCAAAAGGGGTATGTTCTACTTGACTTTTGGGCAAGTTGGTGCGTTCCGTGCATTAACGAGATACCAAAGCTGCAAGAGATTCATAGACTCTATGGCGACAAGTTGCAGATACTAAGCATATCTGCTGACGAGGAGACGACAGAGTGGCACGATGCAGTGACTCAACACAACCTTACGCAGTGGCCACAACTTATAGCACAAAGGCCGATTGATGCTGATAGCTACTACTTTCCAGAGCAGGCGGATATATTGCTTGCATACAACATAGAGCTAATCCCCTGCTTCATCCTTATTGACAGCAACGGCAACATTGTCGGCAGATGGTCGCACATAACCCCTGAAACAATCGCAGAGATAACCCCAATAATACAACAATGAAATACATCAAGCCGATAATTTGCATAGTTATTCTATTGTTCAATATTAATGTGAATGCTCAGCGACTGACTTTTTCATCAGAGTTGGGGTATTTCAACAACGATAAAAATCTATCCGAAATAAGTAAAGTATGGCAGAGTTATATCAATGCTATTGACACTAATGCAGACACATCACATTTCTGGATAAATGGAGAGTCTGACATCCATTTAGGTCTGCACAAAGATGGTCTATTAAACACTTACAACATCCGCAAACTTACCGATACAATATACGAGATAAACACAATAGCCTACTATCCCAATAGCGCGATAAAAGGTGGTCTGGTTAACTCAATTTACAAAGTCTGCGCAATACATATTGGCAACAATTGGCGTTTGATAAACTATTTTGATGCTATAAAAAGCAGGTTTGCACAATTTCACAAAGGGTGCGTTGAGTTTTACATTGGTAGTGGTGCATCTGTTGATTACAAGGCGATGAGAAAGTCCACAAAATTCGCCAACGCGTTTGTTCGTGATTATAATTTAATAAACAACCCAATTGTATATATTACAGGCAGTAGCATAGATGAGTGTGCGAATATGATTGGACTTACATACACACCTATACGCTCACATAAAAGATACGCAGGTCGTACTATTAACAACATTGTCCTTTCTACTAGATTAGACCACATCCACGAGATTGTACACGCAATTATGCTCCCTCTATACCCTAACGCACCTCTGT
>SUZS01000023.1 GCA_015059785.1 Rikenellaceae bacterium
AACCGTTACCTGCAGAAGGATCAAGCATAGTGCGGTTAGCACGAGTGTGAGCCTCATAAGGAGCCATACCTGCTACCTGAGTGTAGTAGTTGTACAGACCCTTGTAGTGCATCTCATAGTACTCACCCGGATCGGTGATGTAGTCGTAGTCCTGCTGTGCACGCTGGTTTACACCAACCTTCATATCAACGCTAACGATAGCGTCACGACCCTTTGCACGCTTTGTAGTGATGAGGATTACACCGTTAGCACCACGAGAACCGTACAGAGCAGCTGCAGCAGCATCCTTGAGTACAGACATAGACTCAATATCAGCTGGGTTGATGTCGTTGATTGAACCTGCAAACGACATACCGTCAATGATAATGAGTGGAGATGTACCTGCCTCGATAGATGAGATACCACGGATAACGATTGTAGAGGTAGAGCCAGGCTGACCAGTAGCGTTAACAAGCTGGAGACCAGGAACTTTACCGTTCAGAGCGTCGATAGCATTTGTATGCTGGCTCTTAACGATATCCTCAGCCTTCACCTGAACAGCTGAACCGGTAAATGCCTCGCGCTTAGCCTCACCGTAAGCAGTTACGATGACATCGTCAAGTGCGTGAGCAGCCTCAGCGAGCACAACATTAACCAATGTCTTACCATTGATAGCAACCTTCTGCTCACTATAACCGATAGAGGATACGGCGAGAATGCCGTCTACCGGAGCGTCAAGGGTATACTTACCCTCTGCATCGGTAGATGTACCGATAGTGGTTCCATCAACCACAACAGTTGCACCAATTACTGGAGCACCTTTAGTATCGGTAACAGTACCCGAAACTTGCTTATTCTGCGCCATAGCCATACCGACTACTGACAGAATAGCAGCTAATGAAAGTACAATTTTCCTTACCATAAGCATTTAATATTAGTTAAAAACAAAAATCTTTTCTTCGCAAAGTTAATAATAAACATTAACTCAACCAAATAATTTTATCACAAAATTAGGCCAAAGTAACAGATTTGTAGCATTTTACAGCAAATAATAGCTGATTGAAAGTTTTTGGCTATAGTATAGTTACAAACTGTAATTAAATTTTTTCAAAAAATTGTTTAAGAAATATAAAAATGCAAACTATCAGTACTAAAAATGCCGTCAGAGTAGTCTCTAACGGCATTTTCATTACACTTTTTCCTACTTACAATTTTTTAGCTTACATTTTGTAAGTGGTGACCATTGGCCATTAGCTATTGGCCGTTGGCTTACCTGCGGTAACCCTTCACCGCTCCGCCTCGGCAAAGTCTGCAAGCAGTCTCTGCTCTCGGCTTAATCGCGGCGTTAGCTGGCTGACGCAGAATAGAGAATTTAAGGAGGTTAGGGAAGTTAAAGAATTTAGTGACAGACTTTGTCTGTTAGTGTTTATTCGGATTTAGGTTGCTGCCACAAGGCAGTGAAATGAAAAAGAGACCTTTCAGTTCAAGCTCGCTTGAAAACTGAAAAAGAGTCTCTTTTTTATTTCAATAACTCGCAGAGTTACCCTAAATCCGCATCAGCACAGAAGAGAAACGAAGTTTCTCAGAAAGTTTTTGCACGCCCTGCTTTTTTCAAAAAGCGGGCAGTACTGCGTAGCCTTATAATATATATAGGTACGCTACTCAACAATGAGCAGAGATGAGTCACCGTAGGAGAGGAAGCGGAAGTCGTTTGCAAGGGCGTAGTTGTAAATCTTATGCCAGTCGTCGCCCACATATGCCGAGACGAGCAGCAGCAGTGTAGACTTTGGTTGGTGGAAGTTAGTAACTATGCGGTTTACTATTCTAAAGCGGTATCCCAGTGGTGTAATCATAATCTGCGTTGCCGCCTTTATGCTCTGCGCACCATTTGCATCGAGGTAGCCGATAAGCGTATCAAGCACCTGACGAGCCATAAAGTCGGCGGGTATGTCATACAGCTCCCACTGCCCTATCACGCTATCTGTCTGAGGGTTACCCGTCTGCGCTATACGCCACGCGAGTGCTGCGAGCGACTCAAGGGTACGCACAGAGGTTGTTCCAACTGCTGTCACCTTGCCGATTTTTGAGCGCAATAGTTCAAGCGTTGCGCGCGTAATCTCAAAGTGCTCGGTGTGCATAGCGTGCTTTGTTGCATCCTCATCCTTGACGGGCAAGAATGTTCCTGCACCCACATGCAGAGTCACCTCGCCGAAGCTAAAACCCTGATTTTTAAGACTCTCTATCAGCTCTACGGTAAAGTGGAGACCTGCCGTAGGAGCTGCCACAGAGCCCTCAAAGCGCGAGTAGACCGTCTGGTAGCGGGTGTTATCTATCTCCTCGCTCTCGCGGTTGAGATATGGTGGGATAGGTATACGACCCAAATACTCAAGCATCTGCCCAAAAGTCATCGGCGCATCCCACACAAAGCGCACGATATGCTCTCTCACACCTCTGTCGGCAATATAGGCCTTCAGTACATAATCGCCGCCCTGATAGCTGAAAGGAATCTCCACAGCACCCTCCTTCCACTTCTTCAGGTTGCCCACAATGCAGCTCCAGCAACACTCGCCCGTAGCAGCAAAGGCGCGCTCATAGTCCGCTGGTGCTGTAGGCTCAAGGCAGAAGACCTCTACACGCGCACCCGACGGCTTGTGCATAACAAGCCTCGCACGAACAACCTTAGTGTTGTTGAAGATAAAAAGAGTGTCCGAAGCAAGCTCCTGACCTATATCAGCAAACCGCCGCTCCGAAATCTCACCATTGCGGTAGACAAGCAACTTGGAGCCATCCCTGCGCTCCAACGGAAACTTGGCAATGCGCTCATCCGGCAACGGATAGTCAAAGTCGTTGATGTTTATCATTGTAATATTTTATGTAGTACCGTCCCTTTTCTGAAGAAAAGTGACCCAAAAGACTTTGGGCGAAACTTTGTTTCGCTTATCGCTGATGCGGATTTAGGATAACTAAAGTTATTGCAATAGTAAATAT
The DNA here is from genome assembly GCA_015059785.1 of Rikenellaceae bacterium. Lineage (GTDB taxonomy): Bacteria > Bacteroidota > Bacteroidia > Bacteroidales > Rikenellaceae > Alistipes. The sequence continues at coordinate 2,968 of SUZS01000023.1, forward strand.
CCACCTTTTGGTTCAAGCGAAGCTTGACCTCTGGTGGATATTTCCATTTCACTGCCTTCGGCAGTCGCCCTAAATCCGAACAAACTCATACAAACAGAGTCTGTTCCCCTAAAAGGTCAATAGCTAATGACTAACAACCAATAGCCAATAGTCAATAGCCAGAAAATCTCTTTTTAGGCGGATATTTACCACGCTCGGCGACAAATGGCTGCGCAGGATAGTATCAAGACATACAGACCAGCAGACATTTGGCGTTAGCGGCAGTAAATACCGCATAAAATGGGATTTAGAAGCCTTTACCAATAGCAAGGAAATCCTCTGCCTTAAGAGCTGCGCCACCGATAAGACCACCGTCTACATCCTCCTTAGCGAAGATCTCTGCAGCGTTTGAAGGCTTGCAAGAGCCACCATAGAGAATTGGGCACTCAGCAGCTGCTGCGCCGAACTTTGCAGCAAGCACCTCGCGGATATATGCGTGAATCTCCTGTGCCTGCTCTGCAGTAGCTGTCTCGCCTGTACCGATAGCCCAAACTGGCTCGTATGCGATAACGAGGTTAGCGAACTGCTCCTCAGTAAGGTTGTAAACAACCTCCTCAATCTGAGCCTTGCAAACTGCAAAGTGGTTGCCAGCCTTACGCTCCTCAAGGCTCTCACCTACGCAGTAGATTGGAGTAAGACCATTTGCATAAGCCTGTGCCATCTTCTTGTTCAGAGTCTCTGAAGTCTCACCATAGTACTGGCGACGCTCAGAGTGGCCGAGGATAACATACTTACAACCCAGAGCTGCAATCATTGAAGCAGCAATCTCGCCAGTGTAAGCACCCTTTGCCTCTGTAGCGCAATTCTGTGCACCTACAGCGATATCTGAGCCCTTAACAGCCTCAATAACCTGTGAAAGGTGTGTAAATGGAGGGCAAACGATAAAGTTTACACAGCTGCAAACCTCGCCACGACCAGCAACAACACTCTTTGCCAGCTCAACACCCTCTGCAGGCAGGGTATTCATCTTCCAGTTACCTGCAACAATCTTCTTTCTTGCCATAATGATTTAATTTTTATTTAAGTTTAACAATAATTTTCTACTCCTTCATAAGAGTTGGTCTTGAATCTATTTTCAAAGCTATTTGACTACGAAAGCAAGTCAACGAGCAAAGTAAATAGGTTTAAGACAAACTCTCAATCCACTCTTTAATACCAGCGGTTGGAAGTCCGAGCTTATTCTTCTTGTTGAAGCCGCAGAGGTCGTTAAAGAGTTTCATACCGCCACTCTTTGCTGTGCCTGCGAATGCCTCAAGGGTGATGTAGCCCATCTTCTGGATAGTCTCAACCCACTCAGCAGGTACGCCAGCCTCGGTATAGACCTCAACAGCATCTGCAACGACCTTCTTCTCTGGACGCATAGTTGGGAAGAAGAGCACATCCTGAATAGATGTCTGGCCAGTCATAAACATTGTCAGACGGTCAATACCCATACCCATACCAGAGCAGTTTGGCATACCGTACTCCAGTGCGCGAACAAAGTCCATATCAATAAACATAGCCTCGTCATCGCCACGCTCAGAGAGTCGCATCTGCTCTTGGAAGCGCTCAAGCTGGTCAATAGGATCATTAAGCTCAGAGTATGCGTTACAGAGCTCCTTACCCGCAACGAAGAGCTCAAAGCGCTCTGTAAGGTCCTGATTATCGCGGTGACGCTTGCAGAGTGGAGACATCTCTATTGGGTAGTCGCAGATAAATGTAGGCTGAACAAGGTCGCCCTCGCAGTACTGACCAAAGATAGCATCAATAAGCTTACCCTTGCCCATTGTATCATCAACCTCTACATTGAGTCGTGCGCAAGCCTCACGAAGCTCCGCCTCGCTCTGACCTGTAATGTTGTAGCCAGTCTTCTCAAGAATAGCGTCGGTCATCGTTAGGCGACGGAATGGAGCCTTGAATGAGATTGTCTTGCCGTCAATTTCAACCTCAGTAGTGCCGTTTACAGCAAGAGCGATGCGCTCAAGCATATTCTCGGTAAACTCCATCATCCAGCGGTAGTCCTTGTAGGCGATATAAATCTCCATACAAGTAAACTCTGGGTTGTGAGTTCTATCCATACCCTCATTACGGAAGTTCTTACCAAACTCATACACACCATCAAAGCCACCCACGATAAGACGCTTGAGGTATAGCTCTGTAGCTATTCGCATATAGAAGTCAACATCCAGTGCGTTGTGGTGAGTGATAAACGGACGAGCCGAAGCACCACCAGGGATAGGCTGAAGAATAGGGGTCTCAACCTCAAGGCAGCCGTGCTCGTTGAAGTACTGGCGCATTGTAGCGATAATCTTTGCACGCTTTACAAAGACATCCTTAACCTTTGGATTTACAACAAGGTCTACATAACGCTGACGATAGCGCACCTCTGGGTCAGTAAGGGCGTCAAACTGCTGACCATCCTTCTCCTTAACGATTGGCAGTGGGCGGATAGACTTTGACAGAACAGTGAACTTACGGCAGTGTACCGAAAGCTCGCCAGTATTTGTGCGGAAAGCAAAACCCTCAACACCGATAAAGTCACCAATATCAAGAAGCTTCTTAAAAACGGTGTTGTAGAGTGTTGGCTCGCCCTCTGGGCAGATATCATCGCGGCGGATATATACCTGAATACGACCAGTGTGGTCCTGAAGCTCAAAGAACGATGCGCTACCCATAATACGGCGGCTCATCATACGGCCCGCGATTGTTACTGTCTGAAAACTCTCTGGTGCGGCATCGTAGCCCTCAGCAATAGAGCGCGCAGTAGCGTTTACATCAAAACGCTCTGCCGGATAGGGGTTAATGCCCGCCTCACGCAGTGCAGCAAGGGACTTGCGGCGCAACTGCTCCTGTTCACTAAGATGTTCTATCATATCTATCTATTTTTATAATTTCATCAAAAAAAGCGCGCAAATTTAGCTGTTTTTCAGCAGAATATCAAGTTTTCGCCACAAAAGATACATCGCATAGCCACAAATAACGCCAACTCCCAATCCTAAAACGATATCCTGAGGGTAGTGGCAGGCTAAATATATGCGTGAGTAGCTTATCAGCAGCACTATAAAGGTAACAGTCCAGCTATACCACTTTTTGTTTAGTACCAGAGCCGACATTCCGCCCATAGCCGCTGTTGTGGCAGCATGCGCCGAGACTGTTCCAAATGGGCCGTGAGCATAGGAGACAACATGCGCCAAGTCCCTTACTGCGGGGTCAAACATCGGGCGGTTACGGGCAGGGAACGACGCCCAGAGGTTTTTGAGCAGTCCCGTATGCTTAAATATTCCGCAGAGCATATCGGCAAGGCCGAGTGCAAGGGCGAAGCAGACAATAAACACCGCCAGAGTCTTCCAACCATACTTGCGCTGAACAGCCACAAGGATAAAGAGGTAGAGCGGAACCCACATTACACTACTTGACACTGCGCTCATAACAGCATCTGTTACAGTCCCACCGTCAAAGTTGAGCCACAGAAAGAGTCTTTCGTCAAAAGAGAGTGTCTGCATACCTACTCAGCTAATTTTTTGCCCAAAGCGCGTGCGATACCCTTTGGGACATCTGTTTGGTCGTAGCACTCTGCAAGATGCTCTATACCAGCACCCTTAATGTAGAGTGGTACCTGCATACCAGTATGGTTAAGGCTTATCCACTTAATGTAGGCGCGCTTGTTGAGTATCTCAATGGCTGTAGAGGCCATCTTCTCGTTTACATTATAGAGGCTCACAACCTTATCGCTCTTCTCAATAAAACTCTTCTCAAAGGTCTTGCGCAGCTGCTGCTCATCCTTCTTACGCAGGCGTACGCCCTCCCAGAAGCCAAGCTCGCGAGTAAGGAGTGCCTTCATATCCTCCCAACTGTTCTTGCCGTCATCGCGTAAACGCTGCATCTTGCGGGTAAGAGATGATACAGAGCCACGCTGCCAAGCCAGTCTCTCCATATTCATCTTGTAGTTTGTATATCCAAGGTTCAAGCCACCAGTCTCGTGGTCGGCAGTAACGATGATAAGCGTCTCCTTTGGATGTCTATTGTAAAACTCAAGAGCCTTTGCCACAGAGTCTGAGAGGTGGTTTACCTCCTCAAAGGTCGTCACAGCATCGTTATCATGTGCGCAGTAGTCAAGGTGTCCCGCCTCAACCATAAGGAAGAAGCCATCCTTTTTAGCCTCGCGCTCAAGGTACTTTATTGCCGAGTCGGTATAATCTACAATAGTCCAGTCGCCAGGTTTACAGTCGTTAGCATACTTAAGGGTCTTACTCTGTGGATTCTCAGGGAGTAGCAGTACACGCTTATTTTGCACCCCAGCAGCCTTATCAAGGTCGTGAACAACCTCGATACCCGCAGCCTTTGCCTGTGCAACATAATCCTCGTGCTTCAGACCATCCCTCTTCTTGAAAAGTATTGCCGCACCAGCAGCAAAGTCCACCTCAGAGGCTAAGTACTGCTCATAGAGTGACTTATATGCACTGCGCGACTCGTGGTGTGCAAAGAAGGCACTCGGTGTGGCGTGGTTCATACCCACATTTGTCACAATACCCACCTTCATACCCTCCTCCGAGACAAGTTCTGTAATATTTTTAACACTTCTCTTCTCGGCATCTACGCCCATATATCCATTTACAGTCTTTACACCCGACGCAAGGGACGTTGCAGCAGCCGAAGAGTCTGTGACAAGGGTTGAAGAGGAGTAGTTAGTGATATATGTTCGGATAGGGAAGTTATAAAAACTCATCTTTCCGCCATTAGGCTTCTCGGGGTGCACAGCGGCGTTATAGAGCTCTGTGCCATAGATGTGGTTAATGCCCAGACCGTCGCCAATAAACATAAAGATATACTTTGGTCTCTTCTCCGCCAAGCATACCCCCACGCATAGAGCGACCAGCGCAATAAGGGTTGTTAATCGTCTCATAATCTGTTAGTCTCTACGATTTATAAGTGTAATGTAATAGAGCAGCGAGGCTATTGCCGAGAGTGCGGCAACAAGGTATGTTCTTGCAGCCCAGCGCAGAGAGGTTCGTGCGCCATCCATCTCCTCAGCGCGCAGTGTACGGCTACCCTCAAGCCACTCGAGGGCTCTGTCAGAGGCGTTATACTCTACTGGCAGTGTAACAAGCGAAAAGACCGCCGACATACCAATCATACCCACGCCAATCCAGCAGATAAGCGAGCTGCCTGAGATACTCATAAGGATAAGGCCGATGATAATCACCAACTGCGCAACACTTGACGAGAAGCTAACAATCGGCACAAGAGCTGAGCGCAACTGCAACGGAGCATATCCCTGTGCGTGCTGAATGGCGTGTCCACACTCGTGACAAGCAACTGCCGCAGCAGCTATAGAGCGGCTTGAATAGACTGCATCAGAGAGGTTTACGGTCTTTGTTGCAGGGTTATAGTGGTCGGTAAGCATACCGCTTGTGTGTGTAATCTGAACATCGTGGATATTATGGTCGCGCAACATCTTTGCAGCAATCTCAGCACCAGACATCCCATTGCTCAGTGGCACATTGGAATACTTATTGAATACCGAGCGTAGGCGAGCCTGCACAATCATACCGGCAACTGCCACGATGATAATAATAAAGAATGCCTCCGAGGTTGTCAAATTTGAGAGCCACGATGAGCCTTGCTCATAATAACCCGACTGAAGAAGTGTTGTAATCATATTTTTTGTTGTTAATTCACATAATATACGCGCAAAGTTATGAAAAATTGTGTAAATTTGCACTATGATTAATACTAATTTTACTCCAGAAGACAAAAAGTTTATGCAGCTGGCTATTGATTTATCAATAGAGAATGTTGCACAAGGTGGTGGACCTTTCGGTGCAGTGATAGTTCGCAACGGAGAGGTTATAGCCACAGGAACTAACAGAGTTACAGAGAGCTGCGACCCTACAGCACACGCCGAGGTGAGTGCTATTCGCGCTGCTTGTGCCGCACTCAAAGACTTTAAGCTTACGGGCTGCACGGTCTACTCCTCTTGCGAGCCTTGCCCTATGTGCCTAAGTGCGCTCTACTGGGCTGGTGTAGAGCGGATTTACTATGGCAACACAAAGCAAGACGCAGCGAGCATAAACTTTGACGACTCCTTTATCTACGACCAGCTTGCCCTTGACTACACTCAGCGAGCAATACCGTGCATAAACATTATGCGCGAAGAGGCTTTAGCGGGTTTCAAGGCGTGGGTAGAAAAGGTTGATAAAGTCCTATACTAACAGCCAACGATGAACCTGCCACTATTTATAGCCCAACGAACCGCCCGCAGCACCGCCTCCACACAGAGGACTATGGTGCGCATTGCCACTGTCGCCGTAGCAGTTAGCATTGCTGTGATGGTGGTAACTATGGCTGTTGTGGCGGGATTTCGCCGCGAGATTCGGGCAGCTATAAGCGATATGTCGGCAGATATTCTCGTTACAGACCTTACAACGCTCTATGGAGCTGAAGCTCGCCCAATACATCAGAGCGAGTCACTACAATCAATCCTTGACTCTGTAGGGCATATTGAGCGAATTGAGCCATACGCTATGCGTGGATGCGTAGTTCGTTCAAAGAGCGATGCTAAGGGTATTGTCATCAAGGGCGAGAGTAGCTTTAGCCACCGCACAACCATCTCTAATGCCATTATTGAGGGCAGTCTGCCTCGTATTGAGACTCAGCGATACAAGGAGCTTCTGCTTCCAGAGTCGGTAGCAGAAGAGCTCGGTGTAAAGTGCGGCGAGCGGGTGGAGATTATATCACTAAACGAGGGCGTTATATCTCGTCCAGAGCTATTCAAGGTATGTGGCATCTACCGCGTAATGGGAGACCTACCAACAGAGATTGCCCTGACAGATATTCGCAATGTGCAGAGGATAAACGGCTGGGATAACGACACCTACTCCGGCTTTGAGATTTTCACTACTGAAGGCACAGATAACTACACCCTTTCGGAGACAATAAACCTCTATCTATTTGAGAGTTACGAAGGCAGTGAGAATCTATCTTCAGTGAGTGCTGAGCAACTCTACTCAAACATTTTTGCTTGGCTTGAGACCCACGACATAAACGCCGCGGTAATTATTGTGATAATGTTTATCGTCTCGCTATTCAATATGATTACCGCACTGCTTATCCTACTCTTTGAGCGCACCCGTATGGTCGGCATTCTCAAGAGCTTAGGTATGAACAACCGCTCCATACGACAGATTTTCCTCTATCAAGCTGCGCGCATTGTGGGCATAGGTCTACTAATTGGAAATGGTGTGGCAGCGGCGCTGATATTGGTACAAAAGTATTGTGGAGTGATAAAACTTGACGCCTCGGCATACTTTGTTGCTGAAGTTCCCGTTTCTATAGGTGTTGCTCAGATTTTAATAATAAATACTATCTTTGCAACGGTTTTACTCGCACTACTGTTTGCCGTTACGGCAATAGTGGCGAAAATAAAGCCTGCCGAAGCGGTAAAATATGAATAGTTATGAAAGAAGTACAACCCAAAACAGAGCGCGTAAAGGAGATGTTTGACCACATCGCCCCAACCTACGACCGCCTAAACCATATCCTCTCGCTATCTATAGACAAGCTGTGGAGACGCCGCGTAGTGAAAAATGTGCGACGCCTCGGCGCAAAGCGTATCCTTGATGTGGCTACTGGCACAGCAGACCTTGCAATAGCCATGGCTCGCAAGATTGAGGGGGCGACTGTCTGTGGCGTAGACCTCTCTCCGCAGATGCTTGAGGTAGCTCGCACTAAGGTTACCAAGCAGGGCCTTGAGGAGCGAATAATCCTTATGGAGGGCAATGCCGAGCATCTTGAGCTTAATTCTGAGAGCGTAGACGCTGTAACTATCGCCTTTGGCATTCGCAACTTTGAGAATAAAGAGGCCTGCTTACGAGAGCTTGCCCGCATAATCCGCAAAGATGGACACCTTGTAATCCTCGAGTTCTCAAACCCTACAAATCCCGTTATCGGATATCTCTACAGGCTATACTCTCACAAGATATTGCCGTGGATTGGTGGGCTGATATCTAAAAACCGCTCGGCATACGAGTATCTACCCGCATCGGTAGATAGCTTCCCAAATCCGAAGGAGTTCTGCGCACTTATGGAGCAGTGCGGATTTAAGACCGTCAAGCCACTTAGCCAGAGTTTTGGCATAGCTCAAATTTATATCGCAAAGAAGAAGTAACTATCACAATATGAAGAGATTACAGATAATACTAATCGCTATAATAGCAATTTTTGCTGCCAGCTGTACCCCAAAGAAGATTGTCAATCAGATGCAGGAGAATATCTCTATTGTAGGCATAGAGAACATCACTGGCTCTATCTCTGGTGGCTGGGTTGTAACACTGCGCGTGCAGAATGGCACTCCCTATCAGCCGACACTCCAAGTTGCCGAGGGGGATATATACCTTGACAACACCCTTACGGCACACGCCTCGCTGATGGCTCCCGTAACACTGCCAAAGAAGAACATTAGCTCTATAGATATACCCCTTGAGCTGAAGATTCACAACCCTATAAAGGCTCTTGCGCTGGTTATGCGACTGTCAGAGAAGAACTTTGACAACATAGACATTGCCTGCAACGCTACTGTAGAGATGATGGGCATTAAGAAGGGTTTTGCAATGGAAAAATCGCCCGCAAAAAAGATACTTGACCAATTAGGATATACAACTAAATAGTATGAAGAGAGTAGTAGTTTTCGCCGCCACAGCACTCTTTGCAGCGGCTTCTGCACAAAACATAGGAACATTTAAGGAGCAACTCTCTACACCTGTAAAGATTGACTCACTGACAACTATCAACGCCACAGTCAAGGTTACTGAACACCTTGATGCTGCGCAGATTGTCGCCACAACGCCCGTTAAGGAGCAGACAACAGTAAACGGCTACCGCGTGATGCTCTTTATGAGTAACTCGCAGAATGCTCGTGCCGAGGCCTTTGCAGCTTGCGACACTCTTGCCCTGCGCCTACCTGGCGTGCAGACCTATGTTACATACGACAATCCATATTTCAAGGTTGCATCTGGCAACTGCACCTCTCAGGAGGAGGCCCTACAGCTGCTTGAGAAGATTAAATCCTCATTCCCTAAGGCGTTCATAATGCGCGAAAACATACCTCTTACAGAGCTAACAAAGTAAAAATTGTATTGCGCTACACAAAAAAAGCATAAAAACTCTTGTTTTGTAAATAAAAAGTATGTAATTTTGTGTGACAAATATTTATTAACTCTAAAATTTTAAGACTATGAAGAAGATTCTTTCACTGGTAGTATTGGTTGCAGCTGTTGCAATGATTAGCTGCGCAGGTAACAATAATAAGAAGTCAGATGCTTGCTGCGACAAGGCAGCTTGCGAGCAGTGCGAGAAGGCTCCTGAGTGCGCTGGTTGTCCAGCAGAGGCTGCACCTGAGGCAGCTGCTCCAGCAGCAGAGTGCCCTAACTGCCCAGACTGCGCTAAGGAGGCTCCAGCTCCAGCACCTGCAGAGTAATCTACTCTACGCATAAAGAAAAAATCCACCGAGATGGTGGATTTTTTCTTTATACATACATCTTAATATCCTCTGCGGTTATTCTCTCCCCAGACAGAATAATCAGCCTCTCAATAACATTCCTTAGCTCGCGAATATTACCACTCCAGCGCATCTTTGTAAGCGCCTCAATGGCCGCAGCCTCAATAGGTTTAGGTGGCATATTATACTCGGCGCAGATATTTGTAACAAAGTGGTTAGCAAGCATCGGAATATCTGTATGGCGGGTGCGCAGAGGCGGAACACTGATAACTATCACACTGAGTCGGTGGTAGAGGTCCTCGCGGAAGTTACCCTTGGCTATCTCCTCGCGCAGATTTTTATTTGTCGCAGCAATAACCCTCACATCTACATCTATATCGCTATCACTTCCCACTCGCGAAATTTTACGCTCCTGCAGTGCGCGAAGCACCTTAGCCTGAGCAGAGAGCGACATATCGCCCACCTCATCCATAAAGAGCGTTCCGCCATCTGCCTGCTCAAACTTCCCCTTGCGCTGCTTTACTGCCGAGGTAAACGCGCCGCGCTCGTGTCCAAACAGTTCGCTTTCAATAAGTTCCGAGGGTATAGCAGCGCAATTAACCTCTACAAATGGCGCCTCTGCCCTACTACTTTTAGCGTGCAGCCAACGGGCGACAAGCTCCTTACCCGTACCATTCTCGCCCGTGATAAGCACACGCGCTTGCGAGGGTGCTACCTTATCTATAAGGTGTCGGACATGGACAATCTCGTCAGACTGCCCAACAATAGGCTCTATAGATGCAGAAGCCTGCATTCGGCGCTGTTTGTTAGCCTTGCGTGGCGGATGTTGAGGTGTCTGCACTCCCCCACCGCCCACACAGCCCCTGATAGAGCCCAAGAGGCGGTTCATATCCACTGGCTTGGGGATATAATCCACCGCGCCACGGCGCAATGAGGCTATAGCAGAGTCGATAGTAGAGACAGAGGAGAGGACAATAAAAGGTGTATCTCCCTGAGGCACAGATGCCACATCGTCTACAATGAGCATATCTACCTGCCCTCGCTCTATAGCACGAGCAGCCTCGGCCGCACTATCTACAAGTTGTGTCACATAGCCTTCAAACTCTAATCTCTCACGCAGATTATTTCGCACGCTTTTTGAATGTTCTAATACTAAAAGTTTTGTCATTGTCTAAAAATTTACTATTTTTGCATCAAATTTAAGGCATTACTTCGGTAATTCACAACTGCACCAACTCTATCCAAGGGCGTGCAGGAAATTAAAAAACAAGTTCAAAAGGGATATCATCCACGACCAAACGGAGTATCGGATGACCCTAAATAGTTATGAGACATAATTACAATTACACTCGTCGCAAACTCTATTTGCCAGAGTACGGACGACACATTCACGAGATGGTAGACTCGCTGCTCCTTATTGAGGACAGAGCAGAGAGAACTCGTCAGGCCAAGGCCGTTATCGCTGTTATGGGAAACCTTAATCCGCTGCTCAGAGATACTGCCGACTTTACCCATAAACTATGGGACCACCTATTCATAATGTCTGATTTTCAGTTAGATGTAGATAGTCCATACCCCCTTCCATCGCGTGAGGAGCTACAGCCTGTGCCGCGTAGACTCAACTATCCTCAGAGCCACATTCCAATGAAACACTACGGCAAGTATGTGGGCAAGATTCTCAAGAGCCTTAAAGAGTGTCAAGATAGAGACGGGGTGGCTATTACGGTAGACAACATTGCAAGGTATATGCGTGTAAAGAGCTACGAGTACAACCTTGAGCACCCAAACAATGAGGTGATTATAAAAGATATAAAAAGATTGTCCGATTACGGCATTGATATTGACGAAGAGGCTCTAAATAATATCCGAAGCGACTATAAACAGCACCTTACAGCACATCCACAGCGAAATAAGGGTAAGCAGGTACAGACGAAGGGTAAAAACAGAGTAGTCCAGCAGCAGAAAAATCGTCAAAAAACTGCAAATCGCCACACAAATTCACACAATACAAACAGGTAAAGTCGCGTTTTAGAAAAAAATTACTATCTTTGTTTTTTGAATTGAATCTGAAATAGATAATTGTATGAAGAATACCTTTTTAGCACTGCTTTGTGCAACCCTTTTCTGCTGCAGCTGTAGCAATAACGATGTTCGTGTAGGCGGAAAATTCTTTGGCCTTACTGCCAAGAGTGTCTACCTTGAGCAGATGACCGCCTCTGGGCAGACTATTATTGACTCTGTGGAGCTTGCAAAAGATGGCTCTTACCGCTTTGTTATTAAAAACGCACCGCAGACCCCATCTATCTACAACATCATCTACAACAACGAGCGCATTCCATTGCTGCTTACCGCAGGCGAGAATGTGACTGTTGGCTCTATGGGCTCTGTGCTTGTGAACTATACTGTCAGCGGCTCAAAGGAGTCAGAGCTTCTACGCGAGTTTAACCGCGAGTATATTGCTGGTATGCAGGCTCTTAACGCAAAGGTTGCAGCCTATGCAGAGGCGGGCGATAGCTCAAAGACAGAGATTGCACAGCTCTACACAGCAAAGCTCCGCGAGATTAAGCGCAACCAGATTTCGTTTATCATCAAGAACAAGAGCTCTATTGCGGCTGTATATGCACTCTACCAGCGACTTCCAGATGAGAAGTACCTTGTAAATTCAGAGAGCGATCTTATCTACTTCCGCACCGTTGCCGATGCTGTTAGCAAGAGGTATCCAACATCTCCATTTGTAATCACACTGCGCAACGATGTTGCCCGCATGGAGGCGCAGACATCGCTTCTTAGCACCATTGAGGAGCGTGACTATCCAGATATCGTTGCAGATGATATGTACGGCAACAAAGTTAAGCTCTCGGAACTTGAGGGCAATGTAATCCTTGTAGACTTCTGGGCTGCCGAGCTTGGTAATAGCAATGCGCTCAATGCCGACTTGAAGAGCATCTATGAGAAGTATGAGGCCGATGGTTTCCGCGTATATCAGGTATCATTTGACACCTCAAAGGCAACATGGATTAAGGCCGTTCAGGAGCAGAAGCTTCCGTGGGTCTCTGTATGCGACTTCCGCGGTCAGGCTTCACCAATTATGGGCGTGTACAATGTCCGCTCGCTGCCGTCAAACTACCTTATTGACCGCAAGGGCCGTATCGTAGCTAAGAATATCTACAGCGACGCTCTTGAGCAGGAGTTGGCAAAGATTCTAAAATAAAGGCTTAGAGCCGATATGATATATTTCGCATCAGACATACACCTCGGCAGTGGCGACAAGCAGACACAAAGGGCTACCGAACAACGATTTGTGAAGTGGCTCCGAAGCATTGAGCCCACTGCCGAGGTGCTATTTTTGGTAGGCGACATCTTTGACTTCTGGTTTGAGTATAACCGCGTAGTGCCAAAGGGGTTTGTGCGAACACTCGCCCAGCTTGCCCATATGACCGAGAGTGGTATAAGGGTTGTTATGCTTACAGGCAACCACGATATGTGGGTGGGCAACTATCTGACAGAAGAGTGTGGCATTGAGCTATATACAAAGCCTCAAATATTTACACTGAAGGGCAAAAAGTTACTCATTTCGCACGGCGACAATACCAATATCAAGGGTCAGCCGATGCTCAAACTCATAAACGCCATCTTCCGCTCTAAGTGCCTCAGAGCCATTTTCTCGTGGATTATCCACCCCGACCTATTCCTACGCTTTGGACAGTGGTGGAGCGGCTCATCTCGCAAGGCTCATAAGGCGCAGACAGATTTGCGATACCTTGACCCGCTAATTGAGTATGCAAGGGGGTATGAAGATAAAGCTGTAGACCACTTTATCTTCGGCCATATACATATCCCTCACCAGACGGAGAACATCACATTCCTTGGCAACTGGGCTGAGGGAGCATCTTGGGCAGAGCTTGACGACAATGGCTCTATAGAACTGAAAACCACAAAGTTATGAAACAATATCACGACCTGCTAAACCGAATAATGGCAGAAGGTGTTGTCAAGAGCGACCGCACTGGCACTGGCACAAAGAGCGTCTTTGGACATCAGATGCGCTTTGATTTGAGCGAGGGATTTCCGTTGCTGACAACAAAGAAGGTCTTCCTTAAGGGAATTATCCACGAGTTGCTATGGTTTCTCAAGGGAGATACAAACATCAAGTACCTTGTAGACAACGGAGTACATATCTGGGATAACGACGCCTTCCGCCACTACAACAACCTCTGCGTAAAGAATGGAGTGTTGCCAGTAGATATGGCGACTTTCCTTGAGGCGGCACAGAGTGGCGTTGTTTCGCCTATTGAGGGGTATACATTCGGCGACCTTAACCGCGTCTATGGTTGTCAGTGGAGAAGCTGGGGATGTGCTGACGGCACAACTATAGACCAGATTAGCCAAGTTGTGGAGACTATTAAGAAAAACCCCGACTCACGCCGTATGATTGTCTCGGCGTGGAATGTTGCCGATATTGAGGGTATGGCTCTGCCACCATGTCATGTGCTGTTCCAGTTCTATGTGGCAAATGGCAAGCTCTCGTGTATGCTCTACCAGCGTAGCGCCGATACCTTCCTCGGCGTGCCGTTTAACATCGCATCGTATGCCCTGCTAACGATGATGATTGCGCAGGTGTGTGACCTTGAGCCAGGTGAGTTTATCCATACTTTAGGCGACACCCACCTCTATCTGAATCACCTTGAGCAGGCTGCCGAGCAGCTTACTCGCACCCCACGCGCACTGCCAAAGATGCGCCTCAATAGCAGCGTTAAGTCCCTCTTTGACTTTAAGTATGAGGATTTTACACTTGAGGACTACGACCCATATCCAACCATTAAAGCCCCAATGTCGTTCTAATGATTAATATTATAGTTGCAGTCGCAAAAAATGGTGTAATTGGCGACAAAAATTCGCTTCTGTGGCATATTCGCGAGGATATGGTGCACTTCCGCACACTCACATCTGGCCACCCAGTGATTATGGGTCGCAAGACCTACGACAGTATCGGTCGTCCACTGCCCAAGCGCACAAATGTGGTTATCACACGCGATACAGAGCTACAAATTGAGGGCTGCACAATGGCGCACTCCCTTGAGGAGGCTATTGCACTTTTTGACCCTCAGGAGGAGATTTTTATCATCGGCGGAGCGCAGATTTACACCCAAGCACTTCCCCTTGCTCATCGCATATACCTTACTGTCGTAGAGCGTGATTATCAGGGAGATACATCGTTCCCAGAGATTGACTACTCTGTATGGAGACAGACCTCACGCGAGGATTTTAGCCGTGGCGAAGAGTTTGAGCATCCATTCTCCTTCATCACTCTGGAGAGATAGCAGATAAGTAAAAATACCGATTTGTAATCCATAGAAAGAGTGTACCTTTGCGCTATGGATTACTTTAGTATGTTAATGGAGGATGTTCGTATGCGCGAGGGACTTAAGGCGTGTATGAACTGCGGAGTCTGCACAGCAATATGCCCTGCAGCAGAGTTCTATGACTACGACCCTCGACAGATTGCAGAGACTGTACAGTCTCGCGACAACGAGAGGATTGAGGCTCTTCTTAAGAGCGAAACTATATGGTATTGCGGTCAGTGTATGTCGTGCCGTCCACGCTGTCCGAGGGGCAACACCCCTGGTTATATCATCCAGTCGCTCAGATACTTATCCCAAAAACTCGGTTTTTTCACTTACAGCGAGAAGGGTCGTCAGCAGTTGGCTCTCAAGCGAACTATTGGCGAGAATATTATGCGTGCAGGCTACTGCCTTGTTCCGCGAGAGATAGACCCCGACCTACACCCCGAGCAGGGGACCGTATGGCGTTGGATTTATAACAACGACAGCGAGATCTACCCCCTCTTTACATCATCCTATCGCACCGTTGGTGCCGGCGCACTGCGCAAGTTAGACGACCAGACACTTGAGGAGATACACCGCATATTTGAGCTAAGCGGTGGCAAGGAGCTGTTTGACCTTATTGAGGAGCATTCAGACCGCAAGGCTCGAGAGATGGGGTATGATGGTGCTACGCGCGAGTATATGATGGATACATTCACTAAAAACAGCAGCGAACAATGAGAAGAAGTAATTGGGAGGATTATCAGAAGAGTATCGCCGACGACCACTACTACTATGGTCGCAGCTGCATCCGTCAGAACTTCTTTCCGGGCAGTGAGAAGGCATTTCTTGAGATACTATCCAAAGAGCTTGGCAAAGATGTTTTCGATGACCCTCTGCACAGCTCCTGCACAGGTATAGGCTACCACTCGGATATCGTTCCATTAGATACTATTATGGCTGTTGTGGCGCGACAGTTTGCCCTTATGGACGAGGCGGGATATGAGAACTTTGTCACATCGTGTATCACCTCTTTCGGCATCTACACAGAGATTCTCGCTACTTGGGAGGAGTTTCCTGAAACCGAGGAGCGAGCTGCCAAAACTCTCTATGAGGCTACAGGACGAAAACTCGTCAAGCCAAAGAATATGGCCCACACATCGGATGTTATCTTCCACTTCCGTAAGCAGATTGCCCAGAAGATGTGCCGACCGCTGATAAATGCCGCTACGGGCGAGCCGCTGCGCGTAGTTGAACATATAGGCTGCCACTATGCCAAGATATTCCCAAAGAAGGGCATTGGTGGCTCTGAGTTCCCATATGTCCTCGCCGGGATGATTGAGTCGTGGGGTGGCGAAGTTGTTGACTACCCAGAGCGTCGCCACTGCTGTGGTTTCGGTTTTAGGAACTACCTTGTACAGGCAAATCGCGGATACTCGGTGGCAAACTCGCAGAAGAAACTTGAGAGTATGGCTCCATACCGGCCAGACTTTATCGTCTGCAACTGCCCCGGATGCTCTATGTTCCTTGATAAATGGCAGTATACTATTGCCGAGATGGAGGGTACAACATACGGACAAGGGGGACAGGGCATTCCTGTGCTTACCTACGAAGAGATGGCGGGTCTTGTGCTTGGTTACGACCCTTGGCAGTTAGGTTTACAGATGCATCAGGTAAATGTAGAACCACTGCTCAACAAGATGGGTGTGCAGTATGACCCTACCACAAAATATTTGGGCAAGAATGGTAAATATATAGGCAGACCCGCAGCATCGGTAGTAAATAACGACTGTGATTCGGGACTATACGAGATGAAGTTATGAGCAAGCGAGTAGTAGTTGTTGGTGGAGGCATATCTGGTATGCAAACAGCACTGAGTCTCAAGAGTTTAGGCATTGAACCACTAATTCTTGAGCAGAGCCGTCAGTTAGGTGGTAAAGTGGCAGATTGGCATCTGCTCTTTCCAAGTTTTACACCTGCCCAAGAGGTTATCGCACCGCTTATTCGTGCAGTACGCCAGAATGGCATTCTCGTACGATTTGGTTGCAAGGTTGTATCGATAGAATCACGCCGAGTCATACTCAGTTCAGCAGAGAGAATAGACTGCGATGCTGTTGTGCTGTGTAGTGGTTCTACGCTCTTTGACGCATCAATCAAGGAGGAGTATGGCTACGGCATATACGACAATGTCTACACCTCGGCAGATATTGAGCGAATGATGAACAACGAGTGCGTAGCTACAGCTAATGGTACTGCTCCCGAGCGTATTGCAATACTACACTGCGTAGGCTCACGCGACGAAAAGGTGTGCCAGCGTCACTGCTCCAAAGTGTGCTGTATTACGGGCGTTAAGCAGGCTATAGAGCTTAAAAAACTCTTCCCAAAGGCTGAAATCTTTAACTTCTATATGGATATTCGTATGTTCGGCCCCGGATATGAGGAGTTATATCGCACAGCGCAAATTGATTATAACATCCATTTTGTGCGCGGTCGAATCTCGGAGGCGAGCCCACTGATGAATGGCCGTGTGCAGATAAAAGCAGAGGACACACTTACAGGCAGACCACTGCGAATGTCTGTAGATATGCTTGTGCTGATGATTGGCATGAGGGCAAATGACGACAACGCCTTTCTCAGTTCATCTTCAGGTGCGGAGCTTGCTCCCAGTGGATTTTTCAAGTCGCGTAACAGCTTTATAGACAATGTGTTAAGTACAAAAGATGGGATATTCCTTGCAGGCACCATCTCCTCTCCAAAAACCATTGGGCAGTCTCTCAACGAGGCAACAACAGTAGCACATAGAGTAGCAGAATATTTGAACTATGGCAACTAATTTTGGTTTTTCGATATCCAAGCCACGCGTCATTGATGTGGATACAAACAACCTGAAGAAGAGCAATGAGATTTTGACAGCTCTACCAGAGCTTCAGAGTTGTATTGGCTGCGGAGCGTGTACAGCAAGCTGCACGGCTACAAACCTCACCTCGTTCAACTTCCGCAAGGTACACACCCTTGTGCGCCGCGGAGAGTATGCTGGAGCATACGAGGAGATGAACAAATGTATGCTCTGCGGTAAGTGCCGACTACTCTGCCCACGAGGGATAAACACCCGTGGAGTGGTGATGTTAATAAAAAAGTGTTTGGGCGATTTTTAACCGTTATTAAACTATGTTCTATTCACACTTCTGCATACCATTTATCGTTGGAACGGTGATTCTATTTATCACCATTCTCTATCGCTATGCAATGTGGATTATAGAGCTTCCAAAGAGCGATAAACTCCTGATTAAAAAGGGGTTATTCACAACCGCTACACTTCGTTCTATTTGGGATATCATCTGCGAGTCGTTGCTCCATATATCAATCTTCAAACGCAACATAGTGTTAGGATATATGCACTGCTCGCTCGCCTTCGGATGGTTTCTACTTATTCTGGTAGGATGGATAGAGACAACCGCCTATATGGGAGCCGAATTTGTACCTCTACATGGCCATGTCTTCTTCCGCTACTTTGCAACGGCTATTGATAACCACATAGTGGCCTTTGACCACATTATGGACTCACTGCTACTCTTCGTCCTATCGGGTGTTGTATTGGCGTGGTTCAAGCGACTGAGGTCCAAGTGTTTAGGTATGCGTAAGACGACGAAGCATACTATTGGAGACCGCCTTGCGCTGAGCTTTCTGTGGTTCATATTCCCTACTCGCCTTGTGGCAGAGTCTATTACAGCGGCTCTATATGGAGGTGGCGGATTTGTTACAGCCTCCTTAGGAGCTTTACTTAACGAAATCTTCCCTACAAACTTTTTAGCAGGAGCTTTTGAGCCTATCTGGTGGATATACTCATGCGCACTGGGCGGTTTCTTTATCGCTATGCCACACTCAAGGTATATGCATATCTTTACCGAGATACCACTTATCTTGTTGCGCAACTACCGTCTGCGCGTGCGCCAAAGTCAGAGCAGCTACGACAATTTTCAGGTGCAAGCCTGCTCGCGCTGTGGTATCTGCATTGATGCCTGCCAACTCCAGAGCCAACTGGGACATAACAATGTGCAGTCTGTCTATTTCCTGCGCGACCGTAGGCAAAATAGCCTTACGATGAGCGTTGCTGCAGATTGTCTTATGTGCGGAAGGTGCGCCGACCGCTGCCCTGTAGGCATAGACCTTAACGCCCTGAGACTCAACTCCAGAGCCGCTATGCGCAACCTGCCAAAAGAGCATCGATATGACTACTTCAATGCTCTGGACCGCTCTACCGGAGAGGGTAAGGTTGGCTACTTTGCTGGCTGTATGACTCTGCTCACACCTCACACAATAACCGCTATGCAGACCATCTTCAGTGCTGCTGGCGAGGATGTCTGGTGGGCAGATAAGGATGGCGGAGTGTGCTGTGGACGACCTCTGCGACTTTCTGGCGAGACCGACTCAGCAAATAAGATGGTGCAGTACAATACCGCCCTATTCCGCAAGCACAGCATAACAACACTTGTCACCTCTTGTCCTATATGCCTTAAGACCTTCCGCGAGGATTATAACCTTGAGGGCATCGAGATTCTGCACCACTCACAGTATATACTACGGCTTATTGAAAGTGGCAGAATTTCATTACAACACTCTGACAGTAAAACATTTACATACCACGACCCTTGCGAACTTGGGCGCGGCAACGGGATATACGATGAGCCACGAAGCCTCATCTCTGCCGTAGGTACGCTCATTGAGCCAAAGCACCACCATCGTGACTCTCTATGCTGTGGCTCATCACTTGCTAACACGGTTATAAGCGACAGCGAACAGCTCAAAATATCCGCCTCACTTACCCTTGAACTTGAGGCAACAGGAGCCAAAACCCTTGTCACAGCCTGCCCACTATGTAAGAAGGCTTTGGGCAGAACAACGCAGTTGCAGATTGCAGACCTTAGCGAAATAATAGCATCAAACCTTAGTAAATAACCATAAAAATTTTACCGCAATGAAACAGATTCTCATTACCGTAATTCTCTGTGCTACAGCCCTTATTGGACTTCGTTTGGCAACACCAAAACCAGAGGCTAATCTTTCAGTTATTGAGGCTATAAACTCTCGCCGTAGCATCCGCGAGTATAAGACCACACCTGTAGAGCGTGAAAAGCTCCTCACAGTAGCAAAGGCGGGCATTGCTGCTCCAAATGCTATGAACCGTCAGGCGTGGGCAGTACGCATTGTTGATAACAAGGAGTGGATTGACTCTTGCACAGCAACATTCGTAGAGACCATCAAAGGCACTCCACTGGGCGACCATCTGCTCACAGAGGGCTTCAGAAATATGTTCCGCAACGCCCCTGCAGTGATTTTCGTTGCTGCCGAGCCAAGCACATATGCGGGCGTAGATTGCGGCATCCTCGGCCAGAATATTATGCTCTCTGCATACGAGCTGGGTCTTGGCACCTGCTGCCTCGGCAGCCCTGTAGGCTTTATGAACTCCGAGAAGGGGGCAAAATTCCTCGCCGACCTCAACCTCCCAGAGGGCTATCAACTCCAGTTCGCTATTGCCATCGGCTATGCCGACCAGAACCCAGAGGCTAAACCTCGCGACGAGTCTAAAATCGCCTTTGTAGAGTAGGCTGACGCAGAAAGCGTGTACCGAAATTTTTTGTAATGAGATTAAGGAAATTAAGGAGTTTAGGGATAATGTTTCTAAGTTCCCTAACTTCCTTAAACTCACTAAATTCTCTGTTCTGTACTGCGTCAGCCAGCCAACGCTGCGATTAAGCTGAGAGCAACAGCAGTCGCACACCGTAGGTGCAAAAGGCGACAATTGAAAATGGGAACTTGTTCACGAATTTTCAATTTCGCATTTTGAAGTGCTTGCACTGCGACTGATACTGCCGAGGCGGAGCGGTGAAGGGTCGCCAAAGGCGAGCCAACGCTGCGATTAAGCCGAGAGCAATCAAACTTGTTTGAATTGCCGAGGCGGAGCAGGGTCGGGTTGCCGAAGGCAGGCCAATAGCCATTTTGTCGTCAAAAGGCTGTAAATGCAACGCTCGGCGAGAAAAATTGGCGCAGGATAGTACCCAAATAGTACAGCCAAGACAATTTTTCTCGTTAGCGGTAGTAGGTGCTGCCTTTTCACGACAAAATACAATTTGCGTAATCCACAAAGATTTAATATCTTTGTGCCCAAATGTTTAGAAATATCTTGAAATACGCTCTTTTGGCAACCTTTATGGTTGCTCATTTTGTGGTTTTCGCGCGCGCACGAGGTGTGGAGGCGGGCGAGAAGGGCGTACACACAATGTTGCTCGGCGTAGACACCCTTATGGCGGTAGACCCTGTGGCCGTTACGGCTGTAAAGCACGAGAAGCAGTTGGACAAGAGCGCTGTAACGGCAACGGTTATTGACCTGAAGAAGATTGAGCTGAAGGGTATTACTGGTGTGAAGGATATTATTACCTGTGCGCCCAACTTCTATATGCCCGACTATGGCTCGCGTATGACCTCGTCAATCTATGTGCGCGGTCTTGGCACCCGCATAGACCAGCCCGTGGTGGGTATGACGGTGGACAATGTACCTATAGCCGACAAGAATCTATACGACACGACCCTGCCTGACATTGAGCGCATAGAGGTGCTTCGCGGTGCGCAATCGACCCTCTACGGCAGAAATACGATGTGCGGAGTTGTGAATATCTACACCCTCTCGCCATTGCGCTATCAGGGTATCAAGGTAAGGGCGGAGTATGGCTCACGAAACAGTTACAAAGCGGGTGCTTCGGCCTTCTTCAAGCACAAGGCGGGCATGGGTTCGTCTGTATCTGCACAGTTTGCACACACAGATGGATACTTCCGCAACCAGTACAACGGCACTCTACTTGAGAGGAGCAACAATGCCGACCTAAGGACAAAGTTTCAGTGGCGCAAGAATTTCTTAAGTCTTGACAACACACTGGCAGTAAGCTATCTTCGTCAAAATGGCTATCCATACAGCTATATCGGGGCGACAGAGACAAACAAGGAGCAGCATAGCGACCTTATAGGCAAGATATGCTACAACGACCCAGCCTCATACAACCGCTTTGCGGTAACCGAGGGTCTTACGGCGCGTCACGACTGGGAGAAGATTACCCTTACCAGCATCACGGCATATCAGTATCTTGATGACTGTATGGTTATGGACCAAGATTTTCTGCCGCTCAGCTACTTTACCCTTGAGCAGGCAAAGCAGCAGCACGACATCTCGGAGGATATCATAGTTCGCTCTCGCACCCAGTCGCGCTACAAGTGGATGGCGGGCGTATTTGCATTCTACAAGCATCAGGCTATGCAGGCGCCAGTGACTTTCCTCAGTGACGGCATTGACAATCTGATTCTCAAGAACATAAACGAGCATAGTGGCTACCCGGGCACATACAAGTGGGGAAGAATAGATGGCTCTGAGGGCGATAGTCTGCTTTTAGGCAGTGACTTTATAACCTCAACCGTCGGCTGGGCACTCTACCACGAGTCTACACTTGAGGCGGGCAAGTGGCTCTTTACTTTGGGCGTAAGATTAGATAGTGAGCATATCGCTATGCGCTACCACAACTTTACCGACAGCTACTATACAGCCACTCCAAACGACACGACTAAGCAACCTACAGAGGTAGCACTGAAAATCAACGATAGTGACCGACTGAAGAAGAACTTTATGGAGCTCCTACCCAAGTTCACAGCCACATACAGCCTCAACGACCACAACACCCTCTACCTATCTACCTCAAAGGGCTATAAGGCGGGTGGTTTCAACACGCAGATGTTCTCCGAGGTGTTACAGCGACGAATAAAGGACTATATGGGACTCTATCAAGAGCTTGATGTGATGGATATTATCACATACGACCCAGAGAAGAGTTGGAATTTTGAGATTGGTGGACATTTTTCTACTAACAACAGACGATTTCGTGCAGATATTGCGTTATTTTGGATAGAGTGCATAGATCAGCAGCTTACGGTCTTTCCTGCGGGTCAGACTACGGGGCGTATGATGACCAATGCCGGTAGAACGCGTAGCTATGGCGTGGAGGCAGCAGTAAGCTACACACCCGTTGAGGGTCTACACTTTGCTGCAAGCTATGGGTATACCAACGCCCGCTTCCGCAAGTTTGTAGATGGAGTGAACGACTACGCGGGCAATACTATCCCCTATGCACCACAAAATACAGCGCAGCTACAAGCCGCTTATACCCTGCCCCTTAAAGGCAAGCACCTTGAGGGGCTTACATTCAGCCTTGATAGCTATGGTGCAGGGCGAATATACTGGAACGAGAGCAACAGCCTCTACCAGCCATTTTATGCGACACTGAATGGCACTATTCGCCTTGAGGGCAAGCGTTGGGCAGTGGATGTTTGGGCAAAGAATATTACAGGCAGCCGCTACGACCTATTCTACTTTGAGAGTATGGGCAACCGCTTTTTGCAGCGCGCAAAGGGTGCTACGGCGGGCGTTAGATTTGTTTTAGAGTTTAATAATTAATAACACAACTTTTTATCTATGAAAAAATTGATTTTCGCAGCAGTATCGCTTCTTATGGTTACTGCATGTATGGATTCGGAGAGCAACAGCAACTCTTGGTCACGAACTATTTCGGGTGATATGATTACCTTAAACACTGAGACCAATGTCTCTTATACAGACAATGCATCTGTAACAGTGGAGGTTAAGGATATCACAAAGCCTTATATCAACCTACTGATTGAGGGTGTTAAGTTTGTGCCAATGATGCCAGATGTGAATTTCCTTGTATCTGACATCCAGTTCAAGCTCTACCCATCTAATGACACAAATGACCCACTCTACGGTTCGTGGATTTTCAACGAGAAGAGCGTAGTGCCTACTGTTGGCGGTGTACCACGCGAGGAGTATACAATGCTCAACTTTGTAGGCTCAATCTCTGACAATGGTGTAGTTGTAGACTTTGATGTAAACTTTGGTGGGGCTATCTACCACGCAACATTTGGCAAGAACGACGCCGTTCAGACTTGGGAGGCGGAGTACAAGGCTACTGCCGATGTAGTGCTCAACCCAGGCACTGAGGGTGCTATGACCTCAACAGATGAGACCCTTGTAAGTTTTGCACAGGCAAACCTCTCAAAGCAGGTTGCCAATATAACCTTCAAGGATTTCTGCTTTGTGGCTATGATGCCAGAGATTACCTTCACGCTTAAGGATGTACCTTTCTCATTCTCCGAGGATGGCACACAGCGCCTATTTAATGTTGCATCTATCGTTCCGGCTATTGGCGATGAGAAGTTTGACCAGTATACATTGACCAATTTTACAGGCACTGTGACAAACAACAATGTAATGCTCAACTGCGACATTGCCGCGATGAACGCCCGCGTAACACTTACAGGAACAATAAATCAATAAGCTATATGAAAGCAGAATACAAACCCTATGTAGATGCCCTTGTAGAGCTTGCTATTAGCGAGGACTTGGGCGATGGCGACCACACATCACTCTGTTGCATCCCAGCCACTGAGCGCGGACGAATGAAACTGATATGCAAGCAGGAGGGTATTATTGCCGGCATTGAGATTGCGCAGATTATTCTGTATCGCCTTGACCCAGAGGTTAAGGTTGAGCTGCTACTCAAAGATGGTGACCGCGTGAAGGTTGGCGATATAGCCTTCTATGTAGAGGGCCGACTGCAGTCACTGCTTCAGGCCGAGCGCATACTGCTCAATATTATGCAGCGCATGAGTGGCGTGGCAACACAGACCGCTGTCTATGCCGACCGCATTGCAGACCTTCATACAAAGGTGCTTGACACCCGCAAGACTACCCCGGGTATGCGCGTACTGGACAAGATGGCTGTAAAGATTGGTGGTGGCGAGAATCACCGCATCGGTCTTTTTGATATGATTCTGCTCAAGGATAACCATATTGACTTTGCAGGTGGTGTTCGCAAGGCAGTCCTTGGCGCAAAGGAGTATTTGGCAGCCAAAGGTAAAAATATTCCTATTGAGTGCGAGGTGCGTACTCTTGAGGATATTGACGAGGTCTTTGCTGCAGGTGGTGTAGACCGCATTATGTTTGACAACTTCTCTGTAGAGATGACTGCCGAGGCAGTTAAAAAGGTTGCAGGCCGTTGTCAGACCGAGTCCAGCGGTGGTATTACCCTTGATACCCTGCGCGACTATGCCCTTACAGGCGTTGATTTTATCTCTGTAGGCGCACTTACTCACCAGATTAAGTCGCTCGATATGTCACTCAAGGCTTGTGAATAGATTTTTTAGAACATATCCAATGCTTACTCTGTACCGCACGGTGCTTCTTTTTGTAGTGCTGATGCTGTGCAGAGTGGTTTTTACGCTCTATAACAGCACACTCTTTGGCCAGATAGAGTGGAGCGAAATTCCGCGATTAGTATATGGTGGACTTAGGTTTGACACAATATCTATCTGCTACGCCTTTGGTGTGTGGATAGTCCTCAGCCTGCTGCCACTCCATATTCGCGAGAGGGGATGGTACAAGAGCACTCTGTTTTGGTACTATGCCGTTGTAGGAGCCTTCTGCGTGGCTGTAAACATTGCCGATGCAGTCTACTTCCGCTATACTGACAAGCGATTTACTGCCGAGGAGATACTCTTTGCCGACAACTCCAACTCGGTAGCACTGATGTTTAAGTTTGCCGCCGAAAATCTGCACCTTGTGGCTATAGGCGTTGCACTTATTGCCCTGCTTGTGTGGGGATATCGCCGAAAGGTTACCCCAGAGGCAATCACTGCTCGCTGGAGCTACTACGCTGTAAATACGGTTGTGCTCTGCCTAACGATTGTCGCCTGCATAGCGGGCATTCGCGGTGGATTGAGCCGTATGGCGCGCCCAACAGCAATACCATACTCGCTCAAGTTTGCAACGACAAGTCGCAAGGCAAACATTGTTCTATCAAATCCATTCTGCATTATCCGCACCATCGGAAGCAGTGTCGTTACCACTCCGCAATACTTTGATAGTAAGGCTCTTAACAATATTTACACTCCATATCACGCGCCAAAGGCTGACAGAGAGTTCTGTCCTCGCAATGTCGTGATTTTTGTTATGGAGAGTATGTCGGCAGAGAACTCAGCACATCTCTGCGCCGACCTATATACAGATGAAAGCCAGAAGGGATATACCCCATTTCTTGACTCGCTGATGCAGAGCGGATATGCTTTTGAGCGTATGTATGCCAATGGCAAGCGTTCTATACAGGCCCTTCCAAGTGTCTGGGGCTCAATACCTTCGCTTGTAGAGCCATTTGTGCTTATGCCCGAATCGTTGGGCGAGAGTCGTCCACTGCCAGCACTGCTGCGCGAGAAGGGTTACACGACAGCCTTCTTCTGTGGCTCGGAGCGCGGAAGTATGGGCTTTGATGCCTACGCAATCTCGGCAGGCTTTGACAAGTGCATAAGCAAACAGGATTACGAAAAAGTACATGGCTACAACGACTTTGACGGCTACTGGGGCATCTGGGACGATAAGTTCCTCAGCTTTATGGGCGAAACTATAGAGACTCTTACTCAGCCATTCCTCGCCTCGGTGTTTACCATATCCTCACACCACCCATTTGTTGTGCCAGAGCAGTGGAAGGAGCGACTTCCAAAGGGTAAGACCCTTATTCAGCCTTGCGCGGCATATCTTGACCAGTCGCTTCGTATGTTCTTTAATGAGAATAGGGACAAGGAGTGGTTTGATAGCACAATATTTGCGTTTGTGGCAGACCATGTGTCGTGCGAGCACTATGCCGAGAGGACAAACTACTCTCCGGGCGACTTTCATATCATCGGACTGCTCTATGCGCCAGACGGCTCTATCAAGGGCAGATGCACTGAGCCGGTGTCGCAGATTGACATTATGCCAACGCTGCTTGGCATTCTGGGCTATGATGAGAGTTACTTTGCCTATGGTCGCGATGTGTTTGACCCTCAGAGTAGAGCCATAACAGTAGTCTACGACAATGGTGTGTATAAGGCATTTACAGAGAGCCATATCCACATCTTCTCGGAGGACCGAGTTACAGAGGTCTACAGCATTGCCGACAGCACGCTCACAGAAAACCTTATCCAGAGCGCGTATGATAGAGATGTTGAGAACTATATCAAGGCCTACATTCAGCAATACTATGACCACGCAGAGCGCAAGAGTTATGTCGTCCCCGCTGACTTTTCGGCAGATAACAACCGCCGATAGAGATATCTTTGAGCAGGTGGTGGTACATTCCGATTACCGCAACTGCGATATGAGCCTTGCCAATATCTACTGCTGGCAGGATAGCTACCACAGTCAGATAGCCACTTGGCACGGCTGGCTGATTATCCGCTTTACTACTGAGCGTGGAGATACGGCCTATATGCAACCTATGGGAGAGGGAAAGAGAGAGGGTGAGCGAGGAGAGATTATTCAGTGCCTTATGTCCGATGCGGCCTCACTTGGTGTGCCTTTGCGACTCTTTGGGCTTGATAGTTCGTGGGTTAAGAGCATCAACGCCCTCTATCCCGACCAGTTTGCACTCTATGCCCCAACGGCTAATCAGGACTACATATACCTTGCCGATGACCTTGCTACCCTTCCCGGGCGCAAGTATCAGCCAAAGCGCAACCATATAAACCGCTTCACACAGCGATATGACTACCGCCTTGAGAGCATTTCGGAGTCAAATTTAGAGGATTGCCGACAACTCAACGCCCTGTGGTGCAATCAGAAGGGTATTAGCTCTTCCGACCCCGAGCAGAGGGCCCTGCAACGCGCCTTTAGCGAGTTTCGTGCGCTAAATCTCAGGGGCTGGATTCTCTATGCCGACAACACCCCTGCCGCCTTTGCTATCGGCTCGCAGATAAACCACGACACCTTCTGCATCCATATTGAGAAGAGCGACATCAGCTTTGACGGCGCAAGTGCGATGATAAACAACCTTGTAGCTGTAGAGATTTCAAAAGAGTACAAATATATCAACCGCGAGGATGACCTTGGCATAGCGGGTCTGCGCCGAGCAAAGCAGAGCTACCACCCCACAATTATGCTTACGAAACACTCTGCGCTTATGCTTACTGAAAAGGAGCAGAATATGCGCCACCTGTGGCAGGAGTGCTTTGGAGATGACATTGCCACTATAGACCACTTCTTTGCCACAGTCTATAACCCTAAACTGAGCTTTACCTATAGCATTAATGGCACTGTAGTGGCTATGTTGCACCTTGTGCCAGTGCAGTATGGCAACTCAAAGCAGGGATATATCTATGCCGTGGCTACAAAGCCAGCTTTTCGCCGTCAGGGTATCGCTTCACAACTTATTCAGAGAGCGATAGAGTATGCCAAAGAGTGGGGTGAGTACGACTCTCTTATTCTTATTCCCGCCGATGAGGCTGCGCAAAGGCTATATAGTCGTTTTGGCTTTGAGATGAGGGATTCTATATTTGTTCAGCCTGACAATATAGTAGATTACGAATTAGGGAGTGGTAATAGCACCCCAGATTTTGTAATGCAACTAAATTTTTTATAACTTTGTGGTATGAATCTTATCTCGCGCTTTGTGTCACAGCGGTGGCAAAATAGGGTGGGAGTAGGAGTTCAACTACTCTCATTTATCGTCTCGGTGCTCTTTATTGCCGCAGCGATAATTGACTATGGCTTTACACTTAGTAGCCAGGAGATGGTCTACTTAGATAAGATTTACCACTTCGTGCAATTCTTCTTTGTTGTTATCTTCACGACCCGTTTAGTGACAAACTGGCGGCATATATGGAAGTATAACTTCGTATTAACCATTGTCTTAGGTCTGCTGCTATACCTCTCAGCCATACCCGATTTGCTCCCCGCAGCATCGGCTCCACAGTGGCTGGCACGCTTCTACCACGCCTTCTCCGAAAAGTTCTATATGCTTGGCATTGTCGGCATATTTGCCGTTATGGAGATTTCGCGCGGCATTGTGAGCATCATCCGCCGCAAGACAAACCCTGCGCTGCTCTTGGCATCTGCATTCTTGGTGATAATATTCTTCGGAACAATACTTCTGATGGTGCCTCGCTCAACCCTTGATGGCGTGACAATATCTATGGTTGATGCGCTCTATGTAGCGACAAGTGCAGTCTGCGTAACGGGTCTTTCGACGGTCGATATCGCTACCACATTCTCTACAGAGGGACTTATTGTTATCGCACTGCTTATTCAAGTTGGTGGATTAGGTGTGATGACAATAACCAGCTTCTTTGCCCTCTTCTTTATGGGTAATACTGGTCTGTACGACCAGTTTGCACTGCGCGATATGGTCTCTTCAGACACCTTTACATCGCTTATGTCCACCCTACTCTATATCCTCGGCTTTACAATAGGCATTGAGCTTATCGGGGCCTTTGCAATATGGACCACGGTACACGGAACACTTGGCATGAACCTTATAGATGAGGTTTTCTTCTCCATTTTCCACTCCATATCGGCCTTCTGCAATGCGGGATTCTCAACGCTAAGCGGCAATCTGGGCAATACGATGCTAATTCAACATCACGGAGGCTTCTATATCACTATCTCACTGCTCATCATCCTCGGTGGTATAGGCTTCCCAATACTTGTGAATATCAAGAATGCCCTATTCTACTACATCCACTACGCCTTTAGCCGTATTATCCGCCACAAGACCCCTGTGCGTATACCTCACCTTGCCAAGCTAAACACAAAGATTGCCGTCAGTGCAACCATAATCCTGCTTGTTGTAGGTACTGTTGCCATAGCCATATCAGAGTGGAACGGAGCCTTTGCGGGCATGAGCATTACAGACAAACTCGTGCATAGCTTCTTTAACGCTACATCACCGCGAACAGCGGGCTTTAATAGCGTCGATCTGAGCCAGTTCTCGCTACTCACGCTTATACTATATATAATATTGATGTGGATTGGCGGTGCATCGCAATCTACAGCGGGAGGTATTAAGGTCAACACTATCGGCGTTGCCTTCGCCTCGTTTATGTCTACAGTGCGAGACGAGAAGAGCGTTACTATGTTCAACAGAACTATTACAGATAAGTCTGTAAAGCGTGCCTATGCCACAATTTTCGGCTCGGTGATGGTTATTATCGTCTGCTTTGTCACTCTGGTAATCATTGAACCAAAGTTAGACGCCTTTGACCTACTCTTTGAGTCTATTTCGGCACTCAGCACTGTCGGATCATCATTAGGCATAACAGCCTCGCTAAGTACAGCGAGCAAGATTATCTTCTCGGCAATGATGTTTATTGGGCGCGTAGGTCTTATAACGGTGGCTATGAGTCTCTTTGCTTCGCGCGAGCATAGGCACTACCAGCTACCAGAGGAGAATGTAATTATAAACTAAACTGGTGTTATGAAATATTTGGTTATTGGTCTGGGAAACTTCGGTATGACCCTTGCCCAGACACTTACAGACAATGGTCACGAGGTCATCGGCGTAGATAGCGACCCAATACGCATAGAGCAGATTAAAGATCGCATAGCCTTTGCCTACATTATGGATGCGACATCTGCTGTAGCCCTGCGCTCACTACCACTCACTGATATAGACTATGCCGTTGTAGCTATCGGACAGAGTATGGACCACTCACTGCGTACTGTGGCAGCGCTGAAGAGTCTAAATGTTGAGAACATCTATGCTCGCGCCCTTGACACTGTACATAAGAGTATCCTTGAGGCAATGAGCATCAGCAAGATATTTATCCCTGAGAGCTATGCAGCAAAGCTCTTTGCCGATAAACTTAACGACCAGACATCCGAGCCACTTCTCTGATGACTCTCCAAAAGGTTATCCGCGCACTTAAGGGTGTGATTATCGCACCCACTTGTCCTATTTGTGGCAGGCGACTGACTCCACAAGAGAGTTTTGTATGTCTTGATTGTCAGCTTGCCGCACCATATACGCACCTATGGCAGAGCCGCGACAACGCTATGGAGCAACGCTTTTGGGGCATTGTACCTATAGAGCGTGCAGCTGCCTTCTTATGGTTTACAGAGGGCAGCAAGTGGCGCGAGATAATCCACGAATTTAAGTATCACAGCCACTGGTTTTTAGCAGAACAATCAGCAGAGTGGTTTGCAAGTGAACTGCTACGCACAGATTTTCTTGAGGGCATTGACCTCATAGTTCCCGTACCGCTACATTGGCATCGCCGACTCTCTCGCGGATATAACCAGAGTGAATATATCGCTGCGGGCATTAGCCACAAAACCAAAATTCCATACACCTTTAACGCCGTAAAGCGAATAGTTGACAACCCTCCACAAGCGGGCGCAAAGTTTCTTGACCGCTGGCAAAATATAGACAACATCTTCACCGTAGCGCGTCCTGAGGCACTTGAGGGGCGACATATCCTACTTGTAGACGATGTCTTTACTTCGGGCGCAACACTTACAACCCTCTCCAATGCAATACTTACCGCCTGCAAGGAGAATGTAAAGATTTCTGTTGCCACCATTGCCGCCACACGACATCTTATAGAGAAATAGTTGTCGGAGATACTCTTTTTCAACTTATTTTATTACCTTTGCAAGTATAAAGGAGTAAAATTATGGCAAGAGAGTATAACAACCCATCACAGAAGAATAGAGAAGCATATAACAACCTTGTGCCCGAGGCAGAGGCTACTGGGCTTGTTCCCCCGCAGGCAGTAGAGCTTGAGCAGGCTGTGCTCGGCGCGCTGATGCTTGAGAGCGACTCGGTAATTACCGTTCAGGAGTATATCTCCGAGGAGTCATTCTATACCGAGGAGCACCGCATTATCTACCACGCCATAAATGAGCTCTCTACACTGAGCAAGCCTGTTGATATATACACCGTTACAGAGTATCTTAAGGCGAACCATCAGCTGACAAAGGTTGGCGGTGTGGCATACCTTGCCCAGCTAACGCAGAAGATTGGTGCTGCGGCAAATGTAGAGTTTCACGCCAGAATTATTGCTCAGAAATATGTTCAGCGAGAGCTTATCCGCTCAGCCGTAGAGATTCAGCGCCGCTCCTACGACAGCTCTACCGATGTTACAGACCTTATCGGCTTTGCCGAGTCCTCTATACTCCAAGTTACCGAGGGCCATGTAAAGCGTAGCGTTCAAGACTCAGCCTCTATTCTGTCAAAGGCTATCAAGCAGATTGAGGAGGCTGGTAAGAACGACTCTAAGTATAGCGGAGTGTGTACCGGTTTTACAGACCTTGATAATGTCACTCTGGGTTGGCAGCCATCCGACCTTATTATCGTTGCTGCGCGACCATCTATGGGTAAGACTGCCTTTGTGCTCTCTATGGCGCGTAATATGGCTATCGACTACCAGTGTCCAGTGGCATTCTTCTCTCTTGAGATGTCGGCAATTCAGCTTATGACCCGACTTATCGTTGCCGAGACGGGCCTTGACAGTAAGCTCATCCGCAGCGGACAGCTGACGGCTGCCGACTGGAACCACCTTATGGTTGCCAGCAAGCCACTTGGTCAGGCAAAACTATATATTGACGATACTCCGGCCCTCTCCATCTTTGAGTTCCGCTCAAAGGTTCGCCGTCTGCACACCCACCACGGCATCAAGATAATCATTGTGGACTACCTGCAGCTGATGACGGCAGGAAATATGAGTGGCGGAGGTAGTGGCAACCGTGAGCAGGAGGTGGCATTTATATCACGAACACTCAAGGCTATTGCTAAGGAGCTTAATGTGCCAATTATCGCCCTTTCACAGCTGTCTCGAAATACAGAGTCCCGCGGTGGAACAAAGCGTCCACAACTTTCAGACCTTCGAGAGTCTGGAGCTATTGAGCAGGATGCCGATGTTGTAGCATTTATCCACCGCCCTGAGTACTACGGTTTTACGGAGTCTGAGGACCACACAAGCACAGATGGTCTTGCAGAGATTATCCTTGCTAAGCACCGTAATGGCGAGGTTAAAGATGTTAAGATGCGCTTTATTAAAGAGCAGGCACGCTTTGCCGACCTTACTCTGGCGCCACAGCCAACCGTACCTCAGGGTGAGCAGTACGACACCTATGAGTCCCCTGCGCCACAGCAACAACAGCAGTACCAGCCCTCTCCACTACAGAGTATGACTGGCGCCGATGAGTTTGCAATAGCACCAACCCCTGCGGCCCCTATAGCTCCACCTAATGACGAGGTGCCATTTTAGCACTGACATGCAATGAACTTTGCCGATATCATACTTCCATTGGCGCAACCCTGCTACACCTTTGCAGTGAGCCACATCCCCGATATAAAGGTTGGAGAGGCTGTAGCTGTGCAGTTTGGACCACGAAATATATATACCGGCATTGTACTTCGTCTGCACAACAATCCCCCTAAAAGAGGTAGGGTCAAGCCTGTGTTACAACGACTATACAACTTTGCAGTTCTCACACCCAAGCAGATAGAGTTCTGGAGCTGGATGTCCTCCTACTACCTCTCTACCCTTGGCGAGGTTATGCGCATAGCCCTACCCTCGCTTATTAAGCCGCACGCAACAAGCCAGGAGCTATATATCCCCTACTCTCTTCCTACCGAGAAGGTCGTTCGCCTCAAGAGTATGCCCGATGCTGAAACGCTTGACCGTATGTCGCGCCGAGCACCGCGCCGCGCAGCCCTGCTTGCTATGTTACAACGCAGTGGTGGCGAGATTGCTCGCCACGAGTGTAGTGCCGACGCTGCTGTAATTACAGCCCTCACAAAGGCTGGATATATAGAGACTATCTTGCGAGAGTGCGAGCCAAAAATTCTCCCTATTTCTCACACAACGCTCCCAGTGTTATCTGCAGAGCAGAGCAAAGCCTTGGAGAGGATAGAGAGCGGACTTGAAGTGTGTAATGTCGCACTTCTGCACGGTGTTACAAGCTCCGGCAAGACCGAGATTTACACCCACCGCATAGCCCACGCCCTATCTCGCGAGCAAGATGTGCTACTGCTTGTGCCAGAGATATCTCTTACAGCGCAACTTGTAGAGCGTATGCGACAGATGTTTGGAGACAGAGTTATAGCCTACCACTCTAAGCTCACACCGCTGCGCCGCACACAGATATATATGGATATGCTGCGCACAGGCTCTGGTCGCCTTATTGTTGGCGCCCGCTCGGCACTATTTCTGCCATATAAGAGTTTAGGTCTTGTTGTTGTAGATGAGGAACACGATAGCAGCTACAAACAATCGGAGCCAAGCCCACGCTACCACGGACGCGACGCTGCTGTAATGCTCGCCTCACTGCACGGCGCAAAGGCTATTTTGGGTAGCGCAACGCCGTCGTTAGAGAGTTTTAACAACGCTATGGCGGGTAAGTATGCTGGCGTTACGCTTATGTCGCGCTATGGTGGCTCACTGCCGCCAAAGATTATCATATCAGACACTATGCGCTCTGTAAAGCGCGGTGAGCGTAAGAGCCACTTTAACAAGGAGCTGCTCGACCGCATAGCCGACCGGCTACAACGCAGAGAGCAGATAATGCTCTTCCAAAATCGTAGAGGATATGCCCCCTATGTGGAGTGTCCTCGCTGTGGTTGGACCGCACGCTGTCCGCACTGCAATGTAACACTCTCGCGACACCTTAATACCAACTCTCTGCGTTGCCACTACTGCGGATACTCTATAGAGCATCTACAATACTGCCCCGAGTGCAAAACATCACAGCTTGAGACAAAGGGCTTCGGCACAGAGAAGGTTGAGGAGGAGATTTCGGCACTCTTTCCTACAGCACGCATCCTTCGCCTTGATAGCGACACGGCAAGCAGTGACAGCGCCTATAACCGCATTATAAGTCAGTTTGCAGCGGGCGAGGCAGATATCCTTGTCGGCACACAGATAATCACAAAAGGTCTTGACTTCAAGGGCGTTACGCTCATTGGCGTGCTCAATGCCGATAATCTAACAAATGCTCCCGACTTCCGCGCCGTTGAGCGAGCATGGCAGACAATGCTTCAGGTTGCCGGCCGCGCAGGTAGACGAGATAAGGCTGGCGAGGTGGTCGTGCAGACTTCAGACCCCTCGCACCCCGTTTTTGCGGCACTGTCGGAGCAGGGATATCAGCACTTTGCCACCGCGCAACTGCGTGAGCGACAGATGTTTAACTATCCGCCATTCAGCAGGTTGATACGCATAACCCTGCGCCATATCTCCCCGGAGCGGCTTGCTAAGGCGGCCTCTCAATTGGGAGTAGAGCTGCGCTCAAAATTTGGGGGCCGCGTACTTGGTCCCGTCACTCCACTTGTTGACCGTATCCGCCAAGAGTATATCGTTCAGATAATCATCAAGATAGAGAATGGCGCCTCCTTCTCCCGCGCCAAGGAGATAGTCGCGCAACACCTCACAGCCCTTCAAAAAAGCCCCACCACCAAAGGTCTCACCACCATCTGCGACATCGACCCCGCATAGGTTTAGTAGATGATAAATGATGAAGTTTGCATAAAGTTCATCTACTGGACATCATATTTCCCAATGTTAATTTAATGTTAATTTTAGGTGCAACATTGGGGAGTTTATGGAGAATAGATTATCTTTGTAAAGTTGTTTTGAACAAACTAAAACTATTATGATAGAAATCTACATTGCTGTGGTGGTCGTTCTGGCCATACTTGCTTTATCGGGACTCTATGTGGGTGTGACTAACGATGCGGTAAACTTTCTAAACTCTGCGATTGGTTCTAAAGCCGCGAAGATGCGTACAATCCTTATTGTGGCATCGGTGGGTATTATTATCGGTGCGATGACATCGAGTGGTATGATGGAGGTGGCTCGTAGCGGCATGTTCAATCCTTCGCTATTCACTTTTAAGGAGGTGATGCTCCTATATGTGGGTGTGATGATTGCAAATGTTGTGCTGCTTGACCTTTACAATAGTATGGGTCTTCCGACATCTACAACTGTTTCGCTGATTTTCTGTCTGTTAGGTTCAGCTGTAGCAGTATCTCTCTACAAGATATCTACAGACCCTAATGTAACATTTGCTATGTTGGGGGAGTATATCAACACCTCTCGTGCAATGGGTATTGTATCTGCGATTCTGCTCTCTGTGGTGTTAGCGTTTGTCTGCGGCACTATTGTGATGTACATCTCGCGTCTGATTTTCTCGTTCCGCTATGTGAAGATGCTCAATCGTGTAGGTGCTATTTGGTGCGGTGCATCGCTGACTTCTATCGTCTATTTTGCTATGTTCAAGGGCCTTAAGAATATCCTTAAGGATAGCGCATTTATCGGTTGGATAAACGACAATCTGCTTCTGGCACTACTTATCTGCTGGGTTGTATGTTCACTGATTCTATTCTTCTTGCAACTGTTTAAGGTTAATATTCTGCGCATAAATATCCTTGCGGGCACATTCGCCCTCGCTCTTGCTTTTGCAGGCAATGACCTTGTGAACTTTATCGGTGTGCCTATTGCTGGTTTTGACGCCTTTGCCGAGGCTAAAACCGCTACAGGTATGAACGAGGGGATGATGATGACCTCACTTGCCCAGCCAGAGACAGCAAATGTACTCTATATTCTCGCTGCGGGTGTGATTATGGTTATAACTCTCTGGACATCAAGCAAGTCTATGCATGTGTCCGAGACTGAGCTTTCTCTCTCTGCCGCAGGTGACGATGCACCACCTCAGCACTCTTCTTCACTCTTCTCACGAACACTTGTTCGTGGAACAATCAATGTGGTTCACTTCTTTGGCCGCGTAATGCCTAAGCGTTCTAAGGAGTTTGTTGAGCGTCGCTTTGAGTGGGCAGATATCGAGCATAGTGGTGCTCCATACGACATGATTCGTGCGACAGTGAACCTTACAACAGCATCCCTGCTTATCGCCCTTGCAACATCGCTTAAGCTACCTCTGTCAACAACATATGTATGCTTTATGGTGGCTATGGGTTCGTCTCTTGCCGATAGAGCATGGGGTCGTGAGAGTGCTGTGTATCGTATCACAGGCGTTATGACCGTGATTATGGGTTGGTTTGTAACAGCCATTGGCGGCTTCCTTATCGCACTTATCGTCGGCGCACTGCTTATGTGGGGCGGCTGGATAGCTTTCGGACTTCTTTCAGTGCTCTGTATGTATATGATTATCCACAGCAACTTCAAGAGTTCAAAGAAGAAGGATGAGGATACTAACAAGCTACAGACTGTTAAGCTCTCTGCCTCTGACTCTGTTTCAGACACCGTTATGTCGCTCGTAAATAGCACTATCAACGACTCTACCCGCATCTACAACCGTACACTGATTGCACTGCTTAAGGAGAATCGTCGTGCACTCAAGGAGCTTACAACTGAGGCAAACGGTATGTATGAGCGTATTCACAACCTTAAATACTCTATAGCCTCAACATTGCGTCGTACATATGACAGCGATATGAACTTGTCGCTCTACTATGTTCAGGTTGTGGATTACCTTAATGAGATGACTAAATCTCTTGTCCATATCACTCGCCCAGCCTTTGAACATATTGACAACAATCACGAAGGTCTAACACGCACACAGACAGAGGATTTGATTGGCGTTAATACCGATGTGGATGTTATCTACCAGCGCATTCTGTATATGCTCAAGAGTGGCGACTATAGTGATATTGACCATGTTCTTGATATGCGCGACCAACTCTTTATTCGCATAGCAGAGCTTACTAAGACAGAGTTGGTTCGTATCCACGAAGGAAAGTCCAACTCTAAGGCGGGAATGCTCTATCTTGCTATCCTTGCCGAGACCAAGACAATGGTTCTTCAGTCTCGAAATCTGCTCAAGTCCCAGCGTTACTATATGGAGCAGGAGGGAAAGCTTATGCACCGCCCAATCGCCCGTATGTAATATAAGTAGCACATATACAAAAAAGAGCCATCATTGAAGTGACCCCAAAAGTTTGGACAAAAAACTTTTGGGGTTTCTTTATGCGCAAAAAACACGATTACGGAGCATTGCTCAAATATATGAGGATGCTCGAAGAAGGTTATTCTGTTCGTTACATTCA
>SUZS01000024.1 GCA_015059785.1 Rikenellaceae bacterium
TTGTCTGGGCAGCTCCGTACAAATCAATTGCTCAAAATGCACGTGCCCATAGGCTACTGCTGACGGAACAGCAGGTCTAATCGCAATGTTAGACAATCACTTATGCAACTATTCGTGTCGCACACCTCGGTCGTGTATCTCCGCACCGCGTTCCGCGACTGCGGCACTCTCTCGGTGATGACGCGCTGTTTTGCTACAGCGCGACATTCGAGTCCCACTCCCGCTACTTTAACGGACAACTTAGGTTGTCCGTTTTTTGTTTGTATCTGTTATATACGACTATATACGACGCGACAGAGGCAACTGCGTTGCTTTGTTATAAGATATTTGAAAATCCCGCAGAAGTAACTATCTTTGCAGTAAACGGTGTTTGCTATGACAAGGAGGAGAAAAATTCTTATTGGTATTATTACAGCGGTTGTAGCGCTGGGGATAGTAAGACTTATTCCAAATAGGGATTTTAATGTTGATATAGAGAGTCTTAAGCACTACTGTCAGAGCAATGGCTACAGCGACAAGTACTGCATATTGGTAGATTTCTCTAAGCCACAGGGGATTAATCGTTTTGCTATATACAGTTTTGAGGATAACAAGGTTATAGCCAAGAGTTTATGTGCGCAGGGGCGTGGTCGTGAGAACAACATCTTCTGCCGTAAATTCAGCAACGAAATTGGTAGCAACTACTCCAGTTTAGGGCATTATCGCGTTGGAAAGCTCAGAAAGATGTCGCGGCCACTCTTATGGTTCTTCAACGAAGGCTACCAAGTGCACGGCTTAGATGCATCAAACTCAAATGCCTTTGAGCGCGCAATTCTTATTCACAACGGGAACGCCTGTTTTGAGACATACCCACTGCCCTGCATCCCCGCAAGTCAAGGTTGCTTTACTGTCTCCACGGCGATGATGAAAAAAATCGCAGAAATTAAAAAAATAACCAACAAGCCCATTTTACTCTACGCATACAGGTAATATTCGGACTATATTTTTCAAAATTCCGCCTTTCCTATTTTTTTATTTATAAAAAATAGGTTTCTATTGGTATTTATTTGCTATTCTTATTAAATATTCGTAACTTTGTTATGG
The DNA here is from genome assembly GCA_015059785.1 of Rikenellaceae bacterium. Classification (GTDB taxonomy): domain Bacteria; phylum Bacteroidota; class Bacteroidia; order Bacteroidales; family Rikenellaceae; genus Alistipes. Next base: position 1,084 of record SUZS01000024.1, read on the forward strand.
TGCAATATGCCCTAACTAAAGGCAAAACATACCAAAAACCTAATTATAAACTTAAAACTCAGTTCTATGAAAAAACTGCTACATCTACCAGCAAGGCTACTGCTTGTGGCACTTGCTTGCTGTTTCAGTTTGACCGCCCTGGCACAGAAGGTATCTGTGAAAGGAACTGTTACTGACGAAAATGGAGCTCCTCTCTTTGGAGCCTCTGTAGTCGTAATGAGCGGCAAAACAATCTTGGGGGGGGGAACAACCACCGATCTATCTGGTAGTTTTACCATTACCGCAGAGGCTGGACAGTCTCTGGAAATCTCTTTTATCGGTTATAAATCGCAGACCGTGAACATCACAGCGCAAAAGACCGTCTACGCCGTAAAGATGGAGGTAGATAGCCGCGTTGTTGATGAGGTTGTGGTTATCGGTTACGGCACTGAGAAGAAGGTAAACCTCACTGGTTCTGTCTCTTCTGTCTCTACCGAGGAGTTTACATCTCGTCCGATTACACAGCTCTCTACTGCCCTACAGGGTATTGCTCCTGGTGTAACTGTAACCACAGCGGGTGGTGCTCCTGGTGCTGATACTGGTAACATCCAGATTCGTGGTATCGGCTCATTTGGCGGTTCTGACTGCTCTCCACTCATTCTCATTGACGGTGTTGAGGGCGATATGAACTCTGTAGACGCTTCACAGATTGACCAGATTACAGTGCTTAAGGATGCTGCATCGTCTGCTATCTACGGTTCGCGTGCGGCAAACGGCGTTGTGCTGATTACCACAAAGCGTGCTGGCAAGGATAAGTTCGGTGTAACTTATCGCGGTTATGTTGGTTGGCAGCGACCTGTAGTCTATCCAGATGTTGTTGGTCCAGAGGAGTTTATGACCCTGCAGAGCATTGCCGAGGCTAATGATGGCCTTACAAAGCTCACTTACACTCCTGAGTATATAGCCAACTATCGCAAGAACAACTTCCTTGACCCAGACGCATACCCAATCATTGACTGGCAGAAGCGTCTGATGACTGGCAACGGCTTTACACACAGCCATATCGTCACTATGAGTGCTGGTACAGAGCGCATCCGCAATATGTCTTCATTCGGCTACCTTGACCAGAACGGTATTATTAAGGATGCATCATTCCGCCGCTTTAACCTTCGTAACAACCTCGATGTACAGCTTCACAAGCGACTTAAGCTGAGCTTTGACATTGCTGGAACATACTCAAATCGTGAGATTAACCCATACCAGGGCGGTATCTTCAGTTTTATGAATGCCAAGGACCCAGTGATGCTTGCACAGTGGAGCGACGGCAGCTATGCGCCATTTACTGGTGGAACGACAAACCCTCTTCCAATGATTGAGACTGGCGTGGGTGGTAACCGTCACTACCAGAAGCTCAACCTCAAGACCTCTATCGTTTTAGAGTACAAGCCTGCAAAGTGGCTGACTCTCGAGGCTAAGGTTGCTCCGCAGTTTGCTGCAACAAAGAACCACCTATTTAAGGATATGGTAGAGTATCACTCTGACCCATACGGTTCAAAGTCTCCTATCTCAAATGTTGAGTTCAACTCTCTTGAGGAGAGTATCGCTACAACCTACAACGGCTACTACCACGGTATGCTTACTGCAGCACACAGCTTTGGCAAGCACCATCTTAAGTTCCTTGCCGGTGTATCTTATGAGAACTATGAGTATGCAAGTCTGGGCGCATATCGTCAGGACTTCTCTTATCCACAGTATGATGTTATTGACGCTGGTGGTAAGAACGAGTTTAAGGACAACAGCGGTAGCCGCAGTCAGATTGCCCTTGCTTCATTCTTCGGCCGACTGAACTACAACTACGACAACCGTTACCTTGTTGAGGCTAACCTCCGTTATGACGGCTCATCTCGCTTTGCAAAGAAGAATCGTTGGGGTCTGTTCCCATCATTCTCTGCCGCTTGGCGATTGAGCGAGGAGGCATTTATGGACAGTGTTCGCGATGTGATTACAGAGGCTAAGATTCGTGCTTCTTACGGTACTCTGGGTAACCAGAATATCGGTAGTAACTACCCTACTGCTCAGATGCTTACAATATCTTCTATCGCTGCAGCGGGTAAGATTTACCCTATCGTTGCACAGCAGTCTTTGGCTAACAAGGATATCACTTGGGAGACAACCTATATGGCTGACATCGGTATTGATATGACTCTGTGGGAGAAGTTCACTATTACTGCCGACTACTACTACAAGAAGACTGACGGCATCCTTATGCAGCTCGACATTCCGTCTACTATCGGTCTTAACGCACCTTACCAGAATGCTGGTATTGTAACAAACAACGGTTGGGAGGTTGCTTTGGGATATAACAACCGCTGGGGTGACTGGTCGTTTGGCGTGCAGGCAAACCTTTCAGATGTTATCAACGAGATTGTTGATATGAAGGGTACTTACGGCACAAGTGGCGTTATCCGCAACCAGGAGGGCTCATCAATCAACTCTCTCTACCTTCTGAACTGCCTCGGCTTTGTTCAGACACAGGAGCAGGCTGACTGGGTAAATGCAAACTGCCCTCAGTATGGTCAGATTACAAAGCCTGGAGACCTTATCTATGAGGATTACAACAAGGATAACAAGATTGACGACAGCGATAAGCAGATTGTAGGCTCGCTAATTCCTCGCTACACATACGGTCTAACACTCAATGTAGGCTGGAAGGGCATCAACCTGAGCGCACAGTTCCAGGGCGTAGGTAAGGCAGACGCTTATATCAGCGGTGCTTATACACAGCCTTGCGTTAGCGGTGGTACATTCCAGAAGAGCCACCTTGACAACTGGACTCCAGAGAATACAGATGCTAAGTATCCACGCCTCTCTTACCAGTCAGACCTCAACAAGAAGGTATCTACATTCTGGATGGCAAGCGGTGCATACTGCCGTCTGAAGAACCTTCAGCTGAGCTACACCTTCCCTAAGAAGATTGTTAAGGCTATGAAGATTAAGGGTCTTATGGTATATGCAAATGCTACAAACCTCTTTACTATTAGCAACTACTACGACGGTTACGACCCAGAGACTGCTTACCAGAGCGGTTCACAGGGTGCAACAACTGGTAGCATCGGAAATAACTATCCACTTTGTAGCACATATACATTCGGTGCAGAGATTAAATTCTAAAAGATATTGCAACTATGAAAAAGTATATATTATCAATTCTGTCTGTGGTGCTGTTAGCGAGCAGCTGCTCACTTGACCGCGAGCCACTTACAGGTCCATCTACGGGAACCTTCCCTGCAAGTGCCGAGGAGGCAGAGGCGGGTCTGCTTGCTGCATATAAGAGCCTTGCAAATGACATCCACCAGTATAACCCTTCTGACCGCTGGTATGATGCGTTGACAGATATCTCTGCAATGCGTACAACACTCTCAAAGTGGCCAGATTTCAGACTCTCTATCGTCACCTCTAACCTCTCTCATATTGAGGATACTTATGCTCGTGTCTACAAGGGTCTGGGTCGTATACACCTTGTATTAGACAACCTTGACAACCTTCGCGGCGTGGTAACTGACGAGCAGTACTACCAGTTTAAGGCTGAGCTGCTTTGCCTTCGCGCATATCAGTATGACAAGGCTTGCAAGTTCTATGGCGCAGTGCCTTGGGTAGACCACTGTCTGACTCTTGACGACTACGCTTATGCTCGTACTCCAAGGGAGGAGGTTATTGCAAACATTCTTCGTGACCTTGACGATGAGCTACTTAACCACCTTCCAATCGCTTGGGACCGTGCCGCTTGGGGTACTTGCCGCATTGGCCGTGTAGGTGCTTATGCCCTTAAGGCTCGTATCTGCCTTGAGTGGGGCTTCTATGCTGATGCTGCTAAGTACTCAAAGATTGCCCTTGACCTTGCTGCAGGTGTCTATGACCTCACTCCTCTGGACTGCACATACTACGCTACTCACGCTGATGGCGAGCCAGATCCAACACCACTTTTCGGCTTTGACGCAGAGAAGAACTCTATGGAGTGGATTTGGGCTATCCAGTTTGACCGCCTTGCTGCAAGCAATGTACACCACGGCGTATATACCTTCGCATCTCGCGTACACAACGGTGCTGCAGGTGCTGGTCCATCTCAGGCTCTGATTGACTCATTCCAGACAAAGGAGGGTAAGAAGATTACAGATCCTGATAGCGGTTATGACTGGAAGAACCCTTGGAAGAACCGCGACCCACGCCTTGACCTCTACTGTCTGCGCAGTGGCGCTCGCTCAATGGGTGTACAGTTCTCTATTGACCCTGCTGACAAGACTGTATTTGACTACAACATTGAGAAGGCAGTGCCAAATGGCGATGTTACTGGTAACAAGAGTGAGTATGGTCCTAACGGCTCAAAGGGTCCTGGTGGCTACTTGTGGCGTAAGCACCTTGATCCAGTATACTACGCAAGCATCCCTGGTAAGGAGTATGAGGATGAGCTTGATGTGCCTATTATGCGTCTTGCAGAGCTTCTTCTTATTGATGCTGAGGCAAATATCGAGATGGAGGGTGGCGACCTTGCTCGTGCAAAGGCTGACATTGACCGCGTTCGTGCTCGCGTGAATATGCCTGCAGTAACAGCAACTGACCGCGACGGTCTTCGCTCTGCACTGCGCTATGAGCGTAAGGTTGAGCTCTGCTGCGAGGGCTTCCGCTGGTTTGACCTTCGTCGTTGGAAGGGTGCAGATGGTAAGATTGTGGCTGTTAAGGCTCTTAATGGCGACCAGTATGCTCCAGGCTTCGGTCTTACAACAAGCAACGCAAAGCCAATCATTGACGAGGATTGGATTGTAACTTACGATCCTAACCAGACATTTGACGGAGCAAAGTGTAACGCTCGCGTACACACAACATTTAAGTTTGTAGAGGGCAAGGATGAGCTTTGGCCATTCCCATACAGCGAGATGATTACCAATCCTCTGATTGGCGAGGGTAATAACAACCCTGGTTACTAAACCTCTAAAAAACAGAAAGATATGAAAAAGATATTGAAATATTTGTGCTACTGCCTGCCACTTATGGCTGCTGCAGTGGGTTGTAGCGAGGCTGAGGGCATTTCAGAGTTCCAGCCCGATACAAACAAGACGGGCAATGTGACCCTGCTTGCCTCTATAGAGAATGCCGACAGCCGTGCATCACTCGTGGCTACGGGCGAGGCTCGTTGGCAGGCCAATGACGCTATTAAGGTTGTCTGCAATGATGGCTCAACAGCTATTTTCAACATTGACGGCACAGGCGAGACACGCCGAGCACTGTTTACTGGCAACCTTGAGGGTAAGTCTGTAGGAGACTATGCTCTCTACCCAACATCCGTTGAGATTTCTGGCGATAATATCTCAGTAGAGCTTCCATCACAGATCTCTCCATCGCCAACTGGCACTTGCGCCTTTATGGCGGGTGTTATTGACGAGAAGAACGAGGTTGTCTTCAAGCAGCTTACTGCCTATGTTACTGTACAGATTAACAAGCTCGCTCCAGAGACTGCATCTATCGTCTTTACATCAGACAAGAACCTCTCTGGTCTGCACTCTGTAGCCCTTCCTGAGGGTATGGAGAGCGGCGCTGCTGCAACAACTGGCGACAAGAGTGTTGTGATGACCTTTGCCGAGGCGGCTCCAACAATGGTAAACGCATTCTTTGCCCTTCCAGTAGGCGACTATGCTCACCTTACTGCTACGGCTTACAACGCTGCGGGCAAGAAGCTCAACGAGATTGTTCTTGGTACACTTATCGCTGCTTCACGCGGTCTGCTGCTTGACTATCAGATTGAGATGCCGGCTATGCAGGCAGAGAAGCCAACACCTATTGAGGGTACTGTAAATGTAGCGGGTATCTACTGGGCATTGGGTAACCTCCAGTATGACAAGGATTGCACTGCTACCGCAGGCTTTAACGCAGGCTGGAGAATTGCTCCAAATCAGGCACACTTTATCCGCTGCGAGGAGAAGGCTGAGGGCGACATTACTGGCCTAACGAACTTCGATAAGTACGACCACTTCAACTTTGGCGGTATCGCTGCTCCATTTAGTGCAGCAGTAGCTGATGCGGTTGACAATGTAGCAGCAGGCTTTAACTTCGGTGGTAAGATGTATACTGATCAGGCTTGTCAGGCAGAGACTACAGACTTTGCAGCAGCTAAGTATGGCGATATTGCTTACTGGGCATCTAACGGTCAGTACCGCATGCCAAGCGACGAGGACTTCAAGGCCCTCTATGAGAAGGCGAATGTTCAGGCTGCAACATACTCACTCGGTGGCACTGTAATCAAGGGTGTATACTTCACTGACCCTGCTTGGGGCGAGGACCCTACAATTATTGCTGAGGAGAAGGCACTTACAGACGAGGACCTTAAGAATGGTCTATTCCTGCCATACGCAGGTCGTGGATATAACAAGGAGAGCACACAGTACAACATCTACAAGCTCAGCGCACAGTGCTGGCATCGTACATCTGTTGTGGATGTAAACACTGCTGCAGGTGCATGTTATGGCGTGCTGTTTGCACCTCACTACTTGTTTACTGATGCTACTAAGGCAAGCTACTTCTTCAACGCAGCTTATGGTTCAACTGGTCGTTACTCTATCCGTCCAGTATATCTCGGTAAGGGTACAGGCGTAGTTCCTACACCTCCAACACCTGGTCCAGAGCCAGAGCCAGAGCCAGGTGTAGACCCAGACCCAGTTCCTACAACGGGTACCGTAACTGTTGCGGGCGTAGAGTGGGCTATTGGTAACCTTCAGTTTGTAAATGGTGGCACTGGCGCTGAGGGCTTTGCTGCAGGTTGGAGCATTAGCGCAGGTCAGCACTTCCACCACTACCTCGGTCAGACAGGCAACATCGACATTACTGACCTTACAGCAATGGCACACTTCAACTTTGGCGGTATTGAGAACCCTTGCATCAACGAGGCAGCTAAGTGCGCATCTATTGCAGGAAGTAAGGATATCAGCGGTAAGATGTATACAGACCAGACCTGCGTAAACGAGACTACAGACTTCTCGGCAGCTAAGTTTGGCGATATTGCTTACTGGGCTTCAAATGGTAAGTATCGTATGCCTACTGGCGAGGAGATGCAGAAGCTCTATACTGATGCTTGCCGCGTAAAGGCTACCTATACAACTGCCGAGGGCGTTGAGGTTGTTGGTACATACTACTACGACCCTGCTGCGGGCGAGACTCCGGGTGCTATTGAGGCAGATACTCCACGCGTGCTGAAGAATGCCGATATGTCAAAGGGTCTGTTCCTGCCTTACACTGGTCGCTTCTACAGCACTGGACTGACAAAGCTCTGTGGCATTAATGCTCAGGGTGTATATCGCTCTGCAACCACTATCAGCGCATCTACACTTGAGCAGACATACGCTGCAATTTACCGTCCTCACACTCTTACAGAGAAGGAGGGTAAGTATCCTACAGACTTTATCTACACATACTGGGAGGCAAAGAACCAGGGTGCATATGGTGCAATCAGCCTCTATGCAATCCGCCCAGTAAAGGTAAAATAGTATTTAACCCTACTCTGCGCCCCAACTTTGGGGTGCAGGGTACCTATTTATAATAAAGAACGATGAAAAGATATCAACAACCAACGCTCACTGAGCTAAATGTTAAGGTGGAGGCAGGATTTGCCACATCTGTCACTTTCAACACTCCAGGTGGAGAGTTTGACTATAATGATTACGGTACTGAACTATAAAAAATGCAGAGCTATGAAGAAGTTTTTAACATCTATTCTTATCGCAGCGGCTGCATTGACAGCTTGCTCTAAAAGTGAGCCTATAGCTCCAAATATTGACAACGCAAAGGTTACCCTTCAGGCAACAATTGACGCTCCACAGTCTCGTAGCGTGCTTGTAGAGAATAGTGGTAAGTACACAGCCGAGTGGGTCGCTGGCGACTACATTGAGCTATATGAGATTACCATTACTGGTGGCACAAAGAAGAAGGCTAACAATGTGAATACTACTCTTGCAGAGGGTGGCACAAGTGCTACATTAAACTTTACTCTTGATGCAAAGACAGCAGACTCATTTGCATATATCCTCTCGCACAACAACGCATCTATCAACGGTGCTGCGACATACCTTGCATTTACAGTGCCTACAAATCAGGCTCCGACTGCGATGAATACTTACGACCCACTTGCAGACCTTATTCTGTCAAAGGGCATAAGCACCGCTACACAGCCTACAGAGACTCTGAACTTTGAGATGGAGCGCGTAACTGCCCTTGCAAAGATTAGCGTTAAGGGTCTTGCACTTGCGGCTGGCGACGCAGTTAAGAGCATCAACTTTGCTTGCGAGCAGGTTATCACTGGTAAGAAGACCAATATGCTTACAGAGCATATCATTGCAGGAAATGACCCTCTGACAGAGGTTAAGGACTCCTCTCCAGTAGCTAACAATGTTGTAATTACCCTTCCAGAGCCACAGTCTGGCGACTTTAGCTGCTACGCATCTGTATGGCCTGCAACACTTGCCACTGGAACAAAGTGTACACTTACTGTGATTACAAACAACGACGGCCTCTACATAAAGGAGATTACCCTTCCAAAGGATATGGTATTCACATCGGGCGACATTACTGCCTTTACTGTCAATATGGCGGGTGTACCTAACTCAAACGCAACTCCTGAGCAGCCAGAGGTTCGCCCAGACTACATCACCGTAGCGGGCATTAAGTGGGCAGCAGGAAACCTTGAGTATGAGAAGGATGGCGCAACTGACACTGGCTTTGCAGCTGGTTGGAGACTGACTGAGACCCAGTACAGCTATATCTATATGGACCAGACTGGCGACCTTAAGACCCTTACAGACTACAGCAAGACAAACTACTTCAACTATGGTGGTATTGCCGACCCATTCAGCTGTGCAAAGAGTTCTGCAATTAGTATGGCAGCCGATATTCCACTGTTTGACTACAGCGGTAAGATGTACACAGATCAGGTTTGCGCAACAGCTACTACAGACTTTGCAGCTGCAAAGTTTGGCGATATTGCCTACTGGGCATCAAATGGTAAGTACCGCACACCTACTGCTGACGAGTTCCAGAAGCTCTATGACGAGGCTTGCAGAGTAGATGCAACATACACTGCTGGTGTTGTTACTATCAACGGTACATACTACTACAACCCAGGCGAGGGTCAGAGTGCAGGCATAGTTGAGGGCACAAAGGCCCTTACAGCTGACGACCTTAAGGTTGGTATCTTCCTTCCACACGCTGGTCGCGCCTACAACGGCACAGAGTACAACATCTACAAGATTGGTAGTCAGGGTGTTTACCGCACCTCTACCCTTAACGCAGCATCTACTGCAGAGGAGACCTTCGGTGCTATCTACCGTGTACAGCTGTTAGAGGAGGGTTCATTCTACAATGCAGCATACGGTGCTACGGCTCGTTATCTGATTCGTCCTGTATTTGCCCAGTAAGGCTAACAAATTTACACAACTAAATGAAACGATTAGTATCAATAGTGTTGTTGTCGCTGGCGGTGGTTCTCTTCACCGCCGGCTACAACGGCAGAAAGGCTCGCGTAGGAGAGACTCTACCCGCGTGGAGTGAGGGGTACTTCGATATCCACACCATAAGCACGGGAAGGGGTGAGTGTCTGCTGCTCATTATGCCCGACGGAACGACAATGGTTGTTGATGCAGGCGAATTTAGCCGCGAGGGCAAGAAGCACAAGAATGTACTTCAGCGACCAAACGACAACACCCGCCCTACAAAGGCCTTTGCCGACTATATCCGACATTTTCTACCTCAGGGCAGGAGTGCTGTAGACTACTTCAACCTCTCGCACTTCCATATGGACCATATGGGCAATCTTGAGCCTGAGTATGAGCACTTTGCAGAGGGTAACTACACCCTTACGGGCGTTATGGCACTCTACCACCACCTCCCCTTCCTTGAGATTAATGACCGCGCCTATGGGGCGTATGACTCGCTCAAGGTCAAGGCTATGAGCGTGGGTGTTATGGAGCATTACAAGCGATTTATTGACTACAATATCTCTAAAAATGGGCTTAAGGCGACCCGCTTTGAGCTGGGTGCGGTAAATCAGTTTGCAATGAAAAGTAACCCGCAGAAGTACCCTAACTTCCGCATTGAGAACATCTGCTCAAATGGCTATATTTGGGACAAGGGCAAGGTTGTGGATGGATATGAGGGCGTGCGCAACAAGATTCGCGAGAATGCCGCTTCGTGCGGTTTTGTAGTTCGCTACGGCAAGTTTGACTTCCTTACGGCGGGCGATATTGGCGACTATCACGACTATGAGATTAAGGTGGCTAAGGCCGTTGGAGAGATTGATGCCGTAAAGGCGCATCACCACCTATCGCCACACTCTATGTGCCAGCAATCTATGGAGATACTGCGCCCAAAGACCCTTGTGGCAACAAGTTTCTATGTGCGTGAAATTCAGCCCGATAAGAGCAAGTTTGGGTATATTAGAGACCTCGGCTGCGACATCTACTGCACAAGCGTGGGCGAGAGTCTACTAAAGCAATATCCCGCAGAGTATGCTCTATGCAAGGCCACAAGCGGACATATCGTCATCCGCGTGGCTCCAAAGGGAAACAAGTACTGGGTATATACCCTTGATGATAGTAATAGCGAGTACCGAGTAACAAGAATTGACGGTCCATTCAAATGTAAGTAACGATGAGAAGCACTCTCTATTGGATAACTACCCTACTCACAGTTCTGCTACTCTCCTGCGGAGAGGGCGAAACGAAGATGCCGTGGGAGGACGACCTTGGCAAGGGGGAGCTGGGGGAGCAGGAGCAACCGAAGCCAGAGCCAGAGCCAGAGCCTGACAACCCAACGCCTGACAACCCAACGCCTGACCAGCCTGCTGACAACACTGTCGGTCAGCCACTTACGCCGTGGAGCGAGGGCGAACTGGACATTCACACCATTAGCACTGGCCGAGGCGAGTGTCTATACTTCATCCTGCCTGACGGCACGACAATGGTAGTCGATGCGGGCGAGTTTAGCCGCGAGATAGCCGACTACAAGAATGTCCTTCAGCGACCAAACGCAGTGACGCGCCCAACACAGGTCTATGCCGACTATATCAAGCACTTCCTGCCTCGGGGTCACAGCGCAATAGACTATATGCACATCTCCCACTTCCATATGGACCATATGGGTAACCTTGAGACGGAGTATACAAAGGATGAGAGCGGTACATATACCCTTGCAGGCGTTACTGCCCTCTACCACCACATTCCGTTTACTGAGGTTATTGACCGCGCATACGGCAACTACGACAATCTGAAGGTAAACAGTATGAGCGAGGCTGCGCTGGCTAACTACCGCAAGTTTTTGGAGTATCAGGTGGCTAAAAAGGCTCTCTATCCGTCACAGTTCAAGCTCGGTGCTGTAAACCAGTTTGCAATGAAGTACAATGCAGCGGCATACCCTAACTTCCGCATTGAGAATGTCTGCTCAAACTGTTGCATTTGGGAGAATGGTCGCTCTGTAGATATCTACGCAGGTAAGACAAAGGCCGAGAATGCTGCCTCGTGCGGCTTTGTAGTTCGCTATGGGGACTTTGACTTCCACACTGCGGGAGATATTGGCGACTACGAGGACCTGGAGTATCGCGTGGCGAATGTCGTAGGTCAGGTGGAGGCTACAAAGGCACATCACCACCTCTCTCCGCACTCAAACTGCAAGAAGGCTATGAATGTTCTCAAGCCGAAAGTTCTCGTTGCAACGAGCTTCTATGTGCGTGAAATTCAGCCTGATAAGAGCAAGTTCGGGTATATCACACAGGGTGGTTGCCACATCTACTGCACAAGCGTGGGCGAGAGTCTACTTGAGCAGTATCCAACAGAGTATGCTAAGTGTAACGCCACAAGTGGGCACATCGTTATCCGCGTAGCCAAGGGTGGCGAGAGCTTTACAGTCTACACCCTTGATGACAGCAACAGCTCTTACACAGTAAAACGAATTGATGGACCATATAATAATTATTAGTACGATATGAAAAAAATTCTTTGGTTAGTACCACTTGCCGCACTGTTAGCTGTAGGCTGTGGCGGTGGAAGTAGCAGTATGCCGTGGGAGGATGACCTGGGCGGCGGAGAGCAGAAGCCAGACCCAACACCAGACGGCACTCTTGTTGAGGTTGGCAAGCCATTGCCAGTATGGAAAAAGGGAGAGCTTGACATCCACTTCATTAACACTGGTCGTGGCGAGTGTTGCTACTACATCCTGCCTGACGGAACAACCCTGCTTGTAGACGCGGGAGAGGTTAAGGCAACGCACGATGCAGCTGATACATCTGCTGATGCAGCTGTGCCACAGAGGCCAAATGCCGATGTGCGCCCATATATTGCCCAAGCTCGCTATATCAAGCACTTTGCACCAAATGGAAGAGTGTTTATTGACTACTGCGCACCTTCGCACTTCCATATTGACCACATTGGCTCAACAGGTATGGCAACAGAGACTGCGGCAGCGGGATATAAGAAGTCTGGCCTTACAGCTCTCTACGACGAGGTGCCATACGGTAAGGTTATCGACCGCGCATACCCTGACTACCCTACTGATGACAGCCACTCTACAATCCCAGCGATGGACGGCCAGTTGCGTAACGACTGGGCAAAGTTTGTCAAGTGGGGCGTTGCTGAGGGTAAATTTAAGGCTGAGCGATTTGAGGTCGGTAAACAGCAGATAACACTGCTTAACGACCCTAAGGCATACGCAGGATTTAAGATATTTAATATCTGCGCAAATGGCTTTGTGTGGTCTAAAAATGGCCTCTCTGGTTCTAAGTCGGGCGTAGGTAACCCTGCATCGTGTGGCTTCCACCTCAGCTATGGATTGTTTGACTATATCGCCTGCGGAGACCTTACATCTACACCACAAAACCTCGTGGCGTACTACTTCCGCGACTTTATCGGCGAGGGACACCTTGACGCATTTAAGTGCCACCACCACTTGAGCGCAAATGCGTGGGGCTCGCAGATGCAGGCTCAAAAGTTCAACCCTCGCGTGATTGTCAATCAGAACTTCTACACCAAGCAGCCTGATGCTGGACATGTTAAAGACCTTATGGACAACAAGTACTCCTTCTGGGTTAAGGACTTCTTCACTACAAACCTGCACCCATACTACCACCAATCAAATAAGGATGCTGTAGATAAGATGACAGGCTACGACGGCCATATCGTTATCCGTGTGGCAAATGGTGGCAAAGAGTTCTATGTCTATATGCTTGACGACACGGACTTTGAGTATCGGGTAAAGTCTATCCACGGCCCGTATAATTCAAAATAAACAATAGCAGTGCAAGTCGCACTGCTATTTGTTTATTAGCCGTTAGCTGTTAGCCATTAGCCATTAGCCTTGAAGTGTAACAATGTAACACTGTAACAGGGGTGTGTCGTGCTGTTACACGATGTTACACTATGTTACACTGCCCGTTCTGAGAGGAGTTGAGAGGGTGACCGACCGACCAAACCCTATACTTTCGTCGGTCGGTCACTCCTTGACAGGGAGTATAGGGAGTATAGGGAGATTAAGGAAATTAAGGAAATTAAGGAGATTAGCGAGATAGTCACTAAATTCCCTAACTTCCCTAAATTCTCTAAATTCCCTGTACTGCGTAGCCAGCCAACGCCGCGATTAAGCCGAGAGCAGAGACTGCTTGCAGGCTTTGCCGAGGCGGAGCGGTGAAGGGTCGCCAAAGGCGAGCCAACGGCTAACAGCCAACGCTGCGATTAAGCCGAGAGCAATCAAACTTGTTTGAATTGCCGAGGCGGAGCAGGGTCGGGTTGCCGAAGGCAAGCCAATAGCTATATCAGCTCTATTCCGTGCTGTAGGCACTCATTGCGCATAGTGTCGGGCCAGATGCTCGATTGGGTTTCGCCGATATGCGCCTTATGGAGCAGTATCATACAGAGGCGAGACTGGCCGATACCTCCTCCAATGCTCTGAGGAAGGCTTCCCTCAAGGAGGCGGCGGTGGAAGTAGAGTGATTTACGACACTGCTCTCCACACAGCGTCAGCTGATGCTCAAGGGCTGCGCTATCTACGCGGATGCCCATAGAGGATAGCTCTATAGAGCGTTCAAGAACGGGGTACCAGACAAGCAGGTCGCCATTAAGGCCTGCGTATGTGCTATCGGCAGCAACGGTAGTATAGTCATCGTAGTCGGGTGCGCGGTTGTCGTGCTTTTCGCCGTTAGTAAGTTTGCCGCCTATGCCGATAATGAATACCGCACCGTACTCTCGGCAAATAGCATCCTCGCGCTCTTTTGGCGTAAGTGTAGGATAGCGGTCAAGAAGCTCCTGCGCGTGGATAAAGGTTATCTTCTCAGGCAGAAATGGCTCTATCTGGGGATAGGTCTCACAGATGTAGAACTCTGTTCTGAGAATGGTGTTATATATGCGTGTGACAACATCTTTAAGGTACTCTACCGTGCGCTGTGAGCTATCCATAACCCTCTCCCAGTCCCACTGGTCTACATAGAGCGAGTGGAGGTTATCAAGCTCTTCATCGGCGCGTATGGCGTTCATATCGGTAACAATGCCATAGCCACTTCTAACCCCATACTGAGCAAGGGTCACCCTCTTCCACTTGGCAAGGGAGTGTACTACCTCCGCCTCGGCATCCCCCATATCGCGTATAGGAAAGGTTACGGCGCGCTCGGTGCCACTAAGGTCGTCGTTCATACCCAGCCCCTTGAGCACAAAGAGCGGGGCTGTAACGCGGCGCAAGCGCAGCTCGGTAGATATGCTGCTGAGGAAGAAATCCTTAATCTGCTTAATAGCTATCTCGGTCTGCTGTAGTGATAGTAGAGGGTTGTAGCCCTCGGGTATAAGTAGTTTGCTCATTGACTAACTATCTGATTATTTGGTATATAGGCGGTAGATACAGGTGTGGCGATACTCCTCATCGGGGCGAAGCACTACGCTTGGGAAGTTTTCGTGGTTTGGAGCATCTGGATAACGCTGAGTCTCAAAGACTACGCTCTCACGGAAGGATAGAGGCTTGCCATACTTGCCCGTATAACTACCGTCAAAGAAGTTACCGCTATAGAACTGCAACGCTATTTGGTCGGTCAGCACATCCATAGCGCGACCCGACTGTGGCTCATAGAGGGTCAGCACCCGTACCACCTCGCCATCGTCTGCTCGGCTCAGCACCCAGTTCATATCGTAGCCGCGACCTGCAGCAAGCTGCTCGTCAGAGCTGTCAATCATATCGCCAATGGCGTGAGCAGTTCTAAAGTCGTAAGCTGTGCCAGCCACAGGGCGTATCTCTCCCGTAGGGATAAGGTTTTCGTCTGTAGGGGTAATACTATCGGCATCAATCTGCAATATGTGGTCGGTAATAGTGCCACCAGCCTCGCCCTTGAGGTTGAAGAATGAGTGGTGCGAGAGGTTTACAACCGTAGTCTTGTCGGTCTTGGCGCTATAGTCCACGCGAAACTCATTCTCTGGAGTCAGGGTATAGGTCATCGTAATATCGAGGTTGCCAGGGAAGCCATCCTGCCCATCAGGGGCGATGTAGTGGAGGACAATGGCACTCTCTGCCACGCTGACAACATCCCACACCACCATATCAAGACCCTTGTCGCCACCGTGCAGTGTCTGACCGTTGTTGTTCTTGGGAGTGGTGTACTCCGTTCCCTCAAGGGTAAACTTACCCGCGCCAATGCGGTTTGCCACTCTTCCAACTACAGAGCCCAGGAAACGCTCGCCACTATTATTTATATATCGGTCTATGTTCTGATATCCCAGTACAATATCCGCCATATTACCCTCGCGGTCGGGTGCCCAGAGAGATACTACGCGCGCACCGAATGAGGTCACTTGCATCGTAAGAGTGCCGTTGGTAAGGGTGTAGAGGTCCGTTGTCTTGCCCTCTACCGTTGTGCGGAAATCCTCAGCCTTCATAAGGTTTAGGCTCTGTGTTGAGCTGTTGCAGCAGCCGACAAAGAGCAGTGCTGCGGCTAAAAAGTAGGTTAGTCTCATAGTTGTTTTACTCCTTTATATATTCCTTTTCTCATTCGTATAAGATACTGAGCCTTTGGCAGTTGAAAGGTCAGTGTATAGAGAGCTGCCAAGATGTAGGTCACAACCATCTTCTGTCGCTCGGTGGCTATAAGCCCTCTCAAATTATCAGTGCGCATAGCCTTGCTTACGCCGATATTGTAGCAGAGGCGGTCAAAGTACTGGTCAGTAAGTTTCTCGGCAGGGATGTAGTGCTCTATGGCCGCATTTGGCACAAAGAAGATGTCATAGCCCCTCTCCCTGATGCGGGCAAAGAGGTCGTTCTCCTCGCCACCCATAAGGCTCGCTCCATTGCGCCCTAACTGGGGATTAAACATCCCTACAGCATCAAAAATCTCACGGCGGAACGCCATATTACCACCCGCAGGAACGCGGTTTTTCGGAAAGAGCGTCACAGCAATATCAAGGTCCAGGGTGTTGGCAATCATCCGCTCCGTATAGTGCGACATCCAGCGGGGACGACCACTCTCAAAAACGGCACGCACAGCCCCTCCTGCAGCCATAGCCTGCGGAAAGGAGTCAAAGAAGGCAATGTAGCTCTCAACAAAGCTCTCTTCCAGTGTCTCGTCGTCATCCACAATGGCGATATAGTGACCCACCGAGGAGGTTATACCGCAGTTGCGGGCATTAGAGAGCCCCTGCTTAACTTCGGTAACAAGTCTCAGGTTAAAGCCCTCATTCTCAGAGGCAAAGCGGGCAAAGTCCTCTACGGTACTGTCCGACGAGTTGTTGTTCACAACGACGCACTCCCACAGCTCTTTAGGGGCCGTTTGGCTCACCACAGAGCCGAGCAGGCGCAGTAGACTTTCACTTCGGTTGTAGGTGGCAATTATGAGTGATAATTTTTTCATATAGCAAAGTTACTATTTTTTGCGGAATTTTTCCTATCTTTGGGTAATTTTAATCAATAAAACGACTGCAAAATGAAAAAACTCGCTATCTATCTGATGTTTATCCTCTGTGGAGCATCATTTGTTGTGGCAGCACCGCCACGCACATCCTTTGTCAAAGTTACCGTAACGCCCGACCACGCCGACTGGTGCTACAACTGCGGCGAGAAGCCTCTGTTCAATGTAACTGTTACCGACTGCAGCAACGCCCCTATAAAGGATGCGCAAATCTACTATGAGATTTCGGAGGATTTTCTCGAGCCTCTTGAGAAGGGCGACAAGACCCTTGCTGACGGCACTATCTCCTTTACGGGTCACACGATGAAAAAGCCTGGTTTCCTTCGCTGCCGCGTATGGGCAAAGGTTGGTGGCAAAAAGTACGACGAGTGCGCTACAGCAGCCTTTGAGAAGGAAAAAATCGAGCCAAAGACCATTATGCCAAAGGACTTTGAGGCCTTCTGGCGTGCCGAGATAGAGAAGAATCAGAAGATTGATATGCTGCCACAGCTTGACCTTGTGCCAGAGAAGTGCACACCAAAGGTTAAGGTCTACTCAGCATCTTTCCAGAGTTTTAGCAAGGGTTCCCGCATCTATGGAACTCTCTGTGTACCGGCGTCTTACGATGGCAAATGCCCTGCAATACTTATTGTCCCAGGTGCTGGCTGCCGCTCTCGCAAGGGTTACTATACCGAGGCAGAGAAGGGCTTTGTGACCTTTGAGGTGGGCATCCACGGCATACCTACCGTTCTTGCGGACGAGCGCATATATGAGACCCTCAAGCAGGGCTCACTGCAAAACTACCCGTCAGCAAATGTTGACGACAAGGATAAGTACTACTACAAGCGCGTCTTTGTATCTTGTGCTCGCGCTGTCGATTTTCTCGCATCGCTTGACTTTGTAGATGCTGAGCGCATAGGTGTTATGGGTGGTAGTCAGGGTGGCGCACTCACCATTACAACATCATACCTCAACCCTAAGGTTAAGGCTGGCGCAGCCTTCTATCCCGCTATGTGCGACCTTACAGGCTACCTCCACGACCAGGGAAATGCTTGGCCTTACCTGTTCAAAAACAAGAAGCTCGCAACCAAAGAGCGACTTGAGACAGTCAAGTACTACGATGTTGTAAACTTCGCACGCGGCGTTCAGCAGCCTATGTGGGTATCATACGGATATAACGACCTTGTGGTCTGCCCTACATCTATTCAGGGTGCGATAAACCAGATGCCTGTAGCACCAGAGGTGATGATTGTTCCGCAGTCGCGCCACTGGACATACCCAGAGCAGGACAACGCCCGCTCAGAGTGGATGATGAAACAATTAACAAAATAGCAGATTATGAGAAAGTTAGCACTATTACTGGTGGCGATGTTTGCCTTTACAGCTATCGCTACAGCCGACAACAAGGGCACTGGAACCCTTACCGAGCACACCTTTAAGCACAAGGGTGTTGAGTACACCTATTGGCTCTACAAGCCACAGAACCTACCTGAGGGCGCACCGCTGATTATGGCATTTCACGGCTATGGCAGCCGCAACATCCCCTCTGTAGGCTACGGTTTCCACCCAGTGGCTGACGAGCACGGCTTTGCTGTCTGCTACCCTAAAGGCCCTAAGGACAACAAGGGAAAGCACTGCTGGGCAGTGGGTTACGACTTCCACTTTGCCGAGGGCTGGGAGCGTGACGATGTAGGATTTGCCGTTCGCCTTGTCAAGCACTTGCAGAAGAAGCACGGCTTTTCAAAGCACAATGTATTCGCTACAGGACACTCAAATGGTGGCGAGATGAGCTACCTGCTCGCCTATAAGGCATCAGACACCTTCGCCGCAGTGGCACCAATCTCCGGCCTCACTATGGAGTGGATGTACCGAGAGCTTGAGGCTAAACGCCCCGTGCCAGTTATGGAGGTACACGGAACAGAGGATAAGACCTCTAAGTGGAACAGCAACCTGAGTAAGGTTGATAAGTGGGGCCCATATATCGCCGTACCACGCGCTGTAGGCTACTGGGCAGCCGTAAACCGCTGTACACACGAGGTTACCGAGGAGCTGCCCGTTCTTCGTAATAAGGTCGTTGCCCACCGCTATGTCGGAGGCGTAAACGGCAACGAGGTGTGGCTCTATGAGGTCATCGGCGGAAAGCATTCGTGGGCGGAGAAGGATATGAACACCGCCGCCGAAATCTGGAAGTTCTTCAGCAAGTATATCAAGTAGCAGCCATTACACTGCGACTTTCAGACAGCAAAGCTGTTGTCACGCGAAACGGAACACGCCTATACAAGCGAGCTTGTAGGCTGTTCCATTTCCCGTAACACCTACTTCGTAGGTATCTGAAAGCCGAGAACAGGCTGATATACAGTATAGTATAAAATATTGACATTCCCTCCAAACCTCCCTTTAATCCACCTAAAGGTGGCTTTTCCTCCTTCGCGCCTCGGCATAGTTCAAGCGAGCTTGACTCTGCTCTCGGCTTGGCGTCGGTTGACAAAGGGGGACTTGGTCGTCATAGCGGGCAGAGAAATCTGCCCACTTCTCCTCCGAGGTGCGCGAATTACCCTCGGTGGCTTGCTACGCAGAACAGAGAATTTAGGGAATTTAAGGAATTTAGGGAAGTTAGTGATTTTTCCTTAAGTTCCCTAATCTCCTTAATCTCCCTAATCTCCTTATACTCTCTGTCAAGGAGTGACCGACCGACCAAACCCCTATACTTTCGTCGGTCGGTCACCCTCTCAACTCATCTCAGAATGGGCAGTCGTCGTCATCGTAGGGGGTGCTATAGTCGTACTCCACATCGTCGTCATCAAAGGGCGAGGCTTGTGATATCGGACGGAGGTTGTCACTCTGTAACGGTGTAACACTTGTAACAGGTGTAACAGGTGTAACATCGTGTAACGCATTGTAACTTGTAACGCTTGTTACACACCCCTGTGACGGCGTGACATTGTGACATTGTTACACTCTATACTCAGTAAGTAAGGAGTATAGGGAAATTAGTGAGATTAGCGAAATACTCACTAAATTCACTAACTTCATTAATTACCCTATTGAGTCAGTAGGCTAATGGTCAAGTGACCGACCGACCAAACCCTATACTTTCGTCGGTCGGTCACTCTATACTCAGCTGAGTAAGGAGATTATGGAGATTAGGGAGTTTAGCGAAATACTCACTAAACTCCCTAAATTCCTTAACTTCCTTAATTTCCCTATTGAGTCAATAGGCTTGGTAATATCAATGCGCTATCAATCATTGATTTATTGAGACTCTATTTTTGAGACTTTGATACTGAGAGGGGTGACCGACCGACGAAAACCCTATACTTTGGTCGGTCGGTCACTCCTTGACAGGGAGTATAAGGAGATTAGGGAGATTAATGAATTTAAGGAAAAATCACTAAATTCCCTAACTTCCCTAAATTCCCTAAATTCCCTGTACTGCGTAGCAAAAACCCCCACCATTTTGCAGTTCGCAAAAATTTTACTACCTTTGCAGCCTATATGTGCGTATGCGTATACGCACGGGCGCAGATTATGTTAGAGAAGTTAGCAAAGCAGACGGCGATTTATGGCATCAGCACCATTGTAGGCAGGTTTTTGAGTTACCTGCTTACCCCCTTCTACACCCGTATTTTCGGTGTGGAGACCTACGGCGTGATTACCGATGTCTATGCGCTCATACCCTTTGCCCTTGTGGTGCTTACGCTGGGTATGGAGAGTGGTTTTTTCCGCTTTACTGCCAAGGCTGAGGCTGCTGGGGGCGATGTAGAGGGTGCGAAGAGGCGTATCTTCACAACTATGTGGGGCATTACGACCCTTGCGGCGGTGGTCTTCTTTACGCTTGTGGCGGCGTTTGCCCCTCAGTGTTCTGCCCTTATGGGCGAGGTCTATACCCTTCATCCTGAGTATGTTGTCGTCGTTGCGGCGATAGTGATGTTTGATGTTGCGGGGTGCATACCCTTCTCGCGCCTTAGGGAGAGTGGCAAGGCATTGACCTTTGTGAGTTTCAAGCTCGCCAACATCATTATGCAGGTGGGCTTTGCGGTGCTCTTTTGGGCTGTGGGGCTCTTTGAGAGTGACTTTGGCGTGGGCTGGGCCTTTGTTGCCAACCTTCTTGCCAGTGCCGTGACAACCATTGGCGTAGCCATTTCGGGCAGGGCGATGCCGAAGATACACTGGGCGATGCTTGCGGCAATGTTTGCATACTCTCTGCCGCTGCTCATCTCCTCTGTGGCGGGTACGGCGGGCGAGTTTTTGGACCGACAGCTAATAAAATACCTTGTGCCAGAGGGTGCTATGGCTCAGCTCGGTATCTATGGTGCGATAACCAAGATTGCCGTAGTGATGACCCTCTTCACGCAGATGTACCGACTGGCTGCCGAGCCCTTTTTCCTTGCCAACTTCCGCAAGGATGAGTTTCAGCAGACCAATGCTGCGGCGATGAAGTACTACATCATTGCCTCGATGATAATTTTCCTCGGCATTGCGCTCTACAGAGACCTCTTTGCACTTATCGTGGGCAGTAACTTCCGCGAGGGTATCTATATCCTGCCCGTAGTGCTGGGTGCAAATGTACTCAGTGGTGTGTGGCTCAACCTCTCGTTCTGGTATAAGCGCGAGGAGAAGACATCATACGCCCTCTGGGTCACTCTGTCGGGTCTTGCTGCGAGCGTTGTGGCGGGATATATACTTATTCCAAGGGCGGGATACTATGGCGCGGCGTGGAGCCGTTTTATTGCCGAGGTGGTTATGGTCGCTGTGAGCCTTACTATGAACCGCATCTGCTACCCTACCCCATACGAGTTTGGGCGTATTGTGGAGTATGTCGCAGTGGCCCTTGCGCTCTTCTTTGCCACCGAATGGCTTGGCATTGAGAGCATAGCAGTGAGGTATACAGTAAGCACAGCGGTGCTTCTGCTCTATATGGCGTATGTTGTTCGCCGCGAGAAGATTGATGTAGTAGCACTTGTAAAAGCAATACTAAGACGATGAAGTTTTCGGATGTTATAGGACATACAGCACTCAAGGAGCACCTTGCTCGCAGTGTAGATAGTGGCAGAATAAGCCACGCACAGCTCTTCACGGGCATATCTGGCGCGGGCACGCTACCCCTTGCCATTGCCTATGCGCAGTATATCCACTGCCACAACCGCAAAAATGGCGACAGCTGTGGCGTCTGCCCCGCTTGTCAGCAGATTTCTGCCCTTGAGCACCCCGACCTGCACTTTGTCTACCCCGTAAATAAGCAGGGCAAGAAGAGTGGCGAGGTTGTTATCAGCACAGCGCGCGAGTTTACAGATAAGTGGCGCGAGATTATCGCCTCTACAGATGGTTACTTCACCCCACAGCAGTGGTTTGACACCCTTAACCTCGGCAAGACCCTCAAGGGTATGATAACGGCCAAGGAGGCTGAGGAGATTATCCGCCGACTGGGCTTCAAGAGCTTTGAGAGCGAGTATAAGACTATGATTATTTGGCTGCCTGAGACTATGAACGAGGAGGCGGCAAACAAACTGCTCAAGATACTTGAGGAGCCGTGGGATAAGACCATCTTTATCCTTGTCACAGAGCGCGCAGACCGACTACTTAAGACAATCCTCTCCCGCACGCAGGAGGTTACCGTGCCACGACTGACAGCCGAGGAGCTACTGCCTATAGCCCTACAGAGCGAAACAGATAGCGTTAAGGCGCAGAATATCGCCCGCCTTGCTACTGGAGACATTATCGAGCTGCGCAGATTGCTCGGTCAGAGTACAGACGAGGCTCGTGAGGAGAATTTCGGCCACTTCTGCACCGTTATGCGCCTGAGCTATAACGACAAGCACCTTGAGCTGATGAACTGGGCAGATGAGGTTGCAACGCTCTCTCGTGAGCGTCAGCGCGGTATGCTTACGGAGTTTAGCCGCCTGCTGCGTGAGGCCTTTATGATAAACGCGGGCCTTAGCCAGATAAGCTACCTTTGGGGCGAGGAGGCAGCCTTTTGCAAGAAGTTTGCTCCCTTTATTGACGACAAGAACATTGAGCCTATCGTGGAGCAGATAGAGCAGGCTACGCGAGAGATTAACCAGAATGGCAACCCGCGAATTGTCTTTACCCACTTCGCCCTTGCCGTGAGTAAGTATATCCGCAAAAGGTAGGCTATGAGCTCAGTAGTAATTCTTGGAGGAGGCAATGTAAGGTAGGCTATGAAGGCAGTAGTAATTCTTGGAGGGGGCAATGTTGGGGATGTTACTAAGACCCTTGACCGCGCAGAGAGGCTTATTTCAGAGCGCATTGGGGCTATTGCATCCCGCTCAACAGACCATACCTCTGAGGCGTGGGGCTTTCAGAGTAGCTCTGCCTTTACCAACCGCGCGTGGGTTGTTGATACTGCGCTTACTGCTCCGGAGGTAATGGCTACACTGCTCGATATAGAGGCTAAGTGTGGCCGTGACCGAAAGGAGGAGTATCTGAGTAAGGTGCTTAATGGTCAGAGCTACGCCAACCGCGTTATAGACCTTGACATACTGCTCTATGGTAGCGAGGTTACAGTAACCCCGCACCTGCAAATCCCGCACCCGAGGCTCCTTGAGCGCGACTTTGCACTACAGCCAATGGCTGAGGCTATGGGGATAAGCGTTGAGCAGGCAGTAGAGTTAGTGACTAAAATTGTGAAAGATGAGATATAGAGTGATAGTACTATGCTGTGTGGCCCTTACGGCTGTGGGGTGCTTCAAGAGCGTTACGAAGGATACAAACCTTGTTATCAAGACCCTTGTAGAGGAGAAGTCAGGAGCTGGCACTGCCCTTGCTACTGATACCTACGCCTATGCCTACTATACGGGCACAGACAAGTGGATGGTGGCAAGCTATGAGGATGCTGTGGCGAAAATAGTTACCGACTCACTGGGCGTTGAGCGCAAGACTCTTCCCGATGTTGAGTCTGTGCCGTTTAACCGCACCGATGACAGTAACTACTACATCAGCCTGCCACTCAACCAGTCACCCGCCCTTGTGGTGCTTGTTGCGCCGAGCATAAGGATGTACGCCACGACATTCAAGTACCTCAATGTAGATAACCTCTACGAGACATACATAACCCTGCTGCTCCACCCGTGGAAGAAGGCCCCCTATACCGAGGGCAGTGCCCAGAAGGGCGGTGTGTGGACCATAGTCCCACCAGCACCAGAGCAGACAGAGAGTGATAACACCGCAACAGAGACTGTAGAATGAAAAATAGCACGCTGATACTCAAAGTAGCCGTGACGCTCCTCTTTTTGGGTGCGTTTCTTACTCGCTGCGCCAACATTATGAGCCCCGAGGGAGGCCCTAAAGATACTATTCCGCCAGTGATTGTCAATATCACTCCTGGCAACTTCGCCACTAACTTCAAGGAGAAGAAGATATACATTGAGTTCAACGAGTATGTGCAGATAAAGGACCAGAATAAGGAGATGTTTACCTCTCCACAGATGAAGAAGATGCCCCTTATCTCTACCCGTGGCAAGGGCATTGTCCTTACTATCCGCGAC
The DNA here is from genome assembly GCA_015059785.1 of Rikenellaceae bacterium. GTDB lineage: Bacteria > Bacteroidota > Bacteroidia > Bacteroidales > Rikenellaceae > Alistipes. Next base: position 25,510 of record SUZS01000024.1, read on the forward strand.
ACGCTCAAGGAGAATACCACCTACGCCATAGACCTGGGTAGTGCCATTCGCGACAATAACGAGGGTAACCCACTCAACGCTATGCGCTATGTCTTCTCTACGGGCGATACGGTAGACTCGCTGATGTGTTCTGGCTATACTGCCGACTCATACAAGGCGGACTCCGTTAGCCGTACTTTCCTCTGGTTCTATATCGCAGACTCTCTGCCCGATACGCCAGAGTATGACTCTACAATCTTCAACCGCAAGCCCGATGTTATTGCCCGTGCGCAGAACAACGGTATCTTCATTGCGCAGAACCTTAAGCCAGTAGCCTACCGCATCTACGCCTTTGGAGATAAGAACGACAACCAGATGTACGAGCCAGGTACAGACCTTGTGGGCATCCTTGATACGGTATACAATCCTGCCACTATGCCACCATTTGCTGTTTGGTTTGACTCTCTGCGCCACTATCCCTCTGCCGACCCGCAGCTCTACTTCCGTATGTTTACCGACAAGGCATTCAAGGGTCAGCGACTTGTGGAGGCTATGCGCCCCGATTGTAAGCAGATAACCCTCTACTTCAACACCGCACTGCCTATCATTGACTCTATCCGATTGGACTCAATCCCCTCTGATAAGATACTCTTTGACCCTCGCACAAAGGGCAAGGATACCCTTAACCTATGGCTCAATGTCCCCGCCGAGAACCTTCCCGACACCATTAAGGGAACTATCACCTACCACAAGCACGACTCTATCCGCCAGCTTGTTCCGACCACCGAGCCGCTGAAACTTGCTTGGAAACTTGTTGAGACCAAGGAGCAGCAGAAGGAGCGTGAGAAGGAGGAGCGCGAGCGTAAGAAGGCCGAGGAGGAGGGTCGCGAGTATACCCCACCAAAGAGGCAAAACCCATTCAAGTTCAAGTGTAGCGCCTCTTCGGAGATAAACCCTGAGAAGGGCTTTGACATTACCATCGACTACCCTCTTGTGGCCTTTGACTCTACGGCAGTAAAACTCTATAAGCTCTCTGGCGACGAGAAAAACCCTACCGAGACAGAGATAGAGAAGACTTTTGTTCAGGATACAATGCACATCGGTCGCTACGCTGTTCGCGCTAAGTGGGAGAAGAAGACCAAGTACCGCTTCTACATCCCTAAGGAGGCTATGACAGATGTTATGGGCTATAAGAACGACTCTATCAGCCAGAACTTTGCCACCTACGACCCTGAGAAGTACTCAAAGATAGTCCTTACTGTCAAGGGTCAGGGGGATAAGCAGTATATCATCCAGCAGACCGACTCCTCGGGCAAGACCCAGCAGGAGCTTAAGGGTGTCAAGACGGGCACACATACGATAAACTATGTCAGCCCAGGGGAGATTCGCATCCGCGTTATTGAGGATATAAATGGCAATGGAGTGTGGGATGCAGGCGATGTAGTTGCCCGCCTACAGCCAGAGCGTGCCGAGATGTATATTAACGATACGGGCGAGGATGTTTTTGCGACGAAGGCCAACTGGGATATTGAGATAGATATCGACATGAGCAAGGTCTTCAAGCCGATGACTATGGAGAACCTTATCAAGGTGCTTGAGGATAAGGAGGCTTCACGCCTTAAGAAGCTCTATGAGGAGTGGCAGAAGAAGCAGCTTGAGAACCCTAACGGCAACAACCAGAACAACTCCGGCATGGGAGGTATGGGCGGTATGATGGGCGGTATGGGCGGTATGATGGGTGGCCTTGGAGGCCTTACAGGCAGCGGCTCAGGCAGCACAGGAAGACTATTCTAAACTATTGTCTAAAATTGACTATGAAGCGATTACTAACAATACTAATACTCTTAGTAGCAACGCTATACTCAAGAGAAGTTACGGCACAGCATGTTGTTGCCGTTACTGGCGGAGCGGGTATGGCAACCAGTAGACTATACCCTGCGCAGGAGACTCGCCCAATCTGGGGCGTTGGCCAGGCTGGCTTTTCGTGGCGATACTACTCCCTGCCACGCTTTGTGGGAGGCTTTGGCATAGACCTTGACTGGATGCAGCGCGGATTCTCCTATGCTCCTTACGCCTCAATTTACGAGGATAAGAAGCAGTATAAGTACTACCGCCGCAATGTCAATACGCTGATGATGCCCGTCGTTTGGCAGCCACACTTCTACCTGTTCAAGAACCACTTGAGGGTCTACCTTGAGGCAGCTGTAACCTTCTCCTACAACTTCGCCTCAACCTTTGAGAACCGCGAGCCATACACCTTTGGCGGAGCCTCTGTGGAGGGCAATGTGCTGAAGGACAAGTACGATATGCGCCCCGAGCGCGACAACCGCTTTGGCTATGGACTGGCAGGTGGTGGAGGTATAGACATTATCGTGGGTCAGTTGGAGTTTGGTGTGCGTGCCCGCTACGACTTCGGCTATTCGGATATCCTGAAGAACCGCAACAAGTACTACGACAACGGCCTTGACCAGAAGACCAAGCCTGGCGAGAACCCATTCTGGTATAGCCCCCTGCGCTCACCACTTGACAATCTGATGATTAGCCTTCGCGTAGGTTGGAGATTTAACAAGAAGGGCTTTGATGAGTGGTTCTACAAGCCACCAAAGAGAGATAAAGAGGTAATAAAATTTGCACTATAATGGAGAGTACAAACACAAGACAACAGAAAATCGCCAAGCAAATCCAGAAGGATGTTGCAGGCATTATTCAGCGTGAATATTCAGCCGCCCTGCGCGGAACACTCGTCACGGTGACTACCGTGCGCGTATCTGTAGACCTTGCATACGCAAAGATTTATGTGAGTGTCTTCCCCTTTGACCGCGCTCAGGCTACATTAGCATTTCTTACCGAGCAAAATCGCGCTATCCGCGGTCAGCTTGGCAACCTTATGCGTAATCAGGTAAAGTCCATTCCAGAGCTTCAGTTCTTTATTGACGACTCTCTGGAGTATATCGAGAATATCGACAACTTGCTCAACAAGTAGTCTATGCAGTGGTTCTTTGCCCGTAGATACCTACTCTCACGCTCGTCACACTCGGTGATAAACATCATCGCGGGCGTGAGCCTTATCTCTGTGGCAATACCCGTTGCAGCAATGGTAATACTGCTCTCGGTAGTCAATGGCTTTGAGATTCTGATAAAGGATATGTACGCCCAGAGCGACGCCGATATTGAGATTTCAGGTGTTGGCGAGCCAAATGAAGAGCTACGCCACCAAATTCTTGATACAGAGGGCGTTAGTGCAGCCTCCTTTATCCTTGAGGGTCAAGCACTTGCCGTTTCTGAGGGCCGCCAGACAGCTGTCCAGCTTTTAGGTGCCGATAGCCTATACTATGAGGTCTTTCCTGTAGACCTTCGCTCTGTGCAGGGCAGTATTGCCCTCACCCACGGCGAGATTAACAACGCGCTGATTACAAGCGACATCTCGCAACTGCTTGGTATATATACCGTTGTCGCCTCGCGCATTACGCTCTACTCACTCAGTGGAGGAGATATCGGCTCACTACTCCCCGTAAGGGGTATGCGCCAGACAAAGGTCCACGCGGGTGGAATTATTCGCGCCAACCAACAGCATAAGGGCAGAATAGTTGTACCCCTGCGTGCAGCAACCGAGATTTTTGATAGCAGTAAGAGCAAGGTCTGTCTCCGCACCGACCAGAGTATCGAGCGGGTAAAACAGCGACTGCAGCAGAGCCTTGGCAACAGCGTTGAGATTAAGACCCGCGATGAGAAGAATAGCCTCTTCTACCAGATTATGAGGTATGAGAAGTGGGCCGTATTCTTTGTTGCGCTGCTGGTTCTTATAATTGCCTCACTCTCAATCATCGGCACAGTTATTATGCTGATTGTCGAGAAGCGCGACCAGCAACTCACACTGCTCTCTATGGGTGCTGATAGCCGCTTTATCCGAGGGATATTTGTCCGCGAAGGACTACTCATCTCTGGCATTGGCGGTGGCGTAGGGCTTGTTTTAGGCATCGTTGTGGTGCTTATTCAGCAGTGGTTTGGAGTGATAACACTCCCCTCTGCGGGCTTTGTTGTTGAGAGCTACCCTGTAAGGTTAGACATTGTTGACATTATACTGATATTTACAACCTTTGTCGCCATTGCGTGGTCTGTCTCGCAAATTGCGGCTAACACTATGATTAGGAGACGATTATGAGACGAATAATATACATACTTCTTACCCTACTCTGCATTGCAGGCTGTCAGCGCCGAAAGGAGATTAACGACAAGACTCTGGCGATGATTTTCCGCGATGCCTACATCACAAACGCATATCTGGGTGTGCACTATTTCAATATAGACTCTATCCAGATTTACGAGCCTATACTTAGTAAGTACGGCTACACGGCTGAGGACCTTAGATACACTATCGGAAACTTCTCTCGCCGCAAGAGTGCACAACTTGGTCGCGTGCTTAAAGATGCTGAGAATCAGATTACCGAGATGGCTACAGACTATGAGAAGCGTGTGGTTGTGCTTGATACTATCAAGAATGTGGCTATCCGCACCTTTCAGCGAACTATCCGCCGCGACTCGCTTATAGAGATAAAGAAAAAGGCTGATAGCTCAAAGCTAGAGCTTGTCGTTGAGCCACTGCAACCAGGAACATACTCTCTGCGCTATAAGTATACCTATAATAAGAATGAGGAGACAAAAAAGCGCAAGAAGAGGAGAGACACAGCAGACGAAATCTCCTACCGCGGAGCCTTCTATGTTGAGACCCACAGCGGCAGCCACCGCAACAACTACTCCTACAACCTACGCCCCGAGGAGAGCATTCGCCGAACTATCGTTACCGATACGGCAGCACATCGCCTTGTTATCACCTTCGCCAAGCCTGCTGATGCACGCCATAAAATGGGTAAGGTAGACCTTACAATTCGCGACCTTGAGATTCTCTACACCCCAACCGAGGAGCTGGCTGTAGACTCACTATTTAAGAAGTTTGTAGATATAAAAATCTTTGACAATGCCTTCTTCATCACTCCGACAGATAGCCTCGCACTACCTGCTGACACCACAAGGATTTTATAGTCGTCCACTGATAACTATTGACTGTGCAAACGGAGATATTGTCCGCCTTGAACAGTATGGCGATAACCTTGACAGCATTGCAGGCGTAGAGTTCTACTCTGGCATCCTCTGCCGAGGCTTTGTTAACGCTCACTGCCACAGCGAGTTATCATACCTCAAGGGGGCTATTGCTCAGGGGTGTGGACATAGTGGCTTTGCCTCTACTATGGCGCGCGTTAGAGAGCGTTTTACAGCTCAGGAGCGAGCCGCTGCACTCCAGAGTGCCGACAGAGTGATGTGGAGCGAGGGTGTGGACTACTGCGCCGATATTGTCAATGACAACAGCTCCTTTGCCGTCAAAGAGAAGAGCCCAATTCTCTACCGCTCCTTTGCTGAGGTCTTTGGACTTAAGCAGAGTAATCTTGACCGCTGCCGCGACATAGTAGCTTTCTACCCAAATACAACCCTCTCGCCACACTCAACCTACTCTGTACAACAATCTGATTTTGAAGCAGTTTGCAACAGTTCGCCAGACATTATGACCATACACTTTAAGGAGTCTAAGGGCGAAGAGCAGCTCTATGAAAATGGGGGTGCACTTGCCGATTGGTACCGCAGTGTCGGCTTTGAGTGCGACTTCTTAGAGTTTAGCTCTCCCGCCGAGCGAATTGTAAAGACAATACCCGCATCGCAAAGTGTGATGTTTGTCCACAACTGCTTCGTTACTCAGAGCGATATTGACCTGATAATGAGTCACTTTACCGCACCTGTATACTGGACTCTCTCTCCTCGCTCAAATATCTATATCAGTGGCAGTATGACCGACGCATATAAGCTGCTTATGGCAAATAACCTCAACATCCTTATCGGCACAGACTCATTAGCCTCAAACACCTCTCTGTCAATTATTGAGGAGCTGAAGTGCTTTGCCGATGTACCGCTCCAAACACTGCTCCGCTGGGCGACAACAAACGGCTACAAGGCTCTTGGCTGTGCTCCGCGTGGATGGATAAATATCGCCGGTGCAGACCTTGAAAAAATGGCAATCACAGAGCAAACAGTGGTAAAAAGGGTACTATAGAGGGCCAAAATGTAGCAAAAAATCAATTTTTTGAAGAAAAATTATACTATTTCCAAAAAAATATAGTTGATATTAAAAAATAAAGATTACCTTTGTGAACAGAATAACTTTTAATTAAAATTATAGTAGAACTATGAAGAAATTTATCACATTGACCGCAGTGTTGGCAGCAGCCCTCACACTGTCAAGTTGCGACTGCTTCAAGAAGATGGCAAAGGATCCAGCTGCTATCCAGGTAAGTTGCACTCCAGAGGTTTTGGTCCTCAACAATGGTAAGATTGCAGCAGACATCTCTGCATCAATTCCTGCTGACTACTTCAACAAGAAGGCAGCTCTTAAGGTAACTCCTGTTCTCTTCTTCGAGGGCGGTGCAGTTGCAGGCGAGACTCTTCTTCTCCAGGGCGAGAAGGTAGCTTCTAACGGTATGGTTGTAAAGAGCGATGAGGCTCTGTCAATCAACCGCCATGTAGTATTTGACTATCAGCCAGCTATGGACGCTTGCGAGCTCAAGCTTTTGGTTGAGGTTAAGTGCAAGAGCGGTAAGTGCAAGGAGTTTACCCTTATCAACGCAAACAACGGTGCTGTCCTTACAAAGGAGCAGCTCGCTGTTCTTGCTGCTAACGACGAGGCTGCTTATGCTCTTAAGAGCGAGTGTGGCCGTCAGGTTGCAGTAGGTCTTAACACCCTTCAGAAGGACCTTGACTTTGCTGTAGCAATGGAGCCAGAGGCAAACAACTACCGCAATGTAACTACTACAGTTGTTACTGCTGACCTCGTTTACAAAATCAACTCATCTAAGCTTGCTAAGAAGGCAACTGAGACTGAGGAGGTTGCAGCTCTTAAGGCTGCTGTAGAGGGTTATCTTCAGAACGACCGCGCAGCACAGACTGTTTATGTAAACGGTTACGCATCTCCAGATGGTCCAGAGAAGTTCAACGACAAGCTCTCAAGCAAGCGTAGCCAGAGCGGTCTTAAGGCTGTTCAGGAGCTTCTTAAGGAGACTGGTCTTAACATCGACGCAGCTGCTTACGGTGAGGACTGGGACGGCTTCAAGGCTGCTGTTGCTGCTTCAAACATTCAGGATAAGGACCTCATTCTCCAGGTACTTAGCATGTACTCTTCAGCTGCAGAGCGTGAGAAGGAGATTAAGAACCTTGCAAGCGTATTTAGCGCACTCAAGACTGAGGTTCTTCCACAGCTTCGTCGCGCACAGATTGTTAACTCTGTAGATGTAACTGGTAAGACTGACGCTGAGATGGCTGCTCTTGTTAATGGTGGTCGTGCTTCAGAGCTTTCACTTGAGGAGCTTCTCCACATCGCAGAGGCACAGCCAGCTGTTGCTGAGGCTGCTCTTAAGGCTGCTGCAAGCAAGTATGGCGACGCTCGCGCATACAACAACCTCGCTATCGTTCTTGCAAAGCAGGGCGACTATGCAGGCGCACTGAAGGCTCTTGACAGCGCAGCTAAGGCTGGTAGCAAGTCAGAGGAGCTTAACAACAACTACGCACTTGTATACCTTGCAATGGGTGAGACTGACAAGGCTGCAGAGTACGCTAAGGGCGCAAATGCAGAGGTTAAGGCTCTTGCTTCAGCTGCACAGGGTGAGTACAACGCTGCAGTAAACGGCCTTGAGGGTTACAACGCTGCTATCGCACAGGTTCAGCAGGGCAACCTCGCATCTGCAAAGGCTAGCCTTGAGGGTGACCAGAGCGCAAAGGCTGACTACCTCCGTGCTGTAATCGCTGCTAAGGAGGGTAATGTTTCTGCTGCAAAGGCTGCTCTCCAGAGCGCAGTTGCTAAGGACGCTTCTCTTGCAAAGAAGGCTGCTAAGGATGTAAACCTAGCTGCTCTTCGCTAATAAGTATCTGAAAGCATAATATAGGGTGGCTGATTTAGCCACCCTTTTTTGATATATTTTCCTACCACTCCCCTCTATATAGTAAACAGCAAACACCATGAAACAGAAATCCCCACGCAGCGTTACCAGCGAATTTTTCTATCGTCTATCTATTGTCGCCGCTATCGCCACTATTGTTGGACTTATTTTTGGAGCGGTAGGTGTCAAGGTTGCACTCATCTTTTGTGCCGTAATCTTCGGTCTTGAAGCCGTGAGTGACATACTCTCCAAGCCCACAACTGAGACCATTGGACATGTTGTAATAATAGTGCTTTGCGTTGCAGGTACCTTTGTATCCTCCGCCTATAACAAAGCCAAGAAGGATTACGACTCTATATCCGAATATTCAACTATCGCTGATTGTGAAGCATATCTTAACAACCACACACACTTCTTTAGGGGCAGAGTGTTGGATATGTACCTTAACTGCGCTATTGAAAAGGGTATCTTTGAGCTTGACAAACTTGCAGATAACTATCCACAGAGCTCTCAGGGCGAGGATGCAGCACACAGAGCCAGCGTAATTGCCTACGAGCTCTACAAACAGGCCGAGGAGCAGGACTACACTGACTCGTGGGAAAACTACTATGAAAATGTACCAGAAAAGTACCACTCCGATGCTAAGGAGCGTGCCGAGAGGGCTGAATTGCGCGACTGGGGCACAGACGAGGCGGCATGGAAGACCGCACAAAAGAGAGACGAACTGAAATACTATCAAAAGTACCTTGAGAAGTATCCTAAAGGGGCATATACAGCAAGAGCAAAGAAAGGTACTATTGACACTCGTGTCCGCGATATAATGGTCAAATCAAACGGCGGGCTGCCAAGCGCCACTAAGATAAGCAGTAACAATGGTTCTATTGCTTCTCAGCGTATTACTAACGATACTGGTTACCCCCTCACGGTACTCTATAGCGGTGCAAAACGCAGCTACGAGTTCACAATTGAGCCTAACCGAACTCTCTCCTTTAACATCCTTGCAGGCAACTACAATATTGCCGTTACAGTACCTAATCCGCTTGTAATAGGATATTATAAGAATGAGAACTACTCTGGCGGAATGTACGACACATCATACTATATTGTCAAGAGTCGATTTAGATTACCATAATAATAGGTAATTGTTTATATAATTACTTTAGAGACCTATTTACAATTCTCACATAATTTATTATCTTTGCAAAAAAAGATAGTATATTATGAGAGTAGCAATTTACGGAGCAGGCTCATTAGGAACAATCCTTGGAGCCTATATAACTAAAGGTGGTGTAGATATTGAGCTGATAAATCGCAATAAGGCGCATATTGCCGCACTTCAAACCTCTGGAGCAAAGGTTACTGGCACGGTCGATTTCTGTCAGGCTGTCACCGCCTATACGCCCGACAAGATGAGCGGGCAGTACGACATTGTCTTCCTTATGACCAAGCAGCAGCATAACGCCGAGGTTGTCACAATGCTGAAGGATTTCCTTGCTGAGGATGGTGTTATTGTCACCTTCCAAAATGGTCTTCCAGAGCTTGGCATTGCCGATATTGTAGGAGCTGAGCGTGTTTTAGGGTGTACTGTTGCTTGGGGAGCTACGATGGTCAGCCCGGGCGTGTGCGAGCTTACAAGTTCGCCTGACGCACTCTCTTTCTCACTCGGAGCAATCTCTGACAAGCCGAACAAACACTTTGACACAGTCAAGAGCCTACTTGAGAAGATGGGCACGGTAGATGTTGAGCAGAACTTTATCGGCACCCGTTGGAGCAAACTGCTGATTAATGCCGCCTTCTCGGGTATGAGTGCAGTTCTTGGATGCACCTTTGGCGAGGCTGCGGACAACAGAGCCTCTCGCCGCATTGTGCAACTGCTTATCAAGGAGTGTATAGATGTCTGCGCTGCGGGTGGTATTCGCATAGAGCCAGTGCAGGGCAAGGATATCGTTAAACTGCTCAACTACACAAATGCTCTGAAGCGAGCCTTCTCCTTCTTTATCATCCCTATTGCCATCCGCAAGCACGCACGCCTCAAGGCAAGTATGCTTCAGGACCTTGAGAAGGGCAAACATTCGGAGGTAGATGCCATAAACGGAGCAGTCTCTGCTTTTGGTCGCACTGTGGGCTGTCCAACACCTATGAACGACCGCGTAGTGGAGATTATCCACCGCATAGAGCGTGGCGAGCTCACTCCATCATTTGAGAATCTAAAACTCTTCTAACCATGAATATAAAACCTATCTTTGTCGCGCTATCAGTAGCACTTTTTGGTGCGTGTAATACCCCTACAGTAGAGACCTTTACCGAGGCGGCTGACCCCGTAGCCCTTACTACAGAGCCGGCTGAGGCTTGGAACAGCGTTAAGAGCGGAGTTAATGCCGCATGGGCAAGTTGCGACTTTGTATACTCGCGCAGCATAGTGCCTACAGTCGATGACAAAACAATATCTGTCACTGGCTGGCAGGGCGAGAGAGTCAATGCACAACTACTTATATGGAGCAGTAGCGAGCTGAAGGCTGTAGAGTGCAACATCTCGGACTTTAGCTCAAAATCAGAGAAGCTCTCTTCAGAGATTGCCACACCGCACTTTGTGCGCTACACCCTTGGCGACAAAACAGACAAGAGCTGCTTGTGCGGACGAGCAAATGGACACCCAGCCATTCTGCAGGCCGATATGCTTGACAACCTCCAGCACTACAACATCCCTGCCTGCACCGTGCGCCCTGTATGGGTAAGCATCGCTATTCCAAAGGATGCAACCGCGGGAGTCTACGATGCCACTCTAAAGATTTCCCATAGTGGCTTTGGCTCTACAACTCTCGCCCTGCAACTTGAGGTTATCGGCACCAAGATACCAGAGCCTAAAGATTGGTCGTTCCACCTTGACCTCTGGCAGCACCCATCTTCTGTCGCTCGTATGGAGGGGGTTGAGATGTGGAGTGAGGAGCACTTCGCTGCTATGCGACCAGTTATGCAGATGCTTGCCGATGCTGGTCAGAAGGTTATCACAGCAACGCTCAACCGCGACCCATGGCGCTATCAGTGCTTTGACGACTATGAGCCGATGATATACTGGACCCTTAACGACAACGATGTTTGGAGCTACGACTACACTATCTTTGACCGCTGGGTAGAGTTTATGATGAGCCTGGGCATAGACAAGCAGATAAACTGCTACTCAATGCTTCCTTGGGGCGACTGCATCCTTGACTACCACGATATGCGCACGGGTAAGGTCCACCGCAACCGCACCGTCTCGGCAACACCAAAGAGCGAGAATTTTGAGGCTATGTGGGGTCCATTCCTCACTGACTTTGCTGCTCACCTGCGCGAAAAGGGTTGGCTCGGCATTACAAACATCGCCATTGACGAGCGCGCGCCAGAGGATATGGACGCAGCTGCAAAACTTATTGCTAAGTACGCCCCAGAGCTTGGATTCGCCATTGCCGACAACCACAACTCATACAAGCGTTACGCCAATATGCGCGATGTATGCGTGGGTCAAAAGCAGGCGGCTATGAGCTTTGAGGAGATTGCTACTCGCCGAGCAAAGGGATTTGTTTCGACATACTATGTCTGCTGCTCTACCCTATTCCCAAATACATTTACCAACTCACAACCATTTGAAAGTGAACTACTTGGCGCATATGCTATTGCCTACGACTATGACGGTATGCTCCGCTGGTCGTATAACTCTTGGCCAGCTAACCCACAGTACGACTCACGCTTCCGCTACTGGGCTTCGGGCGATACTTTCCTTGTCTACCCCGCTGCTCGCTCATCGGTGCGCTTTGAGAGGCTGATAGATGGTATTGAGCTCTATGAGAAGGTTCGCGCTCTTCGCAAAAAGTGCAATCCAGAGGCCCTTGAGACCCTTGAGGCGCAACTTGGCGAACTGCGCAACCAGAACATCAACGACAGTAGTTACGACTGGGCAGGATTTCTCGCAAATCTTAATGCCGAAGTGAACAGAGTAGCAAAAGAGACTCTTTAGAGTCTACAGTTTGCAATTCAAACAGTTTTTAGTAACTTTGCACTATAAAATACCTAAAAACCAAATAATATGAAGTCTATTATGCGAATTTTTGCGGCACTACTTGTTCTACTTATGCCGCTCACAGCCTCAGCTCAGATGCGAACAGAGGCTAACACCCCTGATGTAAAGAAGCAGGTTGAGCTCACTGCCGATGTAGTTGTCTGCGGTGGTGGTCTTGCAGGTGTCTGCGCAGCAGTGTCGGCTGCTCGCCACGGCGCAACCGTCGTTCTTGTTCAGGACCGCCCAGTACTTGGTGGTAACGCCTCAAGTGAGATGCGTATGGGTATTGTCGGCACAAAGATTGACGATACTCAGGAGACCGGTATCCTTGAGGAGATGCAGCTACGCAACTTCTACTACAACCCTCTCCAGCGTTACACTATGTGGGATGACGCTATCTACTCAACCGTTGTTTCAGAGCCAAACATCACCCTGCTACTCAACACATCTGTAAATGATGTTGTTATGAACGGTGAGCGCATTGCTGCTGTAAAGGCTTGGAACATAAACGCTTACACAGAGTACAAGATTAACGGAACAATCTTTGCCGACTGTACTGGTGACGGTATTCTCCGACTCTCTGGAGCAAAGTATCGCCACGGTCGTGAGAACCCTGCCGAGTTCAACGAGAACTGCCAGGCTGAGGGCGACGATACAAAGACTATGGGTAACTCAATCCTTATCCAGCTTCGCAAGACCGATGTAGATGTTCCTTTCAAGGCTCCAGAGTGGGCGTACCACTTTACAGATGCAGACTTTGACTACACCGTGCCAGAATCTACAATCCCTGGTATGAAGTTCAACTACAAGCGCATCTACCACCCACACGACAACAACTTCTGGTGGTGCGAGTTCGGTGGTAACTTTGACACTATTGCCGATGCAAACGATATTCAGTATGAGCTCAAGCGCATCGTTTATGGAATTTGGGAGTATATGAAGAACCACCCAGATGGTCGTGGTAAGGGCTATGAGCTTGACTGGATTGGCTCTCTGCCAGGTAAGCGCGAGAGTACCCGCTTCGTAGGTCCACACATCCTCACACAGCACGATGTACTCTCTGGCGGTCACTTCCCAGATGTTGTCGCTTATGGCGGCTGGACTCTTGACGACCACCACCCAGATGCTTTCCACAAGAAGGGCGCAATCTCTGTTGAGTATACCGTACCTCAGGGCTTCGGCATCCCATTTGGCTGTCTCTACTCTGTAAATGTTCCAAACCTTATGTTCGCAGGTCGTGATATCTCAGCTACACATATGGGTCTCTCTGCTACCCGCGTAATGGCTACTTGCGCACTGCTCGGTCAGGCAGCAGGTACTGGCGCAGCTGTGGCTATTGAGAAGGGTATTGACCCAGCACAGGTGCACAAAGAGCATATCGCTCAGGTGCAGGCTATGCTTGAGGATGACGATGTTATGCTCCCTTACCGCTGGCGTACAATCTCTGAGCTTACTGCAAAGGCAAAGGTTAGCGAGGATATTGAGATTCTGCGTAACGGTATCGACCGCAACTGGCAGGGTCAGGATAATGGCGTATGGGTAGCTCCAAATGAGAATACTATTACCTACACCTGGAAAAAGCCTGTTACCGTGAGCGCTGCGCGTATGATTTTTGACTCTGAGCTTAAGGTGCGTAGCAAGCGTATGCGTAAGCTTGAGGCTACAACAGAGCGCGTAGAGATTCCAAAGGTTATGGCTAAGGGCTTCAAGATTGAGGCACTGGTAGATAAGGAGTGGAAGACCCTCTACTCTGACGACGATAACTACCTGCGCCTGCGTAAGGTTACCTTCGAGCCAGTGGAGACAAAACAGCTCCGCCTCGTAGTTACCGAGACCTGGGGCGCCGAGAAGGCACATATCTTCGCCTTTGACGCACTGTAGTTCAGCTACGCAGAACGCGAGTACCGAAGCTTTTTGAAAAAAGCTTCACCAAAAACTTTATGAAAAACTTCGTTTTTCTTCCGTACTGATGCGGATTTAGGATAGCCTTACGGCTATTACGACAAAAAATAGAGCCATTCACTTTCAAGCAAGCTTGAGTGTGGCTCTATTTTTCTTCGTACTCTCTGCGAGAGTCTCCTAAATCGGTAATGATGCCAAAAGCGGCGCTTGAGTAAAAATGTAATTGCCTATAAATTTGGAAATTACAGCGATATTTTAGAGATTAGTAGAAAACGGTTTCTACTAATCTCTATTTTTTATGGTAAAAAAGC
>SUZS01000025.1 GCA_015059785.1 Rikenellaceae bacterium
TTTACCATAAAAAATAGAGATTAGTAGAAACCGTTTTCTACTAATCTCTAAAATATCGCTGTAATTTCCAAATTTATAGGCAATTACATTTTTACTCAAGCGCCGCTTTTGGCATCATTACCCTTTTCTGTTGAGACTGACAGACCCTGACAAGTTGCCAGGGTCTCAGTGATAGATCATAGTTAGTGACCACCACAATAAAAACGGTTTCAAAATGAATTGTAGATTCATCTTGTGGAATGAATTGCCGAATCAGTTTCGAAGTAATTCGGATGGTGTAAGTGTGGCACCATAGACACCTTACCACTTAATGACCCTACAAGACACAACAAAACTATAAATTTTTTTTTCTATTCTCAAATAGCTGCCTTAAAAATTTGTTTTGTTTACAGTTCTAACTTATACAGATGCCACTACATACAACAAAAGCGACTCCATTGGGGTCGCTTTTGTTATGTTGTATGTGTGCTGCTTACTCTGCAACAACCTCTGCAGCCTCAGCGTTCTCTGTCTTCTCGGCAGCTGCTGGATCTACGAAAGGCTTTACATCGATAAGCTCAACCTCAAACTCAAGAGCTGCATTTGGTGCGATAGCCTGATTGCCGTGTGGACCATATGCAAGGTCAGATGGGATGTAGAGGATAATCTTACCACCAGGACCTACGAGCTTCATACCCTCTGTCCAGCCAGCGATAACGCGGTTAAGTGGGAATGTTACAGGCTCGTTCTCAATGATGTTACCCTTCTCGTCAAAGTTGTCTGGCTGATACTGACGCATCATCTCCTGACGCTCTGAAGGCATATTCTCAAAGATAGATGAGTCAAATACCTCACCATCGCGGTCACGACCAGTGTAGTGAACTGTAACCTCGTCGCGGTCGTCGGTAGCTGAACGGCTCATATCGCCCTCGTTGATAACCTTGTAGAGAAGGCCGCTCTCTGACTTCTGAACGCCAGACTTACGCTCCATCTTTGCAAGCCAAGCCTCAGATAACTCCCTCTGCTGCTCTGGGTAGACAACATTGAAGAAGTTCATAAGGAACTGCTGAATCTCCTCGGCTGTCATCATACCCTCGCCATTGCGAGTCTGCTGGAAGCCCTCCATATACCAGCAAAGCTGAAGTGGGAACTTACCATTGCGAAGGTCGTTACCGATGTTGATACCGTAAGCATAAGAGAGGCTATCGCGCTCGCCCTCACGAACAAAAACCTGAATAGGCTCTGCAGTTGAGGTAGTATCCTGCTTCTGACGCATAAGCTGACCAAAACGGTCGTTTACTGGCATAATGAGTGACTGGAAAACCTCCTGAGCCTGCTCTGGAGTCCACTTTGACTTGCCCAGTGCTGCAGTCTCAAGGCCGCGATCAAGCTCCTCAAAGTTGAATGGGATGTCTGCAATACGAGTTGATACAAACTCGCCAAGATTTGCACCCATAGCGTAAGAGAGGGTGTCCATCTTTGAAGAGTTGCCCTTTGTGAGCATTGTCTTCTTGCCGCCGTTGCAGCAGCTTACAGCCATAGCACCGCATACGAGTGCTACGATGGCTACATTAAAAATCTTTTTCATCTTGATATACATTAATTTATGTGTTTCTAAATTGCGGGTGCAAAGGTAGTAAAAATTATTTATTTTTTCTTCTTATTGTAGTAATTTATGTCAACAATATCCACCTTGTAGTTAAGCAGTTGGTTTGCGCCGATACCAAGCTCTGCATTGCCCTCTGAACCGTATGCTTGCGCTGAAGGGACCCATACATCTACGCTACCGCCATTTCCAGTTATGCGGACCACCTCGCGCAGACCCTCCAGTAGGTCGCGGTATGCAGTCTGAAGTGTATCAGTCTCAACGATAACATTCTGGCTCTGGTCGTAGATTGTAATTGCGAGGTTGAGCGTGTCGCGCGAAACGAGCGACTGCACGCTCTGGTCGCCGAGCTTGATGATGCGGTATGTCACGCCATTGCGTAGGCGCACAAACTCGCGGTTGCTCTTGCGAAGGTCTGCAAGGAACTGCTCCTGATACTTCTCGGCCTTCTCGTGGACAAAGTATGTCTGCTGACCGAGGTAGTAGTCGCGAGCCTCATCCATAGTCATCTTCTGCGTAGATCCGTATACATCGCGAATGCCCTGGCAAACGGCATCAACATTGAGCGTAGAGTCGAGCTGGATAAGCGACTGGCCTACGCTAAGACCTATAACATAGCTCAGAGAGTCTGCCTCTGTGGCAATAGTGCTGCTCTTCTGCTTGCAGGAGAAAAATGTGCTGCAAAATAGGGTGACTGTAAGTAGTGGTAAAAGTATCTTCTTCATAATTATATCTTTTTTTTAGAACAAAGTGCTGCGGCACAGAGTTTTACGAGCATTCGTGCGCCTACAGCGGCATCGACACCAGACTCCATAACCGGCACAATCTCAGTAAGGTCAAAGCCGACAATCTCTCTGCCGGACTCGGCCACGCGGTTGATAAGGCACACCGCCTCATCAAAGGTCATACCGCCCGCCACAGGTCGCTTTGTGTGCGGACAACACTCTGGCGACAGAGCGTCAATATCGAAGGATATGTAGACCTTCTCAGGTAGCTGGCTCACCACATCGTCACACACCTCGCCCCAGCTTCTGCCAGAAAATCGCTCGGCAGTGAGCTTCTCGTGGCAGAACATCGTAACCTTAGGGTGGTTCTGTGCAAATTTAACCTCCTCAAGGCTCATATCGCGTACACCCACCTGCACTAACTTGCTGACGGCTGGAATCTCGTCTACGATATTTCGCGCTACGGATAGGTGTGAGTAGTCGAAAATCTTGCCGCTTGGGCGCAGGTCGCTGTGTGCGTCAATAAACAGAACGCCCATCTGTGGATGAACAGAGGAGATTGAGCGCACAGCACCAAAGGTCACTGAGTGGTCGCCGCCAACAACGCCCACAATCTTGCCCTTATTGGCATAGCGGAACACGCGCTTACCCACGCTGCGGTGCATATCTCTAAAGCCGAGGTTTATACGCACCACCTTGCGGGCAAAGTAGTCGCCCGACAGCACGCCTCCATCCTCGATATGCGCAACAACCTTCGCCGCATCGCCACCAAGTTGTAGAGAGCTCTCCTGAAGGTCGTAGTCTACCTCTGCTGTTGCCACCTTGCCCTCTATAGATGTGTTGCTCACAATATCATATAGCGAGACGGCTGTTGAGGCATCTATAATCGCATCGGGGGTATAAGCAGCACCCTGCCCCGCTGCAGATGTTACTGCCCATGGCGCAGAGACAAGCACTATGGGGGCATCTGTAGTAGCTGTAGCGTCACGGAAATAGTACCCGCCATTGTCGTTGCTACCCGACGAGAGGCTAAATCCGAATCTGAAAAGTTTGTTAATATCCATCTTCTAACTATTACTGGGCAAAGTTACTAAAAAAGTGCCGAATTATCAAAGCAATAGCACTTTTACAACACTATTTTGTCGGCTCCATATGTATTCCAATGTGGGTGTTCTCTCCAAACTCCGCTTTTAGGCGTCGCTCAATATCACTTGCCACCTGGTGAGCCTCGCTTAGCGATCTCTGCCCATCCATACGAATATGCACCTCGATGGCTATGTAGCTACCTATACGGCGGGTTCTGAGGTGGTGTGGAGAGCTGACCTGCGGTGTAGAGAGGATAATATCGAGTATCTTCTGCTCCATTTCGGCGGGCAGAGAACGCTCAAGTAGCTCCTCTATGCAGGGCTTAAAGAGCTCAACGGCAACCTTGATGATAAATAGGCTGACAATAACTGCCGCTATAGGGTCAAGTATTCTCCACTGCTCGCCCAAAAATATCGCACCGCCAATACCTATCGCCGTGCCTATAGATGATAGCGCATCACTGCGGTGGTGCCACGCATTAGCAACTACTGACGAAGAAACTAAAGCCATGCCGCGCTTTACGGTGTAGTGGTAGAGCACCTCCTTGACTACTATAGAGATTACAGCCGCAATCAGCGCCAGTAGTGATGGCGTCTGAAGAGGCTCTCCCTGCAGTGCCCAAATAATAGCCTTGATGCCACTGATAAGTATACCTACGCCGACAAAAAATAGTATTATACCTATCACTGCCGTTGCAAGAGTCTCATACTTGCCGTGTCCGTAGTCGTGGTCCTCATCCTCGGGCTTGCCAGAGATTGCTACGAAGATAATTACGATAATATCTGTTATAAAGTCCGAGAGCGAGTGTACTGCATCGGCAATCATCGCGGCACTATGACCCACAATGCCGGCAATAAATTTGAATACCACCAGCAGTAGGTTGGCTACGCTTCCTACGAGGGTTGTTCGGAATATCTGCTTCTCTCTGTTCATAATTGGACGACAAAGATAATAATTTTAACTAAAAAATTGCTAATTCAGCGCACCTATATTACCTTTGCTGTATGAAAATCGTTATTGATAGTGCTATTCCTTTTATCGCTGGCGTTTTAGAGCCGTATGCCGAGGTTGTCTATGCTTCGGGCGATAGCTTTACGCCACAGCTTGTTGCAGACGCCTCCGCGCTTGTTGTTCGCACCCGCACGCGCTGTGGTCGTGAGCTTCTTGAGGGGTCAAAGGTGGAAGCAATCGCTACGGCGACAATCGGCTTTGACCATATAGATTTGGAGTACTGTAAAGAGCATAATATCGTGGTTACGACCGCCGCAGGGTGTAATGCCCGAGGAGTGCTTCAGTGGGTGGCGGCAGTCCTTGTTATGCTCGCCCGCCGCGATGGCTTTACCCCTGCGGAGCGCACACTGGGTATTGTTGGCGTGGGAAATGTCGGCTCGCTTGTAAAGCAGTATGCCGAGTGTTGGGGCTTTAATGTCATCTGCTGTGACCCTCCGCGTCAGGCGAGGGAAAACCTTGACTTTGTGACCCTTGAGCAGCTCCTGCCACAGGTGGATATCCTTACTCTGCATACCCCGCTGGATAGCACTACGCGCGCAATGATAAACGACCGTACGCTATCACTTTTGCGCCCTAATGCAGTGGTTATCAACGCCTCTCGCGGAGAGGTTGTTGAGACATCCGCTCTGCTTAATAGTGGATTGGAGTGCGCCATAGATGTGTGGGAGAGGGAGCCGAATATTGACAAAACACTGCTTGCAAAGGCACTTGTTACTACGCCCCATATCGCGGGCTACTCGCTTCAGGGCAAGGCAAACGCTACGGCAATGTCCGTCGCCGCTCTGGCTCGCCACTTTAACCTGCCCCTTGAGGGCTGGTACCCGCCACAATGCACCCCAACTACTCCGCAAAACATTGATTGGCAAACCCTTAACGACACGATAGATAACTATTGCAACCTTGTCGCTGAGTCCGCCTCGCTAAAAAATGGCGGAGACTTTGAGCAGCTGCGAAATGGTTATTCGTATCGCACCGAATACTTCTAATTTTGTCGTGAAAATGGGTATTTACTTCCGCTAACGAGAAAAATTGTCTTGGCTGTACGTTTTGAGTACTATCCTGCGCCAATTTTTCTCGCCGAGCGTTGTAAATCCTCCATTTTGACAACAAAATGGGGCGGTGCGTAAAGTAGTGAAATTAAGGAGTTTAAGGAGATTAACGAGTTTAGTGTTTTTCGCTAACTTCCCTAAATTCCTTAATTTCTCTAAATTCTCTGTACTGCGTTAGCAGGGTCAGGTTGCCGAAGGCAAGCCAATGGCTAACGGCTAACAGCTAACAGCCAAAAAATCTTGCACTCACAAGATTTTTTATTACCTTTGTACTATGTTTCGTTTGTTGAGTTTTTTATCGCCGTTGTTGGGCGCGGAGAGGACGCACAACTGGGCAGTGTTTCTGCTTCGGCTGCTGGGTAGGGTTCCAGGGGCGAGGTGGTTTATGCGCAAGCTCTATGCTGTTGAGGATGTCTCGCTTGAGCGCGATGTCTTTGGCATTCACTTCCGCAATCCGATAGGTATGGCAGCGGGTTTTGACCGTAATGGCGAGATTTTCAGTCAGTTGGGGGCTATGGGCTTTGGTTTTGTGGAGATTGGAACAGTCACTCCAGAGCCTCAGAATGGCAATCCACAGCCGCGTGTGTTCCGTCTTGATGATGACCGTGCAATAATGAATCGTATAGGCCTAAGTAGCAAGGGTCTGGAGTATGTTGTTGCCTCGTTGCGCAACCATCAGGGGGATGTGGTTATAGGCTGTAATATCGGCAAGAACTCTACTACAGAGCCTTGTGATGCTCCGCACGACTATCTGAGAGTGTTCCGCAACCTCTATCAGTATGTAGATTACTTTTCGGTAAATGTCAGCTACAACACCTCTTTCAAGCAGTATGTCCCTCGCACGCGCGAGAGTATAATATCTATTCTTGAACCGCTCTTTGACTTCCGCCGAGGGCAGAATCAGTATCGCCCGATACTGCTCAAAATATCGCCAGACCTCACGGACGAGGATATAGATATGATGACAGATATTATGGTAGACACACCTCTTGACGGCATTGTAGCCACAAACGGCACTGCCCGCCATACGGGGCTTGTGACCGACCCGCAGAGACTTAAGCGATACGGCTCGGGTGCAGTGAGTGGTCAGCCGCTGACAAAGCGCTCTATAGAGGTTGTTAGACGAGTATACCAGCGCTCAAATGGCACATATCCGATTATCGGTGTGGGTGGCATTATGACCCCCGAAGATGCCAAGGCTATGTTGGACGCGGGTGCGACCCTTGTGCAGGTATATACAGGCTTTGTCTACAACGGGCCGAGCTTTGTCGGCAATATTTGTAAACATCTTTTATCCTAATTCATAGAACATACCTATATGAAATCAACGATAATTACTATTGGTGATGAGATTCTGATAGGTCAGATTCTTGACACCAACTCGCGCTATATCTCGCAGGCACTCAACCGTATAGGCGTTGTGGTAACGGAGAGAGTAAGTATTGGCGACAGTGCCGAGCAGATTGTCTCAACCCTCGACCGTGCCCTTGCTATAAGCGATGTGGTTATAATCACTGGCGGCCTGGGCCCTACGAAGGACGATATTACAAAGCACACCCTTGCCAGATATTACAACTCCGAACTGGTTTATAATGAGCAGGTTGGTAGTTTTGTTGAGCAACTGCTTGCTCGCCGAGGCATAGCCTTTACGGAGCTTAATCGCGGTCAGGCTATGGTGCCTCAGTGCTGCACGGTGCTGCATAATGCCCACGGAACAGCTCCAGGGATGTGGTTTGAGCGCGATGGTAAGGTTGTGGTCTCACTGCCAGGCGTGCCGTTTGAGATGCAGCACCTTATGGATGACAGCGTGGTGCCGATGCTTACGCAGCGTTTTGAGCTGAAGGCTATTGTCCACCGCACAATGATTACAAGTGGCATTGCGGAGTCAATTCTTGCCGAGAAAATCGCTGCTTGGGAGGATAACCTGCCAGGGGTGCTGCACCTTGCATACCTACCTGCGCCAAATGTAGTCAGACTGCGATTGTCGGCATATGAGGTTGATGGCCAGAGCGTTAGCCAGATAATTGACGACGAGTTTGACAAGCTGAAGGGTATTATCCCAGAGGCTATCGTGGGCTTTGAGGATGCGACAGTAGAGCAGCTTGTGCACCGCTGGATGACTGAAAATGGTAAAACACTCTCTGTGGCAGAGAGTTGTACGGGTGGTGCTATCGCTGCCAAGTTTACCGCTATGGCGGGCGCATCGGCATACTTCAATGCGGGCGTTGTGAGCTACTCAAACGAGGCTAAGCGCGATATTTTGGGCGTAAATATGGACGATATAGTCCGCTATGGTGCTGTCAGTGAGACTGTTGCAATCCAGATGGCGGAGGGTGTCCGTCGTGCAGGGCAGAGCGACTATGCTGTCTCTACTACGGGCATTGCGGGCCCTACGGGTGGTAGCGCAGAGAAGCCTGTGGGCACTGTATGGATTGGCATAGCAACACCAAAGGGGAGCTTTGCCGTGCTGAAAAATTGCGGTACGGACCGTAGTCAGATTATTGACCGCGCAACCGCCTATGCTATAAAACTTCTATACGACAACCTATGAGAGTACTCCTTACACTGATTTTTGCCCTTGCGTGGGTGGCGGCAGATGCCTGCTCGTCTGCCGTTGTGGCGCGTAAACTCTCGTCAGAGGGTGCGGTTATGCTGTGGAAACACCGCGACCAGACAGATATCAACGACTGCCGAATAGTCCACTTTGACGATGGTAAATATGCCTATACGGCTCTTGCAAACTCATATGTGAGGGTTGGCGAGACGGCGCTTGCGGGTGTTAATGAGGTGGGTTTTGGGTATATCAGCACCGCGACAAAAAAACTTCGCCGAGAGCCACAAAATAGGGTAGAGCGGTACGCGGGAAGATATAGCCTTATGTGCCGCGCACTGCGTGAGTGCCGTACGGTGGATGAGTTTGAAGACCTTCTCAAGCGTCACGGCCGATATGACTCTTTTCAGAGCAATGTGGGCGTGGGAGATGCCGAGGGTGGGGCTGCCTATTTTGAAATTTGGTCTGACGGATATGCACGCTATGATGTTGATACTTACGATGTTAGAACAAACTTCTCTTTTGCGGGCAGAGATGATAGTCGCGGAGCATCTGTGCGTAGATACGACACTGTAAAGGCTCAGATGCAGGGGAAGAAGAGTTTCTCTCCTGCCGACTTTTTTGGATATTCGCGTAGCTTCTATAGCGTTGAGAAGGGCGATGTGCTGTCGGATGACAAACCATTCCGCGAGGCAAACTATGTCGTTCCAAGGCCGTCAAGCGTGGCAAGTGTAGTGATTGTTTGCTCTGAAAATCCGCGTATGGATGTGATTGTTGGCAATCCCGTTGCGGGTATGGCTGTGCCGGTGTGGGTGGCGGCAAAGGGTGCTATACCGAAGTGCGTAGGTGGTAGGGCGATGTACGACTTAGGTCGAATGTACGCCTCAAAGGCATACTATAAGCGGGGTAAGGCTACCTATCTTAATAAAGATGTGGCGCGTAAGGTCGTTCGGGTTGTAAATCATATCAAGACGCCGAAGAGTATGCCGCAGGATATTGTTAAGTATAATGCTAAAATTGACCATATTTTTGAAAAACATCGCCAAAAGATAGTTGATATCTTGCAGTAATTTACTATCTTTGTGAGCAATAATGAACAAAACTATGATTGAGACACTTAAATTTTACAAGGACTTCCCAAAGGAGGGTATCAACTTTATTGACATAATCCCGTTCCTGCAGTCTCGCAAGGCCTTTGGCGAGGTTATCGCTGCGCTTAATAAGGCTACCACAGCTCCAAATGTGGCAGCTCCAGAGGCCCGCGCATTTCTCTTTGCTGCTCCACTGCTTACCGAGGCGGGTGCTGTAGAGAACATTATCCCGATGCGTAAGTCGGGCAAACTCCCTTTTAACGAGGGCGACCTTATTGAGGTAAAGATTGAGAAGGAGTACGGCTTTGACCGCCTCTTCTACCGTCTGAGCGATATCGCTGCGGGCGTGCCTACGGGCGATACTTTTGAGATTACTGTGCTTGACGATGTGCTCGCTACGGGTGGTACTGCCGAGGGCGTTGCTCGCTCACTTGAGCAGCTTACTATCTATAAGGAGGGTAAGCCATATAAGGTGCGCATCAAGGAGTTTGTCTTCCTTGTCGGCATTCCAGAGATTGGTGGTCGTGAGCGACTTGAGAAGATTGCGCCAGTGACAGTGCTGATGAACATATAATAGAAGCCGTCTAACAAGGCTAATTTGTCGTTATACAACTTCTTAAAAAAGGGTGACTCCACTACGAGCCACCCTTTTGCTTTAGAAGTAGTATCTAACACCAACGGTAGGGTTTACGCCGAGGTCAAAGTTAAAGGCGGCGGAGCCCTCTAATGCTACAAAATTTAGTGAGACAAGATTTGCAGTGAGTCCAAAGTGCTTTGTTGGGCGGAACTCCATTGTAAAGAGCTGTAGACCTACGCCCACGCCAGCAGCAACAGCTCCACCTGCAGCAGCCATTGCAAAACCAGCCTCAATGCCCGGGGTGTAATATACATTGTCGCAGAGGCGAACATAGTATGAGAAGTTAGGCGTGAGGGTAAAGCTGTGTATGCCACCGCTAATGGCATAGCCTGCGCTGATGCCCAATTTGCACTTGTTGCCCACAAAGCCTCCAAATTCAGGTTGGATGATAAAACCTGCACCCACTCCGTCACCAGATGCTGATTGGATAGTGATGCCAGTCATTCCGCCGAAATACATATCTCCCTTCTGCTGTGCTGAAACTGCACTGCAACCCAAAACGATGGCTACAGCGGCAATAAAAAATCTCTTCATAATGTATGATTTTTGGGGTTAATAAATTGTTCGGCACAAATATATACAAAAATTACCCCCCTCCAAATTTTATGCCAACAAAATGCAGAAATTTGAGATAAATCCTACTTGCAGTCACGGGCAATGGCCTCGGCAATGCGCTCGCCATCAAGGGCTGCCGAGATAATTCCGCCAGCATATCCTGCACCCTCGCCAGCAGGGTAGAGCGCAACTACCTCAGGGTGGCAGAGCGTATCGCAGTCGCGTGGTATGCGCACGGGTGTTGATGTGCGCGACTCTACGCCTACGACTACCGCCTCGTTTGTTAGATACCCGCGCATGCGGCGGTCAAAGATGCGTATCGCCTCGCGCAGACGAGCAGCTATAAACTCAGGCATCCACCGATCAAGGCGCGAAGGAACTATGCCCGGAACATAAGAACACGGCGGAAGGGTAGCTGAATTCCTACCTGCTACAAAGTCCGCAACTCGCTGTGCTGGAGCCGTTTGACGACCATTGGCCTCATTGCGTGCCATAACCTCAAACTGTCGCTGAAACTCAAGTCCTGCAAGCTCTCCGTACTGCTCTGTAAGGTGTGCAAAGTCCTCTGCGCGAATCTCGGTCACAAAGCCAGAGTTGGCAAATGGCGAGCCTCGGTGCGAAGGCGACATGCCGTTCACTACACTCTGACTCTCGTCTGTCATCGCAGGGACTATAAAACCTCCCGGACACATGCAGAACGAGTAGACACCACGCCCGCCCACCTGCTGCACGAGCGAGTATGCCGCCGCAGGTAGATACTCCATCTGGTCGGAGTTGTGATACTGGATTTTGTTTATCAGTTGCTGCGGATGCTCTATGCGTACACCCATCGCAAATGGCTTGGCCTCAAGGCGTATGCCACTGCGGTCAAGCATCGTGTATATGTCGTGCGCCGAGTGACCTGTCGCTACTACTACGGCACACCCTTCAACCTCCTTGTCGCCTATTTTAATTCCCACGGCTTGGCCGTTTTTAATTATTATGCCATCCACGCGCGAGTTGAAGTGAATCTCTCCTCCGCACTCTACTATCTGACGGCGTATGTCGGCAATAATTCGGGGTAGACGGTCGGAGCCGATGTGAGGGTGAGCCTCGTAGAGTATCTCCTCCGTAGCACCGTGATATACAAGGCGTTGCAAGGCTCTGTTGTAGTCACCGCGCTTCTTTGAACGGGTAAAGAGTTTACCGTCTGAGAATGTTCCTGCACCACCCTCGCCAAAGGCGTAATTTGAGTCGGGATTTATCACTCCGCCCCTCTGAATCTGGGCAATATCCTTGCCTCTTTCGCCCACATCCTTTCCGCGTTCGAATATAATCGGCTTTTTGCCTAACTCAATCAACCGCAGTGCTGTGAAGAGTCCTGCAGGACCTGCTCCAATGATAATTACGGGGTCGGCGGTGCTGATATTTGGATAGTCAAAATGTATTGGCTTAGGCATCGGCTCAAAGTCAAGAAAGGCCTCAAGTGTAAGGTTTACCTTCAGCCCACCGCGACGCGCATCTACCGAGCGCTTTACTATGCGCAACAGTGCAATATCGCTCTGCTTCACACCCATCTGCTTTGCCACCGCGCTGGTGTAAAATTTACTATCCGCCGCCTGCTTGGGCGTAAGAGAAAGAGTTATCGTCTGCGCCATACCTCGCCAATTTTTGACAAAGATACAAAATTCTGTTAAATGTAACCTCCCTTGCGTAAAATTACTGATAAATAGTTGTCTGATATATCCTTGACGCTTGGGGTTGTTTGTTTGTCAAAAAGTTCCTAAATTTGTGACAAACTAAACAGTTATTATTATGAAGCAGTTATTCGTAGTTGTGTCGCACAATGTTGATGCAGATTTTACAACCCATTCATTAGTAGGTGCTTATAGTACACTCAAGACCGCTGTCGCTCAAATGCGTGAAATTATCTACAATGAGTTTGAAGATATCAAAGAGTGGTGGGAGGATGACGACGAACAGTCTGTTGAGGAGCAGTATACAGAGTGGATAGAGGAGAACTATGTAGATGAAGAACACTTGCAGTGGTCGTACACTGATGATGATCCAGTGGAGCATCTGTTCAAGATTCAATCTGTTGAGGTGGAAAATTGTTGCGGAGAAATTTACGCGCTACTTTGTACCCGTGTAGATGGAGCGGATAATCAAACGGATGTGCTGGGAGTTTACACTTCTCAAGATACTGCAGATAAGGCGTTGGAGGCCCTTGAGACAAATAACGCCGAAGATGACACCTATTTAGAGGTTACCGCTTCCGTTGAGAAAATCACGATTGAGTAGACAGACAATTTTGCGAATACACCTTACTATCCAAATTGCACCGTACTCGAACGGCGTCAGCAGCCGAGCGTAGACCGAGCAGAAGCAGTCAATCGCAGATTGTTGGCAGTGGCTGATATTGTCTGAAAACTTGTTTTCAAGGACAATATCGGGCAGTTGTTGTAGCGGATACATCTCCACCTCACTTACTAAATTGCACCGTACTCGAACGGCGTCAGCAGCCGAGAGCAGACCGAGCAGAAGCAGTCAATCGCAGATTGTTGGCAGTGGCTGATATTGTCTGAAAACTTGTTTTCAAGGACAATATCGGGCAGTTGTTGTAGCGGATACATCTCCACCTCACTTACTAAATTGCACCGTACTCGAACGGCGTCAGCAGCCGAGAGCAGACCGAGCAGAAGCAGTCAATCGCAGATTGTTGGCAATGGCTGATATTGTCTGAAAATTTGTTTTCAAGGACAATGTCAGACAGTGACAAGAGTTGCGGAGCAACACTGCTTCACGAAGATAAGTCTACCGAGGCGCCACAAGCTGTCGAGTCCCTTTAGACGCACAAAAAAACGCGACACCTTCGTAGAAGACTGTCGCGTTTGTGTCTCAGCTCTCCTGGTTTTTGAACTTCAATAGTGGGACTTGAACGGTTGCCGCAGGTTTGAGCAGTGCAAGCAGGGGAAATGTGCAGAAAACCAAAGGTTTGGAAGATTGGTTGAGAAAAGTCGCCAAACTTGTTTGAGCGAACATTTCTCAAACGATATTCCAAAGTTGCATAGCAACTCTGCACATTTGCCAAGCGCAGATAACACTGCCACACCGCCACCAACTGACCGAGTTCCTTTATCAAACGAAACAAGCGACCTGAATGGGTCGCTTGTGAAGTGCGGATAAAGGGACTCGAACCCCCACGCCTCTCGGCATCAGATCCTAAGTCTGACGTGGCTACCAATTACACCATATCCGCAGGATTCTGGTGCAAAGGTAGGGATTATTTTGTAATTTCCAAAATTTTTTCTAATTTTGTGTTGAAACCTTTAATTTTAGTCAGTTATGAAGCGTAAAATTTTTATAGTATTGTTGTTGGCTCTCTGTTGTGCTGTGCAGCAGGTGGCTGCAAGGGGCAGTGCTGCGCCGGTAAGAGCTTTAGAGCTTGAGATTGGTGCGGCGATGATTACTCCGACAGCTAAGGAGATAGATTTTGACAAGAACAAGGTCGGATATAACATTGATGTTGAGTTGAGGTATAACCTTCAGAGTCAGCCTTTTGATATCGGTTTGCGTCTTGATGGAAACACATTTAATCGTGAGCTGAAGGTCAATAAAGATCTATTTAAGTTCCGCTCTTTGAGTGCTATGGTTGTGGCAGACTGGAACATAAACCGCAAGGGTATCTTCTCGCCATTCTTGGGCATAGGTGTTGGTGGTGGACTGACAAGTAATGAGGCTATGAAGATTAAAGATGTTACTAATCAGCCACTTAAGGAGACTGTCAACTCTGCAGCTTTTACTGTTATGCCGCGTGTTGGTGTCGAGCTTTTTCATCGTGCCAGAGTTACCTTCTACTACAAATATCTTAAGGAGACCAACTCTCACTTTGGCTTGAGTGTGGGCTATGTTATCGGAGGCGGTCGCAAGTAGAGATTAGGTGCTGAATGGGGTAGGTAATACCATAAATTTGCAGGGTCAGAGGCTCTGCAAATTTTTTTTGTGCGCTTTTTAATATTGTATGGTTAATTTTTACTATCTTTGTCACTAATATAGGATAGTAATCAATTTTTATGAAACGAATAATACTTTCTGGCGGTGGTACGGGTGGTCATATCTATCCGGCAATTGCTGTGGCTGAGGCACTTACGCGAATATTGGGAGCTGAGAATGTGGAGATTCTCTTTGTGGGTGCTGAGGGTAAAATGGAGATGACGGCAGTGCCTAAGGCGGGCTATCGTATTAACGGTGTGCCTATTGCGGGTTTGCAGCGTAGTTTGTCGCTTAAGAACCTATTGCTGCCCTTTAAGGTTATCAAGAGCATTCGTGAGGCAAAGAAGATATTGAAGGGTTTTCAGCCCGATGTTGTTGTTGGCTTTGGTGGTTATGCCTCTGCCCCAGTGCTGTGGGCGGCCCAGAGGATGGGTATTCCGACAGTAATTCAGGAACAGAACTCATACGCGGGTCTTGTGAACAAGATTGTTGGAGGTAAGGCTAAGAGTATCTGCGTGGCATACGACGGCATGGAGAGATTTTTCCCTGCCGAGCGTATCGTGAAGACTGGCAATCCGCTACGCTCAGCGTTTTTGGCGGGTCAGACAGATAAGCGCGAGGCTCTTGAGTACTATGGCTTTAACGACTCTCTGCCTGTGATACTTGTTGTGGGAGGCTCGTTGGGTACTCGCACGCTCAACAATATGATGCGCTCGTGGGTTATGACTCTTGGTGGCAAGGCTCCAGTGCAGGTTATCTGGCAGACGGGCCGCTACTATGAGCAGGAGATGAAGCAGTTCTTGCAGCACTATCCTACACAGAACATCTGGCAGGGCGCCTTTATTGACCGTATGGACTACGCCTATGCTGCAGCAGATGTAGTTATCTCGCGCAGTGGTGCATGTACCGTCTCGGAGTTGTGTCTTGCAGGCAAGCCGACGCTCTTTGTCCCCTCTCCAAATGTGGCGGAGGATCATCAGACAAAGAATGCTCAGGCACTTGTGGATAAGAAGGCGGCGCGTATGGTTGCTGACTCGGAGGCTGTGGACTGCGCTATATCTACCGCTCTGCGTATGATTGCAGATAGTGGCGAGATGACGATGCTCTCTAAGAATATCTCCAAATTAGCCATTGCTGACTCGGCTGACCGTGTGGCGGCAGAGGTAATTAAACATTGCAAACAGAGTTAGTATGGCGGCGAGGAGATTGTACTTTTTGGGCATCGGTGGCATTGGTATGAGTGCTCTTGCGCGATTCTTTATGCACGAGGGGTGCCAGGTTGCGGGCTATGACCGTACGGCAACGCCTCTTACGGCACGACTTGAGGCTGAGGGTGCGCAGGTGAACTATCAGGATAGCGTTGAGGCTATACCAGAACAGTTTCTTGATAAGAGTACTGTTGTGGTCTATACCCCCGCTGTTCCGGCAGACCATCCGCAGATGCAATACTTCCGCGAGGGAGGCTATCGTATGCTCAAACGCTCGCAGATGCTCGGAGAGCTGTCGGTGGGTAAGTTTGTTATGGCTGTGGCGGGCACGCACGGCAAGACTACAACATCTACGCTTGTTAGTTGGCTCAATTATGCTGCTGCGGGCGAGGGTAGTGCCTTTTTAGGTGGTGTGTCAAAGAATTTTGACTCTAACCTTGTGTTGGGCACAGGACGAAGACTCGCTGTTGAGGCGGATGAGTTTGACCGTTCGTTTTTGCAGCTTACGCCAAATGTTGCGGTGGTAACATCTGCCGATGCAGACCATCTTGATATCTATGGCACTCATGAGGCTGTGAAGGAGGCTTTTAGTCAATTTATTGATAGAATTTCGGCTGGCGGTGCTCTTGTTATTAAGAGGGGCGTTGATGTAGCTATTCGCAATGGTGAGATTTCGGTCTACCGATACTCGTTTGACGAGCCTTCGGACTTCTATGCGACAAACATCACTCTGCTGCCTACGGGACACTATACATTTGACATTGTGACCCCATTTGGGACTGTTGAGGGGTGTACTCTCGGTATCCCGGGATGGGTGAATGTGGAGAATGCTGTGGCTGCCGTGGCACTCTTTATCCTTGCTGCAAAGTCGGAGGGTAAGGATGTGGATTACGATGCTCTGCGTCGGGCACTGGCTGAGTTTAGTGGCGTTAAGCGACGCTTTGAGTTCTATGTGAACACGCCCAAGGCGGTCTATATGGATGACTATGCGCACCATCCGCGTGAGTTGATGGCGGCGATAACATCAGTAAAGAGGATGTTCCCAGGCCGTAAGCTTACAGCTCTGTTCCAGCCGCACCTCTACACTCGTACGCGCGACCTGTATGAGGAGTTTGCTCAGGCGCTGAGCCTGGCAGATGAGGTTGTACTGCTGCCGATATATCCAGCTCGTGAGCTCCCGATAGAGGGCATCACAAGCCAGATTATTGCCGATAGGGTAGCGGTGCCTTGCGCCATTGTTGAGCGTGAGGGTCTTGCACAGTGGCTTGCGGATGCGGATACAGACATTGTTGTGACCTTCGGAGCTGGAAATATTGATGCCTACTGCACAGCGGTGGCAGAAGTTATTGAGGCGAAGAGTAGATAGGAGGTAGGAGTTGTATGTGGAGACGGATTGCAAATATTGCTCTGGTGGTGGTTATATGGTCAGCTATTGCGGCGTATGTCACCTTTAGTGCGTTGCTTGTTCGTCGCCATAATCAGGAGCAGAATGTCGAGCGACTGTCTATTGAGATTGTCGACTCTACAGCCTCTGGACAGCTTATAACATCGCAGCGAGTGCGTGAGATGCTCCTTGATAGAGGTATTGCGACGATAAATACCAACATCAGAAGCGTTGATACGCAGGCTATACGCGAGATGATTTGCAAGGAGGGTTTTGTGGACTATGTGGGCATCTATGCCTCGTATAGCGGCACACTGCATATCCGCATCAGTCAGCGTAAGCCTCTGCTGAGGTTTATGGTCGATGGTTACAACTGCTACATAACTGCCGATGGTTATGTTTTCCGCTCTCCAGAGCGAGCTGCGCTCTACATACCCGTTGTAAGTGGGGATTATAGCCCTATCTTTGAATCTGGGTATGAGGGTAGGCTGAGCGATGAGATTGAGGCAAGCAGGGTTGAGTGTTTAGACTCTGTGCGCATTGTTGGTAGGCAGAGAGCTCCTATACTTGAGCGACAAGAGTTTTGGCTCTCTCGCCGCAAGGCTGTTAGGGATAGTACTATTGAGGATAGGGCTGAACGCAAACGCCTTAATCGTTATATTGATGGCCATCTGAGGGATTGTAAGCGCGCTCTTGAGGGCGTTGAGGCTCAGCAGCGAGCAGTTGAGGCTCGCTTTGAGCGCAAGGTGGAGCGATATGATGAGCTCAATAGCCTGCTGGACTTTGTGGCTAAGACGCAGAGTGATAGCTTTTGGCGAGCAGAGATTGTGCAGATTGTCGCCACAACGACAAGTGATAATCGCCTGAGCCTAATGCTTATACCGCGCAGTGGTAATCATCGTATTGAGTTTGGGTGGTTAGAAAACTGCGAGCAGAAGCTTGATAAGCTGCGGACCTTTTACGACAAGGTCGCCGTTACCCGCGGCTGGGATAGCTACAAGATGGTAAATTTGAACTATGCAGATAAGATTATCTGTACATATAAAGATGAAAATTAACACTATATGAAACAATATTTTGTAGGAGTAGATTTGGGTAGTGCCAATGTTGTTATGGTTGTCGGCTCGCGTGATGAGAGCTCGGAACTAATCAATATTGAGGGTGTATCTGTGCAACCGAACAAGAAGAGTATCAAGCACGGACACATCTGCACAACCTTGACAAGTGCAGTGCAGAATCTGAGCTCGGTAATTTTGAGCGCCAAGCGAGAACTGGAGCAGGAGCTGGGTATCAAGATTGAGCAGGGCTATTTTAGCCTTGGAGATACAAATACCCGCTGCGTGATTGTTGAGGATATGATGCCGGTGAAGAATAAGCGCACAGGCGTTATTGGCAATGATGACCTCAATATTATGCGTCAGCTCGTGAGCCAAATTCGCACAGAGAGTTGCGCCGAGGGTGTGCTCAGCTTCTCGCCGCTGTGCTACTATGTCAATGGTACAAAGCGCGTGCTTGACCCAACGGGTCTTCAGGGAAGTTGGCTCAAGGCTCGCTATATGCTCACTGTGGGTATGAATGACCAGCAGAACTATCTCAAGGGGCTACACCACAAGCTGGGTATGGAGATTCAGGGTATCTTTGTTGGCCCGACAATCACCTTCCCGCTGCTTGTCTCTGCTGTAGAGGCTGAGCAGGGTGTTGTTATCGTGGATATCGGCGCAGAGGTTACAGATGTAACTATTGTGCGCGAGGGTCGTGTGCAGTACTTCCGCTCACTGTCTATTGGCGCAGAGTTGATAGATGCCGACCTGAAGTCTATACTGCCAAAGGGGTGCAAAGTAAATAGAATTAAGCATATATATGGCAAGGCTCTAAGTAGCAATGTTGCTGATAATGTGGTTATTAAGGACGGTACACGCGAGATTATACACCGCAATATAGCAACTGTTATTGAGGCGCGACTGATGGATATTGCAGAGGTTGTAGGCAAGGTGGTTGTTGAGTCCGGCTATGGCGAGTTTATTCCGCACGGCTATGTGCTTACGGGAGGCTCGGCGTCGCTCGATATGATTGATGAGCTGTTTGAGCGTGAGCTAAATCGTCCGTGCCGCAAGGCTGATAAGCTCTATGGCATAGGTAAGATAAATCCAGAGTGCGATATTACCCCTGGACAGCACGCTGCACTGGCAATTATGCTCAATGCGGCTAAGCTCTCAGCATCTTATGTCAAGGAGTTAGATGTTGTAGATAACTCGGATGATAAGGATGCAGAGATTGAGGATAATAGCCCAGCGAAGGAGGTGCCAACACCTCAGCAGCCTCAGATAAAGAGTGCCGAGGTAACACCAACAGATACTGATGAGGTAAACCCTACTGCAGAGGGCGATGCTACTGCACCTACAGAGGTTACTGAGCCTGCAAAGCCTACAGCAAAGGGTGGCGACAAGAAGGGCAAAGGCGGTGGCGTGTTAGATAAGATTGCTGGATTTTTCTCTCGTTCACTTGGCGGTGATGATAAGGATAAATAGTTGATTATAAACAGATTGTAAAGATATTTCCCTATGGGACTGTATAGCGAATTTAAGAATAGTAGGGTTACTGCACACGGCATACCGGCAAAGATAATGGTTATCGGTGTTGGTGGTGCGGGCGGTAACACTGTAGACCACATCTACACGCTCAGTATCAAGGGCGTGAACCTAATGATTTGCAACACCGATAGCAAGGCCCTGGATAAGAGTCCGCTTGGTGATACCCAGAAGATATGTATGGGCGATGGCAAGGGTGCTGGTAATGATGCTCAGGTGGGCCAGGATAAGGCTAAGGAGTCGCTGCCAACTATCCGCGAGTATGTCAGACAGCACAACCCAGACCTTGTCTTTATCACTGCCGGTATGGGTGGTGGTACGGGTACGGGTGCTACGCCTATAATTGCGCAGATGATTAACTCGCTCAATATCCCTCTTATTGCTATACTTACTACCCCATCTATCAATGAGGGTAAGCACCGCTTTGATCAGGCGATGAATGGTATTAGCATTATGCAGGACTTTGTTGATACATTTATCATCATCCGCAACGAGACAATCATCAGCTTGTGTGACGACCGCTCTGTGCACGATGCCTTTAATATGGCAAACGATGTTGTGGCATACGCTGCCAAGGGTATTGCTGAGATTGCCCTTACGCAGTCAGACCTTGTCAGTGTCGATATCTCCGATGTGTGTAAGGTTGTGCGCAATAGCCACTATGCCGTTATGGGTATGGCGGCAGAGTCGGGTGAGGACCGCGTTATAAAGGCTATTGATAAGGCAGTGCTCTCGCCACTGTTTGGCGGTGTGCCTATCAAGGGGGCCAAGGAGGTGCTTGTCAATTTTGCCACTTCGTCTCCAGATGGGCTGAAGATGAAGGAGGTTAATAAGGCCCTTGACTATATTCAGAAGATTGCCGGCGGCGAGGATGACAATGGCGATATAATCCCTGTCAATATTATCTGGGGTACAAGCATTAAGCCAGAGCTTAACGATAGCATCGAGATTATCGTTGTTGTTACGGGCTTCCACGCAGATAGCTACTACCATAGTACCTTTGGTGGTAAGCTCAACCTTGAGCTTGAGTCGCGTCAAACGACTGCACCAGAGCCTGCAGAGCCAACACCTCCAGTTACTACTACAGTGCCACAACCTGCAGTGCAGCCTACAGTGCAGCCAAAACCAACCCCTGCACCTGCTCCTACACCACAGCCGAAGCCAGCACCTGCTCCTGCACCGCAGCCAAAACCAACCCCTGCACCTACTCCTGCACCGCAGCCGAAGCCAGCACCTGCTCCTGCACCGCAGCCAAAACCAACCCCTGCACCTACTCCTGCACCGCAGCCAAAGCCGACGCCTGCTCCTGCACCGCAGCCGAAGCCGCAGCCAACTCCTGCACCTACGCCGCAGCCTGCCGTTGCGCCCGCACCAGAGGTTGAGCCGAAGCTGTCAGAGCCGTGGAGAGTGCCTATTCCAGAGCGAGTGGCTCCAAAACCGATAGCTCCGCAGACGCTTAGTGGGGGTTATCAGCTTGACCCAAATACGCCAGCATATAAGTCTCGCCGAGGGATGATGTTGATGAATGAGATTAAGGGTAAGAAGGTGATTATCAAGGTTGATGGCTCGTATGTTGATGATGAGGTTGTTACAGATACAACACAGCAGCAGGCGCTTGATTTTTAAGAAGATAAATTGACTGATAGATGATAGAGTATTTAGGATTTGACCCGCAAGTGTTGTTTTTGATAGCGGGAGACATTGTTTTGTTGTTGTTGTCAGGGATGATGTCCTCCTCTGAGGTAGCCTACTTCTCGCTTACCCCCGCTGAGGTCCGTCATATAAAGCGTTCTGGCTCTATGGCTGCTGCCTCTGCAACAAAACTGTTAAACAATCCCGATATGCTATTGGCGACAATTCTTGTTGTCAATAATATGGTCAATATCGGAACAGTTGTGCTATCGACACAGATTCTAAACTCGATGTTTAACTTTGGTAGCCTGAGCTTCCTTGTTCACACCGTTATTGTGACCTTCTTGCTTCTTCTCTTTGGCGAGGTGCTGCCGAAGGTCTTTGCGCAGGGCTCAACGATGCGCGTGGCGCTGTGGTTTGCTCAGCCGCTGACTATTCTGCGATGGCTTGTATACCCACTGAGCATAGCTCTTGTAAAGACCTCTACAGTTGTCAGTGACCGCCTTGCGCAGAAGAGTGGCGAGCTGTCCATAGAGGATTTGGCAGATGCTGTGGATATGACCCGCACGACATCTACCGAGGAGCAGAAGATTCTCTCGGGCATTGTGGACTTCGCCTCACGAGAGGTTGAGCAGATTATGCGCCCACGAATGGATATTGTCGCCATTGAGCAGACGATGACCTTTAGTGAGGTTAAGCAGATAATCAACTCTGCGGGCTACTCGCGTCTGCCAGTATACTCGGAGAGTATTGACAACATTAAGGGAACGCTCTTTGTCAAGGACCTTATCGCTTATGCTAATCGCGGGGATGATTTCGGTTGGCAGAGCCTTATTCGTGAGCCATATATCGTACCTATGCACAAGCAGATAACCGACCTGCTGGAGGATTTCCGTAACGACAAGGTGCATATGGCACTTGTTGTAGACGAGTACGGAGCAATGCAGGGCCTTGTAACTCTTGAGGATATACTTGAGGAGGTTGTGGGTGAGATTTCGGACGAGAGTGATACGGACGAGAGCTTCTATGAGCGCATAGACCAGAATACATATATCTTTGACGGCAAGACTCATATTGTAGATATGCTCCGAGTGCTTCAGCTTGACGCCTCTATGTTTGAGGATGTGCAGGGAAGGGCGGAGACTGTTGCCGGCTTGCTTCTTGAGATAAAGCGAAACTTTCTTAAAAAGGGGGAGCAGATAACCTCTCACTCAATACGCTTTATTGTTACTGCTGTTGAGGGTCGCCGCATTGAGAAGATTAAGGTAATAGTGCCAAACTATGATTAGCCAACTGTTGCTCTCGCCACTGCTCACTGCGGAACAATGTAGGGATCTAGTCAGTGAGGCGGATTTCCTTACGGCAGAGAGTTTTTGTGACTCTCGCGCGGCGGAGTACCTCACCTGGCGTGCCGTTCTGGCTAACTACCTAGGGAATGTTCCACAGATTGTCTATACAGAGCAGGGTGCGCCACGCATTGAGGGTAGTGACCTTTATATAGGTGTCTCGCATACGGTAGACCTTGTGGCGGTTGTGGTCTCTGATGAGGCGTGTGCTGTTGATGTAGAGCGCAAGGATAGAGATGTGAAGCGCATAAGTGAGCGTTTTTTGAGCGCGAGAGAGAGGGAAATGTGTTGCTCGAATGAGGATTTTATAACCTTTTGGTGTGCTCGCGAATGCTACTATAAACTGCGAGGGGACTCTTCGCTATCGCTGCTTACAGATATGCGTATAACGGCGTATGATCAAGAGGCAGGATGTGTGACTGTTGAGGATAATAGAGCACAAAGTTCAACCTTCAGAATAGAGCGCACTGCCGAACATATTGTTGTCTATACAATATAAATTGCTAAATTTGCACCCATTATTATGGCAAAACAGGCAAATACACTATCGTTAGGAACGGATAATATAGGCTCGTTGCTCTGGCGTTACGCTGCGCCGGCAATTATTGCTATGGCATCCAACTCTATATACCACATCATTGACTCCATTTTTGTGGGCCATGGTGTTGGTGGAGCTGCTATTGCTGGTATGGCAATTACTATGCCGATAATGAATATCGCAGGAGCCTTCGGCGCAATGGTCGGTGTGGGTGCTGCGGCACGAATGTCTATCCGCCTGGGCGAGGGAAATATGCAGGCTGCAGAGAAGACTCTTGCTAATGCCGTAATGCTAAACCTTATTCTGGGTTTTGCGCTTATGGCCTTTATGCTCATATTCCTTGACCCAATCTTGCAGCTATTTAGTGGCGGTAATGCCTCGGCAGAGACTATTGGCTATGCGCGTGACTTTATGCGTATTATACTGCTCGGAAATATGACCCAACATATGTATCTGGGACTTAACGAGCAGATTCGTGCCTCGGGCTATCCGCAGAAGTCTATGCGAATAATCCTTACAGCCGTTGCGCTCAACCTCTGCCTCAATCCGCTCTTTATCTTTAAGTTTGGCTGGGGTATTAAGGGCTCGGCATTGGCTACTGTAATCTCGCAGGCTGTATCTTTCCTTATTGCCAGCTCACACTTCTGTCAGAAGAGCTCTTTTGTCCGCTTCCGCCGTGCAGCCTTTGTGTTGGACTGGAAGATTATCAAGGCGATACTCTCTATCGGCCTTGCACCCTTTATGGTCAATATCTGCGCCTCTATGGTTGCAGCCTTTGTCAATACCGCACTGCTCAAATATGGCGGTACGGGCGCACATGATGTTGTGCAGACGACTCACGCCTCGGCAGATATCTTTGTGGGTGCTTATGGTATTGCCAATAGGGTAGTGATGCTGCTTATTATGGTTATTCAGGGACTAAATCAGGGTATGCAGCCTATTGTAGGATTTAACTATGGAGCAAAGCAATATGACCGTGTGCGTAAGGCACTCTACCTTACTATTGGCTGCGGTATGACAATCTCTACGCTCGGATTTTTGGCGTGTCAAATCTTCCCAGAGGGTATCGCGTCTCTGTTTGTAGACTCATCAAAGGGTGGGGATGAGACGCTGATGATTGCCGCCGCATCGCAAGCTATGAGAACTATCGTGACGATGTTCCCGCTTGTTGGCTTCCAGATTGTGGCTGCTGCATTCTTCCAGTATATCGGTCACGCGAAGTTGGCTATCTTTGTCTCTATGACGCGCCAGATGCTCTTTTTGCTGCCACTACTCTGGATTATCCCACGATATATGGGTGCTACGGGCGTCTGGATTTCAATGCCTATTGCCGACTGCGCATCTATCACGCTTGCCGCAATACTGCTCTACCGAGAGCTTAAGAAGCTGCGATAGAGGATAATTTGCTATAAGTAATGCTTATAAATACCCCCCCCCTAATAATAAATTTTGATTATATAGATTGTTATATAAAAAGTTAGTATATTTGCAGAGCTGGTGTTCCGTAGTTTTTCGGGAAATATTTTTCGTAATGTTATAAAGTTAGTAAATTAATAAAGGTGGCACCAGCGAGTGTGGATTGTTTTCAATCAAACCATTGAGGGGAGGTCTTACGGAGCCTCCCCTTTTACTTTGCATTGTCATATTTAGAATGATATCTGGGTGTAGACCAGTTCGCCCTCGTCTGTAATACCCTCAAGAATGGCGTTATACTCTGACGAGCGGTCGGCGGTGTAGAATGTTACAAGCGCTGTGCCGGTCTCTGTTGGGCGGATAAGTGGCTCCCAAGCAATTGTAGAGCGCAAATCCTGAACTGTTGTCATTCGTGAGTCTGGAGTCGGGTACTTAGGCTTGTAGAACTCCACAGGCTTATGGCTTCCGCGAATAAGCACACGCGCCATAGCATCTGTATCGACCATATTTACCATACCCTCGCGGCTAACCTCCATAAGAATAGCACCCTGCTGTGCTGCCAGTCCGAGCATTGTTGCCGCCTTGCCATCTGCAAAGGATAGTCGCTCAATATACTTTGTATCGTAGTTGCCCAGTGACTCTATATCTGAGAGCTGACCGTTGATGTATACATCTGGTACATTGACATCCTGCTCTACAGATGGAACAGATTGAATAAACTGTGCATCGGTCTCGGTCTCATCCTCAGTTACAGCATCCTCATAGAACGATAGTCGCACATCGCGCGCAGCATAGTGGTTCTTTGTTGTAACCGACATACCGACAACATCAAGCTCCTTGAATGTAGCAAGGGCGTCGTAGACAGTTGCAAAGCGCGAGAGGTCTCCATGTAGCATACTGCCCGCTGTAGCGGTGGCAAAGAAGCTGTGTGTTCGGCGACCCATAACCACAATCTCCTCAATATCTATCACGCGCTCGCCACCCTCATAGAAGTAACGCTCCTTGGCACGAGTGAGGAATGCAGATGGTATTGGAAGGGCAGGCGAGAGGTAGAACTCGCGGATGTGCGACGAGGTTGTAACTGGGAAGTTCTCGGTCTCAATCTCTATGCGCACGGTCTTGTCGCGCCCCTTCTTGTTGAGCGCCTGCACGATATACTGCGTATCCTCCTTGCACTGTAGACCCGCAATCATAAAGTTGTTGTACTCGTTGAGCTCAAACTGCTCTACATACTTAGTCTTTGGATTCATCAGCACTACGCTCGGCTTTTTTGCCCTACCAAGTAGACCAAATACAGAGCCTCGGATGCGCTCAGAGTCCTCCATAGGGTAGAGGATTCTCGGATGTTCGCCCGCAAGCACCGCCTTGAGCGAATATCGGCGCCAACCTCCCGTAAGCATTACAAGGTCAAGGTTGTTAAGCGTTTGTGGCTCTGAGTCTACAAAGTACTGACCAGGGTCTTCTACCTCCCCCTTGAGGTCGGAGCTAAGGAGCATATATGATAGGATATTCTGCTCGCCAGGGTTGTGCTCAACAACGCTCTTGTCTGTCACGCTAAGCGAGAAGTTACCCGTTGCAGGCTTGCCGTCCGAGTCAGTAAATTTCAGCGAGAGCATCACGCGGTCGCGGCGGTCATACCTCTTTTTATCTGGCACAATTTCGGCCTTTGCATATCTGTTATCGCGCACATAGAAGAGTCGCTCGGCAACAATCGTCGCGCTATTACGCTCAACGACAGTTATTTGCGCTACGCCGTCAAACATATCCTTGTTTAGTAGCATAATAGGCCTTGACAGATTCTCTACCACGCTCATCACAGCACCACGCGAGTGGATAACTGCCGCATAGTTTGTTATGTCAATGCCTGCCGATGCCTGAACAAGGATTGCAAAGCCCTCCTGCTTACGCATCACACGCACACCTACGCCATATGGCTCAACCTTTGGCAGCTCAAAACGCTTTGTAATACCCTCGTCGGATGTAAACTCGGCATAGTAACTCTGTGCAGCCTCGGCGCGCATCACAAAGCGACCCATACCGTAGTGCTCTGTAGCAAGCTCTGCCACCTGCTCGCCCTTTGAGTTGTAGAGCTTACCCTTAACGCTCTTGCTGCGACCATTGGCGCTCTGTGCGCGGAAGGCGACAACCTGCACCATACCCGCAATAAGGTTTCCACCCTCTGGGCAGAACTGCACATCGTAGTCCGATGAGAAGGATGGCAACTGAATATATCGCTGTAGGTCGCGGCTATTGGCGCGAATGCGAATCTCCATACAGTCGTTCGTATTGTCCGACGGGCGGAAGCGGATGTTTACAACGCCCTCGGCATTTGTGCGTATAGAGCCAGAGCGCGACTTGCCGTCAATAATTGTGCGATACTTTACCGGTGTGCTGACAATCGGCATTGAGTATTGGTCGTAGACCCTTAGTGCGGCAGTGACAACACCCTTTGAGTCTATCGTATAGTTTACAGTCGTCTGCACCGCATCGTCAATATAGTTACCTATATATATTTCGCGCGTGTAGAAGTATCCCATATCAAAGTTTGTCATCCATCGGGTATATGCGCGAAGGGTGTACCTACCCGATGTAAGGCGCGGGTTGAGGGTAAATGTGCCGACAAACTGCTTGTTCTCTGCCGCCACCTTTATGCGCTCAATAAGCACACCCTCTGGTGAGATAAGCTCGGCATAGACAAACATAGAGGATGAAATGCGGGTAAGCAGCGTTGCGTGAACAAGGTGTCCGCTGAAGAATATTGTCTCACCAGCACTGTAGTACGGCTTGTCGGTCATAATATATAGCTTCTCAAACACGCCACCGCTCTGGTAGAAGTCGGCATAGTTTTTCTCAAGCCTCTGGGCAAAGGTTAGCGTTGGGCTCATCGCCTCCTCTGGAAGAGGGTTGCCCTTTGCTTTTTTTTGTGCCACAAGAGTAGGACAGCAAAATATTATAATTAGTAATAAAAGACCAAGCCGTTTCATCAATTCTATATTT
Source organism: Rikenellaceae bacterium (assembly GCA_015059785.1). Taxonomy (GTDB): domain Bacteria; phylum Bacteroidota; class Bacteroidia; order Bacteroidales; family Rikenellaceae; genus Alistipes. The sequence continues at coordinate 27,369 of SUZS01000025.1, forward strand.
TATGTAATTTTTATCAAAGATATAGAAAAAATCGCTATATTTGCAAAAATATACAACCTAAAAATATCATTCTATGAAAAAAATCACTCGTATTTTAGCGATTACAGTATCTATTCTCTGTCTCGCTTTTAATCTCTCTGCGCAGGAGACCTCACTTCCGCAGTCTCTTGAGATTCCGTCAGCTATTGGCGATAATATGGTGCTTCAGCAGAATAGCACCGTAAATATCTGGGGTTATGCAAAGCCAAAGGCAAAGGTTTCGGTTGCTTGCGACTGGATTGCAGGCAAGCCAGTATCGGTTAAGGCTGATGCCGAGGGTGTATGGATTGTCCCTGTAGCAGTTCCTGCAGCAAGCTTTGACCCACATACCGTGACTATTAAGTGCGGCAAGCAGGTTGTTACTCTAAAGAATATCCTCTTTGGTGAGGTATGGCTCTGCGCTGGTCAGAGTAATATGGAGTGGCCTGTAAGCAAGACCCTTGATATGAAGAAGGATCTTGAGGGTGAGATGAATACAAATCTCCGTCTTCTCTGCACTGGTCGCATTGAGGCAGCTACACCACAGCGCGACATCCCAGTTCAGGAGGGTAAGAATACTAAGTGGGCTGTTTGCAATCCAAAGGACCTTGCAGAGTTCTCAGCAGTTGGTTACGGCTTTGGTAAGGAGCTTCAGCAGACACTGGGTGTGCCAGTAGGTCTTGTAGACGCATCTTATGGCGGTACATACATTGAGGGTTGGATGAAGAAGGAGGTTATCGACGCTGACCCTAAGATTGCAAAGGATTGCACAAAGATTAAGCATAAGAAGTGGGCTGGCAAGGAGTCTCAGCTCTACAATGCAAACATCTATCCTATTCGCCACAACTCATTCGCAGGTGTTATCTGGTATCAGGGTTGCGCAAATGTGTCATCTTCTCCACGCGGCTATGCACACGCTCTTGAGGTGCTTGTAAACTCTTGGAGAGAGGAGTTCCGTAACCCAACAATGCCATTCTATATCGTACAGCTCGTGCCTCACACTTATAGTGGCATTAAGGGCGCACAGCTGCGTGAGTCTCAGGAGAAGGCTGCAAAGCGCATTGAGCACTGCGAGGTTGTCGGTACTATGGACCAGCTTGATATCCCTGGCGATATCCACCCACGCTATAAGGCAGATGTTGCACACCGCCTTGCACAGACCGCTCTGGGTGAGCACTACGGCAAGAGCGTAGGCGTATACCGCAACCCTGCTTATAAGAGCATCAGCGTTGAGGGTAACTCTATCCGCATCACATTCAACAATGTCCCTTCAACTCTTGTTGCTGAGGGTCGTATTAACGGTTTCCAGATTGGCGTTGCCGATCCAAAGAATGAGAAGAAGCTTGTATTCTGCCTTGCTGATGCAGTTATTGATGGCAAGCAGATTGTTGTCTCTGCTCCTGGAGTAACTGCTCCAAAGGCCGTTCGCTACTGCTTTAATGAGGATGTAGGTAATGTATTCTCTGCCGAGGGTCTTCCACTGCTTCCTTTCCGCTCTGATAAGAACAACGCATCGCTCTCTGCTACTCCATATGTAGAGCCTGCATCAGAGATTGCTGTAACTGTAGAGGCAAAGAAGGGCTACTACACAATGAGCGAGTTTACCGAGGGCGCACATATGTGGCCAAACCTCAAGCAGAAGCTTTCAGAGGTATATCCACGCGAGTTTGAGGGCTTCAAGATGCTTACAGCTGCAAGCCTTAAGAAGCATAAGACCGCTGGTGGTAAGATTACTGCCTCTGCTGCTGGTAGAATCTACTGCATCGCTCGTAATACTGCCGATATCCGCAAGTACCACGACAAGCACGGCTGGAAACTTATTATCCCTGCAGAGGTTCGCGCCGTGAAACCAGATGGTAAGAAGATTGGTGCGCAGTATGTCTGCTACCGCAATGTTGAGGCTGGCGAGACTGTCGCTCTTCCACGCGTTAAGGACCACTACTCACTCTTTGTTCTGGCAAAGGATATTACACTTGTTGAGGTTGAGAAATAGTAATGGCTGAATAAAAAGTCTATTTTGTCGTTAACCCCTCTGCGAGGGCTTTTCCTCCTTGCAGCTCGGTAAAGTGAGTAAACTCACTCTACTCTCGCTCTGCAGCGTCGGTTAACCTCGCCCTCAAAATCCTCACATACGCTTTAGTATGCTGCGGTTTTTCGGGCCTCGTAACGCCGCGATTAAGTGAGAGCAGAGGCTGCTTGCAGACTATGCCGAGCGTGAGCGGTGAAAAGGAACTTAAGCCTAAAAATAGAATCTTTTTATTCAACCATTTGAAGTAAGAGAGTCTGTCAGCATTGGCAGACTCTTTTTTTGCTTAATATCGGAACTATGTAGATTTTTTGCTATATTTGTAATCACAATCAATTCAAACCTAAAATAATCTATTATGGCACTGATGTTTGAATATAATAAGGAGACAAGAACGGCTGAAGTCTGCGGTGTGGGGGATGAGTTCTGCGAGCAGATTGTAATCCCATCTACCGTTGAGTACTATGGAAAAAAGTACGATGTCGTTGCTATCAAAGAACTCGCGTTCTGCGGATGCTTAAAGTTTAAAAGCGTAACTATTCCTAATAGCGTTACTGTGATCGGAGAGTCTGCATTCTATGGTTGCAGCAGCCTAACAAGTATAACTATTCCTGATAGCGTCACTGAGATTGAACACTATGCATTCTATGGTTGCAGTAGCCTGACAAGTATAACTATTCCTGATAGCGTCACTGTGATTGAGCGCCATGCATTCTATGGTTGCAGTAGTCTAACAAGTATAACTATTCCTGATAGCGTCACTGTGATCGGATGGTCTGCATTCTCTGGTTGCTGTAGCCTAACGAGCGTAACTATTCCTAAAAGCGTTATAGCGATTGGAAGTGAGGCATTCGAAGGTTGCAGCAGTCTAACAAGTATAACTATCCCTAATAGCGTCACTGGGATCGGATGGGCTGCATTCTCTGGTTGCCGTAGCTTGAGAGAATTCAAGGGTGAATTTTCGGCAGATAATGGCCGTTGCCTTATTAAAGATGGTGTGCTTATTGCCTATGCCAACGCATCTGGTGAGGTATATGCTATCCCTAATGGTGTTACTAAAATAGGAGAGCATGCATTCTATGGTTGCAGCAGTCTGACAAGTATAACTATTCCTGATAGCGTCACTGAGATTGAGCGCGATGCATTCTATGGTTGCAGCAGTCTAACGAGCGTAACTATTCCTAATAGCGTTACAGAGATTGGAGGCTGGGCATTCCACGGTTGTAGCAGCCTAACAAGTATAACTATTCCTGATAGCGTTACAGAGATTGGAGGCTGGGCATTCCACGGTTGTAGCAACCTCAAAGAATTCAAGGGTAAATTTGCGGCAGATAATGGTCGTTGCCTTATTAAAGATGGTGAGTTAATCGCCTATGCCAGCGCATCTGGTGAGGTATATGCTATCCCTAAAAGCGTTACAGCGATTAGAAGTGAGGCATTCAGAGGTTGCAGCAGTCTGACAAGTATAACTATTCCTAATAGCGTTACTGAGATTGAAGGCTGTGCATTCTGTGGTTGCAGCAGTCTGACAAGTATAACTATTCCTGATAGCATCACTATGATTAGAGGTGGTATATTCTCTGGTTGCAGCAGCCTGACAAGTATAACTATCCCTAATAGCATCACTGTGATCGGATGCAGTGCATTCGAAGGTTGTAGTCGCCTGACAAATGTGACTATCCCTAATGGTGTTACTGAGATTGGAGACTCTGCATTCAAAGGTTGCAGCAGCCTAACAAGCATAACTATTCCTGATAGCATCACTGTGATTAGAAGTGATATATTCAAAGGTTGCAGTAGCCTAACAAGTATAACTATTCCTGATAGCGTCACTGAGATTGAGCGCTATGCATTCAAAAGTTGCAGTAGCCTGACAAGTATAACTATTCCTGATAGTGTGACTTCGATTGGAGACTGGGCATTCAATAATTGCAAAAGCCTAACAAGTATAACAATTCCTGATAGCGTCACTGTGATCGGATGGTCTGCATTCTCTGGTTGCCGTAGCCTGACGAGCGTAACTATTCCTAATAGCGTTACAAAGATTGGACAATTTGCTTTTAAATTGTGCGACAAACTGAAAAATGTGGATATTTGTAATGAAAAAGGATGCGTAGATATTGGCTATAATGCATTTGGGTTCGATGTTAAGGTAACCTATCTTGGTAAGGCTGCTCAACCAAAGAAAAAAGACTTCTTTGTTTGGTAAGAAGTAGTTCCAGACTCTGATGTAATTAATGGCGTGTGCAGTGCATACGCCATATTTTTTTGTTGTGCGATATTTTGCAGATAGAGTGAAAAAAATCGGGTTTGGAGATTCTCTTTTTTGAGAAATTTCTATTATCTATCGCCAGTAACTTGGTCGTTTTAGAAGAAAAAAGAGCTAGCTATCTTTTTCAACCATTTGAAGTAAGAGAGTCTGTCTAAGCGTTAGGCCCTCTTCCAGTATCGGACAGAGTTTATTTTGAAAAGTGTTTGATTTGCAGTGTTTTAAGCAATTGCATTAAGAATAGACTTTTAACTTATAAATCATAAAAGCATTGATTCTACTTTACATTATGTAGTCTTCTATGTAGTCTAAATTAAGTGTAAATAACCGCACCTTTTATTTAATCACCTTTCGTACTGCGAGAGGTGATTTTTCTATTTTATTCGAACAAGACCTCGCAAGAGTGTTGTCATTTGCGAAATTTTTACTAATTTTGTGGTGTCGTGGGGTTATGCCCTCGGCATTACATGTTTGATGAAAGTGTTTTCGCTTTTATCCTTGATAAGAAATCTGACAGTTTCAAACAAAGACGAGGATACGACAACACTCATTTCTTGTATAGTTATGTGGCTATACGCATTCTGCGTATCTATCCCATACTATCCAAGTGTGGGGTCTTGTAATCGTTTATTCGTCTTGGGTTTTGTCAGAACCTCTTATCAGGTAAACGGAAGTCAGCTCCACACTTTCTGTTTTTATACTAACCCGTTGTATAGGAGTTGTGCGACAAAAATATTTACTTGTTGGCATGGTACGAACTTACATTATTAGAGTTAGGCGAAGCATTAGAGAAGTCGGACTTGTTGAGGGGATGTCAATAGAGGTCCCTATTCGGCGTGGTATGACTCCACGCTACGGAGAGGGTTTTGAGTTGGTGCGTCGTATGTTTATGAACAAGTACGGTATTGACATAAATGCTAAATATGCTTGGGCACCAATTTGGCCGGGCTGTTTTGATATTGAAGAGATTAGATAACCAATAAATTAGGCAACTATGAATAAGAACGAAACTAAATTGATGCAAGATGCAGTTAAATTGTGCTTGGCACTAAATAAAGGAGCAGACAAATTGCTGCCACAAGAGATTGTCGGAGTAGTAAAGACACATAGTGTTGTATCTGCTGGTGCAGGACTGATTCCGATACCCGGTGTTGATGTTGCCATAGCAGCAGGCAATATATGGACTATGTATGGTCGTATAGGCTCTAAATTGGGTATCCCATTTGGTGAAAATTTGCTGAAATCGATAGCATCGGGTGTCGCAACTAATCTTGCGACTTACGCTGCTGCATCTGTGATTCTGAAATTTATTCCGGGATTGGGTTCTATTGCAGGTGCAGCACTGCAATACGCAATGACATTGACTTCCGGGTGGATATACTTAAAAGCATTAACTGCTCTCGCAAATAAACAAGGCGATGTTCATGAATCTGATGTAAAAGGGGCTTTTGATGAGGTGATGAAGGATGAGTCTGCTATCAAAGATTTCTTCAATAGTGCGAAGGAAGATGCTCCTAAAAAATAGTGTTTAATGAATAGACAAATCGAATTACTGATTGAGCGTGCCGAGAACGGAGAGGCTTGGGCGCAGAATGACTTGGGTTGCCTATATAATGAAGGCAAAGAGGTGGGGTTGGATTATAACAAATCTTTTCGCTTGTTTCTGGCTTCGGCAGAGCAAGGGTTAGCAGAGGCGCAATATAATCTGGCAAGAGCCTATGAAGAAGGAGAAGGTGTAACCCGAGATGATGACAAGGCTATCTATTGGTATACTCTTGCTGCAAACCAAAACTATGTAGATGCTCAACATAATTTGGGGTGCTCCTACTTTGACAGGAAGAATTATAATGAAGCTGAAAAGTGGTTTAGGCGAGCCGGCGAACTGGGAGATAGCAAAGCTCTACACGCTTTGGGACATATATTCCACCATGGATTAGGAAGAGAGAAAGATTACAAGGAGGCGGCAAAATGGTATCGAATGGCTGCTGAAAAAGAGAATGTAAAAGCTCAACACCAATTAGCCATTTTTTATTTTGAAGGAAAAGGCGTTGAGGAAAATAAAACCGAAGCATTTAAGTGGGCTTTGATGGCGGCAAATAAAGGACATGATGACGCTCAATATAAAATAGGAGTTCACTATCTTTATGGTGTTGGAACAGAACAAAATGATCAGCAAGCTTTTTCCTACTTTCATACTGCAGCTGAACAGGGTCATAATTATGCACAATGTGAATTGGCGTTATGTTATGAAGGTGGAATAGGGGTTGAGCAGAGCGATGAAGAGGGCATTAAATGGTTGCGATTATCCGCAGAGAACGGAAATGCAGAAGCACAATATATGCTTGGAAGGGTCTACTACCAAGGTCGTGTTGTGGAAAAAAATGTAGAAGAAACTATTAAATGGTTTCTATGTGCAGCCGAACAAGGACATTGCGAAGCACAATATTATTTATGGGCTTTCTATGATGAAGGAAAAGGCGTTGAACAAAATACAGAAGAGGGCATTAAATGGTTGCGATTATCCGCAGAGAACGGAAATGCAGAAGCACAATATATGCTTGGAAGGGTCTACTACCAAGGTCGTGTTGTGGAAAAAAATGTAGAAGAAACTATTAAATGGTTTCGATGTGCAGCCGAACAAGGACATTGCGAAGCACAATATTATTTATGGGCTTTCTATGACGCAGGAGAAGGCGTTGAACAAAATACAGAAGAGGCCCAAAAGTGGCTGTCGCTCGCTGCAAAGCAGGGACATGAAAAGGCAAAAGAACTGCTTGAAGAAGAGCCGGGTGAGAAATGAATTTCAGGCGTATGCAGGAGGGTGTGTAGCCCATAGCATACGCCTAATTCTTTGTCCGCATTGTATCTTTGGAAGATGCCCCATTTCTGTGCTTTACTTTCAAAAATATTGTCTATCTTTGTTCTCGCAGTTATTTGGCCTAATTACGACCCTTATGTAGTCTTCTATGTAGGATTTCGCAATTTTTGTAAAAGCTAACACTGAGAATCAATGAGTTAAAAATAAAACCTGTCTAACAAAACTGACAGACTTTTTTTTTGTTTTACTTTGCGAATTCAAATCCTAAATAGATGTTTTCGTACTGCTCAATGAGCTTTGTGATGCTGCTGAGCGACTTTATGTTTGAGCCTATGGCGACCATAAAGTCGGTCAGCTTGTTTACTGGAAAGACTATCTGCAGGTTTGTGCCGCTGATATAGGCGTACCCTTTAACCTCTACCTTTCCGCTCTGGCCGACCTTTAGTGTAAGAGAGTGGTCCTCGCTGTTGTAGGTGTATGTACCCTTAACCTCGCGCCCCTTAACGGGCATTGTATATGTCCCATCCTCATTAAATGTCACCGAGCAGAAGCCACTGCTGATACCCACCTTTGTAAAGGCCTTCTCAAGTTTATCGCCTAAAGTTGCGCTAACGGCACTGCCTCCGATATTAGACAGGGCGTTGTCTGCTTCAAACTTTACTGCTGGGGCGGAGTAACTCCAAGTGCCAATAACTGCCAACTGTGTAAGTTTTCCATCTGTAGCCTTGTCTATAGCCTCTGTGGCAACCTTCTTCAGCGCATCGAGCCACTGCGCCTGAACTGTAGTGAGCGTGAAGAGTGCAATGAGTGTAATAAAAAGTCGTTTCATATCTCTAAAATTTATTTAAGCTATACAAAATTAGGAAAAATTTATTAACTTTGGAGACAAAATATGTGATTTATGAAGAAGTTTTTGAAGATTTTTGCCATTGTTTTGGTTTCGCTTATTGCTATTGTGCTGATTGTCCCATCGTTACTGAGCGGCAAGATTAGCGATATTGTCAAGCGCGAGGCGAATAATATGCTTAATGCCAAGGTTGAGTTCGCGGAGCTCGATATCTCACTGCTGCGCCACTTTCCAAAGGCGTCGATAGAGCTTGTAGACTTTAGCGTTACTGGCGTAGAGGATTTTGATGGTCAGACCCTTGTTGCGGGTAAGCGCATTGAGGTGGCTGTAGACCTATTCTCAATCTTTGGCGAGAGCTTTGAAGTGAGCAAGGTGTGGCTCCTTGAGCCAGAGATTTATGGCGTGGTGGCAAAAAATGGAGCAGTAAACTGGGATATTATGAACTCTACGGGCGAGGAGGAAGTTGTCGAGGAGCAGGATGCTGAGCCTTCATCCTTCCGACTCTCGCTTAGCTCAGTGTCTATTGAGGGTGCGAAGATTTACTATGCTGATAATGAGTCAGATATGCACTTCCATACCGCTCCTGTTTCACTTGCTCTATCGGGCGATTTGTCTGCCGCAAATACAACACTTAACCTTAGCGCATCGGCTGCCGATATAACCTTTACGCTGGGTAAGGATACATTCGCATCAGGGCTAACCGCTTCGCTTGCCGGTAGCGTGGGTGCTGATTTGCAGAACAATAAGTACACACTTAACGACCTGAAACTCTCTGTGAATAGCGTTAAGGCGGCTCTTGATGGTTGGGTAGCTCTGGAGGGCGAGGATATCGTTACAGATATTACTTTAGACTGCTCGGATAACAACTTTAAGGATATACTCTCGCTTGTGCCAGCTCTCTATACCAAAGACTTCAAGAACCTCACTGCCCGTGGCGATGTCTCACTCACGGGTGCTGTTAAGGGTCGTATGAGTGGCGAGCTGTACCCTGCTTTCAACCTGAAACTCAATGTTGCGAATGGAACATTCAAGTACGCCGACCTGCCAAAGGCTGTAACGGCTATTAATGTCACTGCTGCTGTTGAGAATAGGGGCGGTACGCTTGATGCCACGACAGTAGATGTTCCGCACTTTGGCGCATCTTTTGGTGGTCAGAGCTTCAGCGCAACACTCAAGGCGGCTACGCCTATGTCTGACCTCTACTTTGCAGCTACGGCTAAGGGTAAGGTAGACCTTGGCGCGATAAAGGATGTCTATCCGCTTGAGGATATGACACTTGCGGGTATTGTTACCGCCGATGCGGCTCTCTCTGGTCGTCTGTCGGATATTGATAAGGGAGCCTACGACCGCCTTGCAGTCTCTGGAAAAGTTGGCGTTGAGGGTATCGCTGTTGAGTATGAGGGACTTCCAGCTATAGAGGTTAATAACGCCCTTGCAACCCTCTCTCCATCAAAGATGGCACTTGAGAGCCTCGCTGTAAAGATTGGCAAGAGCGATATCGCGGCAACGGGTACGCTGACAAACTACTGGGGATATCTGCTCCACGATAAGACCCTCTCTGGTAAGCTTGACATCTCATCATCACTGCTTGACCTTAACGAAATTATGGCCTCAATGTCAGATGAGGAGCAGACTTCCGAGCCTGCGGAGAGTGTTCCAGAGGGCGAAACGGAGCCACTCTCTGTTATCGAGGTGCCAAAGAACCTTGACCTTGCTCTGAACTGCAACCTTAAGAGGGTGCTATTTGATAAGATGGTTATTGACAACCTTGCTGGTGCTGCATCAGTGCGTGGCGGAGTACTGTCATTAGATAACCTCGGTATGAATATGTTTGACGGCACTGCCAAAGCCTCGGCATCATACTCTACCGTCAAAGCCGACAGCCCCAGGCTCCGACTCAACGCAACTTTCGACAAAGCGTCGTTCAAAACTACAGCGGCGCAGGTCGAGATGATAAGTAAGCTTGTGCCTCTGTTTAATAAGGTTGAGGGTACATACACTATGTCGCTTAATGCCGATATGGCGCTTGATAAGACAATGTCTCCAGTGCTTAAGAGCGTAAATGGTGGCGGTAAGATATCGTCAGGAAACTTCAAACTATCTAATATTCCGGCACTTACAGCCCTCGCCTCAAAGGTGGGCAATGGTGTTGACCTAAATACCATAGCCACAACAGAGGCAACAGTCATCAGCTTTACTATTGAGAATGGCAATGTAATTACAAAGCCGTTTGATATTAAGTTAGGCAAGACAAAGCTAACTCTATCAGGTCTTACGGGCCTTGACCAGACTATAGACTACAAGGTCGCTGTAGCCCTGCCACAGATAACCCTGCACGCAAAGATTGGTGGGTCGTTTACCTCTCCAAAGATATCTCTTGACACTGCCAAGAGTGCCGAGGCAGCCCTTGAGAAGGCGGGTATAGATAAAGAGCAAGTTGTAGAGGAGGTTACTCAGACGGTTGATGCTGCCAAGCAGGCACTTATAGCCGAGGCGGAGGCTCGCGCAGCAAAGATTGTTGAGACTGCCCGCACAGAGGCTGATAAACTTGTTCAGAAGGCTACAAATCCTATTGCAAAGGTGGCTGCCAAGGCCGCTGCCGATAAACTTATCGCCGAGGCGGAGCGTAAAGCCAATGAAATTGTAGAGCAGGCAAGAAAATAATTTGGACGAAAACAATAGAATACCCTAAAAAATTATTATCTTTGCGGATGAATGTGTAAAAACTTTTTTAATAAAATATTTAGACTATGATTTATTCACACGAAGTGCAGCAGATGTGCTGCGTAAAGAAGGGTGCAAATCACGAGTCAGCTCCAATTCCAGAGGAGGGCAAGTGGGTTCGCGCCAAGGAGATTAAGGACATTTCTGGTCTTACACACGGTATCGGTTGGTGTGCTCCACAGCAGGGTGCTTGTAAGCTTACACTCAATGTTAAGGATGGTATTATTCAGGAGGCACTCGTTGAGACTATCGGTTGCTCTGGTATGACTCACTCTGCAGCTATGGCTTCAGAGATTCTCCCAGGAAAGACTATCCTTGAGGCTCTCAACACTGACCTTGTTTGTGACGCTATCAACACCGCTATGCGTGAGCTGTTCAAGCAGATTGTTTACGGTCGTACACAGTCAGCTTTCTCTGAGGGCGGCCTTGTTATCGGTGCATCTCTTGAGGACCTTGGTAAGGGCCTTCGCTCACAGGTTGGTACTATGTTCGGTACTCTGGCAAAGGGTGCTCGTTACCTTGAGATGGCTGAGGGCTACTGCACACGCATGGGTCTTGACGCTAACGACGAGATTATCGGCTACGAGTTTGTTCACCTCGGCAAGTTCATGGACTTCGTAAAGAAGGGCATTGAGCCAGCAGAGGCACTTGAGAAGGCTAAGGGTTCTTACGGCCGCTTCAAGGATGCTGTTAAGTACATTGATCCTCGTCACGAGTAAACCATATTGTTAAACCCTTAAAGATTTTTAGATTATGGCATTATTTGAGAGCTATGAGCGCAGAATAGATAAGATTAACGCTGTGCTTGCACAATATGGCATCAACGGTATTGAGGATGCAAAGGCAATTTGCGAGGCTAAGGGCATCGACCCATAC
>SUZS01000026.1 GCA_015059785.1 Rikenellaceae bacterium
TGAAAACGGAATTGTTATATTTGCAAGAGTTTTCGGATATGGATATTTTCAAACGAGAGTTACGAAAGTATATTAACTACTATAATAACGACCGTATTAAACTAAAATTAAACGGAAAGAGTCCGGTACAATACCGAACTCTTTACCAATAAATCTATTTAATAATCTGTCCAACTTTTTGGGGTCAGTACATTTTAGCCCTCCCCCTCTTTTAGCTATTAGCCAACAGCTACAATCTCACTCCGATTGAGAACTCAAGGTATTCAGCCTTGATGCTATGCGACTTGATGGCAAAGCCGACAAAGGTATCGCCCAGCTTTGGAAAGTAGTATCTGAAGCCCGCCTTCTCGTAGTGCCATCCACGCTCGCGGTCGCCCGCAGCCTTTGCCTCAGCGCCATTGACACCCTTATGGCGGTACGGGTATGCTCCTACAGCCACATGCACAGCGAAGTTACCCCAGTAGACCTCCTGCACAACGGCAATACCGACAGAGAGAGGGTTATATCCGGGGCTGTTATCCACCGCCTCGTTGCCGTAGAATACTCTGTCACTCGCCTCAAGAGATTTCATATTGGAGGAGTAGAAAAGGTCCACACCCAAGCCAGTAGCATAGCGCATTGAGTAGCGGTAGAGGGCGTCAAAGCTGAGCGAGTACTTCGGATGCGCCTTTAGTCTATCTGCTGCCTCAACTTTTTTTACTGGGTCGGCCTCACGCTCAACATAGGCGTTCCACTCGGCCATACAGGTGTGCAGACCACCACCCACGACAATCATATAGTGCATACCACGGTCGTAGTTACGCTCAAAGCCGTACTTGGTCTTGTACCTCTTGTAGTCATAATCTGCCACTCTATAGCGAGCAAAAACACCCACACCCATACCATTAAGGGCCTCATTAGGCAGGCTCAAACGACCATTTGAGAAGTGGCGGAACATAAAGTTAGCACCCACCTCCCATCGCTTGCCGATATGCACCTTGCCGAATACTCCCGCACCAAAGTATGCCATAAAGGGGGAGCTGAGCCAGTTGTTACCCGGGTTATTCACGGGGTCATACTTGTCAGGGTTGTATGTAACGCCAAAGTTTAGCAGATATCCTGCCGAGAAACGCCTTGTGCGCCACAGCGAGCGCTCAAAAGAGCCATAGGCAGAGTATAGATTGCCAAAGCGCGTCTGGTCGCTAAACTGGAAGTTTTCTACTCGCGCCACCGACACTCCTATATCTATCAGTGGAAATCCAAAGGCCTCGGCAAAGGGGTTCTCACGCTCTGGAGATGTCTGTATACCTAATGCCACCTCGTAGTTCATATAGCCATACGAGGTGAGGTTTGGTCGGCTTTGTTCAATATCATAACCATACCATCCCTGCGCCGATATAGTGAGGTCTCTGCTGCTCATACCCTTGGCAGCAACACTCTGAACACCCACCAGCACTATGCCGATGAGTATTAGCGACTGAGTAAGTAGTTTATTCATAAGTTTGGCCATGCCGACACCTATATAAGGCCAACGGCTAATACAACATCTTCTCGAGGCTATCAATAGTAACACCCTCAAAGTTTGGCAGCAGTGCTATATCTCCCAGAGCAGCCAAATCTTCTGGCGAGATAGAGGATGTTGAGAGCGCAACGACCTTACAGCCAGCGGCAAGGCCCGCCTTGATACCCGAGATAGCATCCTCAAAGACCACACAATCCTCTGGATTAAGACCCATACGCTCACAGCTCTTAAGAAATATCTCTGGATGAGGCTTGAAATTAACAACATCATCACCGCAGACATAGCCGTCAAGTTTTGCATCAAGCTGACCCTCTGACCAGACAAACTCCGCATTTACGCGAGGTGCAGCAGAGCCTACATAGCACTTCACACCCTTTTCTTTAGCCTCTGCAAGCAGCGAGTCCAGACCCTCAGTAAGGGCGACATGACCTGCATAGAGCTCACGGTAGATAGCCTCCTTCTCCTCAGAGAGGTACTGAAGTCCAAACTTGTCAATAACCCACTGAGGGGCCACATTGAGAAATATTTCGTCGTTATGACGGCCATAGAAACGGTTTGTCACTGGCTGTAGCAGCTCATATCCGTGACGCTCTGCCTGAGTAGCAAACGCCCTCATATGATACGGCATATTCTGAATCAGCGTGCCGTCCATATCAAAAATAAGTCCCTTAATCATCTCTTTCTATTTAGTAAACATCTCTTCTAACTCCTCTAATGTCACAGCCATATCCTTGACCTTTCCGATAGCAGTTGGCACGATAAGGTGCAAAAGTCCATCCTCGCGCTTCTTATCCTTGCTTATAGCCTCCATAAGGTCGGCAGTAAATGGATAGTCTACCTCAAAGCCGTAGTACTTCAACAGAGAGACTATCTCCTCTGCATCCTGAGGGTCTAACAGCCCATTTTTAGCAGCCATACGAGAGACCATAGCTATACCGATAGCCACCGCCTCGCCGTGGGAGTAGTGGTTGTCTGCTCTATTCTCTATGGCGTGGGCAATAGTGTGTCCGAGGTTAAGCACGCGACGAGGTCCCGCCTCTCGCTCATCTCTGATAACTATATCAAGTTTGATATTTACCGCTAAAGCAATTAAAGGCTGAAATGCCCATTGATGAAACCTATAGTAGTCTAAATCGCACGATTTAAGCTCATCAAAGAGTCTTCTGCTGGCTATTATTGCCGCCTTGATAACCTCCGCTACTCCTGAACGGAACTCCGACTCTGGTAGCGTGTCCAACACTCTTAAATCGCAGATAACAAACTTCGGATGGCGGAATGTGCCTACCATATTCTTATATCCGCCCAGATTAATGCCGTTCTTACCGCCTATAGCTGCATCGACCTGCGCAAGGAGCGATGTTGCCACAAAGCCAAAGTCAAGGCCACGCATAAATGTCGAGGCAACAAAGCCAGTGATGTCAGTGACAACACCTCCGCCCACACCTATAAGTAGAGTGTGTCTATCCGCACCCATACGGATAAGCTCTGAATAGATATACTCAACAGTCTCAAGGCTCTTTGACTGCTCACCAGGGGCGATTATGATATGTTCGTATTGATATAATAAATTCGGTATGTATTCTTTGACATTCTCATCTGTAATTACTATAACCCTGCGACCCTCAGTAAACTCTGGCAAGAGGCTATACATCATACCAAAATAAACATGGCCCATTTCTGTGCTACCCATAACTTTTGTCTAATAAAGGTTAAAATGATAGGCAAAAGTAATACTTTTTTTGTAGAAAATTGCTAACTTTGCGCGTTAAATATCTTTTTTATGCAAAAACTTAGAAATATCGCAATCATCGCCCATGTAGACCACGGAAAGACTACACTGGTAGACAAGATGATTATGGCGGGCAATCTGCTCCGCGAGGCATCAAAGACAGGCGAGCTGGTGCTTGACAATAACGACCTTGAGCGCGAACGAGGCATTACCATTCTGTCAAAGAATGTCTCGGTGATATACAAGGATTACAAAATCAATATCATTGACACCCCAGGTCACGCCGACTTTGGTGGCGAGGTGGAGCGTGTGCTCAATATGTGTGACGGTGTGCTGCTGCTTGTAGATGCCTTTGAGGGCACTATGCCTCAGACCCGCTTTGTACTTCAGAAGGCCCTTATGCTGGGCAAGAAGCCTATTGTTGTTATCAACAAGGTGGACAAGCCAAACTGCCGTCCTGAGGTTGTAAACGAGCAGGTCTTTGACCTTATGTTTACCCTTGATGCCACTGAGGAGCAGCTTGACTATAAGACCATCTACGGCTCAGCAAAGCAGGGTTGGATGTCGCACAAGTGGAACGAGCAGACAGACTCTATTCAGCCGCTGCTTGACGCTATTATTGACGAAATCCCAGAGCCACAAACTGCTGAGGGTACTCCACAGATGCTCATCACATCGCTTGAGTACTCATCTTACATAGGTCGTATTGCTGTGGGTAAGCTCACTCGCGGAAGCCTAGTATCGGGTCAGACCGTAACCCTTGCAAAGCGCGACGGAGTGACAAAGGTCCGCACAAAGATTAAGGAGCTGATGGTCTTTGAGGGGCTGGGTAAGAAGAAGGTTGAGAGAGTAGAGTGTGGCGAGATTTGCGCCCTTGTAGGTATTGAGGGCTTTGAGATTGGCGATACTATCTGCGATGCGGAGAATCCAGAGCCACTGCCACCAATCAAGATTGACGAGCCGACAATGTCTATGCTCTTTACTATCAACAACTCCCCTTTCTTTGGCAAGGACGGTAAGTATGTCACCTCGCGCCACATCAAGGAGCGCCTTGACCACGAGCTGGAAAAGAACCTCGCCCTGCGCGTAGAGCCTGGTCAGAATGCCGACTCGTTTGTTGTCTACGGTCGTGGTGTATTGCACCTCTCGGTGCTTATTGAGACTATGCGCCGTGAGGGCTATGAGCTGCAAGTGGGTCAGCCAAAGGTTATTATCAAAGAGATTGACGGAGTCAAGTGCGAGCCTATTGAGCAGATGACTATCGACTGCCCTGACGAGGTTGCAGGAACAGCCATTGAGCTATCAACACGCCGCAAGGGTGTGCTTACCAATATGGAGTCTAACAACGGCCGTACACGCCTTGAGTTTGACATCCCTTCACGAGGCATTATCGGTCTGCGCTCAAATATGCTTACAGCAACGGCTGGCGAGGCTATTATGTCACACCGACTCAAGGGCTTTGAGCCTTATGTTGGCGAGATTGAGATGCGCACAAACGGCTCAATCATAGCCTCAGAGACTGGTACAGCATACGCCTACTCTATTGACAAACTGCAGGACCGAGGTCGCTTCTTCATCTCCCCTATGGAGGAGGTCTATATGGGTCAGGTTATCGGCGAGCATACTCGTGGCAACGACATTACAGTCAATGTCACAAAGGCTAAGCAGCTGACCAATATGCGTGCCTCAGGCTCTGACGAGAAGGCCTCTATCGCCCCACCAAAGGTCTTTACCCTTGAGGAGGCACTTGAGTATATCAAGGAGGATGAGTATGTTGAGGTAACGCCAAAGGCTATGCGCCTGCGCAAGATACTGCTCAATGAAGTAGACCGTAAACGAGCATCGAAATAACAACCTAAAAATATGAAAAAGTTAATACTTACAATTATGGCAACAGCAGCGATGTTTGGTTGTGCATCTACTCCAAAGAGTGAGGCAACACCTGCAAAGGTCTATATGACCACCGACATTTCAGCTGAGGGTCTTGTGCGTGTATACGAGGCACTTGGTGTTGAGGCTACTGGCAAGGTAGCTGTAAAGATTAGCACTGGCGAGCCTGGTGGTAAGAACTACCTCAAGCCAGAGCTTATCAAGGAGCTTGTTCAGAAGGTCGGCGGCACTATCGTTGAGTGCAACACTGCCTATGCAGGTCGCCGTAACACTACCGAGGCGCACCTTGAGGCTGCTCGCGAGCACGGATTCTTTGATATTGCCAATGTGGACATTATGGATGCCGAGGGCGAGATTAAGATTCCTGTAAAGGACACTACCCACATCAAGTACAACATCGTGGGTAAGAACTTGGCTAACTACGACTTTATGATTAACCTTGCGCACTTCAAGGGTCACGCTATGGGAGGCTTTGGTGGCGTGCTGAAGAACCAGTCTATCGGCAACGCATCCTCTCGCGGTAAGGCGTACATCCACTCTGCGGGTCGCAATGAGGAGGTGGCAAAGATTTGGAACTTTACTGACGACCAGATTGGCTTCCTTGAGTCTATGGCTGCCGCTGCGCAATCTGTACACGACTACTTCGGTAATGGTGAGCGCATTATATATATCAATGTGATGAACAATATGTCTATTGACTGCGACTGCGACTCACACCCTGCCGACCCACTGCTCAAGGATGTAGGTATCCTCGCATCAACCGACCCAGTGGCACTTGATAAGGCTTGCCTTGATATCGTCTTTAACATTGAGCCTACAGAGGGCAACGACAACGGCCCACTGCTTGAGCGCATAGCCTCAAAGCACGGTACACATATCGTTGATTACGCCGAGACTATCGGCCTTGGCTCAAAGAGTTACGAGCTGGTAAATATTGACTGAATAGCTCAGCGGGCAGCCGTTACACGCATCATAGAGTCGCATCCCGAGGCTACGCTGCAGGATATCTACAAGAGCTGCTTTCAGGACCGCTTTGGTGTGGCGCACGCACTATCTGATAGAGAGCGTGTTGTTGAGTATATCAAGCGCGAGACAGCGAGTGCAGTGACCTTTGAGACCCACTATGCCGAGCCGTGTGGCTGGCGCGGTAACTTTGTCCGCATAAACCTCAAGGCGGTTGCCGAGGGCAAGATTACAGCAGGGGCTCTTGCCGATGCCTTTATAGCCAGTGCTATTGATGTTACCGAGGCCGATTTAGAGGCTTGGAAGGGCGAGTGGCAGGATATTGAGAGGGCAGTAATGACCCTCTACCCTACCCTTGAGGGTCTTGAGGCTGATAGCAAGGCTATAGCGCAGTTGCTTTCCGAGGGCAAGTATGCTATGCACCACAGCCGTCAGTATAACGCCGCCTATGCACCTCACTACCGCATAGTGAGCCGTAAAGAGTATGAGAAACTTAAAAATAGACTAAAATGAGAAAACTAATCACTTCACTTGTAGCCATTTTGGGCATTACAGCCTACGCTACAGCACAGACAGCCGATGTATCGGGTACTATCCGCACCACTGCAGGCACTCCTATCGAGGGTGTTGTCGTAACTGACGGATATACCGTTACGGCGACAGATAGTAAGGGTCAGTACTCCTTCAACCGACACGAGGAGGCTGCCTATGTATACTACTCTATCCCTGCCCAGTATCGCGTACCACTGCGTCAGGGTCACCCTTGCTTCTACAAGAAGCTCACTGATGACAAGGTCTACGACTTTGTCCTCCAGCCACTCAAGGGGGGAGCAGAGAAGGAGTTCCGCCTTATTATGGTTGCTGACCCGCAGTGTCAAAATCTGCGCCATGTATACCGTTTCCACTCCGAGACTGCGCCAGACCTTCGCAAGACTGCCAAGAGGAGCAAAACCCCTTGCTATGCAGTCTCATTAGGCGATATTGTCTACTCCGAGGGTCCTCGCAACGCCAACTACCTTATGCCGATGATTAAGGAGGAGATGAGAGCCGAGAATATCGGTATGCCGATGTTCCAGACCATTGGTAACCACGACTGCGACTATGAGCCAGTGGCTACGGGCAAGCGCAACTCTACCCCTACAGTGCGCCTGCAGCGTATGTTTGAGGCTACATTTGGACCGATAGACTACTCTTGGAACCGTGGCAATGTGCATATCGTGAGTATGAACGACATTGTCTACGACGATATCAACAACTTCAAGAAGTATCACGGCGACTTTACCGACAAGCAGGTCGAGTGGCTGCGTAAGGACCTTAGCTATGTATCAAAAGATAAGATGGTTGTCTTCTGCGTACACATCCCTCTGGAGCATATGCGCAAATCTCCTCGCGTGCAGGCTGTGCTGAAGATGCTCTCGGAGTATGCCGAGTGCAAGATTATGTCGGGACATACACACTACACCCGCCGCTATACCCATAAGAATGACATCCACGAGTATATCCTCGGTGCTGCATCGGGTTGCTGGTGGTGGAGCCGTAACAATGGCGACGGAACACCTAACGGCTACGGCATCTTTGACATCAAGGATGGCCGCCTTGCAGACCACCGCTATAAGGGTACAGGCTTTGATA
The DNA here is from genome assembly GCA_015059785.1 of Rikenellaceae bacterium. GTDB lineage: Bacteria > Bacteroidota > Bacteroidia > Bacteroidales > Rikenellaceae > Alistipes. The sequence goes on from SUZS01000026.1 coordinate 7,716, forward strand.
TTGACTACCAGCTGCGCCTCTATCGCGGAAATGCAACCTTTGGAGGTAAGCACGAGCAGCCTACACTGCCATTTGGCGCTGATAAGATTCTTGCCAATGTGTGGTTTGCTGATAAGGACTGGAAAGTTGAGCTTTATGAGGACGGCAAGCTATCGGGCGAGATGAAGAAGATGAAGCCATCTCCATTCCGTGGCGATGAGCACCCGAGCCTTGAGTCAAGCAAAGACTGGTGGGCTATCGGCTACCATACGGGCGTTGTTGGCCGCGGACATAAGAAGGGTAGCACCCGTAAGAACTACTGCGTGCCTTGCCACCATATGTATATCTATACGCTCAAGAACCCTAACGCAAAGGTTAAGGTTGTAGCCACCGACGACAAGGGCCGCAAGTATACCTGCGACTATGTCATCGAAAGTGCCGACTATAGCCTCGCCGCCCCTGAGGAGTATAAGACTACGGAGGTGTGGTAGGCCACGCAGAACAGAGAATTTAGGGAAGTTAGTGAAGTTAGAGTCAATCTCTAACCTCATTAAACTCCCTAATCTCATTAAATTCTCTTTGCAATTTACTCTGCCTGTGTTCGGCGGCTCTTTTTGCGCATATCAATTATTGCTATCTGCGCCTTTGTCTGTTGTTTGACTCGGTAGAGTTTGTAGCTGCAGAACAGAAACGCGACCCACATCACTGCTGACCACGCGCTGATGTGCCACATACGCTCCCAGTCGCTGTTTATGCCCGTGAGGTATAGTATCATCGGTGTGGCTGCCCAAGTTATGGCTGTCATCCCCGTTGCCCAACATGAGCGGCTCCAACGCGACATAGGACAGAGGTTATGGAAGTTGCGATAGATATTGTAGAGTATTAGGACTATCGCTATAGAGGTGATAATCTGCTCCTTGTATGGAAAGTCGGGTATCCAATTAAACTTATCGGCGCGAATAATCATCGTTGCCGCAACGAAGAGTAGAATATCCGCCAACTGAAGTTTCCCATCATCAGGCATTGGGGTGGATAGCTTACGCCCCTTATTACCCCAACCGAAGAATTTGCTACCGCGTTTCATAGTAAGTATCAATTTGTTCTGACTGTTATCTGTACTCTGATAAGCTAAAAGCTAATGGCTAACGGCCAATAGCCGATTTGCGTCGTGTACGAATCTTCATATCCATAATAGCCGCGCGAGCGCGTGCCTCACGACGAGCTGCAAGGAACAAGTAGAGGCTTACAGCAAAGCCTATCCACATTGCCACAGAACTGATTGCAATCGGTATCATATCCTCGCGGTTCTCAACCTCTGTAAGGTAGAGGACTATCGGCAGCACTGTCCACACTGTTCCATAGAGCGCAGTCTTGACAGTTGCGTGGCGCCAACGGGTGACAGGACTATAGCGGAAGCAGTCAATAATCGTCGCCACGACATACATCACAACTGCAATTAGAGCAAGCACTCCGCTAACGACTTCATTTGGCACAAAGTAGGCTGCAAGCAGTAGCACAAAGCATACGCTGGCCATAATCTCGCCCTTTGTGAAACTAAAGTCCATATCCTTCTCAACATCGGCCATTGTCTTACGCTTCAGACGACCCAGCGAAAACTTAAATAGGCTAAATCTCATTCTCATTGTTGCTCCTCGTTTGATGTTTTACTATTTTTTGCGCGAGGCTTGCGCCCAGCACGGCGCAGAGCCTCGGCAATTATCCACTGCAGCTGACCATTGGTGCTACGAAACTCATCGGCTGCCCACTTCTCAATAGCCTCCATAGTCTCGGCATCAATGCGCAGTATAAAGCTACGCGTATTATTATCCTTTGCTGCCATACGGTAGTTCTTTATGTCAGCACTAATTGTGTAGCGTACCTGTATTTACAACTGGCTGTGCAGCCTCATCAGCACACAAAACAACGAGCAGGTTGCTTACCATAGCCGCCTTGCGCTCCTCGTCAAGCTCTACGACATCCTCTGTAGAGAGACGCTCAAGGGCGATTTTAACCATTGACACAGCACCCTCAACAATCTTCTCGCGGGCAGAGATAATTGCATCTGCCTGCTGACGGCGAAGCATTGCTGCCGCAATCTCTGGTGCATAGGCAAGGTAGTTAATTCTCGCCTCAATAACCTCAATACCCGCCATTGCCAGTCGCTCATTCAGCTCATCTGTCAATCGGTCGTTAATCTCATCGCCACCAGAGCGGAGCGTAAGCTCTCCCTCAGCATTTGAGTTCTCGTCGTATGCGTACAAACCCGCCACCTGACGCAGCGCAGAGTCAGACTGCACAGCAACGAAGTTCTCAAGGATGTTCATTCGTGTTGTAGATGATGATACAGTAGCCGTAGCCTCCACTGGTGCATCAATCTCAAAGACAGCCTTATATGCACCATCGTTCTTGATTTTCCATACAAGAACAAGACCGATAAGGATAGGGTTACCCGCCTTGTCATTGACCTTTATAGGGTCTACATTGAGGTTACGAGCGCGTAGCGAGAGCTTCTTGGCACTCATAAATGGGTTAATCCACCAGAAACCTGTCTGATAGAAAGTACCGCGATAGTTACCAAAAAAGAGGAGTACTCGCGCCTCGTTAGGCTCAAGCATCTTGTAGCCACACGCCATAATAATAGCAGCAATAACCGCCACCCATACCCCCGCAAAGAGTAGTTCGCTAAGCTCATCGCGGTTTACTAACTCAACAAAGAGCCATGCCGCAACGCCAACAAGTGCAAGGTTAATGGCAAGTGCCAGAAAACCATTCATCTTCCAACCCGAATAGGTGTAATTTCCGTTTGTCATAACTGTAATTTTTAAGGTTTGTACTATGAATTATAAAAATAATATTTCCGCTATTAGGTTTGATTCTATTTCGGCTGCTTTGGGTTCTGTTTGAACATATTGCTCATTTTTCCTCAGTCACAATAGGCTATTGCTTCCTCAGAAGAAATGACCAATCTGTAACAAACATAACTCCAAATCATCTCGATATAATTCATAGAACAAACCTGTTTATAAACTGATATCATTTTGATATCACAAAGATACGACAAACAAAATGAATTTTGCAAATATTTTTGCAGTTTTTTTGTAAAAAACAACACTTTCTCGCTCATTTTGCTCTATACCTATATATAAAGAGACCGACCAACCAAATATTCGGTCAGTCGGTCATCACCGTACGCTTTGCGCCACACTACCACTCAAGAATCTTACTTCAGGTACTTATCGAGCCAGCTGAAGAACTCGCGGTTCCAGACCATTGAGTTTTGTGGTCTGAAGACCTGGTGGGCCTCGTTCTCAAACTCCACAAGGCGGGCATCAAGGCCTCGCAGTTTTGCCGCTGTAAAGGCCTGCAGGGATTGAGTATAAGGGATACGGAAGTCGTACTCGCCCGTAAAGATAAGGATTGGCGTATCCCACTTATCCACAGACTTATGAGGTGAATTAGCGTACGAGCGCATAGCAGTCTTATTTGTCTTATCCCAGTATGAGCCGCCATAGTCGTTATTTACGAAGAACAGCTCCTCTGTCTCGCCATACATAGAGTCAAAGTTGAAGATTCCGCAGTGGGCGATAAATGCCTTAAATCGCTTCTGGTGGTGTCCTGCGAGGTAGAATACAGAGTAGCCGCCATACGACGCACCTACGCATCCCAGTCTATCCTTGTCGCACCAGCTCTCACGAGCCACATCGTCTATAGCAGAGAGGTAGTCGCGGATATTCTGACCCGAATAGTCTCCCGAAATCTGGTCGAGCCACTGCTGACCGAATGAAGGCAAGCCACGACGGTTTGGAGCCACAACGACATATCCCTGCGCTGCCATAAGCTGGAAGTTCCAGCGGTAGCTCCAGAATTGAGAGACAACGCTCTGCGGACCACCCTGACAGTAGAGCAGTGTAGGGTACTTCTTTGTTGGGTCAAAGTCTGGCGGAAGGATTACCCAGACGAGCATCTTTTTGTTGTCTGTTGTTGTCACCCAACGCTTCTCTACACGACCCATAGTAATATTGTCGTAGATGTGCTTATTTACAGCCGAGAGTTGTGTTAGTGAGCCATTAGAGAGGTCTACACCGAAAATCTCTGTAGCCATAGATATGCTCTGCATTGTTGCCACGCACTTATCTGCGCCAAGAGTAAAGGATGTGATGTCGTGGTCGCCCGATGTTACAACCTTCACATCGTTACCAGCAGTTGTAACACGGCAAATCTGATGCGTAGCCTCAATAGGGGCAATAAAGTAGAGCGTGCTGTTATCTGCCCACACGACATTGTTTGCGTGGTAGTCAAAGTTTGCGGTAAGCTCCTTCATCTCCCCACTTTTAGTATCGTATACAAAGAGTCGCTCCTTGTCTGCCTCATTACCTGCACGGCGCTGACTGCGGAAGGCAATCTTAGTGCCGTCTGGACTCCATACTGGGTACTTATCGTAGCCTACAAATGCCTCGGCAGTAGCCTTACCGTTGAGTTTAAGACGCTCAGCGGCATCCTTGCAGATGTTTACTGTCGTGTCGGTTGCGATGTCGTAAAGATAGATATCCGAGTCTGTAGATACAGCATAAGCCTTGCCAGTCAGAGGCTTACAGGTATATGCAATCTGCCTTCCGTCAGGGCTCCAAGCAATCTCTGCCCCGTCAAAATATGGAGCCAGCGGAGTATCCCAAGCAGCCTCTGCGCCAGTAATATCACGAGCCTCGCCCATAACGCCACCCTTGAGTGGTGCAACGAAGATATGGCGGTACTCGCCCTCATCCCAGTAGTCCCAGTGGCGCACCATAAGGTCGTCATAGATTCGCGCCTTTGACTTATCCATATCCTTATGCACATCTGCCGAGCGGATATCCTTTACCTGTACGCCCTTGATGTAGTGCAGAGCTGTGCAGTCGCTGTTCACTCCAAAGCCCTCAACGCCACCCTCTACATCTGTTATCTGCACAGGGTTTTGCCCATTGCTCTCCATAGCCCACACTTGCAGACTTCCGCTACGATTTGAGAGGAACCACACTCTGCCATCTCCGCCCCAAACAGCAGAGTTGTTGTTTGACGAGGTATCGGTAAGCTCTACCGTCTCGCCCGTAGCGGTGTTGAGAGTATAGATGCGACTAACGCCACGATTCTCTGCCATAGAGTAGTCCGTAACGGTATATAGCACCGTAGTGCCATCTGCGCTAACCTCTGCGCTGCCTATGCGGCGCATCTTCCACATAACCTCTGGGGTCAATCTTGCCGCAGTAACCTCCGCCTCAGTAAGGGCATTGTCAATAGTTAGCGGCTGAGCAGGCTCTGAACACGCTGTCAGACCAAGAGCCAATGTTGCCATAATAAGAAAACTTTTTTTCATATCGTTTTTTTTACTAAATTTGCGGTATGATTACCATATACTTCACCGATAACCGCCTAACCTTTGTCCCTGAGGATTATATCCCCAAGGCGGGTGAGACACTGCTTACCGAAAGCGAGGTAACGAGTGCGAATTTAGACAATTTATTTGATTTTTGCAACAGCATTGTCGTTGTAACATCCGATTGTAATGCTGCGTACCACCGTTTTGCCTCTCGCTTTGAGAGAGTTGAGGCGGCGGGTGGCATTGTTGAGAATGAGTTGGGCGAGATGCTTCTTATCTACCGCCGTGACCGCTGGGACCTTCCCAAGGGGCATATTGATGCGGGTGAGGATGCTCTGTCGGCAGCCATTCGTGAGATAGCTGAGGAGACGGGCGTTGGTGGCCTTAATTTTGTAGCGCAAATAGGCAATACTCTGCACGCATATTGCGTTTATGGTAAGTGGGAGCTAAAGCTGACGCACTGGTTTGCCTTTAGCTGTCACAACTCCTCTACCACGCCCCAAGCAGACGAGGATATCGCCCTTGCCATTTGGGCTGATAGAGAGAAGTTAACAGAATGTATGAAAAATAGTTACCCCACTATAAGAGAGATAGTTTATGAATACGAACACAGAGGCTAAAATACTTTGGGTAGACGACGAGATTGAGCTGCTCAAGCCCCATATTCTGACACTTCAAAATCGCGGTTGCGTGGTTGATACCTGCAACAACGGTTACGACGCTATTGAGATGGCTACCGAGCACTCCTACGATATGATTATCCTTGACGAGATGATGCCAGGTATGACAGGTCTTGAGACCCTGCCTCTGATAAAGGATATCCGCCCTACCACACCGGTGATTATGGTCACTAAGTCCGAGGAGGAGGATATTATGGACAAGGCCATCGGCAGCAAGATTGCCGACTATATCATCAAGCCCGTAAACCCGAGTCAGATACTGCTGTTGGTAAAGAAGCATATCCACTCTCATCAGCTTGTCTCTGAGCAGACTACCGCCGACTATCGCGCCGAGTTTGGGCGTATATCGCAGATGGTTGATAGTGCCCAGACCTTTAGCCAGTGGCTCAGCATATACCGCAAGCTGATAAACTGGGAGATTGAGCTGTCACAATCCTCCGACAGCAGTATTAAGGAGGTGCTTCAGTATCAGAAGAATGAGGCAAACCAAGCCTTCTGCCGCTTTGTTCGCCAGAACTATCAGAGCTGGATAAATAGTCGCGACGGTGACACTCCTGTAATGTCGCACACGCTGATGCGCTCAAAGATATTTCCAGTTGTGGACTCAAATAGCAAGACTACCCTACTGCTGATAGATAATTTCCGATACGACCAGTGGAGGACTATCAGCCCGATGCTGCACAACTACTACAATACAGCCACTGACGAGTGCTACTGCGCCATTCTTCCGACAGCTACTCAGTATGCCCGTAATGCTATTTTTGCGGGCCTTATGCCACTTGCTATTGACAAGCTGATGCCAAACCAGTGGCTCAACGACAACGAGGAGGGTGGCAAGAATATGTACGAGGAGCAGTTCCTTCGCCGTCAGCTTCAGCAGGCAGGAAAGAGCTACCGAATGACCTTTGACAAGCTCGTACGCCCTGAGGCTGGCCGCAAGCTGATAGATAACATAAACCGCGTTTACGATGCTGACTTTTCGGTTATCGTCTACAACTTCCTTGACATCCTCTCTCACGCCCGTACTGAGACCGAGATTATCCGACAGCTTACTGAGGATGACGCCTCATTCCGCTCGCTGACCCGCTCGTGGTTTGAGCACTCTGAGCTCTTTGAACTGCTCAAGATGCTCTCTGAAAGAGGACATACCGTAATTATTACATCCGACCACGGAACAGTGCGCGTAGACAACCCTATCCGTGTGCAGGGCGATAAGCAGACATCTTCAAACCTCAGATACAAGACTGGTCGCAATCTGGCATATAACCATAAGGAGGTCTACGAGATAACCAAACCAGAGCAGATTCAGTTACCTTCGTCAAACCTCACTTCAAGTTATATCTTTGCCTATAACCACGACTTCTTTGTCTATAATAACGATGCAAATCGCCACATCCGCTACTACCGAGACACCTTCCAGCACGGAGGCATCTCTATGGAGGAGATGATTGTGCCGTTTATTGTTCTCGAGCCAAAATAGATAGTGTCTTGTGACAACGACGACCGCCATAGAACTGCTCTAACACACTGTTAAACACATCGTTAGGGCATACTGCGTCAAAGAGTGTCATTGATGAGCATACCTTCATAGCATCAAGAGCACCAAAGATTTGCTCGGCACGCTTGTCGGTATGTGTCATCAGCACTGCCACAATCTCTCGAAGTCTTGCTCCGAGCTTTGGGTGGTTGAGATACTCCAGTGCCTCTGCACGGCTTGAGATACCAAAGAAGTAGGACATTTCGCTAAAGCCTAAACCTCTTAGCTGCGGGAAGATATACCATATCCAATGGCTGCGCTTCATACCCGCCTTAACCTCTGCAAGGGCACTATCGTAGCTATCCCAACGCTCATCTTGAGCCTCTACAAATCGCTCAATATTATTTTCTGGCTTAATCTGCTGCATAGACTATAAATATTTCTGCTCCACCCTGAGGGATATCAGGCTTGACACTTGTTCCCCAGATTACATCAATTTGTTGCTCCTCCTTATTGCGCAGCACCTCCAACAGAGCCTTGACATCTTTCATCTTCAGACCATCTGCTGTAGGTGTTGATATCTGCATAACTGCGAGTTTTGCATCTGCAAACTCTGTTGAGAAGGAGTTGAGCGTAGAGATAACAATCTCCATTGTTCCGTCAATGTATAGCGACTTTACATTCTGATACTGCAACACCTTCTCGATGTCCTGCATATCAATAGAGACTAAGTCTTGTTTACCCTGTACCAGTTTCTCTGCCATACTGGTAATAATCTTTCTACTGTCTGTAATAATCATAATTTTCAGTTTTTTGGTTTACTATATAGAGTGCCTTACTGACAAAATCTTACACAAAAAGATAAAAAAAATCACCCCGCAGGGTGACTTTTTCACTATTCACGCCGACTGCTACAAGCGACGAGAGCCGTCTGAGATAACCACAGGGTAAATCTTTGGCTCGTGGCCATACTTCTCTGCGAAAGCAGAGGTAACAGTAGCGATAAAGCTATCGTATAGCTCCTCCTTGACAAGGTTGATAGTACAACCGCCAAAGCCACCGCCCATAATGCGTGAGCCAGTGACGCCACACTCTTTTGCAACAGTTGCAAGGAAGTCAAGCTCCTCACAGCTTACCTCATAGTCGCGTGACATACCCCAGTGGGTCTGATACATACGCTCGCCAACGGTCTGATAGTCGCCCTTCTCAAGCGCCTCGCAGACATCAAGCACACGCTGCTCCTCGCCAATAACATAGCGAGCGCGAAGGTAATCCTCCTCTGAAATCTTATCCTTGATAGCCTCAAGCTGCTCCATAGTAGCGCCACGCAGGAACTGCTGTCCTAAAACAGCTGCCACGCGCTCACACGATGCACGACGGTCGTTATATGGAGAGCCCACAAGCTCGTGCTTCACGCAAGAGTTTACAAGCACCAGGCGGTAGCCATACTTTGTAGGGTCAAATGGGAAGTAGCTGAACTCCATAGAGCGGCAGTCAAGACGCATAAGATGACCCGCCTTGCCGTGTACAGAGGCAAACTGATCCATAATACCGCAGTTCACACCACAGTAGTTGTGCTCTGTAGACTGACCTATGCGAGCAAGCTCAAACTTCTCAATACCGAGGTTGTAGAGGTCGTTGAGTGCAAAGGCAAATGTACTCTCAAGAGCCGCTGATGAGCTCATACCTGCACCTAACGGCACATCGCCCGCAAATACAGTGTCAAAGCCACCAATTTTACCACCGCGCTTCTGAATTTCGCGACATACGCCAAAGATGTAGCAAGCCCAGCTCTGAGCAGGCTTATCCTCCTCATTGAGACCAAACTCAGCCGACTCATTAAGGTCAAGGGCAAAGGCGCGCACCTTATCAGTACCATTGAGACGGATTGCTGCAACAATACCCTTATCTACAGCACCTGGGAAGACAAAACCACCGTTGTAGTCTGTATGCTCGCCAATCAGATTAATGCGACCAGGAGAGGCAAACAGAATTGCGCCCTCTCCATATAGCTCCGTAAATTTTTGAGATACTCTCTCTTTCATTTTAGTTAGTTTTAGTTTTGGTTATAGTATACTTAATCTTTGCTATTGAACCAGTATTGACGCTAAACTTACGCAGTCCCGCCTCAAGGAGCATCTCTACAGCTGAGCTATCCGAGGCAAGCTCGCCACACATGCTACACTCGACACCAGCCTTCACTGCGCTATCTATCGTCATCTTTATAGCCTTAACCACAGCTGCTGAATATGGATTGTAGAGGTGGCTAACCTTTACATTTGCCCTATCGGCAGCCATAATGTACTGCACAAGGTCGTTTGTGCCGATACTGAAGAAGTCACACTTCTCTGCCAAGCTATCAGCAATAAGCACCGCCGCAGGGGTCTCTATCATCACACCCACCTTGATATTCTCGTTATGTGCAATGCCCTCTGCCTTAAGCTCCGCCTTGCACCTCTCAAGCACAGCTTTCGCTGCTGTAAGCTCCTCAAGGGTCGTAACCATCGGAAACATCACCCGAACATCCCCCTCGCTACTTGCGCGAAGAATTGCCCTTAACTGACGGCAGAACATCTGCTCCATATCGAGCGACACGCGAATGGCCCTCCAACCCAAGAATGGATTCTCCTCGCTCTCAAAGCCGAGGTACGGCACCGCCTTATCGCCTCCGATATCAAGTGTGCGGATTGTAATCGGACGAGTTTCGCAAGCCCTTGCAGCAGCACTGTATGCCTGATACTGCTCATCCTCTGTTGGCTCAACCGAACTATTGAGATAGAGGAACTCACTACGGAACAATCCAATACCGTCTGCACCAGACTCTATAGCCTTCACAACATCCTCCACGCTTCCAGCATTAGCCATCACAGCGACATTTTCGCCCTGATACTCAACCGTTTGTTGCGCCACTGCCTGTTGCTCTTTACGAAGTGCCTCAAGGCTTAACTCTCGCACAAGGTAGCTATCTAAGGTCTGGCTGTCAGGCTCAACAACAACACGCCCCTCTGCGCTATCGACAATCAGCATATCGCCCGTAGCAATCTGCTCTATTTGCTCTCCGAGTCCCACAACCGCCGCAAGCGAGTGGTTGCGCGCCATAATGCAGACATGGCTTGTTGTGCTTCCTAAAGCCGTTACAAAACCACGAATAGCACCAAGGTCAATCAGCGCCATATCCGACGGCAGAAGCTCCTTAGCAACGATAATATCGCCCTGCTTGACACCCTCAAATGGGTTTACAACCCCGCCCGAGAGGTTCGCAGTTATTCGCGTGAAGATATCGCGTATATCATCCGCTCTGGCACTGAGGTACTCATCATCCATCGCCTCAAACATCGCCACAAGGTCTCCGCAAGCACTATGACAAGCCTCCACCACGCTACTACCTGAGCCGATATACTCAACTACCGAGTCGCGTAGCATCTCGTCCGAGGCAATCTCAAGGTGTGCCGCAAAAATGTCGTTACTCTCTGCCAGCACCTCTATCTGAGCAATACTACTCTGTAGAGCGGCATCAAATCGCTCTATCTCCTCGGCTTCACTACCACGCTCTGCAACTACAGCAGTACTCTGCCGAGTGACAACAAATGCCCTACCGATAGCAATAGCATCCGATGCGCGAACAGATGTCTGAAGTGACCGCATTAGTCCACAATATTTTTTATAAACTCTACCACAGCACTTAGGTTTGCAGCCTCATTGCCACCATCAGCCGTAACGGTAATCTCCGCGCCCGACTTAAGGCCCAACGACAACACACCAAGCATACTTGTTGCGCTCACTGTCTTAACGGCCGTAGCAAGTGTAACCTTGCCGTCAAGACCCTTTGCCAATTTTACCAACTCGCCTGCAGGACGAGCGTGCATACCATTTGGTGCTGTAAGAATAACCTTTTCACTTACCATATATAATACAATTTTAAGCGTTTAATACCTTATAAATCTCTTCAGGGTCTGTTGTTGACTTGAGTTTTTCAAGCACATCCTCATCCTCTAATGCCTCACTCACACGCGCCAAGAGCTCAAGATGCTCATCGCCCACGCCAGCAATGCCGATAACAAGATATGCCTTCTCGCCATCAAACTCAACACCCTCGGGATACTGAACTACACTGATACCCGTACGAAGTACATTCTTCTTTGCGCTCTCCGTTCCATGTGGAATAGCAATACCCATACCGAGGTATGTTGTTGTTATGCGCTCACGCTCCATCATCGCATCAACATACTCCATTGACACATAACCACCCTTGACAAGCAGATTTCCCGCAGCGGCAATGGCCTCCCACTTATCCGCAGCCTTCTGTCCAACTTTGATACTTTGCAGCTGTAGCACCGAAGTGTTTGCACCACCCGTAACCACATCATCCTCAGCCTCAGCGGCCTTATCACTACGCTTTGACAACTCGTTATAGAGCGAGTCCAGAGCAGGGTCGTCAAGGAAGTTTGTGATAGATACAATTCTCACCTTTGGAGCATTACCCTTAGCTCGTGACACAAGACCCTGCTGACAGACGACAATATCTGCATCCGCAGGTATAGAGTTTACAGAGCTATTTGTAACCTTCAAATCGAGAGCAAGTGGCTCAATACGCTTACGAAAGCGAGTTGCACCAAGTGCGCTACTACCCATACCTGCATCACAAGCAAAGACGATATGGCGAGCCTTAGCAACATCTGCAGTTGCCTCTGCATCTCGCTTATACTTTGGCTTAAAGCGATTCTCTGGCAGGGTATCATCCTCCTTTGCCGTACGACGGATAATCAGTGCTGAGGTAAGGAATGTAACCGTTGCAGCAATAAGCACCGCGCCGACAAGAAGCAGTGTCTTGCCCTTTGGAGCCATAAGAATTACCGAGATAATACTACCTGGAGAGATAGGACCTACAAGACCCGCACCGACAACAGTAAGGAACAGAATACTTGACGATGCACCCAGAATCATCGGCAGAATAAGCAGCGGACGAGAGAGCACATATGGATAGTAAATCTCGTGAATACCGCCCACAAACTGAATTAGCACCGCTCCAGGAGCCGAGCTCTTTGCCGCACCCTTACCAAAAATCCAGTAGGCCATAAGCATACCAAAACCAGGGCCAGGGTTAGACTCAAGGAAGAAGATTATAGACTCGCCAAACTCCTTGACTTGTACAGTGCCAAGTGGTGTAAGGATACCGTGGTTAATAGCATTATTAAGGAACATAACCTTTGCCGGCTCAATAAATATTGAGACAAGTGGCAACATATTGTGGTCCTTAAGATATACAATACCACTCTCAAAAATCTCTGTAATCCACGAAATAGCGCCACCGATAGTAAGATATCCCACAATAGCAAGCAGCATACCGATAATACCGAGCGAGAAGTTGTTTACAAGCATCTCAAAGCCTGCACGCACCTTGCCCTCAACAGCCTTATCAAACTTCTTGATAACCCATGCAGCGAGTGGTCCCATAATCATTGCACCAATAAACATCGGCACATCTGTTCCCACAATAACGCCAGCTGTAGCGATTGCACCGATAACACCGCCACGCACACCTGCAACATTATGTCCCGCAGTATAACCAATAAGCAGCGGCAACATGTAGGTGAGCATTGGGGTAACGAGCTTTGCTAAATGCTCATTTGGGAACCATCCTGTGGGGATAAATAGCGCGGTGATAAGTCCCCACGCAATAAAAGCACCGATATTGGGCATAACCATAGCACTCAAGGCACGCCCAAAGTTCTGAATTTTATCTCTCATAGTACATTGAATAACAAATGTTATTCCACAAAGGTAACAAAGATTTGCCAAAATAGCAAATCAAATTTCCCCACCACATAAAATTGATAGAGCAGACAAGAGTTGCACCCTGCCTGCCCTATCTATCATCTTCCCTAACAAACCACTATTTTATAGCTGCACAAGCACTACATTCGGAGAGCTAAAGAGTGCATTTAGACTTGCTACTTTTGCCTCGTAGACCTTTTTTGTCTGAGGGTGGATATAGTCAAACTCAATAGCATCTGTGTACCAGTTAAAGCTGTACTCTTTTCGGAGGTTGAGTGTATAGACTCCATTTGCACCTATATTCACACTACCAATGCGCGTTCCGTCTGATGTGCGGGCAAATGCCACAAAGTCGTACTGCGGAACATCTACAGCCGTAACGCCGTCATCGCTATACTTAATAGTTCCCGAGATAAGGCTATTGGTAACCTTAAACTGCTTGTCATAGAATACCACCTGTTCCTTATTTGAGCTGATTGTAATCGTTCCCGCGCTGGTAATAGTGTTGGTCTTGAACGGGATAGTCTTACGCTCGCCCGCCTGATTTACACCCATCTCGTCAGCATTTAGCACTGTGCCATATCCAAAGGCGCGCTCAGCCTCTCTATCCGCTGCAACCTTGTAGACAAACTTACCATCAGCACGACGATAAATCTTTGCCTCATTGAGGTTGTAAGCCGCCAGACGAGCGATATCAAGGTCAAGCATCGGCGCGTCAATAATCACCTCAAACTCCTCGCCAAATGGGTCTACACTCTTATTATCGCTACCCTTGAATGATGTAATCTCAAACGAGATATCTACATTCTGATTTGGCATATAGCTCCACTCAAGGTCGCTCACCTTCTCAGCAACCTCATATCGCTCATACTCTCCCTGACCATTTACAAGAGCCGCAAAGTGGAATGGGCGATAGTTTGCCAGCTCAAAGATTACCGAGCGATAGCTCTGACCTGTATAAGGCTGCGCTGTACCACCAGCACCTACCGGCAGTGCCGAGTTACTCATTGAGTTATTCGACGCTACTCGGACAACATCCTCACTCACAGCACGGTTAGTCTTGAGGTGAATAGTATACTGACCCACATTTGGAGCTGCCTTTTGTGGCTCTTTGAGCATAAACATAAACACACGACCATTTGTTGACTGCGACCAGTACTCCTCGCTAATTGAGAAGAAGTCTGCATCGTGATCATCGTGTCCCTCGCTATAGAAGTCAAGGGTCTTTGAGTATACAAGGAACTCATCGGCCGCTGTTGCATTTATAGCCTGGTTTGTAGCCTTATCAACCAACTGAATATCAAAGGTTACAGGGGCGTTGCGTTTCTGTGGCACAAGGCGATAGAGGACAACCTCATCGTCTGGCATATCCGACTCATCAACACCGTCAATCTGACGGTACTCCTCAAGGCCAGTAATAGTAATGGCATTCTGATGGTCCGTAAAAGTAAAGTACTTTGTAAGGGTCTGGAAGTACGGAGCCTCAATAGTGATTGTCTGGTTATCATTATTCTCATGCTCAAGGATTGTATGAAAATATACACGCTGAACACCTGGCTTGTCAACCCTAAAGACATACTTATAACCCAAGCCATTATCCTCGCCATAACCCTCTTCGCCCTTGCGAATTACTGGCAGGTTCATTCCCGACAGATGGCGCACATCAAGGCTGTTTACCGATAGTAAAACATTGAACGGATATAGCTCCTCTGGGCAAGAGTCTGGGATAGTAAACTTAAGTGTCACATGCTCACCCGTAGTACTACCGAAAATCTGCGTACCCACCCACGAAGGTGTGAAATACTGGGTCTTGATAACGATAATATCTATCGTGCGCTGTAGCTTACCCTTCTTTACAAGCAGCGTTCCCTGCTGGCGTGTAGGGTCGCTCATAGGCAGCAGCTGCAGGGTAATTGAGCCCTCGCCCGTTGCAGAGAATGTATGAGCAGCGAATGTGTGATTTGCAACATTATTCTCGCCCACCCACGAAATCTCGGCATCTGACATCGTTGCAGAGCCCTTTGGAGTCACCTTGTAGGTCAGAGTAAGCTGCTTACCCGCCTCGCTATCGTTCAAAACCACATAGGTTTGGTCTACAGTAAGAATATAGTTATCATCCTCAATCTCATTTACCCACGAGTCTACAGAAATCCACACATTGTTAGACGCTGGAGCGGTAAGAGCACGCTCAAAGGTTGGCTGTCCATAAGAGAGTTTACCAACGATATTGAGTACATAGGAGTGGTTACGACGCACAAGAATACGGTCGCCATTTTGGTCTACAAGCACAATACGATAGTAGAGCTGCTCTGAACTACCAGGTACGCTACCCTTGATAATTACAGATATAGGATGCTCGTCATCGTTCTCACTCTCAAAAATATAGTCCTCTGTCTTTGTATCAATATCGGTAATATGAGACATCAGGGCAGTATTACGCGGAAGAGTCACAAATGGCTCGCTGCCCGGCCATACAAAGCCCTCAGTTGTGCTAAACGGAGCAACCGTTCCAAACGCCATACGGTTTGTTGTCACAAAGCCCGTAACATTGAGGTATGGAGTATTCCAGTCGGCAATAGAGACCTTAGCCTGATTACGGAGTAGTTCAATACCATTTGGCAGTGCTGCAATCTGCTCGGCAATGTTAGTACTAAGGTTCTCGTTCTTAACAAATCGTGCCCAATATATCATCATACCCGATGCACCCTCCATATCGGCAATAACCTCAGCCTCACTCTTACCTCTAAAGTCGTCGTCATCATAGAGATTAGGGTTCTGGTTAGCAATAAAGTGTATTGCGTGAGTCTCCTCAGGTACGATAGCCTCAAAAGCACCGCTTGTTGGAGAGTCTACATCTGGAGTGATAGTCGCATTTACAGATGCTATAAAGAGTCCGTAGTTGCTAAAGCAGAAGAGGGAGAGATTCTGAATATCGAGACCATCTGGGTCTACTGCACGCACATTAACAGTATCAAAACCCTCTGGAGCAGCATTGAAAGATATCTTTACAAAGCCCTCTGGCGTTGGCAGTGTCTGCTCCAAATCAAACTCCTGTGTACAAGAGGTTGCAAGAGCCAAAACCGCCAAAACTGCTGTTAGAGTATATATAAACCTTTTCATATCGTTAGTAGTTTTTTAATAAGCATCACGAATACAACGGACTGCAGACTCATTTTTACTATTATTCTGATTTCCCTTGCTATTATACGTCGGACCACTTGCAGTCATATAGTAGTAACCGTTAAGTAGGTAGTCAATAGCATCCGCCTGAACACCCGAAGTACCCTGTAGTGAGATGATAATCCTAAGCTCCGACTCTGTTGGCAGTCGCCAGTCAGTAAAGTGGATAACATCGCCATTCTCATCTATATAGGTCTCGGCATAGTTCTTACAGTGCTCACGGAAGATGTCAAGACGATCATCAACACCATTATTATTACCATCCTCGCCATCAGAAACCTGACTAAGTCCTCCGTATGTTCCAAACATCGCACCTAAACGAGAGGCAATCATAAAGGATGGAGATACGAGCTTTGCATTATCAGCACTATCGTCTGTAAAACCATTCTCATCAAGACGAGGGCGACCTACAACATAGTCTGCCGATGTAGCCGTAACCCTTACATGGTACATACGAGCATTGTCGTTACTATTCGCAACACCATCTTGAGCAGCTGTAGCGGCTGTTGAATAAGTAGACCAGTGGTAGTATGAACGCACTGACATACCTGCAGTAGTACCATTTCCAGAGACATACTTTGATGCCCAGAAGTAGTCGCTATCAACGCCACCACCCCAACCAGATGATACATAGCTATCGGTTGTGTAATTATATCTACCTGTCCAACTTCCACCACTCATCTGAAGACCTACACCCACAGTGCGACTTCCCTTATACTGATAGTGGCAGTCAAAGTCCTCACGATAAGAGTAATATCCTCGCTGATTTGTGATGTAGATAACTGGGTACTGAAGCACCAGCACATCCTCATACAACTCACCCGCATCGTGACTACCATTGCCGTTATCATCCTGGAACACGCGCAGCTCAATATAGCGGATAGTATTGTTTGTCGGCACATCGCTATTTACCTCAATATTTCCTGCAAGCTCTGCAAGCGGATTTGCACTGATATTGTAATCACTAAGGCGCGAAGTTATTGTCTGTTGCTGACCAAACTTATCTATATAGTAGGCATTTGTAACGGTGACGGTCACAGGGTCTGACGACGCAAAGACAAGAGTCTGACTATCCGTTGCCACATTGTGCATCTCCATCTGCTCGCGGTTTACCTTCAGATACTTGGGACCCTCCTCGCCACCTATATCGATAGTCTGAGTAATCCACTCCTGCTCTGAATATCTCATACCAGAGATTGTCACAGGCTCTGAAAGCTCCTCAGCTCCTGGAGCATTGATAGTAGCCGAAACATAATAGATATGGTTGCGTTCAAAGGCTCCCGACTTACTAAGCTGTAACTGATAGTAGCTATTCTCATAGTTCTGTGCTACAGTGTTTCCAGTTGCGGTGTCAACATATGTATAGGTAAGAGGCACATTTACAATAAGCGATGTTCCGCGCTCAAAGAAGTTGTCATTCTTACGGTCGTGACTGTAGAAGTAGCCCACTACAGTAACCTCGCTACCATCTGACTCCCAGTAGAAGAACTGCACGCTCATAGCCTTATCAGGTGTACGCAACTTTGCATCTATCTCATACTGAGGCATAACCAGTGTGCTATATGGCATATTTCGGAAGTAGTATCCAGCGTGAAGGTTGCGGTTAAAGGTCACTTGACTACCCCTCTTAAGTGTCACAATAACCTTTACGGCAGCTCGGCGAAGAGTACAGCTAAGCTCAGTACTATCTGACTGCACACCATTGTTTATAACAACCGCATCTTTTACTGCTGGCTCAGCTCCAAGTGAAGTAAGATAAGCCTGGCCATCCATAAGGAAATTACGCGGAGCCTCAACACCTGAATCAGTAAGACCTGTCATATGAATTCTCTCATCCTCCTGAGAGAGCAGGAACAGCTCCTCGCGATTTGTCAAAGCGGCAAAGGTAGATGCGGGATGGGTGCTATTTGCAACAAGATAGACCGTATACTCTGCATTTGCGGCAAAATCAGCACGCGCCTTTGACAGATATACAGTACCCTCGAACGGATCTACACCAGATACGCGCTCGTGGTGGTAGAGAGCCTCAGAGTTGTCAAAAAATAGCACATCTATATGCGAGATATCAGCCTCCACGCTATTTGACGCCACATCCCTTGTTGCAAGAGCTGACGGACTAAAGTTAAGCCCAATACGCCCCTGCTCCACAGACTCTGTGACAGTCTCCATATCACTGACACACGCCACAGTGAGCATCAGTGCAAAGAGAGGTATTGAATATAGTAGTTTTTTCATATTCTAAGGTTGGTTTTATTGGGTTATTGCTGTGTAATCTCAATAATCTTAGGGTCGCTACCACTGTTTGGCCAAGCAATAGCATCGGCCTTACCATTTATCAGCAGGTAGAGTCGTGTTCCCTCGTGCATCCAAGAGGCCTTATGTGAAATACCGAACTTAACGACAGTGCCTATGCGTTCTGGCTTGAGTGGAACAATCTTGATGTTGTACCAATCTGAACTTGCCACCATCTGCTCAACATCTGTTATAAGAACTCCACCCTTATATACACGAATTTCATAGTCTGCCTCCGACTGATTGATAAGCGAAGGAGTCCACTGCTGCCCTACTGGCGCTGTCATATGGAACCACGCAGAGAATGCGCCCGCCTCATCATCTACTGCATTATAGCTCATCACTGGATTAGTTGTAATCACAGGATCTGATGATACATTACCCGAGTTATAGATATCATCTGGAAGAATTGGGTTGTGGTATGTAGGATAGGCAAACTCGCCATAGTCCCAACTTCCACCCTCGCTCCAATCTGCAACCTTATAATCTATTGTAAGGCCACCAGAGACTCCGGTAATATTGAACTGATAGTAGTTGTTGCGAACAATATCGTATGTCGTTCCCTCTACAAGTTTTCCCGCTGTGTAAGTACCAAAACTCAACGCATCCTTAAATGTCTGGTGTACACCATTCTCATCCACCAACACCACTGTCATCTTTGCCAGAGGGGTCAGAGGATCAACATTTGAGTACTCAGGCATATAGAGTATATGCTGACGCTCGCTCATCGCCTCAAATACCACTCCACCAGTTGGTGTATAGAGAGAACGATACTCGCGCATTGTGTTGTCACGAACTATCTCTGTCGTATTTGCAACGCCGTTCCAACCATTTGGCAGGCTATAGCCATAGCGGTTAAGAACATTCATTGTCACAGAGTGGATAGTGTAGTCTGCCATTGCTGGGCCAAGGTTTACCTCCACCTTTGCCGCTGCGCGAAGCATAGATATTGTACCGATATCCTGATTATCTGTAAGCGCGAGTGTCACCTGCTTTACACCCCACATTGGAATAGCTCCACTCTGAGGGTCAAGTGCTGTATAGTCAAACCACATTGCGCTATCCTCGGCATTTGTGCAATTTGCATAGACTGCAACCTTATACTCTGCGCCTGGTGTAAGATTAAGCTTTGTCACTTCGCCCACAAAGCGGTAGGTATTCTCGCTCTCGCTCCAGTGAATAAGATTCTCTACATTGCCAATATGGGCATTTGTCGCTGCATCTATAATGGCTACGCGCAGTGCGTCAAGGCGAATCATATTATCAAAAGAGCTACCAATAGTAGAGGTGTAGTCATCACCCCAAGTGGTTCGTGTGCCAGAGTTATTCACAGATACTACAAAGGAAATCTTATGCTCTGCGCTGACACACTCTCCATTGTCGTATATTGAGCCACACGCAACAAACAGAGTTGCAAATAGCCCTAAGAGGATGTATGTAAATCTGTTGTGCATAGTTGTCGGTTTATAAAGTTTGGTTATTAAGAACTACTCTCCAAGAGTTTATGATAATCGAGCTTGAGAGCCACTGACCATTGTGGATGAAGAATGTCATATTGTACTCATCCTGACGGTCAAGATACTCTTGGTCATCCATATGACGGTTGTAGTTGCCCTTCACAAGCAGTGCATAGTCTACAACCGGTACAGAGAGCACCTTCTCGCCTGTAGCCTTATTCTTCACCACTAAAATCGGCTCATGGTCTGTCATCAGACGCGCTGTAGTAAGCTCTGCAACAGCCACTGCAACCTGATTTGCACGGGTTGAGCTGATATCTGCATCAACATCTACATAGCCTGTTGTTATATCCCACGGGCGGTAGGTAATCTGCTCATCTGCCATAAGAGAGTTGTCGTAGTCCATCTTGCCGTTGTTGTCAATAATTGAGAACTCAAAATTCTCAATATCAACATCGCTCGGAGTGTTACCCTCTGACCAAGTCTGCTGCAGGATAATGCGGAAGTTGTTTGTATTCTTCGTAAGAGAGATAACCTCTGTATGAACACCCGCCTCCTCTGTATAGTTAATGCGCTTAATACCGTGGAACAGAGCATCCAAATCCTCATCTACATAAGCAGTATCGCCAGTACGCTTGCGAGCCATAGTACACTTCATCTGCTCAAGCGTAGTCTGACCGACAGTTGCCGTTGGCACATTGAAACTCTGACCATTTACGCCACACCACGCCAGAAGGTCGTACTGTGCGGGAGCAAGCTCAAGCATCATTGCATAATCATCAGCAGCAAGTGAAGCCCCACTCTCTACAGCCTGATGCACCAGAACGCCCGACTTGTCAAATACATAGAGAGCTACTGAATTTACCTTAGACGCAAAGGCATCGGCAAACTCCATATTTCTTTCATACTCGAACTCTATTCTGTACTTAACTGAGCAGTCGCCCTCGCCATCATAGATTACGCTATCACAAGAGGTAATTGTTGAAGCCATTGCAAAAGCGGCTACAAGCATCTTAAGTTTTGAGATATGAGCAGTTATGTTCATAACCATTAAGTTTTAAGTTAGCAATTACTTTATCTATTTCTATTTTTCTCAATATATCGTACCCTTGCGGGCCATTGTTTTCAATTTTGGTGGGAGAGTTGTCTCCAGGGTCTGCACCTCTCTTTGCACCGATGCAGGAGTGCTTTTCGTCAGTATGTTTAGTAAGCAGTGGGAGATATCCCACCCCCACTGCTTTGGGGTTTTAAGTTAATAATTCAATTATAGAATAACATCGCTTGATACAGTTCTCCAAGAGAGGACATTAATCTGAGCAGAGATGTAAGACTCCTTGTCTGTTGGTGTCTCTGGGTTCTCAACGCGGTAAACAGGATCGTAAACTGGAGTACCGAAGCCCTTAACGCCTGTTACATTAATCTTATAGCTATGGTTACGGATAATACCAAACTCGCCGAGTTTACCCTCAGCACCCAGGTGCTTAACATCGCCATAGTAGTAAGTCATACCGTTATTGTAAATCTTTGCAGGCTCAATCTTTGCAAGCTCCGCGTTTACATCAGCCACCGCAGTGTAGTTCACACCGTCAAATGAGTACCAGTTGTCTGTAGGAACACCCTCTGCAAGCTGGAACTTTACCTCGTAGCTCTCTGCACCAGCAAGACCTGCTACACACTGAATCTGGCTATCATCAATGCTTGTATAAGTTGTTCCGTCAAGGTGCATCAACTTTGACGCAAGTGTTGGAGCAACAGCTGCAAGAAGAGCCTCCTTACCAACATACTCTACACCATACCACTGTGCAAGCTCAATAGGATTACCATTCTCATCCTGAAGAACACCCGCTACGATATACTTTGTACGGTCAGTATTTGCTGCACCAACCTGCTCTGCAACATACTCTACAGTAGTGTCAGTATTTACAAGAGTAGCATACTCAAATGCGTTGCTAACAGCAGCAGTAGCACTCTTTGCAGCCCAGTAAGAGCGGAAATAAGGAGCGTCGTTCCAAACAAAGCCGAGATTTGCATCTGTCCAAGTGTTGTCAATAGACTTAACAAAGTAAGACTCTGCCTGTGTGCCTACAAGGTCCCAACCTACAATCTTTACAAATACATCCTTACCACCAACCTGTGAGCCAGTGTTGAAAGCAGCACTACCAGCCTTGAGATTAACCTTTGCAACAGCGCGCTCAACATAAACTGTTACAGGGTGAGCCAAAGCGTCTGACGATGTTGTCTGGAAGTTGTCAATAGTAAGCGGAGTAGCATCAACTGTAGCGCCTGCGCCATCCATATAAGCAGAGTTACTCATAATAAAGTTCTTACCAGCTGTGTGGCCAACGGTTGTAAGGGTATTCTTCAGCTCGTTAAGAGAGAGTGAAGATGATGCAGTGTAGTTTACAACAGCTGCTATTGAAGCAGGGAACTGGCCCTTATACTTCTCAACAACCAGCACTGGGTTTGTCATAGACTCAATATTTGGAGCCTGCACACCACCATTATCAGCAACAGTTACATTGATATAGTTACCATTTGCATTAACAGTGAACGCATTACCAGCAGCGTCAAAGAAGAAGAATGCTGCGCTTGATACAGCCTGCTCATCAGCAGTACCATCCTCATACTCTGCACCAGCAAGACGAGTTACATCGTCGTTAGACTTTAGCGAGATGGAGATGTAAGATTTCTCCAAACTTGACAGAGGACCATCAGCCGCTACATCGTCACTCTTTGAACAGCCAACAACAGCTGCAAGGGCGAAAATACCCAGTAAAAATCTTGAGGTTTTCATAGTTGTGAAATTTTAAGTGTTTGTAAATAGTTTATTATAATTATTATTTATTGTTTGATACAAATGTGTCAATCGCCTTCAGCGTCTCAGTTGCCTGAGCAATGCCAGCCGCCTCTGCCTGCTTGAGCAGTGTACGAGCAGTCGCATAGTCCTCTACCATTGCCGAGTAAGCACCGCGTGCATATATTGCCTCTGGGCTATTACCAGCGCGGGAGAGATAACGCTTTGCAGAGTCCATATCTCGCTTCTGCATTGCAGAGTTAGCTGCGTTAAGGTTTGCAATCTCGTCGTTAGGGAACATTCTCACAGCCACCTCAAACACCTCGTGGTGCTCGTCACTACCTGACTCATAAGTGTTTGCCACCAAATAGAGCTCCTCAAGGCTAAGCTTCTGCGGAGAGGTTGCAAGGATCTGCTTAATCTCATTAACATCGCTATAGCTGCGAACTGTATACTCAACCTTGTAGTCTGAGTGGCGCAGTGCTGGATAGACATGCTTGAGAAGGTAGTCGTACTGCTCTGGGTAGGTCGTTCTAATCTTCCAATCCTTGCGATCTGGATCACGCTCAGAGTCGATAATATCAAGAATTGCCTGCTTGTTTGCAATATTAGACTCTACGACCCACTTTCTTAGACCCATCCAATCCTCTGACTCAAAGTTAGTCGATACAATAGCTGCATCAAAGTGGTAGAGATTCTGCACATAACTCTTCAGAGCCGCTGTACGCTCCTTTGCAAGGTATGTATTGTGCTGATAAGTACCCTCTGGAGAGGCATAACCCTTGATTGAGAGAGATGTAATAGTCACATCCTTATCCTCACGCACTGAGTTGATAGTTGCAAGAATCTTATCAAGTTCAGCACTATTATTACGATACTCTGGGTAGATTACAATCTGGTTTACAGGGAAGTCAATATATGCAGAGCCCTTAATCTCGCGACTCTTAACGCCCTCAGCATGTGGACGCATATATACAAAGGTAGGCATAAAGTAGACCTTCTCAGTGGTAGGGGTCTGGTAGTTATTTACAAGGGCAGCACTCTGCTCGCCAACCTTTGCGTTGCAGCAACCATAAAGCGAGCGGTTCAAAACAAGGTGAGAACCCTCCATCCACTCCTGATATGGCAAAATTGAGTGATAGTCTACAGTATCAGGTCGCTTTGCCTTACGATAGCTACGCTCAGTCTTTCCAGTAAGAGTACTCTTACCGTCTCGCATATAGTAGTAGTAACGCTTACGACCATACACACCGATAGAGGAGAAGTTGAGCGAGTCCTTACCATTAACAATCGCTGGAGTAATAAGTACCGCACGGTTAGACTTAACCTTAAGCTGCGACATATCAACATCCATATCTACAACCATATAGTTGCCATTGCGCTCCAGACGAACATTCTGTGTCTTTACACCCTCAACATCTGCACTTGCAGTAAAAGCAGTTGCCAGAGCAGTTAGAGCAAATATAAATCGTTTCATAATCATCATTTTCAATTAGAGGGTTAGAACAAATAGACTAAGTTGAGTGCTAACTTTGTAGGACCAACATAGTGGTGAGACAGGCCAGATTCAACCTTACGACCGCAACCAGAACACTCAAAGACATCGTACTTTGTATAGGCATAACCTACACCAAGCTCAAGCTCAAGATTCCAGTGGCGACCCAGCACAAAGGCATAACCATAAGCTACACCAGCACCGGCGAACCAACCTTGATAGCGACGATCAGAGAGGTTTGAGAAGTTTGACCCCAAGAAGTCAATGCCATTCTTTATTCCTCCAAAGTTTACTTGACCTCCGTGCGCGTGTATTCCAAGGAAGTGTCCCATAAAGCGATCGCAGAACCAGTAGCGAGCCTCTGGCTGTACAAGGTAGTGCTTCCACTTCTTATCCTCCTTCATATCCCAAGCATTAAAGTTGCCCGAAATATCCAAAGTCCAACGGGGAGCAAGTCCAATCTCAACACCCGCATTAATAGTTGCTGTCAAATCATACAAGACATTGGTCTTGATAGCAACATCATTCTGCGCACTTACACTATACGAAGTCAGCAGACCTAAAATGAGTGGGATGTAAAATTTCAGCTTCATATATTCAGTTATAGGTAAAATTATTTTATCTCTCTTTATTATATGGTATATCCAATATTTTTGATATCACATATATGTATTTTTGTATCACTTCCTGTTTTCTTGTACAAAAGTATAACAAATATTTTTGATATCCAAATAAATCTCTGAAAAATTTACAGAAAAACCTAAAATATTTCGCAATTTTCTGATAATGAGTATAAAAAAAATGTGCTGACAGCTATAAAACACTGTCAGCACCCACAAAATAAATCTATTTTAACCAATTAACGCTTGTTCTTTCTGAACTTTGCCCTAACCCTTGTTGGGGTATCGCCGAGGTACTTTTTACAATACTCGCCTAAATGGCTTGATGATGAAAAGCCATATTTTTTTGAAATATGATAAATCGGTGCATCTGTCTCTACCAAATCTGCAAGAATCTCATCCTTGCGCTGTATCTGCATCCACACGCCTGGAGTATAACCCGGATAGTGGCGACGGAAGACAACATTGAAGGTATTGATATCGTAACCGCACAACTCTGCAAGGTGGTTAAGATTGCGAGCCTTGACTCTATTTCCCTCTACCATCGTTCGGAAAGAGACTGCGTGGTCAAAGAGATTGAAGAAGAGGTTTGCAAGCACCTCAACATCATAGTAGAAGCGGAACACAACGAACAGCAACTCTATCATTGACTCGTGCATATGAGCACAAGGTACATCATCATTGAGGAAACGGCGAAGCATTGCTAAAAGCTGCTCCAGTTCCTCTTTGATAGGTACGGCCTCAAAATTATACTGAAAACCATCCTGAGACTTGGCAAACTGTAACAGAGAGGCGATATCACACGCCGCACCTGGACGAGCAAAATATGCGATAATAAGTTCAGTATCACTCTTAGCCTCAATAGTATAATGTCCACAATTATAACAGAATACAAATGAGCCGCCTAAAACACGATAGCCACTACACTCCTCAGAGTTGATAGATAGCTCTCCTGAAATGACAAAGACAAGATGATTTACATCATCCGGCTCAATAATAAATGATTCCCCAGCGCTATATCTCCTCTGATAAAAGCCAGAAAACGGTTCCTTTGCCGATGGGCAAGATTTCGGGCATGATTGTCTCATAAATCTCTTAATAGTTATTTAGGTTAAAAATCACACAATTATTTTTTCGTGTATCACATTATCTAACCGCAAAGATAATAGTATTTTTTCAAATATCAAATATTTTGAGAATAAAATGAAAATTTTTTCGGTACAAGATAATATTTTCTATGTATTTACACCCTATTTAGGCCTCCTTTTGGTAGATTTACTCTAACTGGTAAGATTAAAAAAATGTTAATTTTTGTAATCAATAGCATAATTGAAGATAGCTTTTGTATCTTTGCAACAGATATGAGACAAATTGTCAACATACTCGCTATATTATTTATAGGTGCTATTGTAGTGGCACTGGATGGTGCATCAGAGCAGCAATCCAACAAGCACCTTATCTCTCAACAGCTCGAGGTTGAGATAACCGAAAGTTATCCACCTTCTCTACTTAATATTATTACAAGTCGAAAAAATTCAAATAGTCCGACGGCGCGCCGCATACACTCCGAACATAAGCACAGTAAGGTGTACTGCGGTTTTGCTTGCTTGAATATATCCATTCCAAAAATCGATTTTAATCACTCCCACAGACATACTCAGCAACACTCATTGAGTTTGGTTTATAAATTATGCAACCTAAGGATATAGACTCTTCTATACCCTATCAATCAATTTATAACACAAAAAACTCAAAAAATCATGGATTATATTATACTTGTCATTGCACTTGTTGCAGTGGTATTTGGTGCGGACAATTTGGTCAGCGGCTCGGCTGACATTGCACGCCGATTTAAGATTTCCGACTTTGTAATTGGAGCTATTATCGTAGGAGTCGGAACATCATTTCCAGAGCTGATTGTCAGCTCTATGGGAGCATTTGAGGGCAAAGTTGATGTTGCTATAGGCAATGTCGTCGGCTCTAACATATTCAACATTTTAGGTATTCTGGGTATCACAGCCCTGCTTCATCCCGTAGCTGTCAATAGAGAGAACAACCGCTTTGAGCTACCACTCTGCATCGGCTTATCAATATTAACAACACTCTTAGCATTTAATTTCTTCACAGGTGACGATATTGTTATCGGCAGGGGCGACGGTCTGCTACTACTTGCGATATTTGCCCTCTACATATATTTATCATTTCTGCGCGACCGCAGAAAGAGTAAGATTACACCAACTCCTACCGAGCCACAAGCCGCGCCACAGAGCCTACTCAAGGCAACTCTGCGCACTATCATAGGTTTAGGAGTACTTATTGTTGGTTGTGACCTTTTTGTCGACAGCGCAGTGAATATCGCCACCGAGTGGGGTGTAAATGAGGCATTTATCTCTATCACCCTCATTGCGTGCGGCACCTCGCTCCCAGAGATGGCTGCCTCTGTGGCTGCTGCAGCAAAACGCAACACTGAGCTGGCTCTTGGAAATGTCGTGGGCTCAAATATCTTTAACCTCGCCTTTATCTTGGGCGTAAGTTCGCAAATTACCCCGCTCTCAGGAAGTGGCATTACTATTGTGGACTACACTGTAATGATAGCAGCCGCTGTTATGCTCTTGATTTTCAGTCTAAATAATAAGATTTCTCGCACCGAGGGTGCAATAATGCTGACATGTTTTGTTGCATATAACATTTACCTTATTTACACACAAAGTTTATAATACATAAATTATTTCCGTTATGTTTTTACAAATCTTAACCCTTATAGGAGCGTTAGGTATGTTCCTCTATGGAATGAATATGATGAGCTCCGGACTTCAAAAGGCAGCAGGAAACCGCCTGCGCAATCTACTATCAGCGATGACCTCAAACTCATTCAAGGGAGTGGTTACAGGTCTAAGCATCACAGCTCTCATCCAGTCCTCAAGCGCGACGACAGTTATGGTCGTAGGCTTTGTCAATGCCGCACTGCTGACCCTAAATCAAGCCATAGGTGTGATTATGGGTGCCAATATCGGTACAACAGTAACCGCTTGGCTCATATCGCTGCTCGGCTTTAAGATGGACATCTCTGTGCTTGCAGTGCCACTTATGGCAGTAGGTTTTATTATGAGCATCGCAAAGAGCGAGAAGTATAAGAACATCAGCGAGTTTATCATAGGCTTTGCTCTGCTCTTCCTCGGTCTGTCACTGATGAAGAACTCTGTGCCTGATCTTCGCGAGACTCCAGAGATTCTGAGCTTTATCCAGCAGTGGACTGGCTACGGCTTTGGCTCTGTAATCATCTTCCTTATCTTTGGAACAGTGCTGACCCTTGTTCTTCAGTCGTCAAGTGCTACGATGGCCCTAACACTTATTATGATGAGCCTTGGGTGGATACCATTTGAGATGGCGGCAGCTATGGTGCTTGGCGAGAATATCGGCACAACAATTACAGCTAATATCGCCGCATCAGTAGGTAATCCAAACGCCCGTCGTGCCGCCCTTGCACATACATTCTTTAATGTCTTTGGAGTTATCTGGGCATTAATTCTATTCCGCCCGTTCCTCTCGCTTGTCGGCATTATTATCACTTGGTTAGGCTATCCAAACCCTACCCTTATAGACTATTCAGCAGGTATTGAGGCCGGCTCTGCAGAGTCTACAGCCGCACTGTATGGTGTCTCAATGCTCCACACACTGTTTAACACTATCAACACTTGTATTCTTATTTGGTTTATCCCTCTTATCGTACGCTTTGTTACTTGGGCTATCAAGAGCAAGCCAGAGGATGAGGAGCAGACCGTCCGCCTCAAGTTTATCAATGCAGGCCCTATGGGAACTGCCGAGCTTGCACTTGTAGCGGCAAGAAATGAGACAATCCACTTCGCTCAAATATGTCGTAACGGACTGGATTACATCCGCTCAGCAGTACACGCAAAGAGCGAGGAGGAGTTTGAAACATATCGCAAGAAACTTGTTAAATATGAGGAGATTGCAGACCGTATAGAGTACGAAATTGCATCATTCCTCAATGCTCTACCACAAGATAGCATCAGCGAGGAGACTCGCCAGAAGGTAAAGGCAATGTATAAGATTATCGGCGAGCTTGAGAGCCTTGGCGACTCTGGCGAGAGCATCAGTCGCATACTCTCACGCCGCAATATACACAACAAACACTTTACCGAGCAGCATATTGAGAAGATTGATACAATGCTCGCCCTTGTTGACAACGCCTACAAGATTATGATTACCAATCTCCAAACCACAGAGAATACAAGCGACAACCTCCGCTGCGCGGTTGACTGCGAGATTGAGATTAACGATATGCGCAACACCCTGCGCGAGGCAGAGATACTCAAGATTGAGCAGAACAATACCGAATACCAGAGTAGCGTCTACTACCTTGACCTTATCTCCGAGATTGAGCGCATGGGCGACTTTATGATTAACATCTCCGAGGCTCTGCAAAGCAAGTAGAGACTACAAAAAAGTGGAGCTGACAAGTTTTTTTGTACTGACCCCAAAAAGTTGGACAGATTATTAAATAGATTTTACTGGTAAAGAGTTCGGTATTGCACCGGACTCTTTCCGTTTAATTTTAGTTTAATACGGTCGTTATTATAGTAGTTAATAT
>SUZS01000027.1 GCA_015059785.1 Rikenellaceae bacterium
TCTATATACGGTCTTTCAGGACCGCATTACAACCACGGAAGCCCGTTGCGTATTAAACAATCTACCAACGAATTGCATTATTTCCCAATTTCCTGCCTTTTTCTCGCGAGTTCTTCATATATTTGCACAAAATAAGGCACGATTTTTAGTTCTTATTTCGTTTAACTAAAAAAAGAGATTGCTATGAAGAAGTTTATATTTATTATTATGGTGTCGGTGATGTTAAGTGGTTGTGCCGCTTTTCAGAGTGCATCATTAGGCGATGATTTATATAGTTCGCACAGTCGTGTAGAGATTGCTGCTCGTCAGAAGGCTGAGGCTGAGGCTGCTCGTGCTGAGGCTGAGGCGCGACAGGCTGCTTGGGAGGCTAAGCTCGCTCAGGCGCGTGCCGTAGCGGCAGAGAATGAGTTTAAGGGACTGACAAGTGCAGCGCAGAATCCTTATGCTAATAACTCCTACGACTCTGTGCTTGCTGATGACTATCAGAGTGCATATGCGCGCCGTTTGTACGGCTTTAGCTCGCCATCTTACAAGATGCCATCAAGCTACTACACCTATCGTTACACTGATGCTTACCAGTACGCATCGGCATACGACCCCGCTTTTTACAACATTATGGTCTCTGGCGATCAGGTGTGGGTAGAGCCTAAGTACATAACATCTATGTTTGGTACTTGGGGTGCATCGGTTGCTGTCCCTTCGTACAGTTGGTACTACGGCTGGACAAGACCAAGCTATATGTGGTGGTATGGATACCCTCGCTACTCGTGGTACGACTGGGGCTGGGGCTGCGGATACGACCCATATTGGGGTTGGAGCTGGGGCTTTGGCTGGGGTGGATACCCATATCATCCAGGATTTATCCCTCCACACCACCATCATCACTACTACCCACCTCACTACGGCGGTGGAGGCCACCACAACAGACCAAGCATAGCTGTGCGTCCTAACTCATCCCGTCCGGGTGGTAGACCTGCTTATATCGCAGGAGGTGGCGGCTCGCGCCCATCATACGGAAGCAGTAGTAGTGGCAGAACACAGTATCGCAGTGGAACTGTCACTGGCAGCGGAAGCTATCGTGGAACGGCTGGCAGTCGTGGCAGCAGCAGCTCACAGTATCGCGGAAATAGCAACAGCTCAACCCGCAACAGTAGCTCATTTAACCAGCGCAACGACAATAACTCGTTCCGTGGCTCATCAAGCTATGGAGACCATTCGGGCGGCTACTCTGGCGGAGGTCTCTCCTCTGGCGGCAGTCACGGTGGCGGTCAGGGCAGACGATAGTCTGGTATGAAAAGTGTATAACCGATAAAAAAGTGCAAACAGATATGAGAAAAATTATATCACTACTTTGCTCGCTGCTACTCATATGTGGCACCGCAAAGGCTCAATACGACTCGGGTGGACTTATTATTGACCCAAGTACAATCACGGCGTTTGATATGTTCAACAGCGCACATACGCAGTTTAACACAATTACCGCTCGCTCGGCAGCTATGGCTGGCGCAATGACCTCACTTGGTGCTGATGCCTCATCACTGAGCATCAACCCTGCAGGTGTGGGTATGTATCGCACAAACGAGCTGACCTTTACGCCGATGATGAGCTTCACGCGCTCAAAGAACAATGCACAGCCCTTTGAGGGCAATAGCAAGAATCGCTTTGCTGTTGGTAACTTCGGCGTTGTGGTAAAGATAAGGGAGAGTTCTACGGGTGTTACGGCTATAAATATGGGTCTGTCGTACAACCGACTTGCCGACTTCAACTACAAGTACTCCTTCTCAAATGCGGGTGTTGCAGGCAATGCCTCTATTGCAGATGTATATGCTGGTCAGCTATCTGCCTCTGGCATTACCTCGGCGCAGCTAAAGCAGAACTACGACAATTTTGGCAACTTCCGCTGGTCACACTACGACCCTACATATTGGGGAGCAATACTGGGCTATAAGACAGGCCTTGTAGGCGATACATCAGGTGCTTGGGGCAGAGATATGGTCGTTCCAAATGCGGCTGTAGATAGCTTTACGACAGTGGAGAGCAAAGGCCGTGCGGATGAGTGGGTGTGGTCGTTGGGCATCAACTTCAACAGCAAGTTCTACCTCGGTATGAGCCTCGGAGCATCTACTATAAGTCAGCAGAAGTATATCTACTATGGCGAGGGATATAGATACTCAAATAATCCACAGCAGAACTACTGTATGGACTACTTCAACTACGACCAAGTGTCAAGTATGAAGGGTACGGGTATCAACTTCAAGATTGGTGCTATCTATCGCCCAATAGAGAACTTAAGAATTGGCGTTGCCTTCCACACTCCGACATACTATAATGTGACCTATAAGTATCAGGGTGGTATGACATCACAGGTTAAGGCAATCAATAATGTAGATGGATATACTGTTAATAGTCAGGGATATATTGACCCGCCATTCTCTGAGCAGACAGAGCTGCTTATAGACGATGGCGACTATAGCTGGCGCTTTACAACCCCTACACGACTTATGGTAGGTGCGTCGTATACCGTTGCAAAGCAGCTTATCCTTTCGGTAGACTACGAGCGCGACTGGTACAACACTATGAGGATGAAAAATTCGCCTTATGGCCCACTCTATAAGGGATTTATTAAGGATGAGTTTAAGGGCTCAAATACCGTCCGTGCAGGTGCTGAGTGGAGATTTATCCCGCAGATGGCTATCCGCTTGGGCTATGGCCTTTGGAGTGGTGCGCTGGATGAGAATGACAAGGTCTACTCCTCGCCAGTTATCTACCGCACAGAGTATATGAGTACAGGTCTGGGTATCGCTCTGTCAAAACACTTTACCATTGATTTGGCATATATGTACAGCAAGAACAACCTTACACCATATAAGACATTCTATGGCTATAATGCGAATGTAGATATCGCCTCGCCAACCTTCCGCACCTCCATCTCTCGCCACAACGCAATGATGACCCTCACAGTTAAGTTCTAAGAGGGGGGGATACAACAATAGGCTGACTTCATTGTCAGCCTATTTTTTGTATGCAGTGTAGCTATTAGTAGCTCTTTGCGAATAGTACGCGGCAGTGGGATGGTTTGCCAGTAAAGATACACTTGCCCTCCTCTGGCTCGGCGTCGATAGGGATGCAGCGGATAGTAGCCTTCGTCGCATCCTTTATAGCCTGCTCGGTCTCTGGTGTGCCATCCCAGTGTGCTGAGATAAAGCCTCCCTTATTGTTGAGCACCTCTACGAACTCATCCCAAGTATCAACCTTAGTAATCATAGAGTCGCGGAAGGTAAGAGCCTTTGTATAGATGTTTGCCTGAATCTCGTCAAGCAGAGCTGCAATACGCTCTACGATACCCTCCTGAGATACGGTCTCCTTGGTAAGTGTATCGCGGCGAGCAAGCTCAATAGTGCCATTCTGAAGGTCGCGCTGACCCAGTGCAAGGCGTACTGGCACACCCTTAAGCTCATACTCGGCAAACTTAAAGCCCGGGCGGAGGTTGTCGCGGTCGTCAACCTTAACGCGGATGCCGAGGGCAGCAAGGCCGTCAGCAATCTCGTTCATCTTTGCGCGTGCTGCTGCAAGCTGCTCCTCGCCCTTGTAGATAGGCACGATAACAACCTGAATAGGCGCGAGCTTTGGAGGGAGCACAAGACCGTTATTGTCAGAGTGAGCCATAATCAGCGCACCCATCAGTCGTGTAGAGACGCCCCAAGAGGTTGCCCATACATACTCCAGTTTACCCTCACGGTTTGCAAACTTAACATCAAAGGCCTTTGCAAAGTTCTGACCGAGGAAGTGTGATGTACCGCTCTGCAGAGCCTTACCGTCCTGCATAAGTGCCTCGATTGTAAGGGTATCCTCGGCACCAGCAAAACGCTCATTTGGAGACTTGTGGCCTACGATAACTGGCAGACACATCCACTCCTGAGCGAACTTCTGGTATACATAAATCATCTTTGTTGCCTCCTCAATAGCCTCCTCGCGAGTCTCGTGGGCTGTGTGGCCCTCCTGCCAGAGGAACTCGGCAGTACGGAGGAAGAGTCGGGTACGCATCTCCCAACGAACAACATTTGCCCACTGGTTACAGAGAATCGGGAGGTCGCGGTATGATGTAATCCAGTTCTTGTAGGTGTTCCAGATGATAGTCTCTGATGTAGGGCGCACGATAAGCTCCTCCTCAAGGCGAGCCTCAGGGTCTACAACAACGCCCTTACCATTTGGGTCGTTCTTCAGACGGTAGTGTGTCACTACAGCGCACTCCTTAGCAAAGCCCTCAACATGGCTCGCCTCGCGAGAGAAGAAAGACTTTGGGATAAAGAGTGGGAAGTAGGCATTCTGCACACCAGTCTGCTTGAACATATCGTCCAGCACTCGCTGCATACGCTCCCAAATTGCATAACCGTATGGCTTGATAACCATACAACCGCGAACAGCTGAGTTCTCAGCCAGTCCTGCCTTGACGACCAAATCGTTATACCACTGTGAGTAGTTCTCCTCCGACTTGGTCAAATCCTTTAATTCTACTGCCATATATTTTGTTTGTTTTAGTTTCCAACTTGCAAAGATACAACAAATTTAGATATGAAATACCACTACCACCTAAAATTAGTTGTTCTTTAGTGATTTAGAGCGTGTGGCACTATTTTCTCATTGTAAAGTCAGCCATTTTGTGTCAGTTTTTCAAAAAAGTTGATTATCTTTGAATGTTAAATAGTTAAGAGATTGAGAGATGAGAAAGATGTTTTGCACAGCCATAGTGCTTCTTGCTCCATTTAGCGCATTTGCTCAGGATGTTGCTGTGGATGCCAACACCAAAAATGGGTTTATAGCCGTTGTTATAGTGATTATTGCCGTTGCGATGATAGCGCATATGCTCTACGAGAACCTCTTCCGCAAGAATCTACGCACCGACTATACAGCCACAGCCTTTCGCAACCTTCGCAAGGAGAAGAATCTTGGCGATATGAGCGCGCAGGAGGCTATGACTCTTGAAAGCGAGCTTGATGAGATGATTGCACAATGGGGTAAACTACCAAATGAGGATGGCGAAATGGTGCCATATCCGCTCAAGAACTCGGTAGTGAAAAAATCCTTAGTTACTTTAGAGAAGGCTGTTGCTGCAATGCCCACAAATAGCCGTATTGTGGAGCGTATAAACGACGCAAACGAAATTCTCAACCACGCTCAGCGACGACAGTTTAACGGCTCTAAGGCGATGGTTGTAACATCTATTATCGTGGGCATAGTTATCGGTGTTATTGTGGGTCGCGTTGATGTAGTAGTATCTATCTGCGTGGGCATTATTCTCTATCTGCTTGGCAGCCGCTCGGCAACATTCCTTATTGCCGACAAGCAGCTTAAGGGCAGTAGTGGCAGTATGCTCGCAAATATCATCAGCAGCCTCTTTATGGGTGTAGCGCAGTCAAAAACAACTGCCACATACGGCAGTGGTAGCACTAAGACAAACAACGCCAAAGGCTGGATATCACTTATCCTCGGTATTGTTGTGATGGTCGCTCTCTCGGCCCTAATACCCGTAATAGCTGTTGTCAACTACATTCGCAACTATATCATATATTGGTAGCCACTTTGGGCGCAAAAAAGAGACCGACCAGAAGTAATTTTAGGTCGGTCTCTCTTGTCTATGCGAGTTACTACAGCGTAGCAAGAAAATCGCTCACATTCTTCTCAATACGAGCGGCTACATCGTCGCACTCGGCCTTGACGAACTTCTCGCCGGTGATATTCTCATATAGCTCAATGTAGCGGTCGGTAATAGATACGACAATCTCTGGAGTCATCTCTGGCACCTGCTCGCCCTCCTGACCCTGGAAGCCATTTGCCATAAGCCACTCACGAACAAACTCCTTGCTCAGCTGCTTCTGCTTCTCTCCTGCTGCAAGACGCTCGGCATAGCCCTCGGCGTAGAAGTAGCGAGAAGAGTCTGGGGTGTGAATCTCGTCCATAAGGTAGATAACGCCATTCTTCTTACCAAACTCGTACTTTGTATCAACAAGGATAAGACCCATCTTGGCAGCAATCTCTGTTCCGCGAGCAAAAATTGCGCGGGTGTAAGCCTCAAGCTGCTCGTAATCCTCACGGCTGACGATACCGCGAGCGATAATCTCCTCCTTAGAGATATCCTCATCGTGGCCCTCATCCGCCTTGGTTGTAGGGGTGATGATTGGCTCTGGGAACTTCTGGTTCTCAACCATACCATCTGGCATAGCGACGCCACAGATAGTGCGCTTGCCAGCCTTATACTCGCGCCAAGCGTGGCCAGAGAGGTATCCACGGATAACCATCTCCACCTTAAAAGGCTCGCACTTGTGACCTACAGTTACCATTGGGTCTGGAACAGCAATTTTCCAGTTTGGAAGGATGTCTGCCGTAGCATCAAGGAACGATGCGGCAATCTGGTTAAGCACCTGACCCTTGAACGGAATACCCTTAGGCAGTACCACATCAAAGGCTGAGATACGGTCAGAGACAACCATGACAAGGTAGTCGCCCTCGATAGCATAAACATCGCGCACCTTACCAACATAGTGGCTCTGCTGACCCTTAAAGTTGAAGTTTGTCTTTACAATAGCTTCCATTCTATTCTGATATTAGTTTGTTTTGTTTCTGCTACAAAATTACAACAATTTCTCGAATGCTCAGCAGATAACATCAATATTTTTGAACAATCAATTGACTTTCAGAAAAAATATTTATAAATTTGTGATATGAAACATTCAAACTTTCTGGCATTTGACCTCGGTGCAACATCTGGTCGCACACTATTAGGTACTCTATGCGATGGTCGCGTAGAGATTGAGGAGCTTACACGATTTAGCAACGGTATTACTGCCGTAAATGGCAAGTACTACTGGAACATCCTGGGCCTATATGAGCATATCGTAGAGGGGCTTACTGTCTGTGCTAAGCGAGGCATTCGCCCCGACTCTGTGGGTATTGACACTTGGGGTGTGGATGTAGTACCTATTGGCAGCGATGGCTCTCTGCTCGGTATGCCACGCGCATATCGTGACCCATATACCAACGGCGCACCAGAAGAGTTCTTTGAGCTTATTCCGCGCAATCAGGTCTACAACAAGACGGGCATTCAGGTAATGAACTTTAATACCCTATTCCAGATTTACGCAGCCGTAAAGGAGGGGTATAGTCCTATTGTTCAGGCAGATAGACTGCTCTTTATGCCAGATGCGCTGAGTTATATGCTGACAGGCAAGCAGATTTGCGAGTATACCATAGCCTCAACATCGCAGTGCCTTGACCCACGCACACAGAAGTGGGATAGAGAGCTTCTTACCACTGCGGGAGTAAAGGGGGATATTCTGCTTGAGCCGACCCTACCGGGGTGCGTTATCGGCAAAATCAACCCGACCATTGCTACACAGACGGGCATTGGCGAGGTTGATGTTGTCGCCGTAGCGGGTCACGACACCGCCTCGGCAGTTATGGCAGTACCCGTAGAGACAGAGAACTTCGCCTACCTCTCCTCTGGCACTTGGTCGCTGATGGGCATTGAGACCCGCACGCCGATAATTACAGAGGAGTCTATGCGTCAGAACTTTACAAACGAGGGTGGCGTAGAGGGCACAACCCGCTTTTTGAAGAATATCTGCGGAATGTGGATTCTTGAGCAGTGCCGCAAGGAGTGGAGCCGTCAGGGCAAGGAGTACTCTTACCCAGAAATTGTCGCTATGGCAGAGGGTGCCGAGCCTTTCCAGTGCTTTATCAACCCCGATGATGCTGTTTTTGCCAACCCAGACTCTATGCTCGCGGCGATAGATACATTCTGCGCTCAAACTGGTCAAGCAGCACCAAAGAGCGACAAGCAGATTATCCGCACAATATTTGAGAGTTTAGCGTTGCGCTACCGTCAGGTGCTTGAGATACTTGAGAGTATGGCTCCATTTGCTATTGATACGCTCAACATTATCGGTGGCGGCTCAAAGAATGCGCTGCTGAACCAGTATACGGCAAATGCTACGGGCAAGCGCGTAGTGGCGGGGCCTTCGGAGGCTACGGCTATCGGAAACATAATGATGCAGGCCGTAGGTGCAGGCATTGTTGGCTCTGTGGCTGAGGCTCGCGCGATTATCCGCAACTCTATTACTACAGAGACCTTCACTCCTCAAAATAGCGAGGCGTGGAGCGAGGCATACAGTAGATTTCAAACCTTAAAACCTACAAAATATGAATGAAATGAGGATTAAGCAAGCTTACGATATTGCAGTTGAGCGATATGCAGAGCTTGGTATAGATGTGGAGCAGGTGCTTGCACAGTTGCAGAAGATTGAGATATCTATGCACTGCTGGCAGGCAGACGATGTATCTGGCTTTGAGGCCAGTGGCGAGCTTACGGGCGGTATTCAGGCTACGGGAAACTATCCGGGCAAGGCTCGTAATATTGACGAGCTACGCGCCGATATTCTTAAGGCATCATCGCTCATCCCGGGCCGTCAGCGACTCAACCTACACGAGATTTATGGCGACTTTGGCGGAGTGTTTGTAGACCGCGACAAAGTAGAGCCAAAGCACTTTGAGAGTTGGATTGAGTGGGGTCTTGAGAACGGTATGCGCCTTGACTTCAACACCACATCCTTCTCTCACCCAAAGTCGGGCGACCTCTCGTTGGCAAACCCAGACAAGGATATCCGAGACTTCTGGATTGAGCACTCAAAGCGTTGCCGTGCCATTGCCGAGTATATGGGATTGCGTCAGGGAGACCCTTGTATTATGAATCTGTGGGTGCACGACGGCAGTAAGGATATTACGGTAAACCGTATGCTCTACCGCCAGCTGCTGAAGGACTCTTTGGACCAGATTTTCGCACAGCAGTACAACAATATGAAGGACTGTGTAGAGTCAAAGGTCTTTGGCATCGGCCTTGAGAGCTATACTGTCGGCTCAAACGACTTCTACATCGGCTACGGAGCTACTCACAACAAGATTATAACCCTTGACACAGGTCACTTCCACCCTACCGAGAGCGTGGCTGATAAGCTCTCTTCACTGCTGCTGTTTGTGCCAGAGGTTATGCTCCATGTGAGCCGCCCAGTGCGCTGGGACTCTGACCATGTGACTATTATGAACGATGAGACTATGGATCTGTGCAAGGAGATTGTCCGTTGCAACGCCCTTGATAGAGTACACATCGGTCTGGACTACTTTGACGCATCTATCAACCGCATTGGCGCGTATGTTATCGGTACTCGCGCAACGCAGAAGTGTCTGCTTCAGGCTATGCTTGAGCCACTGGACCGCCTGCGCCAATATGAGGCTAACGGCCAGGGCTTTGAGCGACTGGCTCTTCTTGAAGAGTGCAAGAGTATGCCGTGGAATGCCGTATGGGATATGTTCTGTCTGAGAAACAATGTTCCTGTTGGCGATGGATTTATTGCCGACATCCAGCAGTATGAGCGCGATGTAACATCAAAGAGATAGTATACCAAACTAACAAACAGTAGGCGGTTGAGAGCAAAATTTCTCATACCGCCTACTGTTTATTTAATAAAATGGCATATTCGTTGAAAATATAGACAGTTTGCTGAAAATTGTGGATTTTTATGCTACATTTGTGGAATAAACAGATAAAAAACGATATTATGATTAGTAGGAGTTACAAAAAGCCAACTATTGAGATTGAGGTGTTGGCCGTTGAGCAGGGCTTTTTGCTCAGCACAGATTTTGAGGTGCCAGGAGGTGGCAATTATGGTGATGAGAATGATAACTGGGCTTAATTTTGGATGACTATGAGAAAGATTTTTGCAACTATTATAGCACTTGCAGCCCTTGTAGGCTGTAACACAGAGGCGGTAGACGAGGTTATCTCAACGCCAGCCTATCTTACAACCTCTTTTGAGATAGCTCTTGATGGCGACACACGCTCTTTTGATAGCGAGCTAAACTGGAGCTGGGAGCCTACAGATGAGATTGCAGCCTATCAGGCAGATGGCGTAAATAACTTTTTGAATAAGCTGACCCGTAATCAGGATAACAACTTCGGCAGTGAGGAGTTTAAGTATACCACAACAGAGCAGTCTACCTTTGTCTTTGTATACCCATACGATGCGTTCATCAGCACCGATAAGGTGGGATATGTTCAGACTGGCGTTTGGACACCAACTCTTGTAGGTACAACCAGTGGAACTATTGACAATCTCGGCGCAGTGAAGATGGTACACGCCTCAGCAGCCTTTGAGATTCGCGTTTGGGATGAGGGTCGTCAGGCTCGCAAGTCAATCAGCGCAGCTACAATCAGCTCTACAGCCGAGTTCTGTAACGCTACAACAGCTACGGTTTCTGGTCTTAACAGCGACACTGTAGTGTTTAACATTGCTGAGGGTACTTTCCCATTTGATATTACCCTTACCGCAACCGACGGCAAGACTTACACCGTATCAAAGGAGCTGACTTTTGAGCTCGGAAAGCGCACAATCCTTAATGTTGAGTGGAAGACGCCATCAGTATCTTTCCTCGCATACTCATCTTACAACGAGAGCGATGGCGATGTGATTAAGAACGACAACTTGAGCGGAAATACAATCTATGTGAAGGATGTAGCGACAAAGAATGTTGATAGTGCAGATATCGCCTCTATCAAGCTGTTGCTCAATGGCGTAGAGAAGGCCGATATAACCTCTGGTAGCGCGACGGTTACAGGAGTTGCTTGCGGAGAGTACAATGTGACGGCAAAGCTGACGCTCAATAGTGGAGACTCATACACCACAGCCTCTTCAAAAATATATGTTACGGGCATACCTTACCACGCAGATTGGCGCAGCAACAACTACTCCGACTGGGTATATATCAAGTGTAAGGACGACGGAGAACACATTAAGCTGGATAACAATGTCACCGCAGCGATAGTCTCGCCAGAGTTCTATGCGCCAAATGGCACACTGCCTATATACACCGCCGTGGCAGCATCTACCAACGCCACAAGCGTCGGCGGCTATACAACGGGCTATGTATATGCCGGCACTCGCGGCTCATCAGCCTCAAAGAGGGGCAGCACATTCTCGCTTGGCTATGTGTCAAACTTTGGCGGCTATATCCCAGATACACCATTCGTTACAGCATCTGACACCGTAAACCTTACAAGCAGCACACCGTGCATTGTTGTTGTAACATCAGACTTCGCCCTCTTCTGTGATACATATATCTTCCAGGTCAAGATAACCTATAACAAATAGCAAAGCGCACCTCTACGCAGTGCAAATAAATAGCAGTGGCGTATGTTGCGAACTTAAAGTTCCTTCATACGCCACCGCTATTATCTTATTGCTGTACTAATTCCAGTCGCCAACTTCGCCTCCTACCTCAACCTCTATCTGGTCTGGGTTGGAGTTAATAGTGAGTTCTAATGTATGTAATTTGCCAGCCTTAAAGACAAATGTGCCTTCGTAGAGATATGATACACCATTGGCGATATACTCCAAAAATGGTCGGCGAGTCTCCATACGCTGTGGAACAATGATTGCCTCAAAAGTTCCATCATCCACTCTGCGAGCCTTGATTGTCTCCATTTCGCCATAGATATACTTCGTTACAGCACCATTTACAAAGTCGACAGTCGCAGTAGGCACTGTGCTGTGGATGTAGAGTTCCGATTCTGTTGGCAACACACCCGAATAGTCTGCACCCTTAACAAGTTTTACCACCAACTTTGAGCAGCGGTGCTTAAACTCCAGCTCTACATTGCCACCCTCTAGCTTTACACCACTTGCCTTTGCCCACAAGAAGTCTGATGCCTCATATCCCGAGAGTGCATCTACTGTTTCGGGTGTTGATTGGTCGAGTTGCACAGACCATAGATGCTCATCAACGGATGTTGGTGTCATATATGGGTAGTAGCCATAGACATCCATCTTGTTCTCACTCCAAAATATCTTCTTTGCAGGAGTCCAAACTGCCCCATCAAATGTTGTTGCAACATTGTTTGCCCAGTTGCCCGAAATCTGCAATGGAGCAGCAGTATCACCACTATACTCTGTGGCATAAACACCTATCACATCTCCACTTTCAAACGCCGTCTCTGTTGCTCGAGTTGCTGATGGGTGCAACACCTCAATGCGCATTGCACCATCATCTACAACAGGGATATTATCACTCTTCTCGCAACCTGCAACTACCAATGCCAAGGTTGCTAATGCTATATATTTTCTCATTTTTCTCTCTATTTAGAAGTTTAACACAGGTTTCTCTCCCATAAACTTAGGTGTATGTTGGTAGTGCGATTTGTATGGCACTCTGTTCTCTGGGGCAGATAAAGTGCGAGTTGCAGGCTCGTCAGCTGCAAGTCCCTTGTCTTTTGCCTTCCACTCCTCAAATGAGAACTCCTCGCCGGCATACTCCATTATTCGTTCTACAATCTCTTGACGAGATATCGCAGAGAAGTATGGGATAT
This sequence comes from Rikenellaceae bacterium, assembly GCA_015059785.1. Classification (GTDB taxonomy): domain Bacteria; phylum Bacteroidota; class Bacteroidia; order Bacteroidales; family Rikenellaceae; genus Alistipes. The sequence continues at coordinate 12,413 of SUZS01000027.1, forward strand.
TGTTGTTCATACAAGAGTTAGGCTCACTACGGAAACAACCCCTTGTGTGCATATATCCACCCTCGTAGATATCCACTGTGTTCTGATACTTTTCGTCAAAAATCAGATGCGACCAAGGTACATCATGCATATTACCGTTCAACCACAAATTTTGGAACCAACCCAAACTATGGGCATGACGCACGGGAAGACTTGCATCGCCACAAAATCCACAACTTGTGATAAACTGATTATGGTAGATATACTCATCACCAAGTTTGCCAAAGGCGTGACCACCAGCCTCGTGCTGCACCAATCCGCGATAATCATACGGATACTCATCCACACTCATAGGGACAAGGGCGATTGCCGAGCCATCGTTCCACATTTGCGTTACACCGGCATACTCATAGGAGTTCTCAATCAGCACAATAGGTGTTTGACATATATTTTCGGGTGTTACTGTAGGAGTCTTGCAGGCATACTCAAAACATACAGAACCGTCTGTCTGCACTCCCTCATTAAGCATATACTGCGAACCAAACTTCGCCTCACGAATGGTATTTACTGTTCCCATTCCACTATCTGGAGATAGGCCAAACACTGTATATACATTAAAGTAATCTTTGTATGTGGCGTATGGTTCTACTGCAAAGAAGTACTCTATTGCCTCGTTCATACCATTGAGATATTTACCAGTGGCAATATCCTGTGCATCAAAACAATCACCCATAAAGACAATATTTACACCTTTACCTACGGTTGCTGTTTGATTTGTAATCACATCGCCATCACCATATTCGTAATCATACTGCTCAACCTTTGTGCGGGAACGATAATCCTTGCCATCAAGCAAGAACACTACTTCTCCCGAACGACCAGTGTATGTTTGGGTAGTAGTGCTTCCCCAATCATCATACACCTCAACATCAAATGGGGCAACATCACCTACCGTCATTTCATTTACGGTAATAGTCACCTCGGTTTTACCCACACCACTCGACGGGGTTACCGTCACCCAATCAGGATGGCTCTCTACGCTCCAAGCTGCACCACTCTCGGCACGCAAAATCAAAGTTTTACTATTCTCAGCATTAAGTGTTCTAAAAAGATTTCTACTGATAGAGAACTCTCTGTGAGCAGCAATTCGCTTAAATTCGCTCCAGTTTGGTGCAAGAGTATAATCAGCAACCGATGATTCGGGTACCTCAACTACAAAGTTGTCTTTTGCCACACCAGCAAATGCCGAAGCATCAATAGTCGGAGGAACAATAGACTTACAAACAATAGAGTTTAACTGATAACAGCCAGAAAATGCACTTTCATTAATTCTATCCGTGTTCTTATGGAAAACTATACCTTCAAGTTGAGAACAACCTTCAAATAATCCCATTGATATAGTTGTTACATCTTGAGGTATCTCTATCGTGCCCGATAACCTTACATTACCGCAAAACGCATAATCCCCAATAACCACTAATGATTCAGGAAGTTTTAACTCTCCACTGAATAGATTGTTTCTAAAAGCGCTGTTACCAAGTGTTATAAGATTATCAGGTAAAATTAAATTTCCTCTAAACCCACAACTAAGGAAAGCTTCATGATGAATATTTGTAATGCCATTATGTAATTTTAACATACCTCCAAAATTACAAAATCTAAAACAACCTTCTGGAATAATTGTTATGTTGTGAGGAATAGTTAAAGAGCCACTAAGATTATAACAGGAATTAAAAGCATCAGGACCAAGCTCTTTTAACCCGTCTGGTAGGATAAGATTGCCCGTAAAACCCGTTGACTTAAATGCCGAATCCTCAATCACTTCTACCGAAGATGGAATCACCAGTTCTCCTACAAATTTAGAAGCATAAAAAGCATATGCTCTAATTATTTTCAATGTATTTGGTAATGTCAATGTTCCGTAAATAGGAAGGCCCTCATGTCCAGTACCTTGCCATACTGAGCCCAAGGCATTTGTTCCTATCTCAATTACTCCATTAGGAATTGTGATATTACCAGTAAGATTACTTCCTGCAAAGGCCCAATTGCCGATTTTTGTCAAGTGGTCAGGAAAAACAAATCTCACCAATGTGGTTTTTCCATTAAATGCATCTCCTGGAATTTCATTTGCACCTTCGCCCCATTGATTTGCAACAATCTTCACCTCCTTCATATTGATACCCTGCAAAACGGACATCTCATCTCTCATAAAGAAGAAATCGTGTGCATTTACCTCTCCAGTCACTTTTAGATTTTTAATCTTTGTATAGTCCTTGCCCGATGCTTCAATAGCAGTTTTCAATGCACTACTACCACCATCCGTTGAGGCGGCAGGCACATTAATTATCACATACTCTCGTGCTGTGCCATCGTGGGTAATGGTCTCGCTCTCCCAAGCGGTAATAGACTCTCCAACAAGCTTAAATTCTAAGCCACTACCGCTCTTCTTTGACACTTTGACAGAGAACTTATGCAACTTGCCAGAGGTATACTCAAACGGCTCACTCTTTCTAAAAATATAAGGCGTTCCATCTACAGTGATATTAAGCAATGCCACAGAAGCAGCAACACTTTGAGGCACAACAATTGCTCTCCAGCCATCGCCACTCTTAGCTGGAACAGTTCCAGTTGTCGGTATATCCCCCACAGCTGCTACATCTCCAGTTGAGAGGTCAATACTCGCCTTACGGATAGTGTTGCAAACAAGCACCTGCTTGTCCAAGCCTGCCCACTCGTTCTCGCCCCAACCTGTACCTTCAATAAGCTCAACCTGCACACCTGCCATTTTGTGGTTGAAGGTGATTTTTACAAGGGATGCAGTAGGAGAGACCTTCTCAGCCTTACCCCACAAGAAGTCACTTGCCTCATATCCACCCATAAGACCGTTGGCAGCTTCTGTTGATTGGTCTTTTGCCAACTCAAATGAGTAGGCATTGACATTATCTATATTTGAAACATAAGGATAATAGCCAATAATATCAACGGGTGTCACTTTGTCATAGTAGTAAACAGGATAGTCTGGAGTCCACTTATAATCCTGCTCATTGTATACATAGCGGACATTGTCAGCCTGATTACCCTCAGAGAGCATAGTTCCAGACACTCCATTTTGGTAGTTCACAACATAGACTCCAATGCCATCATTGTTGCAGAAACCCTCATCATTGACACGAGATGCGGCAACTTGGTCAATAGAGCCCAATAACTGAATAGGGATTTGTTCTGCTTGTGGAACAATAACCTCATTTGGGTCTTTGGTACAGCCCACAAATAGTGCTGCACAACACAAACAATAAAGTAGTTTTTTCTTCATAATAGTATGTTTTGATTTTTATTTCATCACTCTGCGTCACCGCCATACTCTCCGCCATCCTCCCAGCCGCCGATGTCTGTAGAGAGCAAAAATCCCTGCTCACAGTCAAACTGTTGCTGTTGTAACTCTGGCGAGATATAAGTTTGTTTCATAGTTTGAGTCTTTGTGTAAGATATGTTCAGAAAAATATTTCTCAAAGTTAGGCACTTTTTCACTAATAACCAACACCAATATCGCAAAATTTGACAAAATTGTATTGTTTAGGGATATATTCACTTCAACTGAGCAAAAAAAATACCGCAACACTAATGCTGCGGTATAAGGTAAGTGCTATCGCGACTCTACTATCGAATCCAAAAAACCACTTGCGATAGCCTCCTCTGGCTTCATCCAGTTATCGCGGTCACACAAAGCATCTATCTCCTCCTTGGTCTTGCCACAATTTTGGGCAAGAACCTCATACAAATCCCACTTGAGACGCTCCATCTCCTGTAGATGTATCTGCTGGTCTCTGAAAGTAGAGTAGCCAACGCCTGAGCTTGGCTGATGAATCATAAAGCGAGAGTATTTCAGCGCCTTACGGTGTCCCTTCTCGCCACTGCTGGCAATAACTGCCGCCATAGATGCAGCGCAACCAAGCACAACGGTGTGCACAGGAGACTGTATAAATTGCATCACCGAAACAAGCTCAAGACCAGAGTAGCACTCGCCACCTCCAGAGTTGATATAGAGCTTAATAGGCTCGTGAGACTGAGCATCCAAAAATAGCATCTGCGCCACAAGTGTATCCATAGTATCAGCGCACACCTCTCCGCTCAAGAAGAGGATTCTATCCATCATCAGGCGTGAGTAGACATCCAGCTGCGTGATGTTCATCGGACGCTCCTCGATAATATACGGGTTGAAAATGCGATCTGATGGTGTCGCAAGTTTTTCAGCAAATTTATCTCGTTTCATCGCTTATCAGTTTATAATCCTTCTACAACATTTCTAATATTATTTGTTCTATTGGTGCTCTCCATTCTATCCTTGATATGGTCATACTGTTCTAATGTCTCCAGGCGCAATGAAGGCTTGATATTCTCTATCGAAGTCTCAAGAAGAGACTGAGTAATCAACGCCCTGGAGTATGCCGCAGCCATAGAGGCATCGTTGACAATAAAGGCAATGTCGCTGGCAATATAACCATCCGTAAGCTTTGCCAATGTCTCTACATTGATATCATCGCTTACAGGTCGCTTATCGAGGTAGAGCTTAAACATCTCCCTACGAGCCTCCTCGTCAGGCATAGGCACATAGACCATCTTATCAATTCGACCAGTACGCAACACCGCTGGGTCAATCTTATCAGGGCGGTTGCTTGTCGCAACGATAAAAATACCCCTCTTTGCACAGTTATTCATCTGAGAGAGGAACTCGTTAACCTCGCCCGCCTGATGCTGCATACCAAAGGCTGAACGATCTGGCACAAAGGCATCAAACTCATCAAAACAGAGAACTATCGGAGCACTCTTTTCCGCCTCCTTGAACAGATTGCTAATCTTCTCCTGCGTGCCGTGAACATATGTACTGCCCAAATCAGAGGCCTTGATAAGTAGGAAGTTAAAGCCCGTCTCCTCGGCAAACTTCTCGGCAAAGTATGTCTTACCACATCCTGGAGGGCCATAGAGTAGCATTCCATTTGGTGGCAGCAGCCTATACTTCTCTGCCGACTCCCTATCCTTAAGTACAAAAATAACCTGTCTGTAGAGGTAATCCTTCAGCGGCTGCATACCTGCAATATCCTTAAAGCCATTGCCGCCACCACGCTTGATAACAAGGCCACTATCTAACGACTGCTCAACATCAGAGTCTGAGGTCCTATGGTTCGGCTTTGGCCGCTCCTCAGACTTATCAACATCTACAGCTGGCTCTGAGGCGGACTTGAGAAAATCCAACAGCGCCTGAACACTCTCAAACCTCTTGCTTGTATCCCTCTCAAGGCCTCGCTCAATAATATACTCGGTCTTTTTGCTTATCTTAAGATTGCTAAATGATACCGGATGAGACTTGCGATGTCTTATCAGCGGGGCAAACTTCTCCTTATATGAGCCCTCTGCTGGCAGGTCAACAGTCCAAGGAGGTGTACCGGCAAGCATTGAATAGAGCACTGCGCATGCCGAGAAGATATCGCCCTGCTCATCAAATATCCCCGCATTTGTCTCGTGAGCGTGGAAGATTGGGTTCAAATCAGAGGTGTCAAAGTTTGTATTGCCATAGCTGCGAGGTGAGAGATGGCCCAAATCAATAATTACAGGCTCCCCACTATCAACGCTTGACAGGATAATGTTACTTGTGTCCAAATCGTTGTGACACAGCCCCCCAGATAGCGTATGAAGGTAGTGCAAGCCATTCAGAATACCCTCAAATATTCTCAATGCCTCCCCCTCTTCAAAAGCACCCTTAGTAGCAAGCACATCCGAGAGCACCTGACCATTGAAGTAGTTGGTAATATAGTACTGGTATGCCCCATCAGGATTATCCAATGAGCCACTAGCAATGCAGCTAATGATATTTCGATTGTTTATCTGCTGACAATACTCAATCTCCCTTACTATGCCCGTCTGCTCATTGATTAACTTCTGGGGCATCTTCTTAAGAATAAAGAGCTTCAAGAAGTAAGGGTTAGCATCCTGATCTTGAACTCTGTATGTCTCGGTATAGGTATTTGATTTTATCAGATTCTGTACCGTTAGGCCGCTCACGGTATCAAACCTTGTTAAAACTGCCATATTATTTGTTATGTTTAGGGTTATCTATGTAACAGAGAGTTGGTTTGTGCGAACACACAAACCAACCATCTGCTCAGCTTTTTGTTACTGCAACATCTCCTGCATAAACTTTGAACGAGCGTGCATCAGCAGGTTCAAGCAACGAGGGAAGAAGTCCTCAATCTCTGGAGAGAGGTCAAGGAACAGCTCAATAGAGAGGTGAACTGTATCATTGCCAAGGATTGGCTTAACAACCTTAAGACCTGCAGAAACGGCATTCATAGCCTCAAACACCTTTGCGCGGTCGTTACGCAAATCATAGATACCTGGCATAAGCAGTCTGAAGTAAGACTGATCGTCATCATCTGGGATATAATAGATGTGAGCACCCTCATACTTGAAGTGAATATCACCATCTGAATCTACCTCATATCTGAAACCCTCGTTTGACAGATACTCCTTTACTAAATCTACTGTTTTCATAGCAATTAAATTTTAAGGTTTGAAATTAAGTCAATTATTAGTCTACATCTCGCAATATATCATTCTCCCAACAAAGTTATAAAAAAATATTCTAAACGGGCAACATTTCTCTCTATTTTTTACCACTACGCCCAACAAAATGTCATTATTACCCATTTCTATTGCGCCCTCTCAACTATAAAGTGGGGCTTGCGAACAAAATATATCAATTTTTACTATTTTTTCTGACAAACAAAATCAGAGCAGCACCTTGATTTCTCAAAGTGCTGCTCCTAAACCTAACCTAAAAACCTATCTTGAAAAGAGATTTAACTCTCATTCCGACAGCAAAAGTACAACAAACATTCCAAACTTGCAAATTATAAGCGAAAAATTATTAAAAAATTTTGGTAATTGGTAAATTTCGCGCCATGAACGGTTAAAACAGCGGTATGAACACGCAAAAAAGTGTTAGGTGGCGGTTTTTTACTCCTTACAATCTTCGGCTTTACGCTTATTTTTTGCTATTTTTTGCCTTTTTATTTATGTTTTCGTTGCGTTTTTTCTCTTTTGTTTCTCTTTTTTCGCTTTCATAGTTTCAATTTGTTACTTTTAATTAGCAAAATGTAACAAATCGTTTTCCAAAGTAATCTTTATCGGACGAGTGTTATCTACATCGCCCGCAAGGATGCGCTTTGACAGCTCGCCCACAATCTCGCGCTGGATAGTTCGCTTGACAGGTCGCGCGCCATACATCGCATCGTAGCCAATAGTGGCAAGGTACTTACGCACCTGCTCGGTATAGTTGAGCGTAATGCCATTATGAGAGAGCAGTTGCGAGAGGTTGTGCATCTGCATATCCACAATCTGCTCAATTTCGCTCTGCGTAAGTGGCTCAAAGGTCACAATCTCGTCTATACGATTCAAGAACTCCGGCTTGAGCTGTTGCTTAAGCAGCTCAACAACATCGCCACTAACCCTATCAAGGGTCTGCTGCGAGATAGCATTACTCTGCTCCAGCTCACTACTAAATGCCTCCTGAATAAGGTGCGAGCCCATATTGGAAGTCATAATTATAATAGTATTACGGAAGTCCACCGTGCGGCCCTTATTATCTGTCAGACGACCATCGTCAAGCACCTGCAGTAGGATGTTGAACACATCGGGGTGCGCCTTCTCAATCTCGTCAAGAAGCACAACGGAGTATGGCTTACGGCGCACAGCCTCGGTAAGCTGACCACCCTCGTCATAGCCAACATATCCTGGAGGCGCTCCGACAAGGCGCGATACGGCGTGTCGCTCCTGATACTCGCTCATATCTATACGGGTCATCATATTCTCATCGTTAAAGAGGAACTGCGCCAGCGCACGAGCAAGCTCCGTCTTACCCACACCCGTAGTACCGAGGAAGATAAACGAGCCTATAGGCTTGCGAGGGTCGTTAAGTCCCGCGCGCGAGCGGCGCACAGCGTCAGAGATTACGGCTATAGCTCGCTCTTGCCCCACTACACGCTTATGCAGTTCTGCCTCCATATTGAGGAGCTTCTCGCGCTCAGAGGCGAGCATACGCGCCACAGGGATACCCGTCCAACGAGAGACTACATCGGCAATATCGGCGGCGTCCACCTCCTCCTTAATCATACGACCAGAACTGTTTATAGCATCAAGCTCTGCTTGCAGAGCCTCTATAGCGCGCTGGCAATCTACAATCTTGCCGTAGCGAATCTCCGCCACGCGACCATAATCGCCCTCTCGCTCAGCCTGCTGCGCCTCAACTGTAAGAGACTCTATCTGTGACTTGTTGTGCTGAATCTTCTGTAAGATATCCTTCTCGCTCTGCCAAGCGGCACGACTATGCGACTGCTTTGCACGCAGGTCGTCAATCTCACGGTCAAGGGTCGCAATGCGGGCAGTATCCCCCTCACGGCGTATAGCCTCGCGTTCAATCTCCATCTGGCGAATACGACGGTCAAGGGTATCTATCTCCTCTGGCACAGAGTTCATCTCAAGGCGCAACTTTGATGCCGCCTCGTCTACAAGGTCAATAGCCTTGTCTGGCAAAAATCGCGATGTAATATATCGGTGGCTCAGCTCTACAGCGGCAACGATAGCCTCATCCTTAATCCTTACACGGTGGTGGCTCTCATAGCGGGCCTTCAGACCACGCAGAATACTCACTGCATCCTCTGTTGTCGGCTCGTCAATCATAACCTTCTGGAAACGACGCTCAAGAGCCTTGTCCTGCTCAAAGTACTTCTGGTACTCATCAAGCGTTGTGGCTCCTATAGTACGCAGCTCGCCACGCGCAAGGGCAGGCTTGAGGATATTTGCCGCATCCATCGCTCCGCTACTCTTACCCGCACCCACAAGGGTGTGTATCTCGTCAATAAAGAGCAGTATCTCGCCATCTGAAGCCACAACCTCGGCAACAACGCTCTTGAGTCGCTCCTCAAACTCTCCCTGATACTTCGCACCAGCAATCAGCGCACCCATATCGAGTGAGTAGATGCTCTTTGAGCGCAGATTTTCAGGCACATCGCCATTGACAATACGGTGTGCAATACCCTCGGCAATGGCGGTCTTACCAACACCTGGCTCGCCAACAAGAATAGGATTATTCTTTGTTCTGCGCGAGAGAATCTGAAGCACACGGCGGCACTCATCATCACGCCCGATTACTGGGTCAAGTTTTCCAGTTCGGGCAAGCTCGTTAAGGTTTATGGCATACTTCCCCAGCGCATCAAACTCCTTATCTGCGCTCTGTGAGTCTACAGTAGAGCCCTTGCGGAACTGCTTTATTGCCTCAATAAGTTCACTCTCTGTTGCACCCTGCGCCTTAAGAATTTCGGATGCCTCGCCTCGCTCGGCAATAAGTCCAAGCAGAAGGTGCTCTACAGAGGCGTACTTATCATTAAACTTCTTTGTAAAATCAACTGCTCGCTGAATAACCTTTGTAGTATCAGTTGCAAAGTACTGCTCACCTGCGCCTGAGACTTTTGGCAGTCGAGAGATAGCCTCTGCAACAGCCGCGCGGAGTGAGTGTATATTCACTCCTACTCGTCCAAGCAAAAAGGAGCCGAGAGAGTTATCCTCAGCAACTAAAACAGAGAGCAGATGCAGTGGAGCAACGGCCTGCTGAGCAGCCTGCTGAGCAGTAGACACGGCACCCTGCAGTGCCTGCTGCGCCTTAATGGTTAGAGTGTTAATGTTCATAATCTATAAAATTTTTGTTTGACTATACGCGGTCAAATTTGCTGCCAAAGCGAAAAAACTGCCAAAATGTCAGTGTTGATTTTCTCTAATTATTTGTTTTTTTCATCATTTTATCCTACCTTTGCTGCGCTTTTGTGCCGCATAAATAGATGAGAGTCTGCAAGTATATACAAAACTTTGTGCTGGGAGTGATGCTCGCAGTCATTGCTATTGCATACACTGGTAAGGCTCTGCATACTCACTCGGACAGTTACTACGACTCGCTGAGAAATACCCGCAGCGCGGCATCAAATGGTATGAGTGACGACTGTCCAATTTGTCACTTCAACCTGCTCCTTTTCTTTATTTCACAGAGCCAAGCTCTGCTCTCGGCTGTTGTTCTGCTGACAGTTATTACTGCAGTGGATGTTATTCTGCGCACCGTTGAGCCGAGAGTTATTAACTCCCTGCGCGCACCTCCTGTATTGTTATAAAAAACCGTTTCAACCTTTTTTATAACAAATACAAAATCACAAAAATGAAGAAAATTATATCTTTACTTTTGTCGGCATTGTGTATTGTCGGCAATGTATATGCATCTGACTATGAGACACATATCTTCGGTCATGTTATAGATGCAAAAAGCAAGGAGATGCTCCCATATATCAATGTAGTAGTGCAGAACACAACTATCGGAACGACGACTGACGCTACGGGTCACTATATTCTAAACGATGTGCCAGAGGACACAGAGATTACTATTGAGGTCTCTGCTCTTGGATATCAGACTGTTACAAAAACCGTCAAGGTCAATAGCGGCGAGCCTCTTGAGCTTGACTTTGAGATTAACGAGGAGCAGGTGTCGCTTGACGCTGTCGTTGTCTCTGCAAACCGAAATGTAACAACCCGCCGCGAGGCTCCAACCCTTGTAAGCGTGCTTGACACCCGTCTTTTCGATGTTACCACATCGCCAACCGTAGCCGAGGGCCTTAACTTCCAGTCGGGCGTACGCGTAGAGAACAACTGCCAGAACTGCGGCTTTACGCAGGTGAGAATCAACGGTCTTGACGGTCACTACTCGCAGATTTTGATTGACTCGCGACCTGTATTCTCTGCCCTTGCAGGTGTATACGGACTTGAGCACCTGCCGTCAAATATGATTGAGCGCATTGAGGTTGTGCGCGGTGGTGGCTCGGCACTCTATGGTGCGTCGGCTATCGGCGGAACAGTCAATATTATCACAAAGGAGCCACTCTACAACTCTGGACAGATTGCACACACAATCAGCTCAATAGGTTGCACTGGTGCCTTTGACAACAACACTACCCTCAACGCATCGCTCGTTACAGACAACCGCAAGGCGGGACTTATGGTCTACGGTCAGAACCGCCACCGCTCAGGCTACGACCACAATGGCGATGGCTTTGTGGAGATTGGTGAGATTGACGGCCAGACAGTGGGTCTAAGAAGCTATATCAAGACCAGCACATACAGCAAGCTCTCGCTTGAGTATCACGGAACAAAGGAGTATCGTCGTGGTGGCGACCAGCTTGATGTTCCGCCACATCAGGCCTATGTTGCCGAGACAACAGACCACATTATCAACAGCGGAGGAGTAACCTTTGAGGGCACTACAGCCAACACCCGCCACCGCTATAGCGTCTATGCCTCGGCGCAGGATATCAAGCGCGACAGCTACTACGGCAGCTACATGGACCCTAACGCCTATGGAACAACACACGGACTTACGGCTGTAGGTGGCGTGCAGTATATGTACCGCTGTCCCAAGATGCTCTTTCTGCCTGCCGAGCTTACTGTAGGCGCGGAGTACAACCTCGACTATATGAAGGACACGCCGCTCACAGAGGGCTATACCCCTACAAACCAGACAATACATATCTATAGCGCGTATATACAGAACGAGTGGAAGAACGAGACTTGGGGCTTTTTGATTGGTGGTCGCGCAGATAAGCACAACCTTATTGACCACCTTATCTTCTCGCCACGCGTGAACTTCCGCTACAACCCTACCCACAACATCAACCTGCGCGCCGTATACTCATCAGGCTTCCGCGCGCCACAGGCATTTGACGAGGACCTCCACATTACAATCGTCGGTGGCGAGCGCACCCGCATCCGCCTTGCAGATGACCTAAAGGAGGAGCGTAGCCACTCATTCAGCCTCTCGGCAGATATGTACCACACCTTCAAAAATGGTGTTCAGGGTAATCTGCTCGTTGAGGGCTTCTACACTATCCTAAAAGATGTATTTACCCTTGAGGAGACTGGCGAGACTGCCGATGACGGTACTGCAACTGTCCTTGAGCGTCGCAATGGCTCTGGGGCAACGGTTATGGGCGTAAACCTTGAGGCTCGCCTTGCATTCAACCCTTGGCTACAGCTTCAGCTTGGAGGAACACTGCAGAAGAGCCGCTACAAGGAGCCAGAGAAGTGGAGCGAGGATGAGAGCGTGCCAGCCGAAACCCGTATGTTCCGCACACCTGACAGCTATGCCTTTTTGACAGCCACTGTCACACCAGTGCGCCGTTTTGACATTGCTCTGACAGGTACATATACTGGCCGAATGCTCGTTCAGCACTTTGCAGGATATGTAGAGAAGGATATCGCAAAACTTACCGACCCATTCTTTGATATGGGCATTAAGTTGAGCTACGACTTTAAGATTTACCGCACAATCGGACTTCAGATTAACGGCGGTGTGAAGAATATCTTCAACGCCTACCAGAACGACTTTGACAAGGGTGCAGACCGCGATGCAGGATATATCTACGGACCATCGCTACCTCGTACACTGTTCCTCGGCGCAAAGATTTCGTTCTAACAGAACGGCAAAATTGCAATATTTTTCTACAATCTCCCTCTATTGTATAGCAGGGAGATTTTTTTTTGATAAAAAAGATGTATATTTGCCAAAATATTTGATTGCCAAAATTTTATTGATACTCACTCACATTATGAAGAGACTTTTTTCTACTATTTTACTCCTCTTGGGAGTATTGCCACTCTATGCGCAGCATATCAATGCGACTGCAGACCTTGCTCTTGCCGAGGAGATTATGCAGGATATGCAGTACGAGCGTTATGTCTGGGCTGTCGGCTACGGCAGTGACCTTACAGCGGCAGACAATATGGCTATGCAAAACCTATCATCTATAGACTTGAGCCTTGTGACTATTCACACTGGTCAGACAACAAATGAGGAGATAAATCGCGAGGCTGCCCGCACAAAGGAGGTTGACGAGATGAAATTTGTCGGCTCAGCAATGATGTTCCTTGAGAATGTTCACCGCATAGACCTCTCCAATCAGATAAACAAGAAGGATAATCAGAAGTACAACTATATGGTGCTTCGCTATGTTACGGCTGAGGAGTGGGGCAAGCGATATGATAGTATGAAGGTCAAGATTGAGAACTATATCTCTTCAGCAGAGATATTCTCCTCTGTAGTAGACCGCCTGCGCTGCTACACATGGGCTTACGCGCTACTAAAGCACTATCACGGCCCAGCGATTATTATTGATGGTATAGCTGCCGACCAGTTGGCTCTTAGCCGTATAACTGAGCTTCTTGATGGCATCAAAATCTCTGTTACAAACATCGAGAAGGTAGAGAGCGATAAGAACTACCCATACAAGCTCTACCTTGACTTCACCTATGATGATGAGCCACTGTCAAATATTACATTTAGCTACTTTGACGGCAGTGGTCTTATTGATGGCGAGACTGTCAAGGATGGTCGTAGCCTACTTATGATGAAGAAGCTTGGCGAGACGCTCAAGATATCTATCGACTGCTATATGGAGGATCAGGCTCGTCAGCAGGACCCAGGTATATATGCCTGCATTCAGGAGCTACGCCTCAGTGGCGCGCTCACTGGTAGCAACAAGGCGGTTGATATGCAGCCAAAGGGTGTAAGACCACAGAAAGAGGTTGATACAAACAGCTCAAAGAACATATCAAAGGTTACCCAGAGCCTTAGACAGGCTGAGGCTAAGTATGGAAAAACCACACAGGTGTCCAATCCAGAGACCTACAGCGCAATAATGGATAGAATCGTTGCTTCGTTTACAAACAAGAGCGATGATATTGAGAGTCTGTTTACCCCTCGCGGTTGGAGCGACTACTCAAAGATTGTTGCCGAGGGAAATCCTATCGTTGCCCGCACACCACAGTGGAAGTTTATCAAGTTAGATACGCTTGTCATCTGCCGCGAGCTACCTCTGAAGCTCAAGTTCTCCGCCTCTCGCAAGTCCTTTATCGAGGATGTAGTGTTCCGTATCAACGAGCGCACAAAGAAGATTGAGTCTGTGGCATACAAGCTTGGCGCATCTACCGAGAGTAGCATTATGGCTAAAGATTGGAGCGAGGTAGACCGTCTGACCCTTATAACCTTCCTTGAGGACTATCGCTCAGCATACTGTCTGCGCGATATAGCATACATCAAAAAGGTATTTTCTGACGACGCCTATATTATCGTTGGTAAGGTGCTTCAGAAATCTAAAAAGAAGTATAACGACAAGACCGAGCTTATAGAGAGCGATGGTAGAGCCGTCTACACCCGATATAGCAAGAAGCAGTATGTAGATAATCTCTCCCGAAGCTTCCTGAGCAAGGAGTTTGTCAATGTCCGCTTTGAGGAGTGCGAGGTATGCTCAGGCTATGGCGCAAAGCAGGGCATCTATGCAGTGCAGGTGCGCCAGATATATACATCTAACAACTATGCCGATGAGGGCATCCTCACCCTTGCCATAGATATGCGCGAGGAGGTCAATCCACTTGTGCGTGTGCGCGTATGGCAGCAGGAGAGGGATGTAAACTATACCGCCGAGCAGATGATGGAGCGCACAGTATCAACCGAGGGAAGCTTTAGCCACAACTAATAGACAATAGACTAACTCAATATTATGAAGCGCATTCTAACCCTTTTTATTTTCTCAATAGTTGCTCTTACGGCTGCAGCCCAGGGCGCTATTAAGCAGAGTATCATTATTGACCCAACCACCTTCCGTCCTGTGCAGACAGGCCCCCTGACAGGTGTTATTGTTGACCAAATTGGGCTGGATCTTTCACGCCGTCCGTGTGCCAGAATAAAGATTTTCTTCCACCAGATGACCCGCGAGCAGATGGAGCAGTTAGTGGCTGTATACCCCTCTGGGAGCATTCAGGGAACAAAATGTAAGGTTGCTGAGGGTAATACAGTGCTTATCCTTGAGATGACCGCAAAGCCTGCTACAAAGTTCTACCTCACCCATCCAAAGTTTGGCACATCTAACGAAGTCGAGTTTAACCTTGAGGGCAATAAGGAGTATCAGCTTGAGGCTACACTTAATAAGCAGCTTACTATCAATATCGCCTCAAATGTTACCGGAGCCAGCGTATACATAAACGATGAGTTTAGGGGTACAACTGTAGCCCCAAATAATATCTGCACCATCGCAGATCTCTTCCAGGGCACATACAACCTGCGACTGGAGTATGGCGACCGCAAGTCAGAGTCAAAGATTGAGGTTATCGACGGTAGCAATATCTACTTCCGCCTTGATATCGACGAGACTGCGCCTGTATACCAATACCTTGTCCTCAACACCACTCCTAAGAGTGCCCTTGTAGAGATTGACGGTAAGAGCGTCCAGCGCAAGAGCGGCAAAATTGAGGTGCGATTGACAAAGGGCGTTCACATGTACAGAATTTCGGCAGACAACTACTATACCCTGTCTGACACCGTGATGATTGACGGTAGTCGCCGCCGTATTAAGGATGTTGCGCTCAAGCCACAGTTCGGCTATCTTAAGGTCAACCACAATAACGAGTTCGATGGTGCCGAGGTATATGTAAACAACCGTATGCGCGGCACACTGCCATTAGAAAAACCAATATCTATCAAGAGCGGCGAGGCAGAGATTCGCATCGTTAAGAACCTCTACCACGACTTTAACACCACCGTAAATATCTATGACGACCAGACTACAACAATCAACGCCGAGCTCAAACCAAACTTTGCTGAGGTTACTATTGTGACCGAGGACAATTCAGAGATTTGGATTGACGATCAGAAGTATGGCACCGGCAAGTGGAAGGGTCGCCTTGAGATCGGTAATTATACCGTAATCTGCAAGAAGGAGTCTCACGAGGAGCATCACAGCCTGCTCAATGTGCCAACAACAGAGTCTATAACACAAAACTATGGTGCTCTGAAGCCAATCTATGGCAGTCTGGACATCT
Organism: Rikenellaceae bacterium; assembly: GCA_015059785.1. GTDB lineage: Bacteria > Bacteroidota > Bacteroidia > Bacteroidales > Rikenellaceae > Alistipes. Next base: position 28,352 of record SUZS01000027.1, read on the forward strand.
CTTGTAATATTGACGGAGCAAAGTTCTATATTGACGGCGTTGAGAAGGGAACGCTGCCATATATTGACAATGCTGTACTAATTGGCAACCGTCAAGTCAAGATTACAGCCCCAGGATATAGAGACTACAACGAGAGCGTAATAGTTGAGAAGGGCAAGACCGCAACGGTAAGTGCTGAGCTCAAGAAGGGGTCAACATACTATTCAAGCAGCAGCTACAACAGCCATAGCTCAACGCAGAGCAATGGTGCGAGCAAGTCTACTTCATACGGCTACAAAGATAGGTCGCATATGCTCCAGTTCGGCATAGGTATTGAGTACGCCTTTGGTTCAAAGACCTCTGCAATCTGTATGCCTTTAGAGTTTCGTATTGGCCGCATAGATCAGTTTGTGAATGGTTTTATCGGTGCAAACTTTGTGTATAGAGCAAATAAGTTCAGCAGCAAGACCAGCGATGATGGTGTAGATGTAGGCTCTCTGATGCTCTCTCCAGTAGCAAAGCTACGCTTTAACACAAAGCGCAGTGATGATTTTGCAGTCTTCTATGATATAGGAGGAATCTACAACCTCGTACGAAACACTACCTACAATGAGATTGATATTGAGTCAAAGCCCAACTTTAGCGCACTTTTCTCTGTCGGTTGTGGTTTTAGCTTGATGGACCTCTATGTTTATGGTACATATGACATCACCAACGCCTACCGCGGTATTGAGTCACCAGATGTCGATATTGATATGGAACACCCGTTCCTCAATAACCGCTTTACCCTCGGCCTTGGTCTTAAAATCTACCTCGGCAGTGGTTTTATGAAACGCTAATACCCACCACACGACAAAGGCTGACCATTGAGTCAGCCTTTGTCGTATAAATAAAATTCCAAAACCTAGTACTTAAAGCTGCTGCCACCGACAAATTCGCGAAGGACAGAGTCAAGCGGAATCTCGTCAGCAGAGATTGGCACGAAGTTATCAAGGAACTCAAGCAGGCGATGAGCCTCGCCGTACTCTGGAACGGTATCTGGAATCTCGCGCAGGATAGGCTCCACGATAGGTCTTATAACGCCAAGCTCATAGAAGAGCGAGGTGTTAACCATAACATCGGCATTCTCTTGATATGGGAAGATATGTTTCTCCTCGCCGCGGCGAACGCTTGGCCAGCGGGCAATAGTGTTATATGCGTTATTTCCGCGGGTGCGGTAGTCGCGCGTAATGCGGCGAAGAAGGCGATTATCAGTGGTATGGATGCGCGTAATATTATCCATAGCCACCGATGTAAAGCAAGAGAGGTAAATCTTAAACTTCAGTCGCTCCTCAAGTGCCGGTGTAAGGCGCGGATTGAGCGCGTGGATGCCCTCCATAATCAGTACCGAGCGTTCATCGAGTTTCAGCGGCTGCTCGTGCCACTTGCGTGTGCCTGTGATAAAGTCGTAGCGCGGAATTTCAACACTCTGACCTTCGATAAGCTTTTTCAAATCATCATTCAGGCGTGCAAGGTCAAGAGCCTCTAATGCCTCGTAATCGTAATCGCCATTCTCGTCTTTCGGAGTATTTGCGCGGTCTACAAAGTAGTCGTCAAGTGAGATTAGTACTGGGTGCAAGCCTAAAACGCGCAGCTGTATACCTATACGCTTTGCCGATGTTGTCTTACCGCTTGATGATGGGCCAGAGATAAGGACAACTCTTGCACCACGCTCGCGGTTTGCCTCATAGATTCTATCGGCTATGCGTGAGAACTGCCTATCGTGTACAGCCTCGGCAATCTTTATCAGCTCGCTCGTGTCGCCCTGCAATACTCTGTCGTTCAGCTCGCCCACTGTAGGTACACCCACAACATCCATCCACTCATGGAACTGGTGGAACAGACCCGCCATCTTATCAGCCTTAGGCACTCGGCCAAGTCGTAGAGGATTGGTTCGGTCTGGCATAGCGACAAAGAAACCCTCGTTGTATGGAACAATAGCAAAGTTGTCTACATAGCCACTCGTTGGAGCCAACGCACCGAAGAAGTAGCCGATGCTCTTCCCCATATAGTAGATATTACTATAGAGTCGTGGTCGCGAGCGTAGCAGGGTCGCCTTGTCTGGATATCCCGCCTCCTCAAGTTTTGCAACAATATCTGCTGTAGGCTCCTTATGTCGCTCTATAGGGATATTCTGCGCAGCTATCTCGCGCACCCTCTGCTCAAGGGCTATACACTCAAGTTCGCTAAAGTGCTCTTTGCCCTCAGCCTCGCAGTAGAACCCCGAGCCTACAGAGTGGCGAATGTGGAACGGTGTATCGGCAAACAGCTCTGCCATAGCCTGCTGCAACAAAAAGGCTACGGTGCGCTGATAGACCCTATGACCCTCAGAGTGCGAGATATCTATAAATCGCACCGAAATAGGGGTATATACGCGATAGTTCAACTCCTTGAGACGGTTATTTACATACGCCGCCAGCACGGGATAGCTATGCTTGAGTGCCAAATTTTTTGACATATCCAGAAGAGTAGTTCCCATTGGCACCTCTATCTGCGAAGCGGTATTCTCGCAGTAGACTTTGATAATATTATCCATAGTTTTGAAATTTTACCTTTTCAAAGATAGTGATTTTTATGTAACTCTGCAAAATTTTTGTACCTTTGCGATATAAATTGCTTACAATGAAAAAGATAATAGCACTACTTGTCATCATCGCAACACTTGCGGGCATACTTTTCTACCGCTCTAATATTCACGAGCGCGAGGTTGTCATTCTCTCTACAAACGACATTCACGCCGTTATTGATAACTTTCCAGAGCTTGTTACAGCTGTAAACCTCTGCCGAGATACCGTCACTACAGTTCTTGTGGATGGTGGCGACCGCTGGACTGGCAACGCCTTTATTGACCGTGTGGAGGGTCGTCTGCCAATTATTGAGCTGATGAACCACGCAGGGTATGATGCCGCAACAATAGGCAACCACGAGTTTGACAAGGGTCCTGCAGTGCTTCAGGGGGCGATAGATTATGCCCATTTCCCAACCTTGTGTGCCAATATGCAGAGCAATATTGACTCTCTGACCACTCAGCCAGGGTCTATAACTATCAAGACCCGCAATGGAGTAAAAATCTTTATCGCGGGCGTTGTTACAAACTACGACAACGGCCACCCAGATGGCAGCGACGAGGTGTTTCAGGGACTTGAGTTTTCAGACCCTATGGAGGCGGCAAAAAGAGAGCTTGAGAGTCGTGGTAATGCTAACATATCCATACTGCTCTCCCATATGGGCGATGATAAGGATATAAAGTTCGCAAGCCAAAACGATGGCTACAACCTTATCGTGGGCGGACATACGCATATGCGCGTGGATACTGTTGTCGGCAAAACAGCCATAGGCCAGACAGAGCGACTGCTCAACATGCTTGGTGTGACGCGCATACGCCTCAAGGGTAATAAGGTTACCTCTGTAGATTACGAAAATATCAGTCTTGAGGGCTACACCGAGGATGCCGCCACTCGCGAGATTGTTGACCGCATTGAAAACGACCCAGTGCTTGGCGCTGTGGTGGGTAAATTTAGCGACTCGGTAACTCATACAGGCTTCGCCAATATGATGACTAAGGTTGTCGCCGAGGCTACTGGTGCGCAAATCGGCTTCTACCACTACGGCGGCGTGCGCCTTCGTAAGCATGCTGCGGGGGATGTAAAACTTGCTACAGTGTATAATCTTGAGCCTTTTGAGTCAAAAATTCATACTATTACTATGACCCCCGCCCAGATGCGACGGATGATTATCACAAAGTTTAACGATACTAAAAATAGCAAGGAGTCCCACCGCGTAGACCTCTTTAGCACCACTCCTTATAATATTATTGTTGATGAACGCGGCGAGGCTACAGATGTCGTCTTCCCAAATCTGCGCGAAAATCGCAAATATCGCGTGGCCCTTTCGGACTATGTTGGCAAAAAGTATGAGGATATCAAGGGTGAAAACCATACAAAACACGATGTTTTGGTTGTTGACCAACTGCTTGAGTATCTTAAAACCGCCCCAGAGATTACTATTGACAATCAGCCACACCAAAAAATTGTCAAGCTATAACAATCGGATTATCAACCACTTGAAAGAGTTGTAAAAACTTTTTCACAAAATTATTAAAAATTTTCTTGAGAAAAGTTTGCAAGAATAAAATATTTGCTCTATCTTTGCACTCGCAATCAGGGAAACAGGTTGCATTTCCGGAGCGGAAGTCTACAATGCGGAAATAGCTCAGTTGGTAGAGCACAACCTTGCCAAGGTTGGGGTCGCGAGTTCGAGTCTCGTTTTCCGCTCCAAAAGCCAGAAAAGGTCGAGATGTTTTCTCGACCTTTTTCTTTTCTGCCTTTTGGGATATGTTACCTATCCCCCAAACCCCCTTTCTGTAAAGGGGGCTTTTGGAGCGGAAAGCGTGGTTTGCACGAGCGACCCCACGCTCCCCTCTCAGGGGCTGGGGGTGTAAAAATAGTTCGCGAGAAATGCCCGCGAATGCGGGCTCGTGGCTCGTTTTCCGCTCAAACGAAGAAAAGCAGTCCAAATGGGCTGCTTTTTTCGTTTGACACGATGACACGCCTGAAGCGATCGTTACTCCTTGAGCCACTCAATTGTAAGGGTGTAGGTAATATCATAATGCTCGACACCCTCGTGATCCTCGTAACTATCTCCATCCCTGAACACAAGAGAGTTGCCAGGGGTGAGGGTCTCGGTCTTGTCACCCAATCTGAAGGTTATCGCTTCGTCGGTTATCTCGGTTATACAACCCAGGAAATTCTCATAGGAGACAACTCCCCGACGAGCAAAAACAACATCGGAGATATGCTCATCATAATCGTTACCAATACTCCAACCCTTCTTCGTCCAATCAATCTTTAAGCGGTAGTTGGTTGGCTCGCCCTCGACCACATTCCAGATAAAGCGATTGCGACATTGATCAGCATCGACAATAAGAATATAGGCATTATCTTTGCCTAACTCGTTGTGTAACAACTCTTCTGCCTCGGCCCAATGTTCCTCAGGCTTATCGTAGCAGAGCGAAGCAAAGATATCCAATATCGCTCGGCTCAATTTATTGAAGTCGCGCGCCTTAGAGTAAGGAGCCGACGAGAGCAGAACAACATCCTTGTAAAATGTTGGGCTACCCAAGATGGTATCCATCTGGTTTACCAACTTAGGTCTCGCTAACAACGTATCGGCATAGAAACCCATCATCTTGGCCTTAGACTTTGATTTGTCGCTGAGGTTCTTATGATAACACTCCATCCAATCATAAGGGTCGTATGCCTTGCGCTTATTGTAACAGAACATTATCATTGGAGAGGTTGTCTCCAAGGAGTCAAAAAGATCACTAAGGCCCGACCAGTTGGCACTAAGATCGATTGTTGGGACCTGCTGGTGGAACTTGGCAATGATAGCATCGGCATCGTCGCCCTTGATGATCAGGCCAACGGCCTTGTCGCATATATCTGCACTCGTGGCTCTGGCATTGCCACCCACTGGATTGAAGGCTCGTATGATAATATCCATAGTCGTACTGTTTAAGGATTTATAGTTGCAAATACAAGTGTTTACAAAGATAGATAAAAACTTTGAAATAATCAACCTCAAAATAAATGAAAAATTTTCAAATCGCACCCTAAATACACAACTAATTGCTATGCGTTAAAACATACACCGCCTTATCGCTATACCTATCAAGCGTGAAGTGTAGGGTGCTGAGGGAGCTGGTATTGTCGAATTGGGTGAAATAGATCTCGTCGGCGAGGTCGGCGGCGCCCCAGTTGCGTTGTTGGGCGGAGTTCCAACTATGGCGCGTGTAGCCACGGAACGAAATGAACAGCAAATTTCCCTCGTCAAACGCCGTTTGCAGGTGTGGCGGAACCTTCTTATAAAGTGCTCTTCCAAGCGCAAAAATCACGGGATGGTGCCGTTCAAGCAGGTAGTTCAAAATCTCTTTTTCGAGTGGGGAATGAAAGCCGCTGATGACAACTTTATCGGTTTGGCAGATGGACTCGGCCCATTGCAGTGCCAATTGCGTGTCGTGTGGCGTTGCTTTCCGCGAAGCGAAGAATGCCACTAACTCTCTATCGAGCAAGTCCTTATTTCCGGATAAGTCCATAAAAAAGCGCAGGCGCTGCATTAACTTATCCCGAACTCAAGGCCTTGGCTGCCCACAAATCTGAACAAGCAACACAGACAGCCCACGCCGGATGATATATGCAAACACACATTGAGCCAAACGGGCACAATGTGGAGATATAACATCTTAGGTGGACATCTGTTGCGTTCTTCAGATTTGTTAAAACCGCCAAGTTTTTTGAGTTCGGAAGAATCGTCAAAAAATATCCAATCAAATATGTACGGCTCAACGGCAAAAGCCATAAGCCATTACAAAGATATGGAAAATTTTTGAGAACGCGTGAATTTGTGAAAACTCTTGTGTGGGAATTTCGTATCTTTGCACCATATCGCCAGATTTTAGGTGCAACAGCAGTGGGCTATAACTGTGTGGATTGCGAGTGGAGAGAAAACGGTTCGGCTTTTTCGCTTTTTTTATTGCCGATTGTCAGAAGTTGTCAAAACGATATAATACCTTTGCCGAAAAATAGAGTATAAAATGAAACTACTACTTCCATACGCACACGACATTAACGGGAATTTGGTGCATATTGACGATGCGCAGAAGGGGCAAAAATACACTTGTCCAAATTGCGGAGCCGAACTTTTGTTGAAGATTAGCAAGATTCCAGAGGGACAAAAATACCACAGAAGAAACCATTTTGCACACAAAGGAAATTCTGACAATCATTGTTCGGAGTCATTTTTACATAAACTTTTCAAGGAGAAATGTGCCGAATATATTCGTGAAAAGATTTCAGCTCAAGAAGATTTGTTTTTTGAATGGGAATGCGAAAAGTGTTATGAAGACCATAAGGGTAATTTACTAAAAAGGCAGTAGAGGTTGTTACCGAATACGATTTGGGCGTTTGCAAACCCGATATCGCACTGCTTGATGAAGCAGGAAAAGTTGTGATAGTGGTAGAGGTAGTTGTCGCACACAAACCAGAGCCAGGTACTTTACAATATTATGATGATAACAAAATCGCATGTTTACAAATCAATGTAGAAGATTTCCCTGATTGCGAAAACATCGCGCATAAATTATTTCATCCAGATAAAGTCAATTTATGTCCTAATCCTATATGTGAAAAGTGTGGCAGCATTATGCACAATTCAAAAATAGTAACAGTTGATACAAGCTGTTGGAAATGTGGACGAAAGATGACTGTAGCAATGATGCTTGCTGTTGGTAGAATTTCAAGCCCAGCAGACTTTAATGAAGATGAGATAGAAATAGCAAGAACCTTAGGTGCAAATATTAAAAAGCGGTATAGTAAAACGGTAAATGAGAATTACTTTGCTAATGTATGTACACATTGTAATGCCTTTGTCGGTGATTTTTATATGCGCGAATACTTTGATTTACCTCACAGCAATGAAATAGATTTAGATTATAAATGCTTTAATTGTATAGAGGCTGCGGCAATATTAGAGCTTCAAGCGAAGGAAGAAGAGTTGCGTAAACGAAATGAATTGATAATGCAATTAAGAGACACGGAAGGAGATAGAGTTTGCCCAAAGTGTGGAGGTGCATTAAAGATTAGAACAAGTTATCGTGGGCCATTTTGGGGATGTGAAAACTACCCAAAGTGCAACCATACAGAAAGCATTGATATAAACAACAACTAAAAATTAAGGTTGTAAAGGAGAGAAAAAGTTTCGGCTTTTTCTCTTCTTTATTGGCAACAGTAAGTTTTCGCAATTTAGCGACCACCGAATTGAAATATACAATATATTTGGAATAATCTCATAATCCGCTAAGAATAAAAAGTTTATGCGGAAAGTTCAAGAACGAGGTAATGAGTTGGCAACTGTTCTGATTTCTACATACTTGCGTGATTTGCATTGATGTACAACTCTTCTTGGAACAAAGGTACAACTTTTTTACGAACGAGCAAAAAGGCGGTGCATTTTTCATTATTGCAGGATAATATTTTATTGGGTCTATCATCAATCTGCGATATATGAGTTTCCCGATTTCGTCAGTCGCTCCTTTCCTCTGCTCGTCTGCGAAGGTAGTACATCAGCCCTTGAAAGTTGAAAGGTCGGAGCGGCAAGCCGTTTCGGGCAGAATCTTCCTCCTGCGGAGAGTATTCAGCCCGAAAACCTTTCTCCTTTCAATGTCTGTACTCAGAAATGCAGACGGCAACGGAAATGAACGACTGACGAAAATGTAGATAAAGATAAACAGACAGCATACAAAATTGCGGTTAAGCGAACATAAAGGCTGCTTGCAGGCTATATTGAGCGGTAGCAATTTCGCAAAAGCAAACGGGTTCTTACATTGATAACCCATTTGTATGCTGTTCTTGTTTCTATCCATAGGGCCACTATTATTTTGCATCAGATGAATATAGGGCAAGCGGTAAATTTCACTCCCTCCAAAAATATAGAGAGGTTTATCCGCTGTTATTCATCAGGTGCTTGCCGTTGTACTCCCGTTTCAACGCTTGCTCTATCTCACTTCGCTTG
>SUZS01000028.1 GCA_015059785.1 Rikenellaceae bacterium
CCCAAAGAGTAACGGTAACATCGCTGGTAACCTTGTCGTTTACAAGCAGATAAGTAGTAGCAAGATACTTATAATCAGTAGCATCATCCTTAACCTTCAGCACATCAGCAGCATCAACAGGGCTGTCTGCGCGGTCAAAGGTTACAGGGATTGAAGCAGTCTCTGACAGAGAGCCGTCAAACATATTGAACTGAGTGTAAGTGTTGACAGTGAGCTGAGAGTCAGAAACCTCAAAACCAGCCTTCTGTGCATCCAGAACATCCTGAGCAGTAACACCAATGTTGAGCTGAGCAAGAGGACGAGTAAGAGTGAAAGTCTCACTTACAGGACCCTCAATCTTAAGGTCGTGGCGAACATACCAGAAGCAGTCACGAGTCTCATCGTTAGCTGGCTTAGGGTCAAGCTTCATGCACACCTTCTTCTCTGCCCAAACAACATCGTAGTGAACAGGGTCAACAACACCCTTAAGCTCCTCCTTAGCCTCTACAGCCTTGTAGGCGAAGAAAGCCAGGTCGTAAGTCTTACCAGTAGCAAGACGAACATTGAGAGTAGCCTGCTTGCCATTGAGAACCAGAGTACCCTGAAGGTTCTCCAGTGGAGCATCAGCGCCATCCTCATAGATAGCCCAAGCCACCTCGTCTACAGTTGTGCCGTCAGCGATAGCACGAGTACCCAATGCGCCCAAGTCAGCGACAAAAGCTACCTCTACCTCCTGACCTACCGGTGCAACGGATACATCCTCCTTTGCACAAGATGCAACAGAAGCAACAGCTGCTACTGCTAGCATTAGACGGAAAATCTTTTTCATAGCATTAATAATTAAGTTAATATTGTTGTAATTTTTTTTTTCTTATTCTGCACTCAGTATGTTATATCTTTTATTAGCCTCTATCTTGTTAATAGTCAAAGTCTTCTCCTCAGTTTGAGAACCTACAGTTTTTCTGATTGTAATGTCTGTAGCACTATTTTTCAACGGCAATATATATGCCATTGCAAGCATTGTCTGGCTCTTCCCTGGGACTGTAGTTGTGCCATCTGGGGCGAAGTTAAGAGTCTTAACATCGCCATTTGAAGCAGTACCCGTAACGGCATTAAACGATGTGGCTACTTTGTTTAGTATTATGCTGCTTGTTGTGCCAGAAGTGAAATTACTTGGATTTACACCAACAGTTACCAGTGCGAATGGACGAGTAAGTCGTACATCTACACCCTCGTTAATTGTTGTTGTGTTTACCGTAAAGGTACAAGCTGCGTGGAAGGCATCCTTCTCGCCCACCTCTGCAAAGTCGCTGCAAGTAGCGCTATCGTAATTGATAGAGATATTGTTAAGATTTGTGAAGGTGTATGCAGAGCAACCCTCCTTCTGAGCCCAAAATACAGCCGTGTAGGTCATATTCTTGAGCAACTCAATCTGGAAGTTATTAACATTTCCATCTACAACATCAAACTCCAAACGCTCGATAATCTTGTCGTCTAAGTATAACTCAAAATAGAGTTTATCCACATTGCTTGCATCCCAAGCGCGAGTCTCTGTCTGGTACTCTATTGTGCTGTTGAACGATACTATTGCAGTTTCGCCCTCAGCTATCGGCTCGTCAAAGTTGTCTTGTGAGCATGAGGTGGCAAGCAGCACTGCCATGATAAAGGTCACGGCAGTTCGGAGCGTATATGTTAGCCAAATTTTCATCTATACCTATATTATATATATAACCGTCTTAGTAGTATATATTCCATTCGCCGTCGAACTCAGTTTTTAGGTTTACACCACCCTGCGCACTCTCTGTCATAAAGTGACCGCGAATAGTGGTAAGCTTACTGCGCTCAACAGGAACCTCGATATTTGGAACGGCAGAGCGAAGAATATTATCCTTATCGTACACAGAGAGCGAGATAAGAATTGTTGAACGCTTACCATTTACAAACACATAGTCAAATCCCAGCATAGCCTCGCTACCACTGATAGGGGTAATCTGCGAGTCGAACATCACATTTGTGCGTGAGTCTACTGGCGCATCTGAGAACATATTAAACTCGCATGGCATAAAGCCAGCATAACGAATAACAATACGGAACTCGCTAAGGTCTACAGCAGACGGAACTAACTCAGAGTCAGGCAGAACAACGCCGTTGGCCTCAGCCTGCTGCATACGCGCCTCAAGCACTCGTGAGATAAACTCCTCAAGGTCTGTAGAGATAAAGTTGAACTTAGCCAGTGGACGACCCATATCCAGGTGAGCCTCTACAGGAGGTAGGTCAAGCTCAAACTGTGGGATAACCTCAATATCTGTAGTTCCAATAAATGCATCGCGGAAGTCGTTATTTCCGATATGCTCTGTGCCGAGAATACGAATACCTGTAAAGTCAGATGTAGAGTAGAACTTGTCATCCACAACATTGTTATCTACATAATCCACCCACGCGTGCAGGCGATACTTGCCAGGTACAATCTCTACGGATGTGCTGTAGTCGAGTTCTGAGATATCTGCGCGAGTGAACACCCAACTCTCAGCAGCCTTTGTAGATACTGTTCCGTTGTCTGAAATAGGGTAGGCATTGATACGATAACGAATATCATAATCCTGCGGATCGATAGATGCAGAAGAGGTATTCATTCGGTCAATGATTGCCAGCAGTGGCAACTCGGTGTCAAATGTAAGGGTAAGGTTCACATCAACCTTTGGAATTGGAGCCTCTGGCCACTGGTGAACATTACATGAAAGCAACGAGAAGCAGAGCGTTGCGCATACCAGTATGTGTTGTGCTATCTTTCTCATTACTTATTACGCTTTTTAAGGTCAATACTATATGAGAACGAGATGCCGACATTATCCAGAGCAAATGCTGTTTTGTTAACAGAGCCCTGTGCCTTAGGACCATCCTTCTCATTTACGAACTTCTCATAGTGCACATCGTATACACCACCACCGAGGGTAAACTCAACCTTCCAGCGAGGGTGTTTCTTGCTCAGTGACATACGATAACCGACATTCAAACCTCCACCGATAGCTGGTGTTGTACCATTGGTGTCTTGAATACGCCAATCTCCGCCAAGTGCGAAGTTGTAGTATGCTAAACCGGCGTGAGCACCGACAAACCATCCGTCGCGCTCCTTGAACCAGTAACGGAACTCTGGATAAATACCAAAGATGCGGAACTTATTTGTCTCCTTGAAGTAGTCTACGCCAGAGTAGTATACAGGAAGATTGAATGATAAATGCTTTGCAAGCTCAACCTCAATAGCGAGGTTAGATATCGCCATACCCCAACCAACGGCATTGGTCTTAACGAGCATCTGCGGAGCCCATACTGGTGCAGGCGCAGGTGCTGGTGCAGGTGTTGGTTCAATAACTGGTGCTGGAGCAGGTGCTGGCTCTGGAGCAGGCGCAGGAGCCGGCATCTCAGTAATCTGTGGCTGCTCTACCTTTGGTTCTGGCGCTGGCTCATCATACGATGGACGCTCAACACCAACAACTACCAACATCTTAAATCGACGGAGTGCAGGGTAGAAGTTCTTGAGCATATACTGCCAAGCGGCTCCGCCGTGGAGGTTAATCAGTGCAGACTTGCACGGATTGCGAAGTACGCCGTCTACTCTCTGCTCTGTAGGGTAGGTACGAAGAATCTCCAATACCTCATCTCGGTAAGGCATATTCGATGCCTCAACCATATTCTCCAACTCGATGTAGTCCTCTGTGCGCAACACAGCCTCTACAGCGTTGTTGGCAAATGAGATGCGCTGGTGGAGATAGTTTGAAATTACTGCAGCACGCTTCTTTGCAAGCATCTCGTTGTTTGCACGAGCACCCTCAGGAGATGCTGCGCCGATATACGAAACCTTGATAATCTTGAGCAACGAATCCTTCTGGATTTCGTGAACACGCTCAATGAATTCATCCATTCGCTGCTGGTTGCCCTTGAAGTTTGGCTCGTATATCGAATAACCCTGTCTAAAGTAGATAATCAGCGAGTCGGCCCTATCCTGCGCCAACGCACTGAAACTTGCTACTAGACAAGCTGTTAAGATTGCTAATTTCCGCATAGTTCTACCGAACCATTGGCGGTTTATGTTTAATTTGTACATCATTTCCGATGCAAATATAGAGAAAATAATTCAATTAAACAATAGTTTAAGCGTATTTCTGACGAAAAAGATGAAATTTTTTTATTCCCAAATATTGACCCTATTTTTTCCAAATTTTAGGGTGGATAATATGGGTCAAAAATGAGCGAAAAAATGCAAAAAATTGATTGTCTTTATAGACCATTTTCTGCTTCCAAGAGTTAGAAAATCTACGCTTAAAACGGAAAATCCATCCCTTAATAAAATTATTTGGGATATTTTTCTGCTTATATTTTAGCACATCTTCAATCGCTTTTTTGACAATTTTTTCATCTTTCATTGTGCAGCAAGCCATCTTCTCTGGCATACCTAAGTAGTTGATGCACATTGAGTTTAGACACTCAAGAAATGGACGAAATCCGAAAGTATCAGAAAAATTTAGTAATCTACCCCAGTCCACTTTGTCTCCATAGTGTCTTAAAAATTGCATCCAATCTATTAAGTGTCGTACTGAGATATTCTCTGCTGCAAAATGCGAGCCAGAGTGCATAATTAGGAATAGCGCATTCAAATTGGGCGATGGGATGTAAAAATCCGTCCCATCAATGTTTATCGTGTAGAGCTCTTCGTCTGCGGATAGCTCTTTTAGATATCGCTCTACAAGAGCTTGCGAACTTCGTGAATGTTGCTCTATAAAATCGTAGTGATTCTCAACCATCACTCCGTCTATGTGGAACACGGTGTGGTGGTGGTGTGCTTCGTCTACGGAGATGTTGTATTGACTACTTAATATTTCATCTGCCTCCTCTTGCTTACCAAAGAGCCATATGTCGATGTCGCTGCAAGGTCGGTGGTTCGCAACGGGATATAGCTGAGCTAAGCCTATGCCCTTGAGAATCATTAGTTTAATATCGTTCTCAGAGTATATTTTTTTGAGTTTTTTGGCGGCGTTAATCTTGCTTTGATACCTCTTTTCAACTTTGTCTGTTGATGAGATAAAGCGCATTTTTAAGGGGCGCGGAATAGATATTTGGGCTGCTATAAGTGCATCTAAAATCATTGCGCAAACGCCCTGCCTAAGAGATAATTGATGAACCTCTAACCACTGCTCTGTAGTCAGAGATTCTATCTTGCCACGCTCTAAGACAGAGGGGTTGTCCCACAGATAGAATTGCAATAATTCTGATATGATTTGCGCACTTATGTTCACTGTTACCTACTCGTTTTTCTACCCGGGTATACTTCAAGTGCTTTGGCAAGAATAGTCAAAGCTCTCTTTAATTCATTTTTATCCAATACATATGCAATGCGAACCTCGTCACGACCCAAATCCTCTTCTGAGTAGAAACCAGATGCAGGGGCGAGCATAATGGTTGCACCCTCATATTCAAAGTCGGTAAGACACCACTCACAGAAGCGGTCGCTGTCGTCTATTGGAAGTCGTACAACAGTGTAGAATGCGCCCATAGGTATAGGCGAATAGACACCGTCAATCTTGTTTAGTCCATCAATAAGGCAGTTACGGCGCTCAATATACTCCTCGTATGTGTGAATAGCGTATGAGCGAGGTGCGTCAAGTGATGCCTCGGCAACAATCTGTCCCAAAAGTGGTGGACTTAGGCGTGCCTGGCAGAACTTCATAACCGCATTACGAAGAGTCTTATTCTTTGTTATAAGCGCGCCGATGCGAATACCACACTCAGAATAACGCTTTGATACAGAGTCGATTAGTACCACATTTTGCTCAATGCCCTCAAGGTGGCAGGCTGATATGTATGGCGAGCCTGTGTAGATAAACTCTCGGTAGACCTCATCCGAAAAGAGGAACAAGTCGTACTTCTTGACAAGGTCGCGGATGCGGTTCATCTCCTTGCGGGTGTATAGGTAGCCGGTAGGGTTGTTTGGATTGCAGATAAGTATGCCTCGGGTGCGCTCGTTTATCAACTCCTCAAACTTCTCTATTGACGGCAGAGCGAACCCCTCGTCAATGGTAGAGGTGATAGGGCGAATAACCGCACCAGCGGAGATTGCAAAGGCCATATAGTTGGCATATGCTGGCTCAGGAACGATAATCTCGTCGCCAGGATTAAGGCACGACATAAAGGCAAACAGCACAGCCTCGGAGCCTCCAGATGTAATAATTATGTCATCTGCAGTGAGCTTGATTTGATATTGGTCGTAATATCCAACCAGCTTCTCTCTAAATGAACGAAAGCCGTCGCTTGGACTATACTCCAGAATCTTACGATCAATATGTTTTAAGGCATCCAAACCCTCAAAAGGTGTCTCAATATCTGGCTGACCGATATTGAGGTGGTAGACCTTTGTGCCGCGGCGTTTTGCAGCCTCAGCAAGCGGTGCCAAGCGTCTGATTGGTGACGAAGGCATAAGTTCTGCTCTCTCTGAAATCTTTGGCATATTGCTCCTATGTATACTATATAGTATCTGTAAATGCTAATACTCTACAAACACGCACTCAATGCCTACTCGTCTGAGTAGCTCAAGACCATCCTCGCAACGGTACTTCTCTCCATAGACTACGCGCTTAATGCCGGCCTGAATAATCAACTTTGAGCACTCAAGGCAGGGCGAAGCGGTAATGTAAAGTGTGGCTCCATCGCAATTATTGGCACTCTTAGCCACCTTTGTAATCGCATTTGCCTCCGCGTGAAGGACATATGGCTTTGTCTGTCCCATATCGTCCTCGCAGATATTCTCAAAGCCAGATGGTGTGCCATTGTAGCCGTCAGAGATAATCATCTTATCCTTAACAATAAGCGCACCAACCTGACGGCGAACACAATATGAGTTTTCAGCCCATATTCGCGCCATTTTGAGATATCGAATATCCAACTGACGCTGTTTTTGCTCTGCGTATCCCATACTACTACTACTACTACTTTCCGTGACAGTGCTTGTACTTCTTACCGCTACCGCAAGGGCATGGGTCGTTTCGTCCAACCTTCTTCTCTACATGGATTGGTGCTGGCTTGCTCTTGTCTCCCTGACCAGCAGCTGCTGCGGCAGCCATACGAGAGGCCTGAAGCTTGTTTACATCGACCTTCGCTCTCTGCTGGCGCGCACGCTGTATAGAGTCTGGATTTTGCTGCTGCACAGGGATATATGCCTTGTTGAGCACAGCAAGTACATCGCGGTTAATCTTCTCAAGCATCTTAGCAAAGAGGTTGAAAGACTCAAACTTGTAGATAAGCAGTGGGTCCTTCTGCTCGTATGATGCGTTCTGCACGCTCTGGCGCAAATCGTCCATCTCGCGCAGGTGCTCACGCCAAGCGTCGTCAATCATAGTAAACATAACAACCTTTGTGAAGGCGCGGAAAATCTCTGCTCCATCTGTCTCTTTGCACTTCTGTAGGCTTACTGGTATGTTATAGCCCAGATGACCGTTGGTAAGTGGGAAGTACATATTGCCCTCAAGGTTATCTTTGCGCTGCTCGTAAATCTGCTCCATAACAGGGCGAACGGTGTCCGCTACGGCCTTTGCGCGACGAGCATAGAGTGCCTGCAAGTCGTTGACAATCATCTCAACAAGCTCTGCACGCTTTGCCTTCTCGTACTGCTCTGATGTGAACGATGGTTGCAGACCAACCTCGCGGATAAACTCAAAGCTGAAGCTCTCGTAGTCTACGCCCTCATTCTCGTTCAAAAATGCCTCGGCATAGTCGTTCATCAGATTGTTAAGGTCAATCTCGATACGCTCGCCATAGAGAGCATTGCGACGACGGGTATAGATAACCTCGCGCTGTGAGTTCATAACATCATCATACTCCAGCAGACGCTTACGAGTACCGAAGTGTATCTCCTCCACCTTCTTCTGCGCACGCTCAACGGCCTTTGACATCATTCCTGACTCAATAGACTCGCCATCCTCAATGCCCATCTTGTCCATCATAGATGCGATACGGTCAGAACCAAACAGACGCATCAAATCATCCTCAAAAGAGACAAAGAAACGGCTTGAACCCGGGTCTCCCTGACGACCGCTTCGTCCACGAAGCTGACGGTCTACACGGCGAGACTCGTGACGCTCTGTACCAATAATGGCCAGACCACCTGCATCTCTAACCTCCTGAGTAAGCTTGATATCTGTACCACGACCTGCCATATTGGTTGCAATGGTAATCTGTCCTGGACGACCCGCCTCGGCAACAATCTGCGCCTCAAGCTGG
Organism: Rikenellaceae bacterium; assembly: GCA_015059785.1. GTDB lineage: Bacteria > Bacteroidota > Bacteroidia > Bacteroidales > Rikenellaceae > Alistipes. Next base: position 8,248 of record SUZS01000028.1, read on the forward strand.
TGCTGCTTTGCGTTGAGCACATTGTGCTTCAGTCCGCGAATCTTGAGCATACGGCTCAAGAGCTCAGAAATCTCTACAGATGTTGTACCTACAAGCACTGGGCGACCCTGCTTAACGAGGCTCTCAATCTCTGCGATAACAGCGTTGTACTTCTCTCGCTTAGTCTTGTAGATTACATCGTCATGATCTACGCGAAGTATTGGTTTATTTGTTGGAATAACCACAACATCAAGCTGGTATATGTTCCAGAACTCTGAAGACTCTGTCTCGGCTGTACCTGTCATACCGGCCAGCTTGTTGTACATACGGAAGTAGTTCTGCAGAGTGATTGTTGCAAAGGTCTGTGTTGCAGCCTCAACCTTAACACGCTCCTTTGCCTCAATAGCCTGGTGCAGACCATCTGAGTAGCGGCGGCCGTCAAGAATACGACCTGTCTGCTCGTCTACAATCTTAACTTTGTTGTCCATAACGACATACTCTACATCCTTCTCAAACATAGCGTATGCCTTCAGAAGCTGGTGTACAGTGTGTACGCGCTCGGACTTGATTGAGTACTCGTTGATAATCTCATCCTTCTTCTGTGCCTTCTCCTCAAGGCTGAGCTCACTATTTGCCTCAAGCTCGGCAATCTCAGCACCGATATCTGGAAGGATGAAGAAGCCATCCTCCTTGAAGTAGCGAGAGAGTACCTCGTGACCCTTATCTGTAAGCTCGACGGTGTTCATCTTCTCGTCAATAACAAAGAACAGCTCGTCTGTAATCTCTGGCATACGACGGTTGTTGTCCGCCATATAGATATTCTCGGTCTTCTGCATCTGCACTTTGATACCCTGCTCAGAGAGGAACTTAATAAGAGCCTTGTACTTTGGCAGACCCTTGTATGCACGGAAGGTAAGCAGACCGCACTCCTCCATCTTTCCCTCAGCGGCAAGAGAGCGAGCCTCGGCAAGCAGAGAGGTTACAAAGTCGCGCTGCAGACCATAGAGATACTGGATAGATGGGCAGTACTGCTCAAAGAGCTGGTCCTCACCCTTTGGCACAGGTCCTGATATGATGAGTGGAGTACGAGCATCGTCAATAAGCACAGAGTCCACCTCGTCCACAATAGCATAGTTGTGCTTGCGCTGCACAAGGTCAGCAGGTGATGATGCCATATTGTCACGCAGGTAGTCAAAACCATACTCGTTATTTGTACCGAAGGTGATATCAGCCATATATGCCTTACGGCGGGCAGCGGAGTTTGGCTGATGAAGGTCAATACAATCTACAGAAAGACCGTGGAACTGGTAGAGCGGACCCATCCACTCTGCATCTCGGCGAGCCAGATAGTCGTTCACAGTGACCATATGTACGCCCTTGCCTGGAAGAGCATTAAGGAATACAGGCAGTGTAGCTACCAGAGTCTTACCCTCACCAGTTGCCATCTCAGCAATCTTACCGAGGTGAAGAACAACACCACCGAAGAGCTGTACATCGTAATGTACCATATCCCACTTGATGTCATTACCACCAGCGGTCCAGCGAGTAGAGTAGACCGCCTTGTCACCCTCGATTGTTACAAAGTCCTTCTCTGCAGCAAGGTCGCGGTCAAAGTCGTTTGCGGTAACAACGACAGTCTCGTTCTCCGCAAAACGGCGAGCTGTATCCTTCATAATGGCAAATGCCTCTGGGAGAATCTGCTTGAGGATATCCTGAATCTTCTCCTTAACGGTGTTCTCGGTCTTCTCAATATCCTTTGCAATCTTCTCCTTCTCAGATACTGAGATTTCAGGATTCTCTAATTTAACCTTCTGCTGAGCAATATGCTCCTCGTCAGCGGCAATATGCTCTGCAATCTGACGGCGCAGAGCAGCCGTACGCTCACGAAGCTCATCGTTTGTTAGCTCCTTAATTTTAGGGTATACCTCCTTGATTTTGAGCAAGTAAGGCTCTACCTCCTTGCGGTCCTTATCGGCCTTGCTACCGAAGAAAAATTTGATAACACTTGATAAAATATCCATAGTCTAAAAGTTTTTACATATACAATGCGCGCAAAGATAGTAAAAAAAAATGGAAATTGAAAGATATAGTGCTAATAGCAATAAAAAAGTCCAAAGATTTCTCTTTGAACTCTCTATCTGTTTGGTGTTTTAATCCAGTAGCCCTCGTTTGTGGCTCAAAAATCAAAATAGAGCAGGGAGTGATAGTAGCCTTACTCGCTCATATCTGCTAAAGGGCATTCAGAGCAGCGCCCCTTGTTGCAATACTCGGTGATAATCTGGATAATGGCTTGGCTCTCAAAAGCATTTTTAGGGGAAATACCCAGATGGTTCCATTGACGGATATATCGGTTATCCTCAGCGGGTATAGCGTAGAGTAGACTCATCGCACTCTGCTTGAGATGTTGCTGTCCGATATTCTCGGAGTAGGCTATTTGCATCGGCACTACAAGGTTTATACCAAGTATGTGGCTCTTTGCTTTGCCGATACGCTTTGGTATATCTATTGACTCTCGGGCTGGTATAAAATGTCTCTTCCAATACTCCGAGGCCTCTATGCAGAATAGAGCCTCCACATCTTTGGTTGTGCGACAGCTTATTATACGATTGACAATAAACTCTCGGTCGTGGAGTAGGGTTGCTAACTGGGCAAGACGAAGCGTCGGATGGTTATATGGCCGTACTCTGGAAAAGTCCCAGTCGGTAGTGCGCATCGGAGAGAGATTATACTTGTTTGCAAGGTGGTTCCACAACTCCTTTAGGCTTGCCGTATAATCATCTTCTGGATAGAGGAACAGTAGCCCCGAGCCGCCTAAAAGTAGAGCCTCTATTGCTTGCAAAGAGCTATGCTCGCGTAGTATGTAACGATATGGTACAGCTGTAGATAGACGCATATAGGCAGCTTTGTTTGTGCCCACATCCATCATTCGGAACAGTATCTGATAGCATGTCTGATTCCAATCCTTATAGGCGCTCTCATATATCTGATATACATCACCAACTTTGCGCACTAATCGGGCATGAGCTAAGTGCTCATAAAGAGTTTGTAGCTCACTCTCTGTGGCCTTTGAAAGTATTGTATTACATGCTAACTGCTCCATAGTGATTATAAGAGATTTAGCTCCAATAGGGCCTCGTCACTCATCATACTCTTGTCCCATGCTGGCTCAAAAACCAGTATAACATTGACCTTGTTGACCCCCTTAACTTTAGCCACCTGAATATTCACATCCTCAACAAGCATATCGGCCATAGGGCAGTTTGGTGCAGTAAGGGTCATCTGTATCGTTACCTCGCCAGAGGGGTTGTAGTCAATATCGTAAATAAGCCCCAGGTCGTAGATGTTTACGGGAATCTCTGGGTCATATATATTCTTGAGCGTCAGGACAATATCCTTCTCAACCTCTAAAATCTCTTCTGGTGTCATATCTGCTGTTTTGATGCAAATGCAAGTGCAAAAAGTCGCATCTGCTTTATTGTTGCCACTACGCCATTACCTCGTGTAGGGGAGAGATTCTCCTGAAGGCCTATAGCGTCTATAAAATATAGTTCAAGGTCTACAATCTGCTGCGGTGTTCTGCCCTCCATTGCGCGGATAAGCAGCGCAAGGATGCCCTTGACAATTATAGCGTCGCTGTCGGCAGTGTAGTATACCTTTCCATCCTCAAGATGTGCATCTACCCATACGCGAGACTGACACCCTTCAATAATATACTGCTCAGTCTTGTGCGCGGGGTCTATTACGGGTAGGTTGTCGCTCAGAGAGATTAGATAGTCATACTTATCTAACCAATCATCAAACATTGCGAACTCCTCAATAATCTCTTCTTGAACTTTGTCAGTCATATTTACTTTTTATCTGTTTATCAACTCATAAATAACCTCTCCATCGGCGCAATCAGGCTTGCTTATGCCCAATAGTGAGGCGGTTGTTACAGCAATAGCAGTGCTACTAACCTTACGCTCAATATTGCCATTAGTACAGCCTGCGCCGTAGAAAATCAGCGGAATGTGACGGTCATAGTTATATGGCGAGCCACTCTGAGCAATCTTGCCGCTGTTAAGCTCATTATAGTTTGGCTGTAGGCAGTAGAGTATGTCGCCCGAGCGACGAGGGTAGAACCCGTTCTGCATAAGGCGTAGGTTTAGGTTGCTCATCGCACCACCTTGCAGTGCTGTGGCTGTAGCTGCATTTGCCATGCCACGGAACTGGAGGGCGAAGGTCGCCGCCTCGTTCTGCACCTGTGCAATGGAGAGCTTCTTGGCATATATAAGGTCGCGGTTGAGGTAAATTGCCCCATTCTCACAACTCAGCACCCAACTGCCTTGCCCATATTGCGCGCTTAAGAAGGCATTTAGAATTACCTCCGCCTGGCGGGTGTTGAAACTACTACTCTCGCCATTTAGATTACTCTTGCCCATACCGTGGTCCGATGTGAGGACTATAAGGTAGTCGCGTTGGTTTGAGTAGCATACATCTATAACCTTCATAAAGTTCTCTATCGCGCTATCAAGGCGGTAGAGCATATCCTCGTATTCAATAGAGTCGGTACCATACTTCTGGGCTATGTTACGCGGAACATCAAGGCATATATTGAGCATCTTTGTGCCACTGAGCTCCTTGTTGTTTACCATCTGGTCCAATGCTTTGGTGGCAAAGTCAAATAGCGCGCTAATACCTGCTGGAGTTGTCATAAACTCATCAAGCCAGTCATCTGCAACATTGCGATTTGATGCGTTGTTGCGAGGCTTGGCATAGATGTCGTAAATCTTAATATCTGTGGCGCGACTATTTATGTACTTACTCTTTGTCAGCTTGCCAAACCAACTGCCAGATACCTGTATGCGGTTAAAGCCTATCTCATTGTGGCTGTTGACCCAGTCGGGCAAGGTCTTGCTGTAGCAAGCTGCGCTGCTCCAGTTGCCCAATGAGTCTACCCAGTAGCACTCGCCACCCTTGCCTGCAAGTGCCATTGCTGAGGTGGCATTGTGGGCTATGGTTATGGTCTGTGATTTGCTGTCGTTTGCCTGTAGAGCCTCGCTGAGCGTCGGAGCAAGGAAATGCTCGGTGGTATACTCCCCTTTGGCGGTCTTGCAAAGGCGGACTATGCTGTTACCACTTGTGCGGTCGTACCAGCGCGTAGATGATACTCCGTGCATAGATGGCAGTGAGCCAGTGGCTATAGTGGCAAGTGACACCTGCTCAGCTGTAGGTACAAAGTCGGTGTAGCACTCAGTAAAGTTTACTCCACCGCGCTTGAGGCGTAATAATCCCTCTGCCGTAAGGTTGCTGCTGTAGCGGTCAATATCAGATGCCGAGAGTCCTCCAACAACGATATTGACAACCATCTTAGGCTGTGCAGTAGCCGCGAAGAGAGCAGAGAGGGCGAGTATTGTGATTAAAAACTTGCGCATAACAATAATTTAGGGTGCAAATGTACTAACTTTTATTAGAATATCGCCTAAAAATCGCACATTCCTCACTAAAATCTACATCGGAAATAGAGAGTGCCTCTTGTAGATATCGCTCGCAGAAGAGTCTATACTGCTCACTCTGGGGACTTATTGGTCGGTGCGCTGCTGCTTCAACAACCTTTTTTACACGCGGAAGTAGGGATTGTGCTGTGGATGATAGGGCAGAGGCGACAAAGTGCTCCCAGATGTACTCAACAGCCTGTGCTGATGGGTGTACAAGATCGTCTGCGTAGAAACGATAATCGCGCAAATCATCTGTAACTATCTCATATGCTGGAAAATAGTCTGCATTGTCATACTGCTCACACAACTCTGCTATGGCAAGGCGTAAAGTGGCTTTGCTTAACGAGTTCTCTGCAAGCCCATCGGCTATATGCCTTACGGGACTAAGAGTGAAAATCACATTTTTACCTCGCAAAGCACCCTCAAGCAGTGGCTTAAACGCCTCAACAATCTCTGCTACTGAGAGACGGCGGCGGGTAAACTCACTCTGCGGGAGTTTATGACAGTTTGCCACAACTTTGCCAGTCGCTTTATGCTCGTATACCCACGCTGTGCCGAAGGTAATAATAACACACTGGGCTTCAGATAAGAGCTTGTTTCCCAGTGCCGTAGCACTATTTACCGCCTCTACAGCACTATCAAAACTATCCTCAGCAAGGTCAGAGTGGACATCAAGGCTCACGAACTGCTCCGCACGGGAAACAATTCTCGCTCTGTCGGCACTCTGTTCATTAGCAAAGGTAGTAAGAGTAGAGGCTATGGATGCAGGGTTGAAGAGTATGCCCACTGGGCAGAAGTCAATATTGAACTTCGCCTGATAAAGTTTTTTGGCTATGTTTTGGGCAAAACAACTACCTACGGCAAAGATTTTTGTGCTGTAGTCAATCTTTGCCGTAAGTGATACGCTCCCAATCTTTGTGCGAAACTTCACAGTGGAGTTACTTTACTGCAATTTTCGCAATTCTGCGCTCGTGGCGACCTCCAGTCTCAAATGGGGTTACAAGCCACTTCTCAAGGATTGCTATTGCGGTGTCGTTATCAATAAATCGAGCTGGCAGAACAAGCACATTGCAGTCATTATGCTGACGGGTAATCTCTGCTATCTCTGGTAGCCAGCAGATTGATGCGCGAACCTTCTGGTGCTTGTTAAGCGTGATTGCCATACCCTCGCCACTGCCGCAGATACCTATTGCGCGGTCAAACTCACCACTCTCAAGGGCCTCTGCCATAGGGTGGGCGTAGTCTGCATAGTCACAGCTCTCCTCAGAGTTACAACCGAAATCCAAAATCTCAAAACCTTTTGCCGAGAGATAGCCTGTCAGCAACTCCTTCATCTGATAGCCTGCGTGGTCACAAGCAATACCTATTTTGTTGTTCATAGCCTATTTGATGTATTCTATGGTTATTAATGCTACAAAGTTATGTAAAATTCTTTTAATTTAATACCTTTGCGGCGTGAAAATAATATTGATTATACTCGGAGGCATCTCTTTTTCACTTGCTGTGGCTGGAATTTTCCTGCCACTGTTGCCTACAACACCCCTTTTGCTGCTTGCTGCGGCACTATGGATTCGCTCGTCAGATAGACTCTATAACTGGCTGATAAACCACCGCCTCTTTGGCGAGTATATCCAGAATTTCCAGAAGCACCGCGCAATACCGCTCAAGGTCAAAATCTATGCCGTCTCGCTCGTCTGTATTACTATCGGCTACTGCATCTTCGCCGTTGTGAACGAGCACCTCTGGTCGCAAATCCTTATGGCACTGCTCGCCACAGCAATTTGCTGGCACATATTGAGTTTTAAGACATTAAAAAAGTAGATGAGCAGTCTGCTCATCTACTTTTTAGCTATTAGCTGTTGGCTATTAGCCATTGGCTAGGGTGTTTTTGCACGATGCATTCAATAGCTATATTACTCTAAAGTAAAGTTATTAACTTATTATCCAACTATTTTTTACCCACTTTTTTGGTTAGTACATATATAAACATTCTGATACCAAAGTAGACGATATATGGAACTAATAACAATGTTATGATATAATCAGTTGCATCTGAATATCTATCATCTACTAGTATTAACAAGCTGATAATTAAGTATAGGCCATATGTAATAAAAAATATCTTATTGTAAATAGTGTTATCCCACTTCTTAACCCATAGCCACCATTTTTTAGAGAACTTTTTTCTTGTTTCTTTTTTTACAACTGGCTCTGTTTTGGCTACTATTGAGGTCTCTTTTTGAGGCACAGGTGTCTCAATGTAGCAATCATCTTTTGTTTGATACTTAAGCAGTATTCTTTTTGGAGATAGAACTGATAGTATCATCAGAGTAATTAAGAATACCCAATTAGTTACGATGGTGCTACCACTTCCCAAATAAATTGATATAGCTATACCCACCACTGCACTGATGATAAAATGGCATATATAAACGATTATATAAACAAGTGTCTTCTTTAGTGGGTTAATATGTGATAGGTCTTTATCTATACACCATAAATCTATTCCCCATCTACAATATAAATAAACCAACGCAATACTTAGAGGTAAGAGATTAGCAGGAAATAGACCGATAATAATTGAGATTATTGCAGATGTAGCCAATATCCAAAAAATAATGGCTAGTGAGCGTTTGATAACTTTCATATTTCTAGTCGTTTAGTTTTGGACCATATTCATTATCTGGCGCGCTTTTTACTAGTGTTAGTATAAAGATTAATATGTTGCCAATAAAAGGCAATACGAGCCATAATAGATTCCAAGCACTACTATCCCCATCGTGTAATCGTCTGAATAACAATGAAATATTTGGTATAATACAAATTGTGTTCCATATTAAATAAGGCATTATCTCCCAAAGAATATTCTCACTATTCGTAAAATAGTATACATTTGTTGATATAAAGCCTCCCAAAAATAGACAGATAATGGTTGCTAATACTTGAAACAATTGCCACCACCAATACTCTGCGCGAGTAGCACGACTTGAAAAATCAAACGCCTTCTTAAAACCATTCATAATGGCAACCTTAAAAGAAATCATAATAAACAATGTTTTAATGTACTCTCGGCGACTCCTGTCGAGTATTATATAATAAAGAAAGTGTGGAGTCTATTTCCGTGTATCTGTTAGAAGGTTGTGGAAAGACCTTTGAGAGAATAAACGATAAATGCCCCACACCTGAATAGTATGGGGTATATGCACAAAGTGTGCATAGCCAACATAACTATACAAGGGATGAGTGCTATTCGTTTGTCCTCTCTCTTGAAAATTTCCACATTTTCTAACAAGGACTGCGAAAAACACTTTCTATATGTCTGCTATTCGTACAATAGCGTTACAAAGTTAGAAAAACTTTTGTAAATATCCAAACAAAAAAGGTATCCGCCACAACGGATACCTTAAGCCAATAGCTAACGGCCAATAGCCAATAGCTGTTAGTTGATTGATGGGAGGAATGAGTAATCCTTTGAGTAGCCAAGGTGCTGCTCGGTGTAGTTTGCAGGGTAAGTTACCACTACATCTACAACCTGACCATCCTTCTCAACGATTTGATACTCTGGGTTTACGAAACCACCATAAGGCTCAATGCCAAGTGCGTAGTAACGCTCGCGAACCTGCTTGTGAAGCTCTGGCTCAACAGTTACGCCGTAGTTCTCTACAAGTGCCTTACCTGCCTCATAGTCGCCTTCGCTCTTGATGCGCTGTACCTCATAGAGCATATCGCCAAAGAGCTTGCGCAGTGCGTCAAAGTCGTTTACAACGATATATTTCTTGCCATCCTTCTCAACCCACTCAATAACATTGTTCTGTTTGCCCTTCTCGTAGCACCACTCGGCAATCATCTTGCGGTTACGCATATGCGACTCCTCAACATTCTTACCAAGCTCAATTCTTGAGAGCTGGGTCATCATACCGTTCATAATGTAAGATGCGTACTGTGCCTTTGCAACATCAAGAGTTGGGATAAGGCCAATCTCAACGAGCTTCTCATCGCCAAGGTAGTAGAGAGCAAATAGGTCGGCGCGGGTCTCCTCAAGGGTAGAAGAGTATGAGCCAAGCTCAGTACCAGTTGTGCCTGGAGCGAGCTGACCAGAGCCGTGACCGAGGCACTCGTGAAGGTCTGTGTGAAGGTCGTCAGAGAGCTTGCCCCACTTCTCCATACGCTCGCGGTCCTCTGCACGAAGAACAAACTCCTCTGCAAAGCCGTTGCCCTGTGCTGCCTTCTTATATGCGTAGGTGATGTTGTCAATAGTTACAGACTTTGAGCCGTACTCCTTACGAATCCAGTCTGCATTTGGAAGGTTAATACCGATAGGTGTTGCAGGGTAGCAGTCGCCACCAAGCATTGCTACGGTAATTACCTTTGCAGATACACCCTTAACAACTGGCTTGCGGTATGCAGGGTTGATAGGCGAGTGGTCCTCAAACCACTGTGCATTCTCTGAAATGGTCTTTGTACGAGCGCAAGCAGCCTTGTCAACGAAGTTTACAACGCTCTCCCAAGAGGCCTTGAAGCCAAGTGGGTCGCCATAAGTCTCGGTAAAGCCGTTTACAAAGTCTACATTTGACTGTGTATCCTGCACCCAAGAGATGTTAAAGGCGTCAAAGTCGCGAAGGTCGCCAGAGCGGTAGTACTTGATAAGAAGACCGATAGTGGTCTTGAGTGGCTCCTCTGCAACAGATTCTGCCTTCTCAAGCCAGTATACAACCTGCTGAAGGGCCTCGGTGTACATACCACCAATCTTGTAGGTCTGCTCGTAAATCTTGCCATTCTTCTTAACAAGCTTTGAGTTAAGACCATAAGAGATTGGGCGTGGGTCCTTTGGATCAATCATCTTGTTGTAGAACTTCTCTACCTCGGCCTGTGTAAGACCCTCGTAGTAGTTGCCTGCAGAAGCGGCAATCATATCTACACCAGCGGTCTGGTTGAGGCGAGAGGCGTAGAGCGCAGGGTTGAAGATAACCTCAACAAGCTCCTCGTGGCTCACTGCGCCAGTATCTACACCCTTGAGCTGCTCAGCGAACCACTCGCGAGAGAACTCAGGGGAGAACTTGTCGTTAGAGTAGTGGTGGTGAATACCGTTAGCAAACCACACCTTCTTCAGATACTTCTCCATAGCCACAAAGTCAGCAGAGCTCTTGTCACCCTCATAGGTGGTGTAAATCTGCTCTAATGCGCGACGGATAGTAAGGTTGTACTTGAAATTCTGGTCGTACATAATGTCACGACCACACTTTGCCGACTCGGCAAGATAGTAGATAAGCAGCTTCTCATTGAGTGGCAAGTTCTCAAACTCAGGCACCTCGTAACGGATAACCTTGATGTCGTCAAACTTGTCAACAATCCAAGCCGCCTCCTTTGGCTGCTCTGTGCAAGATGTCAGAGCAAGGGCAATAAGTCCCATAGCGGTTAAAATTTTTTTCATCTCTTTAAGTTTATATTGTACAAATTTGGAGCAAATATACAAATTTATAAGATATTATACAAATCGCCATCTCTGAGTGTCGGGAAACGCTTGCGACGAGCTTTTAGCTCCTCAGTATCAATCTCTGCTACTACTATAGACTCGGTTTGCCCACAATCAACCACCGTCTGTCCAAAACTGTCCCAGACCACAGAGCCTCCAGAGTAACTGCAGTATGGGTCACTACCTGTGCGGTTTACAGCCACCACAAATGCCTCATTCTCAATGGCTCTGGCAGCCGACAGCGTACGCCAAGCACCCTCTCTGGCAGTTGGGAAGGATGCAACATAGATTATTGCGTCATAGTCATATCCATTTTCAGTCAGACGGTTGCGCGAAAAGAGTGGAAAGCGGATATCATAGCAGGTCTGAAGGAGAAACTTAACCCCCTGCCACTGAACAACAACACGCTCACTTCCCGCCGTAAATCGTTTGGTCTCGCCACCGAGGCGGAAGAGGTGACGCTTGTCGTACCTTGCAGCAATGCCCTCAGGGGTTACGAAGTAGTGGCGGTTGTAGTATTTACCACTCTCCGAGATAACAAGTGAGCCAGCAATGGCACACCCTCTTTTGGCGGCTGTTGTAACCATCCACTGCAAGGCTTTGCACTGCTCTTCTGTCTGTGCAACATCTTGAGCCTCAATAACAAAACCGGTGCTCCACATCTCCGGTAGTATGTAGAGGTCTACACTTTCGGTAGAGGAGATTGCCTGCTCTACGCGATGAATGTTTGCTTGCTCATCACACCATGCAATATCTGTCTGTACGAGTGCTATTTTCATTGTCAAAGTAGTTAAAAACCAATCTTTCTACGCTCTTCCTCTTGCTTTTGACTCTCAAACTTCTGCCTTATATTGTCGTATTGAGCTACATCATCCTTAGTAAGGCTCGGTTTGCGGCTACTTAGGGCAGTCTTGAGCATAGACATAGATATCTTAACCTTCTGCCTAAATGCCGCTCGCGCAGCTTCGTTAACAATAGCTGTTAGGTCACTTGCCAGATAGCCCTCAGTATTGTCTGCCAGATACTTGCAGTCGATATTGCTTTCAGAAGGTTTATTCTTAAGAGCCAAGCGGAAAATCTCTGCACGCGCCTTAGTATCTGGCAGTGGTACATAGACCATATAGTCAATTCTGCCTGTGCGAAGGATTGCTGGGTCTATCATATCAGGGCGGTTGGTTGAGGCAATAACAAAAACGCCATCTTTGCCGCAGTTGTTGAGCTGCGAGAGAAACTCATTGACCTCTCCACTGTGACTCGAGTTGTTTATATTGTCTCGTCGTGGTACTAAGGCGTCAAACTCGTCAAAACATAGAATTGTTGGTGCGTGCTTGCGAGCATTGTCAAACAGCGCGCCAATCTTCTCCTGTGAACCGTGTATATATATGCTGGCAAGGTCGCTGGCTTTAATGTATATGTAGTTGTAGCCCGCCTGCTCCGCAAACTTCTCGGCAATAAAGGTCTTACCACATCCTGGAGGACCGTAGAGTAACATTCCATTAGGGATGTCGATGCCATACTGCTTTGCACCCTCTCTGTCGGCAAGAATGTCAATAACATCCTCTTGAAGGCGTATTTTGATATCCTCCATACCGGCTACGGCGGCAAAACCGTCGCCTAACACTCTGCTTGTAGGCTTAACCTCAATTCTGCCCTCAATAGCATCAATCATCTCTTCTGCCGAGGCAAATTCAAGGGTAAGAGCCTTGTTGATTATATTTTGAAGATGGCTATCAACGCTATTACTACCCCCGTTGTATGCTCGAATGCGATTTGTCGGAGGTTCCCCAAATGCCATGTAGTGCATTACCGAACCTATGGCATGCAGGTCGGTGCTGATAGGTGTTTGGTCAGACTTTGTCGCCGAACTTAGGCCTATAAGCCACGCATCGCTCTGTCCACAGGCAAGGTCTATCATAATATTCTCTACAGATATTGCTGCGTGGGTATATCCTCTCTTGTGTATCTTAGATAGCTGCCTTAGTAGATTTATGGTATATCTTTTAAGGTCTGCGGCAGAGCATTTAAGCTCTCGCTTGAGTTTGCTATCAAGTCCCTCGCCACTAATGTATCTATATACGACATAATCATTGCCGGTCTCTATATAGGTTTCTAACGACGGAGCTACCGCCTTCTCGATATCATTAACACCAACCTTTAACGCATATAGTAGCCCATCCTCTCCGCGGACACGATAGGTCTCTGTTCTGCTACCACTCTTGAGTAGTAGTAGAACTTTGTATGAGTCAATATAATCCCCCTTTTGATATCTCATAACTACATTGAAGGTAAATCTATTCGACTAATTGTTGTTGCATTATCATCGTCATCACTATCATGAACGAGTAGATAGTTTATGTGATTTACGATGCTCTCAATCCTTGATAGTGGGGCATTTGGGTCCTCTTGTAGAATTGCTATGCCTCGGTTAATCATATCTTTTGCACTATTTGCATCTGACCACTTTAAGTGTTTGAACTGCGCAAATGTCCAGTAGATAAAGTTGCGGTATATCTCCTCTTGCTGAAGCGAATAGGTGTAATGTTTTATCTGCTCAGTAAGAGATTTTGCCCTAAGTACATTCTTAAGCTCGGCTACAAGCTCGGCCTGATACTCAAAGTTCTCAACCACGCTATTAACGCTTGAATCGTTCTTTTTATTAGCCTCGATACGAAGCTCCATAAGTGCCTTTTTCAGTCGAATATGCTCGCGCTCAAACTCTGTCGTAACTTCATACTCCTCAATGAGGCGAAGAACCTCTTTGATATGCTGCTCAACCTGCTTGTGCTGTGCGCCGCTTAGCAGCTCGGCCTCAATGTTCCTAAGTCGCTGCTGTAGCAACTTTATCTCAGACAAATCCTCTAATTGGCTGCTAAGGTTGCTGAGCATAGCTTTGGTGTGTGCCAGCTGTGTTGATAGATATGAGGTCTGTTTTGTTTCCTGGCGACGCGAGGTGTCAAGATGCTTTACAATCTGCTGATTAGAGCCTGGGAACTCGGTGGTAATGGTCATCATCTCTGAGCGGTCGACATCTATGCGGATATTTATCTGGCTACCCTCTGGAATGTAAGATATGATATCTTCGCCACTGATAATTACATCAGAGACATACTCAAAAAGTACTGCAGACTTACCCTCGGCATTGTCATCACCCTGATATACGGCAATTCTGATAATATCATCCTCGCGACCTGGGCGTAGGTTTGCCTGGGTCTTGAGACCATATATGTTACCTACGGCTGGTAGCGGACGATTCTTCTCCAGACCTGCAAATGCGGTAAAAACACTTCGCTCCTTGCGCGGGTTGTAGACCTCAATGCCGATATTGTATGGCAGAATAGCAGTGCCAGCCTTTGTTCCGTGTACAATGGTTAGCTCTGCAGGGAAACAGCTGACCTCAACATCGTTTACAGTGGCTACAAGGCGGAATATGTTTGGCTGATTTTTTAATAGGTCAACCTCAATTATGCTACCACTCTCCAAGATTGACACATTGTCACTTTGCCAGCCATCAGAGCGTCTTATCATCTTTACTTTAAGTCCTGGCGTCGCTTTGGTTGCCTTTACGGGTATAAACTGCTGTGGGTTTACTGTTGTGGCTTCAAAGTCTACAGAGAGTTGCAAGGTGTTGTCATCAATATTCTGCTTGTCAATCTTTACCGGTATTGTCGATGCGTATATTGCAGCACCTGTAGCTACGGCAGTCATCGGATTGACTCTTGTCTCAACATTCTCGGTAACCTGCTCGCGAAGCATCTTACGCAACAGTGGAATGTGTGTAGGACCTCCAATTAAAATTAAGTGTGACAGCTTGTTGTAGGTGATGTTGTTGCGTATCATCAGCGTTTTGCACACATCGACAGCCTTCTGGAGTATAGGCTCTATTGCTTTCTCTACATCCTGGCGTGTAATGGTTAGCTCAATCTCAATCTCCTCGCCATCTTCATCCTCGCCCCAATCTCCAGCCTCAAGATATATGGTCTCGCTATCGCTGTATGAGAGTTTGTTCTTAACCCTCTCAGCCTCAACCTTTAGAGCCTCAAAAAGCAGTGTGTACTGCTCGTCATCAGATAGGTTGAGGACGAACTTCTGTGTTAGCTGAGGCAGTATTATCTTTGACACTATCGCCTCGTCTATATTCTTGCCGCCTAAGTAATTGTCTCCCTCGGTGTCAAAAATCTGCATAACGCCGTCAACAACATGGACAAGGGCTACATCGAGCGTACCTCCGCCAAAGTCAAATACCATCCACACACCATTCTTCTCCTCAGACTTCAATCCATAGGCTATAGATGCGGCGATAGGCTCTTGGAGTAGCTCTACATGCTCTATCCCCGCAAGTCGTGCTGCCTCTAATGTGGCATCTTTTTGGTTTACTGTAAACTTGGCAGGCACTGTAATAACCGCCGCCTTGATTTGGTCATCAGTGACAAACGAACATAGCGTCTGAATAACCTGCGCAGATAACTCCTCTGGAGACCAAGAATGTTCTGTAAAGGTGTTAGAGAATATTGTATCAGTGCCCATATATCGCTTAAACTCAATGCAAGAGCTGGAGGCTGAGGTACTCTTGCGTTTTAGTGCGCGAAGTTTATCCTTACCTAAATCTGCATAGGCAGACTCACCTATGCGTACTACTCCTCCCTTTTTGAAAGATACGCACGAAGGCATTGTCTCCATTCCGCTGTCAGAGCGAATGATTATCGCCTCTCCATGTTCCATTCGGCAGATGGCAGAGTTTGTTGTGCCTAAATCTATGCCGTAATCTATTGTTATATGTCTCATATTAATTAATATGTTGTATTTTCTATTAAGATAAGTGCAAGAAGTCCCAGTGCGAGCAAAAATAGTAGAAATCGAATATGCCAGTTGCGCGCTACTATTTGCTCCATTTGCAATGTGAGTGTATTGTAGCTATCGTTAAATGTTTGCCTGTCTGCCTTTATTATCTTAGCCAATAATGTATCCATTTGAATATCTGCAAGCAAACTTACTACAAATGTGTGTACTCTTGTCAGTAGGCGTTGCGAAGCCCTTATTGTCGTATTTGATACGCCGTTGTCTACAAATGTTTTTATGTGTCGCATTATGTATGTGCCCCTCTGATATATCTTGCTGATGATTTTATATGCGGCATCTTTGTATCTGTAGCTCTGAGGACCCCAAAATTGATAAGCTAATTTGACATGCTGAATTAGATTGTTTGCTCTCTGCTCAAAATCTTCTATCTGTACATATATATTATCATCATTAGTAAAGCCACTCTTTAACTCCTCCTCGAGTTTGTCGCTCCATACTTGGTCAAATATTGCACTTTGGATGCTATCTTCTCCTGCCGTGCATTTGTCTGTTATAAGCTGCTCGATACTATTTATATACGGGGATACAAGCTCGGTGAACAGCTCGGCAAACCTCTGCTTGTCAAGCGTCAGTAGCCCAAAAGATGCCTTGTCAACAAACTCCTCTCTGAGCTGGTCGCTATTGATTAGCGTGTTGTAGTGATACAGGGCTATACCAATTTTATCTGCAATAAGGGCATCAATAGCCGCATTTAACTGCTCTGAGCAGGCGCACTGGCTATCTGCATACCAAAATATGGAGTACTTGAGTCGCTCAAGGGGTAATGATAGTGCTTGAATAGCCTGAGTGACCATCTTCTCGTCTCTGTTAAGAGGCTGTAGAACAGAGTCTCCTCTCAGCGCAAACTGCGCTATCTGCCCAACCTTGGCGTGAGCAGATATGCGGTTGATATTGCCCGCCTCCTTGGCTTTGGATTCGCCTACATAGACACCCAATACTCTCAATGGATTGGTCTGTATCAGTCTTTTAGTAATGTCGTTCATAGTGTCAATGCCTCTTTATAGTATAGAGGGCGTTTTGTGAGATTTCTAACAAGTTGTGGCAACTTTATTTAACTCCATTTTTTAATTTTGATAAAGAATCTAATTTCTCTCTGAGTGTTTTGTCTAACTTAAATAACTCATCTGATATCTCTTCTGGTTTCCATGTAATGTCAGCTATATCTTGCTCGGCATTTGGAATGGTGTTAATATACCACTTTGTTTGGCCATATTTAGTATTAAAAAAGTAACGATCAGGTCGTTCTGTATGAAGCCACGCTTTACGCTTACATATAGAGTGTCCGTTGATAACTCTAATATCTCGTTTATCGACCTGATCCATGCCGTAAATTGGGTATATTGCAAGACTCGTGTGTGTATTGTTGTATACATACTCCCCTCCTATGCCACAAATGTGCCCTTTGAAATAGAATGGAACATAGTAACGGTTGCTTGTTAGCACCCCATTTTTCATAGAGACAATTTGTACATCAGGAACGATAAAGTATAATGTGAGGCATAACGGCAGAATCCCCAACCAGCCAAATGTAAATATATATTTACCAATTCTTCTGTATCGCTCTATTTTGTATATGTCTGCATCGGGCTTAAATAGGCCAATAACAAATGGAGAGAAGTATAGTAGCCCACCTATAACAATCCAGAGTGCTATTGTAAACCATAAGAAGAAATTTGTTGAAAATAACATATTTATACTACGCTTTAATTATTCAATTTGTTAATATAGAGTGTTGCTTTTTGGCAAATCTAACATAGGGCCTTACCTATTTTGAACCTTTGTTAGCTTGTCAATATGATTAAGATAGATAGTAGTGAGGCTGTCACAAATATGGCTCTTGGCTTCAGAATCATACCACTCTCCGGTTATTTCCGTTGCATCTAACCATGCCATACTCTCTGCGGCGTGAGTTCGTGTTCTTAGTTTCCACTCGTCACCCAAATTATTGTGCTCAAAAACATCCTTATATCTCTCTGCTAATTTGCCGTCACACATCAGCAGTGAGCCTTCGTCTATTATTGCAATGTCTGTTCTGTAGATATTCTGCGCGCGGTTGCTGTACAAAACAATCGCAGACTCTGTATTGTTGTATATGTTTAGTGTTTTACGGCTGCAAAATTGCCCATCACAGAAAAATGGGGCGTAATACTGCTCAAAAGATAGCTCTCCGTAATTTTCTGACACTACTGTTACCTTTGGAAAGATGCTGAGGCCTAATATTGTTATAGGCAGTACGGCTATCCATCCAAATTTTAAGATGTACGCTCCTATTACGCTACCTCTCTCTAATTTGTATATGTTGGCATGAGGACGCATCTTTGCATAGATAATTGGGTATAAGAATTTGAATGCAGCCCAGACTCCTAACCACAATAAAATACTAAATACAAAAACAAGGAAGCGAGTGAAAATCATAACCTAAAATTTACCACAAAGGTAGTAAAAATTTTTATCAAAAAAATGTGGATAAAACAGAAATGTTTTACTAACTTTGTCTGTCCAAATTTATCTCTTTGAAAATATGAAAAAACTCCTTAAACTATGTGCGGTAGTTGCACTGGCTGCTCTGTGTGTCTGTTGTGGAAACAATAGCAAGAGTAAGAGTGCTCAGGAACAAACCAAGCCGAGCAAAAGATTAGAGAACTCTATATACCACTGGAAAACGACCTTTGAACTGGACTCTACGGAGATAGCTTTTCTCCAGCGGCATAATATCTCGCGCATCTATACAAAGATGTTTGACATTGCTGTGGAGCATAGCTTTGTCTCAAGTATGCTTGAGCCTGTGCCTATTGCTACGACAAAGTTTGTCTCTGCTGTCCCTCAGGGTGTGGAGATTACTCCGGTGGTCTATATCACTATTGAGGCACTCAGAGCTATGGAGGGCAAGGAGGCTGAGTATGCAGAGCTAATTGTGGCGCGTGTAATGGCTATGTGTAACCACAATGCACTGGGTAAGATTCGTGAACTTCAGCTTGATTGTGATTGGACGCAGCAGACAAAGCGCTCCTATGATAAGCTCTGCAAGGCTGTTGGTAAGCTGTTGAGTGATAGTGGGTTGTCGCTTAGTGTGACATTGAGGTTGCATCAGCTGTGCCAAGATGCTCCAGTGGCAGATAGGGTAGTGCTGATGTTGTATAATACTGGCAATCTAAAGAGTATTAAAACCAAAAATTCTATCCTTGACATTGCCGATGTGAGGCCATACTTGAGAAGTCGTAATTACCCACTTCCTATGGACTACGCCTACCCGACCTTTGGCTGGGGTGTTAAGTTCAAGAATGGCGAGTTTCAGGCTATTGTTACAGATACAAAACAGTGTGCTGCTGGAGAGACTATCAGAAGTGAGAGACCTACAGTTGCGGAGATTTTGAAGGTTAAGGCTCTTGTTGAGCAGCAGCTGGATAGACCTTCGCGGGGCAATATAATCTACCACTTAGACAATTCACAACTCAAAAACTACACTGACGATGAAATCTCTCAAATATTTGCTTATTAGTCTCTTATCGCTTGCTGTAATGCAAAGTGCAAGCGCTTGCTGGTATGATTGGTACTCTGCTGGCGGATATCGTATGTATCGCGTTTGCGAGAGGGTTGCCACTCCGACTATTGATGCTGAGGGCTTTAACCGTAGTGCTGAGCAGAATTGTAGGGGTTGGCAGAAGTTAACCTCTCAGTCAATACCCCTAACTGATATATATGATATAGTCTATAAGATGCCGCTCGCTCAGTTCGAAAGTATGTACGACAATCGAACGAAGGGCTATGATAATCAGTTTGCGCAGTGGATTACAAAGAGAGATACATCAATTCTTGAGTTTCTTTTTGTGGCTAAAAATAACGAGTATGTTCGTGTCAAGAGAAACTCGCGTTGGTACTATCCAACGATGCAGATAGATGCTCGAATGACCCTTGAGCAGGTTGTTGAACGCTCTCTGAAGGCAAAGAGTACAAAGTTGGGCGATAGATATCTGCTACAAGCAGTGCGTGCACTCTTCTCGCTCGGTCGATATAGTGAGTGTGTCGATGTTTGGAATAACGAGGCATCGCGTCTGCCAGTAAACAACCTTATGCGACAGCTTATACTGCCATATATCGCTGGTGCTGAGTATCGCTTAAATAACTCAGAGAGGGCGTTGCACTATCTTGCCGAGATTGGCGATGTGCAATCAATCCTCTATTGTAAAGGTCGTGCTGGCGAGCAGGTAACTACCCAGCAGGCTCTGGAGTTGGTGTGTCAGTATGCTCCCAATAGCGATTATGTCGTAAGGACCTTGCAAGAGTATGTAAACTCTTTGGAGAGCGATGGGGCAGAGAATGGACATTACAGAGGGGAGCCTGTTGTTGAGCCAGAGCGATGTGAGAAGATTAAAAAACTGCGCACCCTGTGCCTTAAAATGGCTGTCAATAGCAGGGTTCAGACCCCAGCAATGTGGTACTATACAGCGGCTATCCTCTCTGATATTATCGGTGAGAGTCAGAGGGCTTCACAACAACTCTCAAAGGCGCAGACAGTAAAGTCTACTCGCTATTTAGATGAGTCTATAGAGGTTATGAGGATATACTTGGATGCTAAATTGTCGCCATACGATAGTGCATACGAGGCAAAACTCGCTCAGCAACTTAAGTGGCTTGATAACAAGATTGTAACTAATATTACTAATAGTGTGCGCTCCAAAACTGCATCGGGCTACTACCTTGGTAGCGGAATGGGTTACTACTATTGGAACGATATGATGCGCCGAGTGGTGCTTTCGGTGCTCTGCCCGCGCCTTGTTAAGCAGGGTAAAACTACGCGAGCTATGCAGTTGGCAAATATGGCTGATAATAGACTTCTCAGCATTGTAAATTGTATGACTAATCATAGTACAAATGAGACAGTCTCGATGCGTGAATATCGCTACGCAGAGAGGTGCTTTAACTCTGTAGATTATAGCAACCATTTCTTTGAACTTATTGATAGTCTGGATGTAAACTGCGCTGTTAAGTATTACCAGGCAACTGTAAACCCTATCTCTGATTTTGACCGCTTCCTCAATGCTCGCGGATATACGGGTAGCGACTACCTTAATGATATTGTCGGCACGCACTGCCTGCGCCAGATGCGCTATGGTCAGGCTGTAAAGTACCTAAAGCGTGTCAGCGAAGAGTATAATCGTGGACACTTAAATGTGATTATTAAGTATAATCCGTTTAGTGTTACTTATGCCCAAGAGAGCGAGCCGTGCTATAGTAAGTATGATTTTGCAACGCAAATGTACGCATTAGAGCAGAGTATTAACTGTGCTACAGACCCTAATGCTAAAGCTCGAGATATGTTTAAGTTTGCTGTGGGACTGCGCAATAGCTTTGGTAGATGCTGGTCGTATACGCAGTATTATAAGGGAGAGTTGTTCTGGGGCTGCGTATCTGCGAAACGAGATTGGCAGAGCGATAAATATACCACAGCCGCAACCACCCGCTCCCAACAGCTGCTCCAGAGGGCATTATGCACAGCTACAGACGACCAAACCTTGGCAGAGATGCACTACCACCTCTGTAACTTCAAAACCGTCGCCGAGCAATACCCAGACACTACCCAAGGCATCCTCGTTCACGGCAAATGTGACAAGCTCATCGACTACCACGCCGAAAGGTAGGTTGATAGGTAAAAAATAGTAGATTGTAGATAGTAGAGCGTGTGGGCGAGACCATTAATCTACATCTTTGCCATAGCGTTGTTTTAACTCTTCTAAAAAAGTCTCTGGCGAGGGGGTCTCTATGCACTTATTCAACATCTCCAACATTTGAATCTGCGCGTCTGTGTCCAATTCATTAAATTCGGTGTAGGCGCGCTTCTCCTTATCGTAAACAAACCACCACTTTAATTTGTCATCATAAAATATCGCGTATACACGCCACAAACGATGAAGGTGTATAAACTCTAAATCAGGTGCTAACCAATAGTAATAATATCTATCGCCCTCACAACCATAATTGATTCTGGTACAAAGACCTTCTATCATTTGATATTTTGGATTGTCGGGATGATTAACAACAACATAATCTTTGAACTTGCTAACCAAGCTCCTCATTTGTTTGTCTATCTGTTCACGGAGTCTCTCTCTCAAGTCCTTAATTGGTTCAATATAATCCATACCAATACACATTATAAGATTTATCCAAAATACTATGCAAAGGTAGTAAATTTTTGTGAAAAGCAAAATGGTGGGGGATTTTGCTACGCAGTACAGAGAATTTAGGGAAGTTAGGGAAATTAAGGAAGTTAGTGATTTTTCCTAACTTCCCTAAATTCTCTGTTCTGCGTTAGCCAGCTAACGGCTAACGGCTAATGGTTGTTGTAAAATTTTGCATTTCGCAAATTTTTACTATCTTTGCACGACGCACGCAGAGTTTTTTTTGTACGATTATGACTTATTGCGCGGTATTGTTGCTTTTGGTAGTGGCCTATCTGTTAGGCTCTATTCCGAGTGCTGTCTGGATTGGTAAGCACTATTTTGGTGTGGATGTTCGTGAGCACGGCAGTAAGAACGCGGGGGCGACTAATATGCTTAGAGTATTGGGGTTAAGGGCTGCGCTGCCTGTTTTTGTTATTGACTTTATGAAGGGTTTTGTGGCGGTAACACTTATGGGGCTGATGAGGCTTGACCCTTCGGTATCTACGGCGTGGGTAATCAATTTCAAGATATTTGCCGTTGTGGCGGCTGTTTTGGGGCATATCTTCCCCGTTTTCGCTGGTTTTAGGGGCGGTAAGGGGGTAAGTACGCTTATTGGTGCGGTGACAGCTATACAGCCAAACCTTGCAGTGCTCTGCTTTGCGGTGTGGGTATTAGTGTTCGTTTTTACCCACTATGTGTCGCTTGCGAGCATTATTGCGGGGTGCTGTTTCCCCGTTTTTGTGGCTATATTTTCCACGACGCTCTACAGCCGATATGGGGAGTTTTCGTGGATTTTTATAATATTTTCTGTAGCTGTGGCGTTTATGCTAATATGGACACACAGGGCTAATATTGTAAGGCTACGAAGGGGTGAGGAGAGCAAGACCTACCTCTGGAAAAAGAGAAAATAACACCTTATTTATATTGTACTATGGTTGAAAAGAACTTAATTAAGATGTATGAGCAGTCGTTTCGTGAGAACCGCGAGATGAGTGCCGTAACTGACTACTTTACTGGCGAGACCTACTCTTACTACGGTTTTGCTAAGGAGATTGCCAAGTTGCACATTATGTTTGACGAGGCGGGCATTAAGCCTAAGGATAAGATTGCTCTTGTTGGTCGTAACACTCCGCGTTGGTGCGTTGTCTATATTGCGACAATGACCTATGGAGCTGTTATTGTGCCTATCCTTCAGGACTTTACGCCTACAGATATCGCACATATTGTAAACCACTCTGAGAGCCGTCTGCTCTTCCTTACAGACTCATACTGGGACAACCTTGATGGAGACCAGATGCCTGATGTTGAGGCTGTGATGTCGCTCACAGACTATCATGTGCTCTATGAGCGCGAGGGAGATAAGATGTCTCGTTGCATCAATCAGATGACCGAGAACTATCGCAAGCGTTATCCTCGTGGTTTTACGGCTGGCGATATCAAGTATGCTGATGTGCCAAACGACCAGCTGATACTTCTCAACTACACCTCTGGAACAACTGGCTACTCTAAGGGCGTTATGCTGACTGTTAATAACCTTACAGCCAATGTGATGTATATCTTGACGCTTAGCGACCACACAACTATCCCTTACCTCCATAAGGGTGGCCGTACGCTCTCGTTCCTGCCACTTGCACACGCCTTTGGTTGCGCGGTAGACTTCCTTGCACCGCTTGCTGTGGGTGGACATATCACCCTGCTGGGTCGCATCCCTGCACCGAAGATTCTGCTTGCTGCCATTCAGAAGGTCCAGCCAGAGGTTATCTGTGCTGTGCCAGTGCTCTTGGAGAAGATTTACCGTAAACAGGTTATCCCACTGCTTGAGAAGGGCCCTCTGAGCATCGCTATGAAGCTGCCACTTGTAAACGAGGTTGTCTTTGCGCAGATTAAGAAGAAGCTGCTTGACTCATTTGGTGGTAACCTTCGTATCTTCGTGCTTGGTGGTGCACCAGTGAACAAGGAGACTGAGGCGTTCCTTCAGAAGATTCACTTCCCATTCACTATCGGCTATGGTATGACCGAGTGTGGCCCGCTTATTAGCTTTACGCCAGAGGCTCGCGAGTTTAAGGCTACCTCTTGCGGTATGTATCTGAAGGACTATCTTGATGTTCGTATTGACTCATCTGACCCACAGAATGAGGCTGGCGAGATACTTGTTCGCGGAGAGAATGTGATGATGGGCTACTACAAGAACGAGGAGGCTACATCGGCCGCTATTGACGCTGAGGGCTGGCTCCATACGGGCGATATGGGTACTATGGATTTAGACGGTACGCTCTATATTCGTGGCCGTTGCAAGACTATGATTCTTACTGGTAGCGGTCAGAATATCTACCCTGAGGAGATTGAGGATAAGCTCAACAATATGCCACTTGTCCTTGAGTCACTCGTGCTTGAGAACGACGGCAAGCTCTATGGCCTTGTTGTGCCAGACTTTGAGACTTGCGAGCGTGAGGGTATTGACCGACAGACCCTTGAGGCTACTATGGCAGAGAACCTTAAGGCTCTCAATGCGCAGATTGCTGCCTATGAGCGACTTGTCTCAATCAGCATCTACCCTTCAGAGTTTGAGAAGACTCCAAAGAAGAGTATCAAGCGCTACCTCTACAACGCCTCAAAGTTGGGCATTAAGTAGGCTTAGGCTGTTAAATTTATTAAGGAGTTTAAGGAGGTTAGGGAGTTTAAGGAGTTTCAGGGGAGGGGGTCCCTAAATTCTCTAATTTCCCTAAATTCCTTATAATATGCTATGAAACTAAAAAAACCACTGATTCGTAAGCAGATAATAGGCGAGAACCTCGTCTATTCGGGCATCTGGGCGGTAGTTTATCTTATCCCGATAATGAACTCCAATCTGATGTCCGAGGCCTATATTGACTTCAATAAGGTCTTTTTGGCGTGGGGTAAGATTACACCTTACTTCATACTCTTTTTGCTTCACAATCAGGTTTTTATACGCTTTCAGCTTAACCGCGGACACTTTACATTGTACCTTCTGACCTCTCTTGTCACTCTGTTGGCAACATTTGGAGCTATTGAGGTCTATGAGCAGTGGCGAATAGCCTTTTTAGGAGAGAGTGTTGGCGAGCTTATACAACCTCGTCACGCCTCGCTGACAGATTTGCGCTGGTACTGGAACATTGTTCTCTGCGCCTTTATGTTTTGTGCCAACTTGGGTATTAAGAAGTTCTATGAGGCTATGCAGCGCGATGAGGATAATGAGCGACTTGCCCGTGAGAATGTTGAGGCGGAGATGTACTATCTGAAGTACCAGATAAACCCTCACTTTCTGATGAATACGCTCAACAATATCCACGCCCTTATAGATATTGACGCTAAGAGTGCCAAGCGAGGGCTTATAGAGCTGTCGGATATGATGCGCCATGTGGTATACGAGTCGAGTGCTGAGACTATACCTTTGCGAACAGATATTAAGTTTATTGAGAACTATATTGAGCTAATGCGCGTGAGGTACAGCCAGCAGATAGATATTCGGTTTAACTATCCAGAGAATATACCTTCGGAGCTTACAATTCCCCCGCTTGTGCTGATTGTCTTTGTTGAGAACGCCTTTAAGCACGGCGTAGGGCGAAGGCGAGAGTCGTTTATCCATATTGATGTGACTATTGAGTCTGATACCCTAATAGCTATCTTCCGTAACTCTGTCCATCCTACAACGGGTGGAACAAAGGGTATTGGACTTGAGAATGTCAGTCGCCGATTAGAGCATATCTACGGCAACAACCATAGCCTTGAGATTACTCAGACAGAGGAACAATATAGTGTGACATTAAAGATACCGACTTGCTATGAATCTTAGATGTGTTGTGATAGATGATGAGCCTCTGGCTCTTCGTCAGATGGAGGCATATGTGGCACGAGTGCACTTTCTTGAGATTGTCCAGAGCTTTGATAACGCCATTGATGCGCGTGATTATCTGGCTGTAGATAGCTCTGTAGACCTTATCTTCGTAGATATCAATATGCCAGAGTTGAGTGGTGTAGATTTTGTTCGTTCGCTTGATAATCCACCAATGGTTATCTTTACTACCGCCTACTCGGAGTATGCCATTGAGGGTTTTAAGCTTGATGCTGTTGATTATCTGCTTAAACCTATCAGTTTTGAGGCCTTTGAGCGAGCTGCAATAAAGGCGCGTTCTTTGTCAGAGCTGCGTGCACTTAGAGATAGTGCTAAGAGTGAGGATATACCAGTTGGCGAGCAGAGTGCAGAGAAGGAGTGTATCAGCATTCGCGCCGACCATAAGACCTCGCTTGTTAAATACTCTAATATCGTCTACCTTGAGAGTGCTGGCGAGTATGTGCGTCTGCACCTTGCCGATGGAGGTCAGCTTGTGACGCTCTTTAGACTGAAAAATATGGAGACAACACTTCCTGCGGACCGTTTTGTGCGTGTGCACCGCTCATTTATTGTCAATATTGAGCATATCACGGGCTATACAAAGGGGCGTGTGTTCCTCACTGGTAATGAGTATGCCCCTATAGGCGAGAATTATAAAGATAGCTTTGCTGCTATTGCTCAACGCCTTGGGTAGAGTAGACCATCACTGGAAAGCTCTTTAGGAAGGTGTACTGACCCTCTTTGAACTCGGCACAGATGTGCTTGTGACCATTTGTCAGAATTATATACCTTGCTCCAAGTACCGCGTTGTAGCGTACTGCTTGGGCAAGAGTACTCTTGTCTATGTTTACATCGGGGGCTTTGCACTCTACAAGTATCGCAGGACGAAGGTCGCTACCAATCACTACAATGTCTGCTCTTTGAGCTGTGCCGTTAATCTTTACAGAGTACTCCTGAGCTATTGAGTGCGGCAACACACCGCAGTGTGAGACAAGAAAGGCTAAAACATGGCGACGCACCTGCTCTTCGGGCGTTAGCAACAGATAACGACCACGCAGAGCATCCCAAACATAAGTCTGACCACTCTCTACCTTTGTCACCATCTCTATGGCAGGGAAATTGATTTGATGTTTTGCCATTGTTGCCAATTATTTACTATCTTTGTGGCAAAGATACTAAAATTATGAAGATAATCCTATTGCTACTCGCTATATTTAGCTTTGGCGCTACTTCGGCGCAAAGCCTTGTGCTACCTTTTGATAGAACAGAGCCGTTTCGCACTGCAGTGGTCCCTTATGGTCGCGCTGCTGATGCTCTGAGTGCAGAGCCTGCTCGCTCTAACTATGTGGCAAAACTATCTGAGTGGAGCGTTACGGAGGATGGTCGGGAGTATAGTACATCCTTTGCTGTTCCTGTCTGGTGGCTCAACCGACAGACTATTGTGCGCGTAGGTCGCTCTACCTCGGCTTATGAGGTGCTGGTTGATAACCGCGTTGTGGGCTATGCTTGTAGCGGTGCAACGCCCGTTGAGTTCAATATCACTAAGTTGGCTAAGGAGGGTCGCCATACACTCACTATACGCCAGATAGATGCCGAGCAGAATCGCGTGGCAGAGCAGTATGCTCTTAAGCCTCTTGTTGAGGATGTTATGGTCCTTTGCCAGCCAACAATCCGTATTCGCGATATTATGGTCTCTACGACACTTAATGATGCTGGTGAGGGCGTTGCTCAGTTCTCTGTGGCTGTTAAGTGCGATGCTCTGAATGCTAAGCGTGCCCGTATAGGCTATGCCGTCCATGTTAATGATAGCACTGTTGTAGCAAAGGGGTATAGCGAAATGAGCCTTGATATGCGCCGCGAGGATACAGTCCGCTTTGTGGCGCGCATACCAAAGAATAGCCTCTGGAGCCTTGATAGTCCACATCTTGTAGCTGTTGAGCTTGAAAACCGTATTGACAATCGCCCCGCGGAGTATGTGAGACATAGTGTAGGAGTGCGCTCTGCTGATGTTGTTGAGGGTGTGATGCAGCTCAATAATAGCCCTGTAGAGCTCAAAATGGTAGATTATAACCCATCTAAGCCTGTTGCTGAACAGGTTACCGCTCCATATAATGGAGTCGTTGTTCCGGCCTATTATGCAACGGATAAACTGCTCTCAGAGTGCGATAGACTTGGTATAGCAGTGGTTGTCCGCGCAGCAATTAATACACTGCCATTAGCAGAGCATATCCGCCGTGGTGGTAACCCAAGCAATGACCCGTTCTGGCTTGAGAGTTACCTTGACTTTAACCGCGCAGCTTACTATACAACACGCCACCACCCTTGCGTTCTTGGATTTGCTATTGCTCAGGGTAAGACTACGGGCATTAATGCCTACGAGAGCTACCTGATGCTCAAAAGCCTTGAAAGCCGATTGCCAATTATCTACGAGGGTGCAGCGGGGGAGTGGTGCACTGATAAAATTTCTATTCGCTAATTCGCTGATTAATAAGGTGTTGATAATATATGCGACTTTTTTTAGAAATTTTTTAACAATTTTTTCTTCAAAAAGTTTGCAGGATTAAAATTTTTGCCCTATCTTTGCACTCGCAATCAGGAATTAACGCCGTTTGCAAAACGATGCCTCTTTAGCTCAGTTGGTAGAGCACGACACTCTTAATGTTGGGGTCCAGGGTTCGAGCCCCTGAGGGGGTACAGAAGCGAGAAACGAAAGTTTCTCGCTTTTTTGTTGTTGCTCAATGAGTT
>SUZS01000045.1 GCA_015059785.1 Rikenellaceae bacterium
TTTACCATAAAAAATAGAGATTAGTAGAAACCGTTTTCTACTAATCTCTAAAATATCGCTGTAATTTCCAAATTTATAGGCAATTACATTTTTACTCAAGCGCCGCTTTTGGCATCATTACCCTTTTTTTTCAGAGGTTGAATAAAAAGATGTAGTTTTAGGCCTGCGAAGCCCGAAAAAGCGGAGTTTACTTGGCGTAAATGAGCATTTTGAGGGCGAGTATAACGACAAAATACACTTTTTATTCAGCCTCCTTTTTTGTTGTTCATCACACAATCTTAGCGACTTCCACCGCCAAAGGCAAAGCCAACACTAATAACAAGGTGATTATTTGCCTTCTCATAGAACTTATAGGCTGCCGTTAAGCGCACATGGTTAGATAGCTCAACACCTATACGCGGCATCACACAGGCATTAAAATCTCCCTTTGTGCCATCTGCACTGAGGTTATTCCACGCCACACCTACTCCTGCACCAACAAACAGCGAGGCTATACGACCCTGGAAGAAGTTATAGTCCGTAACAGCCATAAGTGTTTGACTATCAAAGTTATGCTTACTTGCATATTTACCTACCTGATGACTGCGCGTAAAGGAACACAATCCAAAGTGGACACCCAAATCTATAGGTGCTTGATGAAAGTTATATCTCACCTCAGCATTAACCTCAACGCCCTGACGCGCCTTTCCAAACTGACTAATACTATTTGCCGCCGTAGCTAATCCAACACCAAGCTCAACCTCTACCGCGCCCACTGTTCGCTTAGTAAGATAGCTCTGCGCCGAGACAGTCGTTGCACCCAAAGTTAGTAGAGCAACCAAAATTGCTAATTTTTTTCTCATTTCACCTATATTTAATATATTATCTTCCACACTCAAACCAAGGGTTGTGCAAATCCTCCTTATTGTAGAGCAGAGGAGTTCTATCTGGCAGTGAGCGAGTATAGCCGCCAGCCTCAGCAAGTATCAGCTCCGCAGCTGCCGTATCCCACTCATAAGTGTGCGTTGTGCGCGGATAGTAATCTATAGCACCCTCGGCAAGCAGGCAGAACTTATACGAACTACCCTGCTCGATAATCTCAACATCACTGCGAGTCTGCCTTACAGCATCAATATACTGCTCAGTCTCAGCAGTCTGATGTGAGCGCGAAACGGCAACACGATATCCACTATGCTCCTTCTCCTTTAACGGCAGACGACACTTGCGAGCGCAGATATCCTCATACGAATA
Organism: Rikenellaceae bacterium; assembly: GCA_015059785.1. Lineage (GTDB taxonomy): Bacteria > Bacteroidota > Bacteroidia > Bacteroidales > Rikenellaceae > Alistipes. The sequence goes on from SUZS01000045.1 coordinate 1,231, forward strand.
AGCCGCCTCTGCATCTGGGGCAATATCCGTAAGTAGGTATGAACCAATCTGTTGGCTTGCCACATACGCCTTCTTAAGGTATGGCACATAGACCACTGCGCAGACACAAACTCTATCTGCCATAAGGGCGATATTTACCGTAAACTCATTATTACCCTTGATAAACTCCACCGTTCCGTCAAGCGGGTCTACCAGCCAAAACAGCTCCCAGTTGCGTCTCTCGTCGTACAACATCTCGCGACCCTCCTCCGAGAGAATAGGTATGCGAGTTTGGCCAAGGCACTGTTTAATTTTCTCGTGCGCCACCCTATCAGCAAGGGTCACTGGCGTACTGTCACTCTTTACAGAGATGTGGTAATCATCTCTATTTTTATACACCTCCATAATCTCCCAACCAGCTCTTACAGCTGCATTGAAGGCTTGTGGAAGTAGATAGGCTCTTATATCATCAGATAGCATAGTGTTAAGGTTTTCTCAAAGATAGTAATTTATTTCTGTATTTCATAATTTTTAACGACAAAAAGTCCCAAAAATTATATCCCGACCGCTCTATTGTTAAATAATTATCAGCCACGCTAAAGTTATCCAACAAAAGCGGCTGGGCAATATGAATCTTTTGAGAGTTCGAGCTGCTATTAACACCCCTTCGCAACGCCTCGCGTGAGTATAGATTAACATCTCTATCCATAGTCGAAATAACATCTACTTGACCATCAGTTTGCGAGGCTATAACCTCCGCCACAACACCTAAGCTGTGAGGAAAAAGTCCCGCTGAAGATGGGACTATAAAAAGATAATTAAAAATTGCTTGCTGCACAGAAAGTTCTACTAACTGAGCATTACTTTTCTGTTTCTCAGCCACTATAACCACCAATCGCCTAAAGCTATAACGCGTTGAGCGATAGACAGTAACATCTTCACACTGCACACCAGATAGGGCATAACGAATTTTCAACTGTGACACTAAATTTGCTTGGCTTTTTCTATCTACTGCCACAACAACCTCTGAGCAAGGATAGGTCACATCCAACAGATTTACAACCGCCGCAGCGCCTTTCGGAGCAACGCATATAATTGATATCCCCACCCCACCCACACTATCAACCTGCGATGCAATAGAGAGGTTATAAAGTCGGGCACTACAGAAATCCCTATACCCGTGCACAACAAAGTACACCCCTACAGCAAAGAGCAGGGCAGAAAGCAGTATGGAGACAAACAGAACAATCATATAATCGTACATTTACAGAACCGCTCAGCCTCGCCAAAACAGGCAAGTGTCTGCAGTGCATCTTCACGCAGCTCGCTGTGGCAACTCTTAACCATAGATGCTATCTTTGCACGGCTCTCAGTAATACCAAAACGACGCACAAGGTGTATACCCAACAGTTGCAAATTGTAATTCTGAGACATCAGTAGTGGCATATATGGCACAGGGCAACTTCCTCGGCTTATCACAGTAAGAATCTCTGCCACATCACGCCTTGATAGGCGACCATCCATACCCTCCAGAACAGCTATAGCACGACAAGGAGAGACAGAGAATATACACAGAAGCGCATAAAATCCCACTCTTGGAGAGTTATCTTCAATAAACCGTTCAACCATTACCTCCGTAACCTCGCCCAACGGCAGTCGTGCAAGCAGTGCTAACGCATACGCTCGCTCCGCCTCTGTAAAACTCCGCATTGCCCTATCAAGCAACATACGCTCAATATTGTAGTACTTCACAACTACTCTTAACGGCTCATAAGCCTGCTCATCTACCCTATCCGCCACAAAGACTACACACTGCACAAAGTTAAACCTGGCAATACCTCGCCCCAAAGCAGAGATATCTCCCGAGCGGTTTGCAATAAACGCCGCCAGGCGACAAATTGCCCTCTGCTCAGCAGCCGCTGAACGCACAGATAGCCGCCGAGTAACAAATAGGAGTACAGAGTCTATGACAATGTAAGTGATAGTAGCTAAGAGCATCATCTACAGACCTTTCGCCTAAGTCTCTCAGGAGACAAAGGTAAGAGCAGATATTGATCTACCCCACACTCCAACAACGACAGTACGGTCTGCTCATCAACGGCCGTTGAGAGCACCACAATCTTAGGACGATTTGCAAAGTGAGTCCTTATCCTTGCAACACAACCCGCCCCATCCATAAAGAGACGATAGTCCTCTATTACCACCCTATCAAACAACTTTTCGCCACACCTTCTAAAGAGCGCATCTCGAGAAGTAACACTCTCAACCTCTACTCCTGGCGAGGTCAAAATCCCAACAATCATCGCCCTCATCCGGAACGACGGAGAATAGACTAATATTTTTACCATAACGCCAAAACACCTGCCAAAAATATGCCAAACAAAAAACAACTAAATTTCTACTTAAAATATTTGTTTTTTTAATTTATTTTCATAAATTTGCACAATGAATGTTCTCTAAAATTAAGCCACCCCCGCCAGAGCGCGTTTTGACGCACTTTGAGGCAATATGGTATGATTGTTGAGCGAGCAGGTGGAGTATTTTTGAGGCAAAGCAAGAGGCCAAGCAAATAGTAAAACAGAAAAAAATTATTCACTAAATATTAACAACGCATTATGAAAAGATTTTTTCGATTTCTGATGGCTGCTGCTGTTGTTTTCAGCGCAGCATCTTGTGCAAAGGAGGATGTATCCGTTGCACCGGTAGGTCAGGAGGTAGAGGTAGCTTTTGTTGCTGACTTGGGCACATTGGGTACTCGTGCTATCGCTGACGGCACAACTGTAGACGAGGTGGCTTGGGCTATCTATGAGGATGGTGCTGAGGCTCCACTGGAGAACCTCCAGGGTACTCTGGTTCTTAATGGTAAGCAGGCTACTCTCAATGTTCGTCTTGCTACTGGTAAGACTTACGACCTTGCTTTCTTCGCCTACAAGGCTGTAGAGGCTAAGGAGGAGCTTAAGGGTAATGTTGACCCTGTTCACTACGATGTTGTTTGGGCAGAGAAGAAGGTGTGCATGAAGCTTGACCCTAAGCCAGCTAACGATGAGACTCGTGACTGCTTCTGGTATGTTCGCCACGACCTTAAGGTTGAGGGTCCTGTAAGTGAGACTTTCACTCTTACTCGTCCTCTTGCACAGCTCAACATTGGTGTTACTGCTCAGGATGTTCTGGATGCACAGAAGGCTGGTTTTGAGGTTTCTGACTCTCAGCTCACTGTTAACACCTACACTCAGTTCAATATGTTTGACGGCTCTCTGTCAGAGACTGCTTCAATCCCTGTAACCTTTGACCGCGCTGACAGCCCTGTTGATGCTGCTGATGTGCTGAAGGTTAAGGATGATGCTACTGATTATAAGTATCTTGCTACTACTTATCTGCTTGTAAACGACAAGGTTACCAGCGATGTTACCGTTACTCTTTGGG
>SUZS01000029.1 GCA_015059785.1 Rikenellaceae bacterium
TGTTTGATATAAGCAAAGCACAGCGTATCGGTGCGGTGGTAATGTCGCTAAATCGTTACCAACAGCTTTTGACCTCTTTATTGACCTCTGTCACTCAAATAGATACGATTTTCTTTATTATCCTTTACAAAGATAGGCAATATATATTATAAAACCAAATTTGGTTTTTGCTATTAGCTACGCAGAATAGGGAATTTAGTGAATTTAATGAAATTAAGGAAGTTAGTGAAAATTCTCCCTAACCTCCCTAATCTCATTAATTTCTTTACTATAGCTAAGGCTAATGGCTAATAGCCAACGGCCAATGGCTAAACTACATATTCTGCCAAACGAGAGCAGATGCGCCGAGGATAGCGGCGTTCTTGTTCTGAAGGCCTGATGGCAGCACCTTAACCTTATTCTTGAATGCGAAGAGCATATTCTCCTCCATATACCACTTGATTGGGTCAAGAATCAGATTGCCAGCCTTTGCAAGACCTCCGAAGACGAAGATTGCCTCTGGGGAGGTGATTGTAACCGCGTCAGCAAGGGCATAACCAAGGCGCATACCAGTAAGGCGGAAGGCCTCCTTAGCAATAGGGTCGCCCTTCAGAGCGTGCTGGTAGAGAATTGCAGAATCAAGGTCGTTGAACGATATGTCGCGCAGAGGAGACTTGTCGTTCATTGTTGCCATAAGCTCAAAGGCTGTGCGCTTAATGCCGATAGCCGATGCGTATGCCTCAAGGCAACCCTTTCTTCCGCAGCCGCACTCTCTGCCACCACGCTCAACGATAACATGCCCAAACTCGCCCGCAAAGCCGTCGTGACCATAAATCATCTCGCCATTTGCAACAAAGCCAGAGCCTACGCCAGTGCCGAGGGTAACCATTATAAAGTCCTTCATGCCCTTTGCATTGCCGTATACCATCTCGCCGATAGTTGCCGCATTGGCATCGTTTGTAACATACACTGGCACACCTGGGAAGTTAGCCTTAATGTCGTCTGCGAAGTTGAAGATGCGCAGATTCTCGTCCTGATTTGCATCCTCGGCTGTAAACTTCCAGAGGTTTGCAGGGGTCTCGATAGTGCCCTTATAGAAGTTTGCGTTTGGTGCGCCCACGCCGATACCGATAAGCTCAAAATCAAAGTTTACGGCATTAATAAGCAGCTTCATAGCCTCGCAGAGGTCTGCCACATAGCGAGGGTAGTCCTGATAGTTTGGATATGCGCGTGTAGAGATTACAGACTCGCCAAAAAGGTCGCCCTTCTCGTCTACAAGTCCAAAGGCTGTGTTGATACCGCCGATATCAACGCCAAATGCTAATTTTTTCATAGTTCTATTCACTTTAGTTTAGTTGTTCTATAATTCTTTGTTCAAAGTTAGATAAAAAAGAGTGAACTGCCAAATAAAATTGTTTTTATGACTATGAATGGTGTGAAAAAGGGTGTGAATGTGAAGATAATTTATTATCTTTGCGTTGATAAATGTGTAAATATAGAACAAGACTATGAAGACTCCGCAGCAGATTACCGAGATTTTTGAGCACCATTTAGCGATGATAAATATGCCAGACGAGCCACAGAGGCTCTATGCGCCAATTCGTTACTCGCTTGCCGAGGGTGGCAAGCGTATGCGCCCTGTGCTGGCAATGCTTGCATACAATATCTATGCTGACGATGTTCAGCGAGTGCTTCCTGCCGCTACGGCTATAGAGGTGTTTCATAACTTTACGCTTCTGCACGACGATATTATGGATAACGCGGCTGTGCGTCGTGGTCGTCCGTCGGTTTTTGCCCGCTGGGGTAGTAATGTGGCAATTCTCTCGGGTGATGTGATGATGATTGAGGCGTATCGCCACTTGCAGGGTGTAGAGAGCAAGTATTTGCCAGAGGTCTTTGAGTGCTTTAACTCTATGGCGGCTCGCGTGTGCGAGGGTCAGCAGTACGATATGGACTTTGAGACTCAGCCGAAGGTTGCTGTGGCGGAGTATATGAATATGATTGAGCTGAAGACGGCGGCTCTGCTTGCAGGCTCGGTGGTTATTGGCGCTACTCTTGCAGGTGCATCGGCAGAGGATATTCAGAGGCTCAATAAGTTTGCTACAGAGGTGGGCATAGCCTTCCAGCTGCAGGATGACCTTTTGGATAGCTATGGCGATGAGCAGCTTGGCAAGAAGATTGGTGGCGACATTCTTGAGGGTAAGAAGACCTATCTGATGATTATCTCACTCTCGCACGCTACGGAGGCTCAGCGCGAGGTACTGCGCAGTACGCATCTTCGCACAGATTTAGATGATAATCAGAAGATTGCCGCTGTTAAGGAGGTCTATGATGCCATCGGTGCAAGAGCCATGACCGAGCAGCAGATATCTGTCCGCATCTCTCGCGCACTGGCAATCCTTGATACCCTTGATGTGCCAAAGGAGCGTACGGAGTATATGAAGAGCTATGTAGAGAGTCTTGTTGGTAGAAAGAAGTAGTATGAGAAGAGCAGATATAGAGATTATGGCGCCAGTAGGCTCGTATGAGAGCCTTCACGCGGCTATTGCAGCGGGTGCAAACTCGGTATATTTCGGTATCGGGCAGCTCAATATGCGCTCGGCATCGGCGGCCAATTTTACGGCTGACGATATGGCTGAGATTAACCGTATTGCCCACGAACATGGGGTTAAGACCTACCTTACGGTAAATACGATTGTCTACGATACTGAGCTACGGCAGATGCACGATGTGGTTGATAGGGCAAAGGCTGAGGGGGTAGATGCTATTATCGCCTCGGATATGTCGGTAATTCTCTATGCCTATCAGGTGGGCGTGGAGGTGCATATATCTACGCAGTGCAACATCTCAAATAGCGAGGCGGCAAAGTTCTATTCGCAGTGGGCGGATGTTGTTGTGCTTGCTCGCGAACTATCGCTTGAGCAGATTGCGATGGTAAAGCGCGCCATTGTAGAGCAGGATATTCGCGGTCCAAAGGGGGAGCTGCTGAAGATAGAGATGTTCAGCCACGGCGCACTCTGTATGTCTATTTCGGGCAAGTGCTATCTGTCGGAGCACGAGACCGCCTGCTCGGCAAATCGCGGTGCTTGTCGCCAGATATGCCGTCGTAAGTATACACTTACAGATACCGATACGGGTCAGCAGCTTGATATGGACGGCAGGTATATCCTCTCGCCAAAGGATTTGTGTACGGTAGACTTCCTTGATAAGTTTATAGATGCGGGCGTTAGTGTGCTGAAGATTGAGGGTCGCGCTCGCGGTGCAGAGTATGTTAAGCGCGTTGTGGAGTGCTACGACCAGGCTCTGCGCGCTATTGAGGCGGGCGAGTATAGCCGAGAGTTTGCCGAGGGACTTAAAGAGCGACTGGCTACGGTCTTTAATCGCGGCTTCTGGGGTGGTTACTACGCAGGCAAGACGGTTGTGGAGCATAGCACAAACTATGGTAGCTCAGCAACGCGCCGAAAGGTCTATGTGGGTAAGGTTACAAACTACTTCAAGCGATTAGGTGTTGCCGAGGTGCTTATTGAGGCGGCACAGCTATCTGTTGGCGAGCCGATACTCTGGATGGGCGAGACTACGGGATGTATAGAGCAGACTGTGGGCGAAATTCGCCTTGATCTACAGAGAGTGGATAGCGTTAAGCAGGGGGATGTTTGCTCAATTAAGGTTGAGGGCGGGGATATCCGCCGAGGAGATAAGCTATACAAGGAAGAGATAAGATAGCAAGTTGTGAAAATGGCTATAGTAAGTTGTGAAAATGGCTAATTTCTGCGTTACGCTTGCCCTCAAATGCTCACATACGCTTTAGTATGCTGCGCTTTATCGGGCTTCGCAAGCCTTGAAATTCATCCATTTTGACAACTTGCAGGATATACATAAAATGTACTAACCGCTAATGGCTAACGGCCAACAGCTAAAAAAACTATACAACTATGGAATTTTGGATAATGTTAGCTTTTACAGTGCTTTTTGTAATGTTAATTTACAAAACCATTAAAGCAATTATTCAAGGTAGACACAATGTTCCTACTTGGCGAGGAATAATTATTAGCGCAATGTTGGGAGTTCTTCCGCTATATTTGTTCCTATGTTGGATTGGCAAGATGGGTGATACCAGATGAATTGCTTAGGTTAGTATATTGAATTCGAGAAATGATTAACCGCTAATGGCCAATGGCTAACGGCCAACAGCTAAAAACCTATACAACTATGACACCACAAGAGAGAGTTGCAGTAATATTTGCAGAGACAGACTTCTGTCCAGAGAACTACAAGGGCGAGACAGATGAAAATGGTCTGCCGCACGGCAAGGGCACGATGAAGTATGAGAAGAGGGTAACTTTTGCTTGGTTCTGGTCAATGGATGATAGTATCGCTCCAAAGCGCTATGAGGGTCAGTGGGAGCACGGCGTAAGGTGCGGAGAGGGAAAGATGACCTTCTATGCAGATAATAGCCAGCACTACTCCTATACTGGAGAGTGGGTAGCTGGTCTGCCAGAGGGTTGTGGTACTATCCGCATAATTGATGGACATGGCAAAGAGAGTATAACGCCAATAAACCTCGTTGCTGGTATGCGTGAGGGGCGTAATACGGTTGTGGAGTTTGGTAAAACTATTGATTGCCAGTGGGTTGCTGGATATAAAGAGGGCGAGGGAGTCTGTACAATGCCTAATGGTCAGCAGTTTAGAGGTGTATGGCACAACGATAATTTAGACCTTGATAGCTGTGACTTTATGGAGCCAACAGAATCTCCGAGACTTATCGTTACACTCTCTCTCCAAGGTTTTGACTATAGCCGTCGTGTAGTTGCACTTGTTGTGGGTAGCTGTGGAGAGCATACTATAGGGGACTCGTTGCCTATTCTTTGTGATAAAGGCTTCAAGGAGCAGGAGAGACTTATTGAGATTCTCGGTGTTGAGAATGGTGTGGTTGAGTATATCGTTGATGGAATATACTCGGAGAATAGAGCTATGCAGGTGGGCAGGGTTGCACCGGGTGAGAAGGTCAAGCACGCTTGTCGTAAAAAGGCTACAGCCACAATTTATGACGACGACCATGACTATGAGATTGTCAATGAGTTGACTATTAAGAATATTGAGAAATAGATGGAGTTAAGGCTATGGTTACGGATGAAATTCTGAAGTTGCGTCAGCAGGCGATAGAGCTTTACCGAATTAGGCGCGAGGAGGAGGCGTTAGAGCTCTTTGAGAGGGCGGCAGAGAGTGGCGATTATCTCTCTAATATTCATATTGCGCGTTATTGGCTATCGCAGCGCAACAGCGATGAGGCTCAAGAGTATCTAAATCGTGTGATTGCTGCCTATAACTCAGCTTCGCAGCCTGTAGAGGATGCTCTGCTTGTAGAGGCGGCAGCCGAGGCGTACTATCTCTCAGGAGATATAAATAGCGGTAACTACGCACCGATTTTAGCTAAGCTAGATTGGGAAAATGCTATTCGCTTGGGCTGTGTAAAGGCATACTATAGGCTTGGATATCTGCACTATAATAAAGGAATCGAATACTTGGATAAGGCTTTGGAGTGTTGGAAAAAGGGTGCTGAGGCTGGCGATGAGAGGTGTATTGAGCCATATAACGAGCATCTGAATGAGGATACCGAGGAGCCAATCTACGAAGGAGAGAGAGATGAGAATGGTTTGCCTCACGGACAGGGCGTGATGTACTATCCGAAAGAGCGTTTGCAGCTGTGGAGTGGCTTTATGGTTGCTCCGAAGTGTTACGAAGGAGAGTGGTGTCACGGCGTAAAGAGTGGCAAGGGTCAGATGCTCTACTTTACAGAGTACAAGAGCCGTCGTATCAGCTATAGAGGCGATTGGAAAGAGGATATGCCCGAGGGTACGGGTAGAGTATGCGAGTACTACAGATCGGTGTCCAAGCGAGAGTTTATAGAGCAAAACAGCTATGAAGGTGGCTGGGTAGCGGGCTTTAGAGAGGGCTTTGGTGTTGAGAATTTGAGGGATGGTAGCAGCTATATGGGCTACTGGGCAGAGGATAAGAGGCAGGGCAAAGGCTTTATGTCTACACCAGAGGGTAAATCTTTTCACGGAGTGTGGAATGATGGCTATCTTGATAGGAGCAGTTGCTATCTGGAGAATACCCCTTCGCTAAATATCACTCTGAACCACGCTGGCTTTGATTACAATCGCACGGCTTTCTATCTGCTGCCGTGCAAGGTGGGAAGTTATCAGCTTACTGATGGCGTGAATTTGATGTCAGATAGTGGATTTAACGATAGCGAGCCGCTGATTGAGATTCTCGTTGTTGAGGATGGTGTGGTACGCTACCGCGTGGATGGTAAATACAGTAACGACAAGGCTCCGATAGAGGGAACTATTACTAAGGGTCAGAGTGTTGTACATCGCTCCGCAGAGGATGCCGTAGATACAATCTACGACGACGACCACCACTACGAGATAGTTTGTGAAATAGAGATTAAGTATAATAATTAAAGAGATAAAATATGTTTAGTGCAGCAACTTATGCAGCTCGTAGAGCAGAGCTTTGCCGTCGTATTGGCAAGGGAGTGATACTTATTCCAGGAAACTGGGAGGCTCCATATAACTATCCAAATAACGCATACCACTTCCGTCAGGATGGAACATTTATCTACTACTTTGGTCTTACGCTGCCTCAGTTTGTGGGTATAATTGACTGCCAGACGGGCGAGGCGACTATTTTTGGCGACGATGTTACGGTAGATGACATCATCTGGATGGGTCCACAGCCTACAGTGGCTGACTTGAGCGCACAGGTGGGCGTTGCGAACTCTCTCCCACTCTCTGCCCTTGCGCAATATGTTGAGAAGATTGTCAAGAGCGGCACGGAGATTCACTATCTGCCTCCATATCGCGGACAGACAACACTTCTGCTCTGCTCACTGCTTGGCAAGACACCAGAACAGGTATATCGCGGACAGTCTGTTGAGCTTATGTTTGCCGTTGCGGGTATGCGCGAGGTGAAGAGTGCAGAGGAGATTGAGGCGATGGAGCGCGCCTTTAATATCGGCTACGCTATGCACACTACGGCTATGAAGATGTGCCGTGCGGGCGTTGTTGAGCGTGAGATTGCGGGTGCTATTGAGGGCGTGGCACTGAGCTATGGCGGTGGCATATCCTTTACATCTATCGTCTCACAGCACGGCGAGACACTGCACAACCACAACTATGATGGCGTGCTTGAGAATGGCCGACTGTTGCTTGTAGATGCTGGTGGCGAGAGCGTGGAGAACTACTGCTCTGACCACACAAGAACATATCCAGTGAGCGGTAAGTTTACCGACCGCCAGCGTGATATATACAATATTGTCCTTGCGGCTCATCAGCAGTCGCCTGCCAATATGAAGGCTGGGGCTATGTATATGGAGGATGTACACCGCAAGGCGCTTTTAATCCTTGCTGAGGGACTTCGTGGCGTAGGCCTTATAAGTGGCAGTGCCGAGGATGCAGTGGCTGCGGGTGCTATGTACCTCTTTATGCCTCACGGACTGTCTCACGGTATGGGTATTGATGTTCACGACTGCGAGGCTATTGGCGAGCGTAGCTACGACTTTAGTGCTATTGCTGAGCGCGCAGCTCAGGAGGCTACCTGCGTACACCGCGCAACTTGGAGATTAAGAGCGGGTACTGTTATGAGTAACGAGCCAGGCATATACTTTATCCCTGCGCTGATAGATAAGTCACGCAGTGAGGGATTATATCGCGGTATTGTAAACTACGACAAACTGGACTCATATCGTGACTTTGGCGGCATCCGCATTGAGGATGATGTTATCGTAACGGAGAGAGGCGGAGTAGTTATCGGTGGCGATAAGAAGATTCCGGTAACTGTTGAGGAGCTTGAGGCTGTAGTGGGAAAGTAGTATGAAACCGCTTCTTCTCTTTGCAACCGATATGGAGGCTACGGCAGTGAGTGCACTGGCGGATAGCGTTCAGACGGCAGTCTGTGGCGTAGGTGCTGTGGAGGCGGCTGTGGGTATGGTAGATATTATTGAGCGTTACAAGCCCGAGGCTGTTATTCTCTGCGGTATTGCGGGGGCGTATGACCGAAAACTGAAGATTGGCGATGTTGTAAGCGTTGTTACCGAGCAGACAGCAACCCTCCCGCCTATATATATAAATAAGTATAGAGCGACCCTGCCTCTGCCACTTAAGGAGGTTAGTTCAAACACTGTTATGGCCGTAGGCGCAGAGCCTGCGGGTGCCGAGGTGGAGAATATGGAGGGGGCAGCGGTATTTGCCGTGTGCCACCACTATGGTGTGCCGTGCGCAGAGGTTCGCGCCGTGTCTAACTATGTAGATGACCCTCGTGAGCAGTGGGATATCCCTGCGGCACTTACTGCTCTGGCTGAAGCAATAAAAAATATACTCTGATGAAGCGACTCTCACTACATATATCGCCCTGTCCAAATGACACCTTCGCCTTTGACGCGATTGTAAACCACCGTATAGACCACGACTTTGACCTTGCAGTCGAGTATAAGGATATTGAGGAGCTTAATCAGGGAGTGATAGACGGAGTGGCGGATATCTCTAAAATCAGCTACTCGGTCTACCCGAAGATTGCCGAGAGATATATGCTCCTTACAAGTGGCTCGGCATTAGGTAGAGGTAATGGACAACTACTCGTAAGGCGCAAGGGCGAGAGTGGCGCAATTCGCACAGTTATCACCCCGGGCGTGAACACTACGGCGCAGGCTCTGCTTAAGCGATACTACCCCGATGTGGAGTGCATTCCGATGCTCTTTAGCTCTATTGCTGAGGCTGTGGAGCGTGGAGAGGCCGATGCGGGCGTTCTTATCCACGAGGGTAGGTTTGTCTATCACAAGCGTAACCTTGAACTTGTTGCCGACTTGGGAAGATTGTGGGAGGAGGAGACCAGTCTGCCACTGCCATTAGGGGCGATAGTTATCAAGCGCGAGGTGGCAGATACAATTCGTAAGCAGTTTGACTCTCTGCTGTCCGCCTCTGTGAAGTTTGCCCTCCAAAATCCGACAATATCTCGCGACTTTGTTCGCTTCCACGCCCAAGAGCTTGACGATGAGGTTATAAATCAACATATCGCACTGTTTGTCAATAGTTATACCATAAACCTCGGTCCAGAGGGGCTTGAGGCGGTAAAGAGGCTTATTGGGGAGGTTGAAATAGATGATGATTAGAATCTGTTTGATTTATTTGTTTCATTCTTTTATTCTGTTTATGACTCCTTTCTCATATGCTTTTCGTTACATAGGACCCCTATGCGCCTCAAATCATACGAGAAAAGAGCCACAAAGCAGATTCTAAAATAATTTTGCAAACAAATTAAACAGCTTCTAAAAATTTTTAATATTTTTTTATAACCCCCTAATCCTTCAATAGTTAAACAACTTTTACCGATTACGGCTTACGGATTGTTATAAAACAGGGGCTTATAATTGCAATTTGTAACCGATGACAATGGTCTTCCAATGCAGAAAAGTGTTGGAAGATTTTGTTTTGAAAAAATTTATTTATATCTTGCACTGCAAATCGGTGTTAAAAGTGGATTTTAGACCCCATTTGTACTGTTATTACAATTATTAATTACTAAATATTTGTTCGTATGAGAAAATTTAGACTTTTACTAATGATGTCATCATTGCTCGCTCTGGTTTGCTCGTTCACAGCTTGTAACACAGACATCGCAGATGACTATCCTGCAGTAGAGATATCTCTTACTGCTGGTGAGGCTGTTGGTAACACGCTCACTTTCACCGTTAAGGCTACTGGTGCTGATGATATCTACTACTGGGTAGAGACTGTAGACCCAGAGGCTGAGGCAGCGCCAGAACTCAACATTGAGGATGCTTCTTACCTTGATGCACAGGTAGATGTTGACTTTGAGCAGGCTGTAACCGTAACCGTGAAGTACAACAAGCAGTATGTTATCTACGCTTATGCAAAGAACTTCGCTCACAACGCTTATGCAAACGAGATTTCAATGTCTACTGGCGATGCTCCTGTAGTTGTTCCTGCTCCAGAGGTTAGCGTATTGGCTGACGAGGAAGAGGTTTATGAGGACGCTTTCCTTGTGTTCATCACCTCTAAGAATGCAACTAAGGGAGCTTGGCTCGTTGTTCCTAAGTACACTGAGGGCGTAGACGCTGCAAAGGTATTTGCTGAGGGTACCGCTCTTGGTGCTTCAGAGCTTAACTGCGAGGCCGCTATTCCTGTTGAGGACCTTGAGCCAGATACAGAGTACGACTTCTACGCTGCTGTAGAGAACTCTGAGGGCGTTCAGGTGCTTAGCGCAGTTGTCGCTGTAACTACCGCTAAGAAGGCTATTCCTGTTGTTCAGATGCAGTTCACAGAGCTTTTGACATCTATGGATCTGTCTACAACTGTAGGCCTGCCAGGTATGTTCTTTATGCTTAACAACCCTGAGACTGGTGACTTCGCTTCTCTGTTTATGTATGACATTTCACAGATAAGCAACTACCCTGGCTATATGGCTAATGGTATCTATCCTGCTCTTACTGGTTCATTTGACTCTGGTTCTATTCCAGAGGCTACTTGCGTTCTCGCAGACCCAGGTTATACTAACTTCGAAAACGCAGCTGGCAGCTACTACCCAGTAGGTAATATGGGCGTTGACGAGGATGGTAACCCTTACGGTATAGTTCTTATGACCCAGATGCCAGATGCTGATAACAACCTCCTTGAGATTAACATCTACGCTGTAAACGCTGCAACAAATGAGCCTACAATTATCCGCGGTCAGTATATCGGTCCTCTTGGATATGTTACAGGTATTGCAACTTGGCCATTCAACCTCACAGACTGGGGCTTCAAGGCATTTGAGTCTACAACTTCTGGTAATGTTGTAACCCTTACAAGTAACAGCATCAACGGCTCATTCGTTCTTAACCTTACAACAGAGAATGGTAACATTGAGAGTACATTCGTTGTAGGTGAGAATCTAACAGGTGGCTTCACATCTTATGTTGAGGGCGCTCCAGAGTACTTTGAGCTTCAGAGCGGCCGTATGGCAATCGCTAAGGCCGAGGGTGGTGGCGCAAATGACTATGTTCTCATCATCTCAACTCGCGGTGACGAGACTATCATGGTCGGTGCTTCAGGTGCTTACAAGATTGATGCGTTGGAGTATCCTATTACAATTACTCCCGCTCAATAGTTGATTTTGCCGTGATAGCGGGGCATCTACTTCCGCTAGCCAATAAAACAGCAAAGGGTCGTACGCTTTAGTACTACCCTTCGCTGTTTTATAGCCCGAGCGTTGTATATACCCCGCTCTGACGACAAAATACGGTTGTTCTAATTGAACTTTACCGAGCGTTGGCTCGCCTTTGGCGACCCTTCCCCGCTGCGCCTCGGCAGTATCAGTCGCGGCATAAATGCCTCAAAATGCGAAATTGAAAATTCGTGAACAAGTTCCCATTTTCAATTGTCGCCTTTTGCACCTACGGTGTGCGACTGCTGTTGCTCTCGGCTTAATCGCAGCGTTGGCTCGCCTTTGGCGACCCTTCACCGCTCCGCCTCGGCAGTATCAGTCGCAGTGCAAGCACTTCAAAATGCGAAATTGAAAAATCTGTGAGCAAGCTCCCGTTTTCAATCTTCGCCTTTTGCACCTACGGTGTGCGACTGCTGTTGCTCTCGGCTTAATCGCGGCGTTAACCCTCCTTCGGAGTCTTTTCCCCGCTGCGCCTCGGCAGTATCAGTCGTGGCATAAATGCCTCAAAATGCGAAATTGAAAATTCGTGAACAAGTTCCCATTTTCAATTGTCGCCTTTTGCACCTACGGTGTGCGACTGCTGTTGCTCTCGGCTTAATCGCGGCGTTGTACCTACCCCGCTCTGACGACAAAATGTGCGGTACTAAAAGTAGTGAAATTAAGGAAGTTAATGAGTTTAGGGAAAATCACTAAATTCCCTAACTTCACTAATCTCCTTAAATTCTTTATTATAGAAAGAGTTCGTCTGAAAGTGTTTATTCGGATTTAGGGAAACTCTCGCAGAGAGTACGATGAAAAATAGAGCCTCACTCAAGCTTGCTTGAAAGTGAATGGCTCTATTTTTTGTCGTAATAGCCGCAAGGCTATCCTAAATCCGCATCAGCACAGAAGAAAAACGAAGTTTACGGCATTCTGCCGTTTCCTCCTCGCGGCTCGGCAAAGCCTGCGAGCAGTCTCTGCTCTCGCTCCGCAGCGTCGGTTTTCCAAGAGTTTTTGGGGCGCCTTTTTGCAAAAAGGCGCGGTACACGCTTTCTGCGTAGCTAAAACTATGGCACGGGGTCGTAGCCGCTGCCACCCCAAGGGTTACAGCGCAGGATTCGTTTAATGGTGAGCCAGGAGCCTTTGATAGGGCCGTATTTACGGAGTGCTTCAAGGGCGTACTGTGAGCAGGTAGGGGTAAAGCGGCAGCAGGCGGGCTTAAGTGGCGAGATACATATTTGATAGAATCGCACAAGTCCGATAAGGGGTAGGCTGAGGATATGTTTACAGCTCTGCAGAAATTTGTTCGAGGACTTTTTTGACTGCATTTTCTATTGTCTGGTAGTCGTGGATAGTTTTGCTTGAGTATACCACGGCTATCTCTATGCGGTGGTTACCGAGGCTGTTGTATATCAGTGACTTATTGAGTCTATATACCTCGCGCATACGACGGCGGAGGAGGTTACGCTTGTTGGCGCGCTTATGGAACTTCTTGGGTGTAGAGAAGAGAATAGCTGCCTCAGGCGAGGCAGCCTCCTCTATATAGTACAGATAGCGGAAGGGGTAGACAAAGCCACTGCGACCCTCTTTGAAGAGTCGGCGTATTGCGCCATAGCTGTGCAATCGTTCCGGCTTAGTCAGGCTATTCATCTATCTTATTATCTACTTCTTACGGGTACGGCTCTTCTTTGAGAGCTTAGTCTGCTGTGTGCGCAGGAACTGCTCTTTCTGCTCGTTTTCAGCAAACTCAACATCGTCCACCTCTTCGCCAGCCAGTACGGCCTCGATATAGTTATCCACAGCCTTAGCCAGTGAAGGGGCTGTAGGGCTTGGAGCGTATGCCTTAACGGGCAGGTGGTTCTCTGAGGCAATGCGCAGAGTGCCCTCGCCGAAGGTGCTGATAATCGGCATCTTATCTATAGGGAGCTTCTCTGCAAGGGTCTTAACCTCCCAAGGGGAGTAGAGCAGCAGCATATCGTAGCTCTGCAGCTCCTCGGCAGTAATGTCGCTAGCCACGGTGCGAGCGAGGATTACTGGTGTGTAGTTAATCTTCAGACGGGTGAGTGCCTCAGGAATCTCTGGCTTATGAGGCTCAGAGAGTGCGAGGAGCAGTTTCTCATCCTTATGCTTTACAATCTGCTCGACGATGCCTGTGAATGTACCATCGGCAAACGAGATTTTACGCTTGCGGTAGACGATATACTTCTGCAGGTAGAGGGCTATAGCCTCGGTAGAGCAGATATACTTATAAGTTTCTGGTACTGTTATGCGCGCGTCCTCGCAGATGCGGAAGAAGCTGTCAATAGTTGTACGAGAGGTAAAGATGACCGCTGTGTGCGCGAGAATCTCCACGCGCTGAGAGCGGAACTCTTTTGGGGTGACTCCTTTAACCTCTATCAGTGGGCGGTAGTCCACCTCAAGGGAGTGTTTGTTCGCCAACTCAAAAAAGGGCGATTTTTCAATAATCGCAGGTTTTGGCTGCGACACTAAAATTCGTTTAATCTCTGCCATAGTAAATTAGGGTCTTTCCTATAAAAATCCCTTCCCCAGATAGTCTCAACGCAGAATTGGCGCAAGAATGAGCGACACAGGGAAGATTTCCAGGGCGCAAAGATACAAAAACCAATGCAAAATTGAAATTTTTTGCCCAACAAAGAACAAAAAAGTCTCTTTTACAAAGATAATTAGGGCTATAAGGGCGCATAGACCACCTCCTATAATGGCAACTATTGATGGCGCTGATTGCCATAGTAGAAACAGAATTCCGAACGGTATTGTGGCAACAAAGCCAACGGCAAGATATAGACTTTTGATGCCGATAAGAGCTCTTCCAATATCACTTCGTTCGCAGACAGATGCTGATAGAAATACCACTCCGTATTGGTATATGAGCATAACTGTTATTGCTGCAAGTACAGTAAGGACAACCACCCAGACTGCCGCGCTGTCAGCAATGCCAGCTAATGCCGTTTGTCCCCACAGGCCAAAACCACGCAGAGCACAGAGTGAGAGAGTTATAACGCCCAGTATTATCATCACCACCTCGATATTTGTCTGCTCGCCAGGGTTTATGTGTGCCTTATCGCCGCTACCCTGATGGAAACCTAAGGCGCTGATGATAAAGTATCGCAGAAAGTCCCAATAGCGGACAATGACAAATGTGTATACAAAGCCGATAATCAGCACAGCAATCTGGAACAATGCCCCATAGTGCAGTGTATCAGCTATTGCGCCGCAGTTCTCTGTGGCTATCGTGGAGCAGTTACCAAAGGCCTGCTCTGGGGTTATAAAGTGTCTAAGTATAGGTAGTTGCATTACTCAAAGGCTCGTTTGAGAGTTATACGAATAGTTGTTCCCTTGCCCATTACCGAGTCTACAACGGCAATCTTACCTCGGTGATACTCCTCTACCACGCGGCGTGAGAGGGATAATCCTAAACCCCATCCGCGGGTCTTGGTAGTAAAGCCTGGCTCAAAGATTCGCTTCCAGTTGCTCTTGGCGATACCTTTGCCCGTGTCGATAACATCTATCATCACATTGCTCTCGGTAGCCCATACGCGAACTGATATCTGTCCGTGGCCCTGCAGGGCATCAAGGGAATTTTTCATCAGATTCTCCACAACCCACTCAAAAAGGGCGGTGTTGAGCATTGAGTATACAATCTCGCTTGTAAAGCCGTTGTAGTCGAGGGTCACATTGCGAGGAATACGCTTTCGGAAGTAGATTACGCAGTCGCCCACAATCTCATTTACATTGGCAAGGGCAAGAGGAGTGTCGGAGCCAATCTTTGAGAAGCGGTCCACAATTTTGCGCAGGTGCGACAGATCCTTCTCCATCTCCTCGACTGCCATAGGGTCTACATTCTGGTCCTTCAGATACTCTATCCAGCCTAAAAGTGACGAAGTTGGTGTGCCTAACTGGTGTGCCGTCTCCTTGGCAAGTCCTATCCATACGCGGTTTTGCTCATCCTGCTTTGAGGAGCGGAAGGCGACGAAGAGTAGGACTACAAAGGCGATGATTACTATCATCTGCACAAATGGGAAGAAGTAGAGCATCACCAGCGTAGTACTTCTGCCATAGAATATTATGTGGTTATGCTCTGCCGTCCACCAGAACCTTACTATTATAGGGGTGTTGTGGCTTGCCATACGGTCAAGAATAGAGTGTAGCTTCTCTGTATTCTTGATAACATCCTCAGGGATAAGGTGGTAGGAGACAACTCTCAGATTCTCGTCAGTAATAATAAAAGGTATATTATTACGGTTGTTGATAATAGAGGAGACGAGCGGGTCGGACATATAGTCGCCCATCGCCTCGCGGTTTACGCGCTCCATAGCCGCAGCCCATAGCTCTACATCGTGACGCTCCTTGATTGATAGGCTCTCTGCCATCTGGTAGGTGATATAGAGCGAGGCACTAACAATCAGCGCACCCAATACAAGAAGTATTGTGCGGCCAGATTTTGTTAGTCCTTTGCGTACGCGCTTTATCATCTTTGCCCTTGTTTATTTGCTACTTTACTTGCGTGCTGTGTGCTGGGTTGAGAGTATCTGTTTCATACGAGCACTGTCGCCAAGCATCTTAACTGCCGCCGCAATACCCTTGTCGTGGGCAATGCTGTTGGCAGTGCGTCCCTCGGCGTAGGCATAGCGGACAACGATGTCGGCATTGATAGTGCGGATAATATCGCTCTTGTAGGTGGCAAGGTTGTTAATCTTGTCATCCTTCAGATTCTTCTCTATAGCAGCCATAGCCTCAGCCATAGCCTTGTCGGCATAACGCTCTTTATTGAGTGCCTTGCGCAGCTTCTCAACAGCTATGCGGGACTCAGACTTGTATGGCACATCGCGAGCCTCGACTATTTTGCAGAACTGCTTGTAGTCATCCTCGGTAATGCTAAAGGTCTTAGGATCAATCTGAAGATTAGGGTTGTTGCGGTAGTAGTCGTCGCCAAAGTCGTCTATAATACCCATCAGGAAGAGCGTAGCGGCAAAGGCGCTGACATACTCAGCCTCAATCTTGTTATCGGGCATAATACCTCCACCGTCGTATACCTTACGGCCTGCAGCGGTGCGGAACTCATTAATAAGTGAGTCTGGAACTGACTGAGCGCGACCCTCGTCACTATATCGCATAGCCTGTATGCAGCGGCCAGAGGGGATGTAGTACTTTGCCGTTGTAATCTTGCCGTAGCTGCCAAAGCCGAGCGGAATGGTGGTCTGCACTAAGCCCTTGCCGTAGCTGCGTGAACCGATAAGCACTGCGCGGTCAAGGTCCTGGAGCGCGCCAGAGACAATCTCGGCTGCACTTGCGCTATTCTCGCCAATAAGCACAACGAGCGGAAGGTCTGGAAGTAGCGGCTCATACTCTGTCGTAAAGCGTTTTGACTCGCTCTTATTACGTCCCTTCATCTCCACGACCATAGTCCCCTTTGGAACAAAGAGTGAGAGAACTTTTACAGCACTCTGGAGTACTCCACCACCATTTGAGCGGTAGTCAAGAATAAGTCCCTTAAGAGTACCCTTGCTCTGTAGTCGCTCAATGGCTGCGCGCATCTCGGTGTAGCAGTCGTCAGTAAAGTCGGAGTGGATGATATATCCTATGCCATCACTGATATAGTCTGCATAGCTCACACTCGGAATAGATATCCTCTCGCGGCGAATCTTGTGCTCCTTGCGCTTGCCGTCGACAATCTGCTCAACAGTAACTCTTACAGTGGTATTTGGCTCGCCACGCAGTAGGTTGCTCACATCGCTTGAGGTCATACCCACAGCACTCTTGCCCTCAATCTCTACAATCTTGTCGCCAATTTTCAGCCCCGCCTTATCTGCTGGCGAGCCCTTGTATGGCTCGGCTATGCGCACAAGGTTGCTATCTTGACGAATGGCTGCGCCAATGCCACCATACTTGCCGGTTGTCATACGACGGAACTCCTTCATATCCTCCTCAGAGAGGTAGGTGCAGTATGGGTCAAGGTTGCGCATAATGCCCTCAGCGCCGTGACGCATAAGCTTGTCCGAATCAACGCTGTCTACATACTCTGTGCTTACTGCGCGCATAAGATTGACCATAATCTCCATATTACGGCCAAGTCCAAAGTCATTGCGAACACTGTGTAGTGTAAGCGCTGCAAAGGCTGCAAGAACTAAGGTGCTATAAATAAGTCGTTTACTCATATCGTCTTCTATTTGTTAAATATCCCTCAAGGCGGATTACGGCACGAATAACTGTTCGGCGGTGTCCGCTGATTGTTATCCCCTCATCGCTACTGCACACAGTTACCTCATCCTCAAAAAGGAGGGTCAAACGCTGAAGTCCCGTGGCGCGGAATGTAAGGCAACTCTCTGTTGCTGAGCACAGCTCAAGTCCCACGGTTGCCATTGCAGCCTCAATCTGCTGACGGTCTGCAGTAATATCTGCGCTGACAACTCTGCGGACAAAGCCAAAGAGTGGGTATGTTGCGCTGAGCACTACTATTGTTGCTGCCATAGCCCAGCCGTTCCACTGGCTGAAGTATATCTCCAGCATCCTCCAAAATGTCACTGGCAGACTCTCATACTTAATCTTTATCCATATCAGTGCCACAAGTAGAACGCACAGAGTCAAAAAATATTTCAGACTTCTCAATAGATACCTTTTCATAACTTCTCAATCTGTTTTGCTACACTCTCCATTAACCAGAGTGGGGTAGAGGTTGCACCGCATACGCCCACTGTTTGTGCATCAGTAAACCACTCTGGGACAAGCTCTGATGCCTCCTCGATATTGTAGGAGCGAGGATTCTCCTCAAGACATATATTGTATAACACCTTGCCGTTGCTGCTCTTGCGGCCACAGACAAAGATAACTATATCGTGACTCTTGGCAAATCTCCTTAAATGCTCCTCGCGCGAAGATACGCGGCGGCAGATAGTATCGTCAGCCGTAAGTGTTGCCCCGTCGGTAAGCCTATCCTCGATAATTTTGCAGAGCCTCTCAAAGAGGGCTACTGACTGGGTTGTCTGCGAGAGTAGGTATACTGGTCGGCTAAAGTCTATAGCATCAACCTCCGCCTCGCTCTCAATAACCACTGCATCGCCGCCAACCTGACCTATTAGACCAACAACCTCCGCGTGTCCGTGCTTGCCCAGTATCACAAGCTGACCGCCACACTGTTTCATAGCCTTATATGCTCGCTGGACGCGCCTTTGCAGTGCCGCCACAACGGGACAAGTGGCATCTATAACCTCTACTCCGACGCTCTTAGCAAGGGCATAGGTCGTAGGTGGCTCTCCGTGAGCGCGGATAAGCATATGGCTGCCTGCCGTGAGCTCTTTGATGCCGTCGTGGTTTATTGTCCTAAGTCCCATAGCCTCAAGGCGTTGCACCTCTATACGGTTGTGGACAATATCTCCCAGGCAACTTACACTGCCCCACTTCTCTATTGCCGACTCTGCCTCCGATATGGCGCGAACAACGCCTGCGCAGAAGCCCGAATGGCTATCTATAGTCACCTTCATAGGCTCAGCACCCTGTCAAGTTGAGCGTCAAACCACTCCATCTGCTGCTCTACGGTCATAAAGCTGTTGTCAAGCACTATAGCATCATCAGCCTTGCGTAGTGGAGAGATGGCGCGGTTAGAGTCAGCCTTATCTCGTGCAATTACATTCTCAAGAATCTCCTCAAAGCATACATCGTCGCCCTTAGCCTTAAGTTCGGCAAAGCGGCGCTCGGCACGCACCTTCGCATCGGCGGTCATAAATATCTTCAGCTCAGCATCTGGGAAGACCACAGTGCCGATATCTCTGCCATCCATAACCACGCCACGCTGGCGGCCCAACTGCTGCTGCATAGCTACGAGCTTTGTGCGAACGGCTGCAATAGAGCTTACAGCACTTACGAAGTTGCTAACCTCAATAGTGCGAATCTTGCCCTCTACATACTCGCCATTGACATATATGTCGCTCGCTCCGCGTGCAGGGTTAAAGCGGAAGGTGATATCAATCTGGTCAAGCAGTGCCACAATAGCATCTTCGTCTACTATGCCACCCACTATGCCTCCATTCTCAAGGGCGTAGAGGGTCACAGAGCGGTACATTGCGCCTGTATCAATAAAAATATAGCCCAAACGGGCAGCTATCGCCTTTGCAAAGGTACTCTTACCACACGAAGAGTGACCATCTATGGCGATTACTATCTTGCGAGAGTTTCTATCCATTGTTGCTAATAAATGTTGAGAGTATTGTATATATTCCAAGCAGACCAACAATAATGCCTGCAACATGATTTATCGTAAGCATATGTCGCGGACGGAACTTGCGACGGAAGAGGCTTATCACAAGCGTTAGCATTGTCCACCACGCGCAAGCACCACCCAAGAAGCCGAGGATGGTAAATGCCCCACGAACAAGTGATGATGTGTCTCGGATATCCCCGTCAGCACCCACACCAAACATCGCAAAAAATGCGAGGATATATGGCACCACAACTACAAAGTTGGCAATGGTAAATCCAAACATAGATGCGAAGTCCTTCCACAGAGTTGTATTGCCCGCGCGATTGCGGCGAATCTGCGGAACGGGGTTCTGAAAGAAGATATAAACACCGACAATAACGACAAAGATTCCGCCCACGATGCTCAGTATGTGGCTATACTTCTCAATCTGCGCCTGCATCATAGCAAAGAAGAAGTATGCAATAATCGCCATAACCGTATCTGCACACGCAACGCCCAAGCCAGAGAAGATGCCAGCTCTGGTGGTCTTGCTGAGCGTTCTCTGTATGCACAACACAGCCACAGGACCTACCGTAATAGATGCTGCCGCTCCCACTGCTAACCCTCGTAGCAAAATTTCAATAATCGTAATAAGCATATTCAATGCAAAGGTAGCAATAATTTACGGAATCGCAAATTATTTATACCGCTCTTAGATAGATAAAATATCTAACTTTGTAAGCCTTAAAGCTACCCTTAGAACCGTTTAAGGATGGCGTAGATTTCAAAGGCGAAGCCTGCAATTACGACAATAGGGGCAAGGGTAATACGGCGGAAGGAGAAGATATCCTCGTTAAACTGCTCTGGAGAGGCAGCCGTTCCGCCAGCCATAAGGATAAAGCCGATGATGATAATCACTGCGCCGATGGCAATGAGGGCGTAGTTTTTCATCGTCAGGGGCATATTATTGTCGTTCTTGTTGTCGATTTTATTAAACCAATTCATATTAATATATATGTATTTTGTTAGACCTCATATTAACAAACTTATTCACTGTTATAAGTGTAAAAAGCATAGATATAACCACTCCGCAGGCAACCATTATGCCGGCGATAATGGCTATAAGCTCTATCTGCTCTAATACACCCAACTGAGGCAGGGTATGGTCAATGCCAAAGAGTATGGCTCCAAAGAGTAGTGTAGCCACAATGCCAGCCACAATGCCTTGCAGAGCACCGCGTCCAAGGAATGGCTTTACTATAAACCACTTTGTCGCGCCCACGAGTTTCATAGTGTTGATAGCCTCGCGGCGGGAGTATATCGCAAGGCGGATAGTGTTGTTAAGCAGCACTATAGATACTATCAGCATTGCCCCGCCAAAGAGCAGCAGCAGGCACTGCATTGTATCTAACACCGAGTGCACATCGTCAATCATACTCTGCGGATAGGATATGTGTGTAACCTCCTTTAGGGCGGATGTCTGCTCAACAAAGGCGGCTAAGGCTACAGAGTCGGCAGCCTCGGCTGAGAGTGTGATATCAAAGCTGTCTGGCAGAGGATTCTTGCCCAATACCTGCTCCACATCTACATCAAAGACGCGGCGGAACTCTGGGTCGGCAATCTTATCCTCCTTAGAGGAGAATACAATGTCTGCCACAATGCTATTTTTGGCTATTGTGCTACTTAGACTGTCTCGCTCAGCCTCTGTAAGCCCATCTTCTATCTCTACAAGCATCACCACCCCCTCACGCACTCCGCGTGCCGACTGGAAAATAGATATCATTGCGTAAGATATGCTTCCGAGTAGGAAGAGTACAAGGGCAATGCTTATTGTTGCAACGGTATATGAGCGAAGAATCTTGCTCTTTGTTGGTCTACTGTTCATCCTCTTTTCTTCTGTTAAAAATTATTGCTCCGACAATAGATAGTATCACAAGTATTGAGCAAATTGCCGTAATAGTCTCAGTGACACCCCAATAAGGTGCGCGGAAACTCCACACAACAGTATGCTCGCCCGCTGGCAACGCCATACCTCTGAGGATATAGTCCACACGCACAGCCTCAGCCTCTTTACCGTCTATAGTCACGCTCCACCCCTTGTCGTAGAATATCTCTGAGAATACCGCAAAAGTATCCTCTGGGGCAGAATATTGATATACAAGACGGTTTGGCGCGTACTCTGTCAGCTCTATACTACCCTCTGTAGAGTATGCTGTAACCTCTGGCAGGTCACGCTCATCAACAACGGCTGTTGAGGCAAGGTCTACAAGTCCGAGCGACTGAATCTCCTCCGCTGCACCCCTTACACCAAGCACAGAGTCTACAAACCACGCTGCACCCAGGGCTGTTGGACGCTGAACGACCTGACCCTCTGGGGAGATGATATACTTTGTGTTGAGCATATCCAAAATACCCTCGTGAGGCAGATTTGTAGGAAGGTAGTAGTCTATAATATCCTGATAACGAGATAGTTTTGCACCGTGATAACCACCTACAGAGCGGTGGAACATAGATGTTGTCGCATCGTTAAATGGAGATACTGAGAGGTTGAAGACTCTATATCCCAACTCCTTGTCAGCCATAATTGCCTTGTCAGCCTCGGTAGCTGTAATTTTGGTCTTACGCGGTGCTACAAAGTCGTCATAGCTGAGGTATCTGAACGCCACAGGGACCATATCAGCAACCACAAGCAGCGATAGGGCAGCAATCGCGTACCCCTTTTTCAACTTACCATATACCACTAATGCTACAACGGCCGCGGCGAGGAGTACGAAAACAAGCGAGCGCATTGCATCGGCACTCATCATCTGTTCGCGCTCTGTAGCTATAGCCTCTGCAAGGGTCCAGCCAATCTCGTCGTGAAGTCCCTGCTTTACAAGCTCCTCAGCTCCGCCGCCCGTAAATATCTGCTCAAAGCGGTCGCTTATGCGCAGTGCGGTCTGCTCCTTGCCGAAGTCAAAGAAGAAACTACCCGTAACAGTAAAGAGCAGGAGTATTGTCGCTGTTGCACCGCCGCTCCAGAGTAGAGCTTTTCGCAGGGTCTGCTTACACTCGCACTTGAAGAGGTTCCATAGTGCAAATGCCGCCAGCAGTGGCACAGACCACTGAAGTACTATAAGAGCCATAGATACCGTTCTGAACTTGTTGTACATCGGCAGGTGTTTGTAACACAACTCTGTGAACCACATAAAGTTACTGCCCCAACTAAGCAGCAGCGCAAAGATGCTTGCACCTAAAATCCACCAACGATTTCTGTTGCTTGTAAGCATCAGTCCAAGTAGGGCAAGGAAGACTGCCACCGCGCCTAAATATGTTGGTCCTGCGGTATATGGTTGCTTGCCCCAGTAGGTTGTATCGGTAAAATATGGGATGATATACTGCTTTGGTATACCTGTAAAGTCAAAGTAGTCCCACTCCTTCAGTGCGCTGTTGAGTGGCGAGTTTCTATCCTCGCTATAGCCCTCAAAGCCGCTCTCGCCGCCCATAAAGTCGGGAATAAGCATTGTCCAACTCTCATTAATGCCGTAGCTCCACGCCGTAGCATAGTCAAGGTCAAGACCCTCGCTCTCATTACCATCAATAACCGCCGCCACCTCGCTACCTCCGCGGATAGTATCTTTGGTGTGCTGCATAGTGTAAAATAGCGACGAGAAGTTGGCGCCAACGGCAATTATAGCCGCTGCTGCCAGTATAGCTGTGCGCTTGCCAAAATCTTTTAGAACCTTATCCTTAATGGCAAAAATAAGGTCGTTAATCCATAGCGCGAGCGCTGCCAGTAGGAAGTAGTATGTTATCTGCGGATGGTTAGCTCCAATCTCAAGTGTGGCAAAGAGTGCCGCTAAAGCGCCTCCTAACGGTGCATTACCCCTCAGTGCCATATAAATTGCACCCATCATCGCAGGGGCATATACCGCTGCCCACATCTTTGTGATATGGCCCGCGCCGATAATGAGGAAGAAGTATGTTGATAGTCCATACGCCAGTCCCGCGACAATACCTATCCACGGACTTATGCCCATCATTACCACCATCAGCCACATCGACACCATAGCAAAGAATATCAGCACTAACGGCTCTCCCATAGCGCCGAGAAGTTTGTCGGCTGCGCTCTTTATAAACTGTGCGGGGTAGCGTATATTAATAAGGTATGCCGGCATACCGCCAAACATTGCGCCTGTCCACTGCGGGTCCTCGCCCGTCTGAGCGCGATGTGCGCGGATGTCGCTACTCATACCGTCAAACTGCTGTATGTCGTGCATAGCAATCTTGCGACCCTCAAACTGAGGTGCAAAGCAGACTGCCGAGACGATAAAAAATATAGCTATTGCCACAAGTGTGGGGATAGATTTTGGAAATATTCTCTTAAAAAACTCCATTCTTTGTTAAATATTAGTTGCAAACCACACAAAAATACAAAAAAACATTCATATTTCTGAACTCTCTGCTAAAATTTGCTTATCTTTGCTAAAATATATGACTATTTGATACAATTTTATGGTTACACTTGACGATATTCGCCGTCCTATAGCCGATAGAATTGGTGAGTTTGAGGATTTTGTCCGCAGCTCCTTCTGCGTGAAGGAGGACTCAATGCTTGCCGATATGGTGGAGTATATCCTTAATGCCCGAGGTAAGGGGCTGCGCCCAATGCTTACAATGCTCAGCGCAGCGGCAACATCTGCTTCAGGAGGCTTCGGTAAGCGAACAATGCTCGCGGCAATGCTCATTGAGATGATTCACACCGCCTCGCTTGTGCATGACGATGTTATTGACGAGTCCAATATGCGTCGCGGTCAGGCATCGGTCAATGCTCGTTGGCAATCCCGCAACGCCGTTATTGTGGGCGACTATATCCTTGCGCGAAATATGGATATAGGTCTCAGAAGCGGCCAGTACGACCTTCTGACACATATTATCGGCAATATGGCAGTGCTCTGCGAGGGTGAGATTTTGCAGAGCGACCACGCGGGCAAGCTCGATATCTCTAAAGAGGACTATTTTGACATAATCTATAAGAAGACCGCCTCACTCTTTGCCTCTTGCGCCTCGGCGGGAGCTATCTCTGTGGGTGCGCAGCGCAGAACTGTAGAGAGTATGCACCGCTTTGGCGAGATGGTGGGTATGGCGTTCCAGATTGTAGATGATATTTTGGACTATACTCCAGATAATAACACAGGTAAGCCTGCTGCAAATGACCTTCAGGAGCGAAAGATAACCCTGCCACTCATTGAGGTGCTTGAGAGGGTTACGCCAGAGCTCAAGAGCGAGATTCTTAGTGCCGTTGAGCGCGCAGCAACAGATAGTTCCGCTGTGGATTTTATACGAGAGAAGGTCGTTGAGTATGGTGGCGTTGAGGCTGCCCGCGCAACGCTGCAACGATTTCTCCAGCGCGCACTCTCGGAGCTGTCAGCTCTTGCCGAAACACCTTATCGTCAGGCACTTATAGACCTCTGCACCTTTGTTGCCGAGCGTGACAGATAAAACAAACAACTTAAAATTATACAATTATGACAAAGAAAAACGGAAATGTATTTGCAATCGGAGTGATGTTCTTGCTCTTCTTTATGATTGCATTTGTGACCAACTTCGCTGGCTCTATGGGCGTTATCGTTCAGAACCAGTTTGGTGCATCAAACGCTATGGCACAGCTCGGTACCCTTGCAAACTTTATCGCCTATGCGTGTATGGGTATCCCTGGCGGACTTATCCTTAAGCGTAAGGGTTATAAGTTTACCTCTCTGCTCGCTGCAGCAGTAGGTTTTGTGGGTGTGGCTATACAGTTCGCCTCTGGCTATGCAGAGTCTTTTGCAGTCTATGTGCTCGGCGCATTTGTTGCAGGTTTCTCTATGTGTCTGCTCAACCTCGTTGTAAACCCTATGCTTAACACTCTCGGCGGTGGTGGTAACCGTGGTAATCAGCTCATCCAGCTCGGTGGCTCTTGCAACTCTATCGGTGGCACTATCGCTCCTATCTTCTTGGGCTATATGATTGGTGGTCAGGCTGCTACAGCAAGCGTTGGCGATGCTGCTCCTGCAATGATTACCGCTATGGCAATCTTCGCAGTGGCATTTATTATCATTGCCCTCTCTGCTATTCCAGAGCCTCATATGGAGACTGCTGAGGAGAAGGCTGCTCGCAAGGCTGGTAATGTAGCAAAGGACCCTCATGGCCCGCTCTCTTTCCGCCACTTCGTGCTTGGTGCTATAGCAATCTTCTTCTATGTGGGTGTTGAGGTAGGTATTCCAAATACCGCAAACCTCTATATGTCAGGTCTTGAGGGCGTAGGTCCAGCTGTTGCGGGTACACTTGTGGGCTTCTACTGGTTCCTTATGATGTGTGGCCGACTTATCGGTGGTGCTGTTGGTGGTAAGGTCTCTTCAAAGGCTATGCTTACAACTGTTTGCCTCATTGCCCTTGTGTTTGTCTTCGCACTTATGTATATCCCAGAGTCAGTACGCGTTACAATTCCAGTTGTTGAGGCTCAAGTGCCTGTAAGTATGCTGTTTATGTTCCTCTGCGGTCTGTGTACATCTGTTATGTGGGGCGCAATCTTCAACCTCGCTGCTGAGGGTCTTGGTAAGTATACACCACTTGCATCTGGTATCTTTATGACCCTTGTTTGCGGTGGCGGTATCCTCCCATTCATTCAGGGCTTTGTTGCCGACTTCGCAGGCTATATCGGTAGCTACTGGGTTATCGTTGCCGGCCTGGTTTATATGCTCTTCTATGCACTTGTCGGCTCTAAGAATGTTAATACTGACATAAAGGTGGACTAATTTTGTTGATTTTGTCGATTTTGTCGTGAAAATGGCGCATTTGCGTCACATCCCTTAAAAACCAGTGGCGGCTGTACCTTTTAGTACTATCCGCCACTGCTTTTTTGCACGATGCACCGCAACTGCCCCATTTTGACGACAAAATACGGTTGTTCTAATTGAACTTTACCGAGCGCTGGCTCGCCTTTGGCGACCCTTCCCCGCTGCGCCTCGGCAGTATCAGTCGCGGCATAAATGCCTCAAAATGCGAAATTGAAAATCTGTGAGCAAGCTCCCGTTTTCAATTATCGCCTTTTGCACCTTCGGTGTGCGACTGCTGTTGCTCTCGGCTTAATCGCGGCGTTGTAAATGCACCGCTCTGACGACAAAATGGGGCGGTACTCTAATTGAGGTTAATAGTAGGGAGATTAAGGAAGTTAAAGAGATTAGTGTTTATTCCCTAAATTCCCTAATCTCCTTAAATTCTCTGTACTGCGTAAGCAAGCCGTCAGCTAATATCCAAAAAATTCCTATCTTTGTGCTATGGATATAAGAAAGGCAATTTTAGCGATATTGGCGGTTTTGGTCTCGGCGGTGGCGTTGGGGCAGGGGCGTGGCATTGATGTGTCGCGCTATCAGAAGAAGATTGAGTGGAGCAAGGTCAAGGATGCGGGCATAAAGTTTGTCTACATAAAGGCTACGGAGGGGGCAACATACACAGACCCATATTTTGAGCGCAACTTTGCGGGGGCGAAGCGTGTGGGGTTGCCTGTGGGTGTATACCACTTTTTCCGTATGACAAGTACAGCGTCGGCGCAGTTTGAGCATTTCAAGCGCACGATGGCGGGAAAAACTATGGACTTAGTGCCGATGATAGACATTGAGGTGTCGGACGGATACTCTAAGGCGGCGATACAGAAGCGTCTGGGTGAGATTATTACCCTTTTCAAGAGTGAGTATGGCTGCACGCCGATGATATACAGCTCTCAGGTATTTTATAATAGGTATCTTGCGCCAAAGTACAACCGCTATCATCTCTACTTGGGGCGTTATGGTGGCAAGCGCCCAGTGATAGATGGAAAGGGGATGTATACCATTTGGCAGTATACTCGTCACGGCAAGATTGATGGTATCTCTACCGCTGTAGATATCTGTCGCTTCAACCCTAAATACAGCGTAGATGATATAAAAATCCGAAAAGATGTTAAATAATTGCAGATTTTTGGTAAAACTCTTGGCAGTTCAAAAAAAAGTCTTTAATTTTATAGACTGAAAAGGGACTTTTGTCCAAAATTGTAATCCTTAAAACTACAAAAATATGAAAAACTATTCACCAAAAGAGATTAAGAACATCGTTCTTGTGGGTGCCCCAGGCTCGGGTAAGACTACTCTTGCTGAGGCAATGGCTTACGAGGGTAAGGTTATTGACCGTAGGGGTAGTATTGAAAACAACAACACACTGTCAGATAACACTGACATTGAGCACGAGTACAAGCGCTCAATATATGCAACAACACTCTTCACAGAGTTTATGGGCCGCAAGCTCAACATTATTGACTGCCCAGGCTCTGATGACTTCTGTGGTAACCTCTTCTCAGCCTTCAAGGTAGGTGATGTGGGCGTTATGCTCGTAAATGCGCAGACTGGCTGGGAGGTTGGTAACGAGATTCAGGGTCGTTATGCTCGCATCCTCAATAAGCCTCTTATCGGTGTAATCAACCAGCTTGACGCAGAGAAGGCTAACTACGAGGCTGCTCTGGAGAGCATCAAGGCTGACTCTATCGTAAAGCCTGTTGTCGTTCAGTATCCTGTAAACCAGGGCGTTGGCTTCGACTCATTCATTGATGTGTTGATGATGAAGATGTACCGCTTTACTGACGAGAACGGTACTCGCGAGGAGCTTGACATTCCAGAGGATGAGCTTGAGCGTGCAAAGGCTTACAACCAGGAGCTTGTTGAGACCGCTGCAGAGTATGACGACGCTCTTATGGAGCTCTACTTTGACAAGGGTTCTCTTACTCAGGACGATATCCGCTCTGGTCTGAAGCTCGGTGTTGCTAACCGCAAGGTTATGCCTATCTTCGTTACCAGTGGTAAGCGCGATATTGGTACAAAGCGTCTTATGGAGTTTATCATCAATGTAGCACCAGGCCCAACTAAGGCTCCAGACTTCCTTACTGTTGAGGGCGAGGCTATGCCGGCAGATGAGACCGCTCCTGTAGCACTCTTCGTATTCAAGAGCCAGATGGAGCACCACATTGGTGAGATTAACTACTTCCGAGTAGTTCGTGGTACTGTTACCGAGGGTATGGAGCTTGTAAATGCTCGTACTGGCAATAAGGAGAAGCTCTCTCAGCTCTTCGCTGTTGCTGGTAAGAACCGTATTAAGGTTACTCAGCTTGAGGCTGGCGATATCGGCTGTACTGTAAAGCTTAAGGCTACTCGTACAAACGACACCCTCGCAGCTCCAAACGCAGTTGTTGAGGTTGAGCCTATCGTATTCCCAGAGCCACGCTACCGCGCCGCTGTTAAGGCTAAGGAGCAGGCTAACGAGGAGAAGCTCGGTAAGTTGCTTCTTGACGCTCGCTTTGAGGACCCAACAATCCTTGTTGAGTACTCTAAGGAGCTTAAGCAGACTATTATCCAGGGTCAGGGTGAGCACCATCTTAATATCCTCCGCGCTCGCATCCTTGCAGATAGTAAGGTGGAGATGGAGTTCTTCGCTCCAAAGATTCCTTACCGTGAGACTATTACTAAGGTCGCTATGGCAGACTATCGCCACAAGAAACAGTCTGGTGGAGCAGGTCAGTTTGGCGAGGTACATATCGTTATTGAGCCTTACTATGAGGGTATCGGCGAGCCTTCAAAGTATAAGTCAGGTGGTAAGGAGGTTACTGTGAACATCAAGGGTAAGGAGGAGTATGACCTTCCTTGGGGCGGTAAGCTGCAGTACTACAACTCTATCGTTGGTGGTGCTATCGACGCACGCTTTATGCCAGCTATCCTCAAGGGTGTTATGGAGAAGATGGACGAGGGTCCTCTCACAGGTTCTTATGCTCGTGACATCCGCGTAATTGTTTACGATGGTAAGATGCACCCAGTAGATTCAAATGAGCTCTCATTTAAGCTTGCTGCTCGTAACGCCTTCAAGGAGGCATTCCGTAACGCAGGCCCAAAGATTATGGAGCCTATCTATAGCGTAGAGGTTCTCACTCCATCAGAGTATATGGGTTCAGTGATGAGCGACCTTCAGAACCGCCGCGCAATGATTATGGGTATGGATCACGATAAGGGCTTCGACCGCCTCCAGGCTCGCGTGCCTCTGGCAGAGCTCTATCGCTACTCTACAACCCTCTCTTCACTCACCTCTGGCGCAGCTACTTACACCATGCGCTTCGAGTGCTACGAGCAGGTTCCTGCCGATGTACAGGATAAGTTGTTGAAGGCTTATACTGACACCGACGAAGATTAAGTTATTTTATCGTGATAACGCGGATACCTACTTCCGCTAACATAAAAAGCAACAATGGGCAGTACGACTTAGTACAGCCCATCGTTGTTTTTATGCCGAGCGTTGTATCTACCGCGTTCTGACGATAAAATATAACTTAATCTGAGGAGGTGTCACACTCTGACGACAAAATAGGACTTATTCGGAGGTGGTGCTCTAATAGAACTAAAAGTAGTGAAATTAAGGAGTTTAGAGAGTTTAATGAGTTTAAGACAGATTGTCGCCTACTTCCTTAATCTCCTTAAATTCCCTAAACTCTCTACTCTGCGTAGCAAAAAAATCCCAGCGTGTTGTTCGCTGGGATTTGTTATTGTATCTGTTATCAGATTACTGAACAGTAACCTCCTTGGTAAATAGTGTACACTCGCAAACGGTGATACCCATATTACCGAGCATATTTGTAAAGTCTACAGTTACGCTCTCAGCAGTAAGGTTAGAGTAAGGAAGTTCTACATTTTGAGCATCACCGAAGTGGTCTACCTGCTTAATAACGACCTTGCCTGAAGATGCGTCGGTAGTCTCTACGGTATAGTCAAACATCATACCTTGCATCATCATTGCAATACCTGCAGCATCTGCGCCATATGCGCTCTCGCCATCAAGGGCAACGATAAGCTTACCAGGGAGTGTTACGCCCATATCAACGAAGCAAACTGCTGTAGGCACGCCTACTACAACCTCGCTAAATGATGCTGGAAGTGCCCAACGCTTGCCATCTACTGAAAGTGCCTCAGCAGCACCGCCACCAAGAGGCTGACCGTTTACAGTAACAACGCCAGTGTTTACGCAGTTCTCATAAGTTACTGTAGTGCTATCCTCAGCTACTGGGTTGTCACCACCAAACACACCAATCTTCTGGTCTGTGCTTGCTGTGTTGATAATTGTAAGGTTACCAGAGTTTGTACAATCCTTAACAATACAAGCTGAAGTGTGGTTCTTACCTACCAGAGTGCCGGCATAGAGTGGACAAGTAGAGTTACCGTGGTCGACAGTAATATCACCAAAGTTGTGGCAGTCAAGCAGAGTCTCCTTCTGGTTACCAGAGATACCAGCGATGTAGTAGATTGCAGTACCTGTGTTAGGCTCAAGAGTATTTACAGTAATTTTTGCCTTGTTTGTACAGCCCTGAAGACCGTTGTTGCAGCTACCAAGGATACCACCGATATAGTTAGCCTTTGTGTTCTTTGTTGACAGGGTGATAGATGCCTTCTCGGTAGTGTTGCAGTTTACTGCAGTATACATTGGTGCAGTACCGGTCTTAACCTGACCTGCGATACCAGCGCAACGGAGTGATGCCTTGTTATCTGCTGTTGTAAGGCTATAAGGAGCGTTGAGAGTACAGTTCTCAACCTTAACATCTGCATAACCTGCTACAGCACCAGAGTAGATCGTAGAGATTGCGATGTCGCAAGGGTTAACAGTATGTGTAGTAGCGCCATTGTTTACGCAGTTTGTGACATTTACTGCACGACCAATAATACCTGCAAGGTAGAAGGTCTTACCAGTGGATGTCATACCCTTACCTACAAGGTTTACAGGACCGTTATTTGACAGATTGTCAGCATCTCCATATTGAGCGTAACCAACAACACCTGCCAGATAAGCGTTAGCAAGGTATGCGTCAATATTTACCTCACCGTGGTTGTGGCAGTCGCTAACATTGTTTGTAGTGAAACCTACAACACCTGCAAAGTAACCAGCAGTACCACCACCAGTCTTACAAGCGATATTAAGGTTTACCTTACCATAGTTGTTACAGCCAACAGTAGGGTAGTCGGCTGAAAGCTTGTTGTAAATACCTACGCAACCAACAACACCTCCGAATGATGAACCAGCCTGTGAGCCAGCAGCTGCGGCGTCGTTTGTACCTGCAGCCCAAACGCCCTCACCGAACAACTCGCCATAGTTGTTACAGTTCTGAACGCTGAAGAGGTTACAT
Source organism: Rikenellaceae bacterium (assembly GCA_015059785.1). Classification (GTDB taxonomy): domain Bacteria; phylum Bacteroidota; class Bacteroidia; order Bacteroidales; family Rikenellaceae; genus Alistipes. The sequence continues at coordinate 31,584 of SUZS01000029.1, forward strand.
CCTGCTACACCACCTGCAGCAGCGCGTGTACCAGCATTTGCAGGATCTGTAGGTGTAGAGTACTCTACGCGACCGTAGTTGTTACACTCAATAAGGTCTACCTGTGCGTAACCTACTACACCGCCGACATTTCCGTAAGTACCAGAGTTGAGAACCTCAAAACGATACTTAACATTACCATTGTTGATACAGTTCTTAATAGTACCGAGGTGAGCAGCAGTTGTAGAAGCTGCGTTCTGTGTACCACCAAGCACACCACCAATCATCGCCTTCTTTGGCAGGCAAGGGAATACAACAGTTACATTACCGTTGTTGATACAGTTTGCAAGGAACGCTGTACCAAGAGCCTCCTTACTTCCTGCGTTAGGGTTGCAGTAACCTACAACACCACCAATGTTATGGTTGTTGTTTATTGTAGCAGAAGTAATGTCGATATCGCCATTGTTGACACAGTCGCGAACTGAGCCATAAGATGTGCCAACCACACCACCGATGCGGTGACCTGCGCAGCTGATATCTGTAGCCACAACCTTACCGTTGTTCACGCAACCGATAACCCATCCTGGCTCCTCGTTATCCTCTACAACAAAACCTACATTCTTGTCTCCTTCTGTGTTGTAAGCGGCTGTAAGGGTACAAGTTGAGTCGATAACGATATTCTTAACAGTACCGTGATTAAGAATAAACAGACCTCTGTTAGTGTTCCAGTTCTTAATTGAGTAGCCCTGACCATCAAATACACCATAGAAGTCTTCTGCAGAGACAAGCTCAACGCCTGCAAGGTCGATATCTGCATCCAGGACGATGTGTGGAAGAGTCTCTGGGATAACCTCTTTCTGGAACTGTGCAAGAGCGGCCTGAAGCTCAGTAGCGTTGGTTACAGAGATTGTAGTCTGCTCAACGCCTGCGTATGTAAGCTCTGGCATATTGAGAAGCACGCCTGCAGGAACATCAATACCTGTAGCAGTAAATGCACTCTTTACCATAGCCTTACCACTTGCGTCAACAATCTTCACGCCGAAGCCCTTTGCATACTTACCAGCAGGAACTGCGATAACAACCTCAGCCTTGTCGCCCACATAAGGGATACCATCTGCAGAAGATACGCGGATAACATCCTTACCAGCAAGAGGAGAGATAGTTGCAGCCTTGTAGTCCACAGCAAAAGTACCAGAGATAGCCTCGCCACCCAGTGCTGTAAGAACTACAGAGCGAAGAGTCTCGTCGCCACCCTTCTTAACAACAATCTTCACAAAGCTGTAAAGGTTGTGAAGTGAAGCAGCAGTACCCTCTGTGTAGCCTACCAGTACAGCAGAGCCTGTAGCAAAAGTGCCAGCAGTATAAGCCTGCTCGGTCTCAACATAGATGTTACCATCTGCGCCAAGAATCTCGGCAGGGTAGAGAACAGAGTAAGGAGCAGTTACGCCTGCAACCTCAAACTGTGCATAAGATGTACCAGCGTACTTGGCAGCAACTGCTGACGATGCAACACCGTTAACAGCAATCTTGTCACCCTCGCTCCAGAGTACATCGTGCTTGTTTCCATTAAGTGCGCCAAGAGAGGTACGAGTATTCTCAATACCTACACCCAGAACCACCTTACCGCCAACAATAGCGTCCTCGGTTGCGTCTTTTGCACAACCAGCGGTCAGCATAGCCAATGCCAGACCGAAAATAGCATAAATCTTCTTCATAGTTTTAGCCTGTTATTGGTTACTACTCATCCCATACGCCATCCTCAGGGGTGACGCCATCAATTGTTACACTTGTTGCGAAGCCCGCCTCTACGCGAACATCCAACTCTCTTACTTGCGGTGCTGTGTATGCACCCATTAAAATACGGTTCATAAATAGAGTTTTTAGGTAAATATTAAATAATTTTATAATTATATGTCAATATTTCTACCAAAGTTAATATATTTTCAATTTATAAACAACTTTTTTGCCAAAAAAATAAAAAATGCTCTCCAGTTTTGAAGTGACCCCAAAAGTTTGGACAAAAACTTTTGGGGTTTCTTTATGCGCAAAAAACACGATTACGGAGCATTGCTCAAATATATGAGGATGCTCGAAGAAGGTTATTCTGTTCGTTACATTCACTTGAAGTATGGAATAGGTAAAAATC
>SUZS01000030.1 GCA_015059785.1 Rikenellaceae bacterium
GCTTTGAGATAATCACCGGCACATTTGAACGCATAGCCTCAAGCGGAGCGATACCAAATGGCTCAGATACTGACGGCATAACAAAGACATCAGAGAGCTGGAACATCTTATCCACATCGGCACCACGGAGGAAGCCTGTGAAGTGGAAGCGGTCTGCAATACCCAGACGGGCAACACGGCGGATGACATGGTTCATCATATCGCCCGAGCCAGCCATAACAAAGCGGACATTTGGACAACGCTTGAGCACCTTCGCAGCTGCCTCAACAAAGTAGTCTGGACCCTTCTGGAAGGTAATTCGGCCGAGGAAGGTTACTACCTTATCCTTCACACCGCGCTCTGGCCAAGCCTCGCCCTTGTCGGTAAAGCGAACAGCGTTGTGTACTGCAACAACTCTCTCAGCAGGTACACCATAGCGGTTGATAATAATATTTCTTGTAAGGTTTGACACAGCAATTACGCGGTCTGCAGCGTGCATACCTGCGCGCTCGATAGCGTAGGTCTGGGTGTTGATATTCTCACCTGAGCGGTCAAACTCTGTTGCGTGCATATGAACAACTAACGGCTTGCCAGATACGCGCTTTGCAGCGATACCGGCGAAGTAAGTCAGCCAGTCGTGCGCGTGGATAACATCAAACTCGCCTGCGTGGTCCTTTGCCACCTGCGCTGCAACGATTGCGTAGCGAGCAATCTCCTCAAGTAGGTTGGCGCCATACTTACCAGAGAATGTATATCTCTGGCTCCATACATCGCGGGTCTCCCAACGCTTCTCGCCAGTCTTCACGAACTCGTCGTGGTATGTCTCATAGTCCTCTGGAGAGAGGTATGGGACAAGGTTTGAGTCGATGTGGATAAACGACATCTTCTCAATAATATCCTTACTGTCGGAGTCTACATTGCCAAATACGGTCTCCACATCGCTGGCGTTGACGATATCTACAAATCGCTGATCCTCATCGCCACTGGCGTGCGGCATAACGAAAGTTACATCTACGCCGTTACGCGCAAGACCACGCGTCATTCCGTAGCAAGCAGTTCCCAGACCTCCGGCAATATGGGGTGGAAACTCCCATCCAAACATTAAAACTCTCATTGTACCTATTTTTTACTTGTTTTTACACTATTTTTTGTACTACGCTTTGCTGCGCGAGCGGCCTTAGCCTCCTGCTTCTCAATAAGTTGGCGGATGTAGAGCAGTGCACCCACGCTCCAAGCCATTGAGAATGCGCCACGAGGTGCAAATGGAGGGTTAGCGTCATAGTACTCTGCAACAGAGCCGATGCAGTAGGTCTGGATATTGTCGTCATAAGCCTCGTACATCTCCTTTGCCTTTGCAAGGAACTTATCTCCCTGAAGTGCAAATGCACACTCAAAGTAGAACATCAGAGGCCATACCCATACTGCGCCATTCTTGCTTGCTGCCTCCTGCTCTATAGGGTTCTCCTTGTATGTGCTCTCAAAGCGAGGGTCCTCTGGAGAGAGTGAACGAAGACCCAGCGGAGTGAGCAGGTGCTGACGAACAGCAAGAAGGATGCTTACGACCTGCTCCTGCTCTACCATTGTATATGGAAGACCACAAGCGATAATCTGGTTGCAACGAATAGCCTTATCTGCGCCACGAAGGTCTACATAGTCGGCAAGATAACCCTCCTCATTAAGGTAGAAGCACTCGATAAATGCCTGCTTAGTCTGCTTTGGAAGGCTCTTCCACTCAGCAACAAACTCCTTATCGCCACACTTCTTAGCAAGTTCAAGGGCATAGCATACGGCGTTATACCAAAGGGCGTTAATCTCTACTGTATATCCCGCACGAGGGGTCTGTGGCACACCGCCCATTACAGAGTTCATCCAAGTAAGAGCATAGCCTTCACGCGCAGCCCAGATAAGGCCATTGCTGTGCAGTGCTACGCAACCACCGAAGAAGCCCTTGCGGTATGCACTGAGGATACTCTTCATAGCCTCGCCATACCTCTCCCAAATGCTCTTTGCGCCGATGTGAGACTCAAGCTGCTGGAGTGTCCAGAAGAACCACAGTGGCGCGTCAGCAGCAACCTCGGCAGAGGCAGAGCCTGCAAAGTCGCCATTGTGCATATCGGCAACCATTGTGTCAAGGACAGCCACACAATCCTCCTTATAGCCCTGCTCAAGGGTAAGACCAGGAAGAGAGATGAATGTTGAACGACCATCAACGCCATACCAAGGATAGCCGGCAATAACCTCTGTTCTATCGCCTGGACGACGGATGATGAACTGGCGTGCAGAGTGGTGCAGACAGCTTCTAAAGTCAATCTTATGTGTACGACGAGCAATAGAGGTGTTGAAGTACTCAACAATATCCTCTGAAGATGCCATCTCGTCTACAGAGGCTGAGAAGATGATGCTCTCGCCCTTCTCAATCTCCATCTCGAAGTAGCCAGTAGTAAGCAGATCCTCATAACCCTCATAGCCACGCTCAATCTCCTTCTGGTACTCAAAGTCGTAGTACCAATCTGGTGCAGCGATAAACTTCGCGCTATCCTTGCTCAGCTGCATATGGAGCCAAGGGAAGCCGTCATAGAGGCGGTTCTTAACACCATTTGTTACAGGATAAGAGCGGACATTAGCATCCATATTTGCCTTAGAGAGCGAGTGCTTGTTTCTAAAGGCGAGGAATGGACGCAGACGCAGAGTAGTTTTAGAGTGTGCGTCAACAAGGGTGTAGCGAATCATCAGATGAGTACGCTTGTGAATCCAGAGCAGCTCCTTCTTCAAAATCACACCACCCACACGATAGGTAATTGTTGGGCAAGGGGTGTACTCAAAGTCTGTGATGTACTTGTGACCTCTTGGCTCATAGACACCGCGGAAGCGATGCAGGGCCAAATTGAAAGACTGGTCGTGCTGCACAATGGTCTCATCAAGCGACGAGAGCAGAACATAGGTCTGGTCCGTTGTGTCGATAGGGGCAACAATCAGTCCGTGATACTTGCGAGTATTGCAACCTACGATAGTGGTGCTCATATATCCACCACGACGGTCTGTAGCAAGCATTTCGCGCTGTAGCGAATACTCCAAGTTTCCAAGTTCCCGTTTGTCAAATGTTAATCCCGGCATAGTATTATTTTGTAAGATTTTACAAGATGTAGTGTAAAGGTAGTAATTTTTTACTAAAACACCAACCTTTTTATTGATTTTTTATCAAAGAAAGCGGTTTGGGCGTTAAATTCACACCCAAACCACCTTTTTGTGCTATAATTTAGGTTAATTGGAATACCCAAGTTTCCTATTCGCACTATTAATAGGTATTGATTGGTGCTTGTTAGTTGTTAACAAGCGCCAATCAATGCCCTTAGCACCATTTTACCAGAGCGAAGTCCATGCGGTGAGCAAGCTTCTCGTTCTGTGGGAAGATACGGATTGCGATATCAAAGATACCTGTTCTGCGTGGAGTGTACTCAAGGGTATAGACAACCTTGTTACCCTCAACCTTTGTCTGTACAAATGGCAGTGAGTAGTCTACATTAGCAGCCTGATTTGCAACCATCTGCTTTGCCACAACAAGCTCTACGCCGATATCCTCAGGATTGAGGTTGGCAATGTCGAGTGATACCTCAAAGCGGTACTTCTCTCCAACATAAAGAGCCTCCTTATCTACGCGAACACGCTCTACATCAAGCACCTTAACATTGTCCCAAGCGGCTGAAACCTTACGCTTCCAAGCAGCAATCTCACGGGCAAGGATGTAGTTATTCTCTACCATCGCATTCTTACGCTCTGCAAGAGAGTTGTAGAAACGCTCCTCGTAGTCGGTAAGCATACGGTTTGTTGTAAAGTTAGAGGCGATATCTGCCACGCAGCTCTTGATAGCCTTACACCACTCTGTAGGGATACCCTTCTCATCGCGAGCATAGTACATAGGGACAATCTGCTCCTCGATAGTTGTGTAAATCATCTCGGCATCAAGGTCGTTCTGGTAACCCTGGTCGGTAAATGTACGCTCCATAGGAAGCATCCAACCAGCACCCTCCTTGTAGCCCTCTACCCACCATCCATCAAGGACAGAGAACTGCATAACACCGTTCATAACACACTTCTCGCCCGATGTACCTGAAGCCTCAAGTGGACGAGTTGGTGTATTGAGCCATACATCCACGCCCTGAACCATACGGCGAGCAAGCTCCATATCATAGTTCTGCAGGAAGATTATCTTGCCTACGAACTCTGGCATCAGTGACACCTCAACAATGCGCTTGATAAGGTCCTGACCCGGCTTATCATTTGGATGCGCCTTACCAGCAAAGATAAACTGTACTGGGTGCTCTGGGTTGTTCACAATCTTTGAGAGACGCTCAAGGTTTGTAAAGAGCAGGTGAGCGCGCTTATATGTTGCAAAGCGGCGAGCAAAACCGATAGTAAGCACCTCTGGCTTGATAGCCTCAGATACCTGTACAAGCTGGCGTGGAGAGTCAAAACGCACCTGTGTAGGGTCTGTATAGCGACGCTTGATAGTCTTAATGAGGCGGTTCTTGAGGAACATACGCTCGCTCCACAGCTCCTCGTCAGAGATTGTCTTAACCTTCTGCCATGCTGGGATGTCGTACTGGTGACCCTCAAAGCCCTCTGGGAAGTACTTCGCATAGAGACGGCGCATATTTGACGCTGTCCAAGTTGGGAAGTGAACACCATTTGTTACATAGCCAATGTGAAGCTCATTCTTGAAGTAGCCTGGCCACATATTGCCCAGAATATCCTTTGAAACCTCTCCGTGCAGCCAAGACACGCCATTAACCTCCTGTGAAAGGTTACAAGCAAGTACTGACATAGAGAACTTCTCGTTTACATCGTTTGGATTAACCTTACCCAGGTTGATAAACTGATCCCAAGTAATGCCGAGCACATCTGGATAGTGTGACATATACTGACGAATCATAGACTCTGGGAATGCATCGTGACCCGCAGGCACTGGCGTGTGGGTTGTAAAGAGCGAAGAGCTACGAACAACCTCTAAAGCCTCAGAGAATGAGAGCTTCTGACGGCCGATGAGGTTACGAATACGCTCAAGACCGATAAATGCTGCGTGACCCTCGTTGCAGTGGTAAACATCCTGCTTGATACCCATCTTATTGAGGGCGCGGATACCACCTACGCCAAGCAGGAGCTCCTGCTTGAGACGGTTCTCCCAGTCGCCACCATAGAGGTAGTGTGTTACCTGACGATCCTCCTCAAGGTTAGCCTCGTAGTCGGTATCAAGCAGGTAGAGTGCAGTACGACCTACCATGCAACGCCAAACGCGAGCGTAGAGTGTACGGCCTGGGAATGCCACCTGAACAGTAACCCAGCTGCCAGACTCGTCACGAACTGGCGAGATAGGGAGCTTAAAGAAGTTCTGTGGCTCGTATACAGCCTCCTGCGCACCCTGTGCTGAAAGACGCTGTGTGAAATATCCATAGCGGTAGAGAAGACCAACGGCAACCATTGGCACATTCTTGTCTGAAGCCTCCTTGAGGTAGTCTCCTGCAAGGATGCCAAGACCGCCTGAGTAAATTTTCAGTGTGTGGTGCAGACCATACTCCATAGAGAAGTATGCAATCTTAGGAGTCTCGGCCTTTGGAGCCTCGTTCATATACTCCTGGAACTGAGAGTATACCTCAGAAAGCTTTGCAAGGAACTCCTTGTCAGCCTCAAGCTCCGCAAGACGCTCAATAGAGAGCTTGTCGAGCAGTGCAATAGGATTGCGGTTTACCTCTACCCATAAATCCTTGTCGATATACTCAAACAGGTCGCGTGCGCCCAGAGTCCAGCTCCACCAGAGGTTGCGTGAGAGCTCCTCAAGTGGACGAAGTACCTCTGGAAGAGACTTCTCAACCATCACACGCTGCCAAGATGGACGCTCTGCAAAGAGCTGCTGACGCACGAAGTTAATCTGCTCTGTGCGTGAGCCACCGTCACCAAGCACGGCGCGGTTTGTACGAGCTACACAGCTCTCAATAGCTGCCTGATATGCCTTTGCATAGTGCTTGTAGAGGTTATCCCAAAGGGCGAGCTTTGAAACCTCGTATACTGATGCGCGAATCTCGGCAACCTCCTCCTCAAGACGAGAAGCGAACTGCTGAATTGTAAGCGCAATCTCTGCTGCTGCCTGTGAGCTGTTTGTATCGTTACGCTCAATAACTGTAATACCCTCGTGGTTCTCAAGACCAGCTGCCCAAACACCGAAACCTGCAAGGGTTGTTGTGATTGTAGGCACTGAGAAGGCGATAGACTCCAGTGGAGTATAGCCCCATGGCTCATAGTATGAAGCAAAGACTGTAAGGTCCATACCAACAAGAAGCTCGTAGTAGTTCTTGTTGAAGATACCATCATTCTGGTTGAGGTATGTAGGTACGAAGATAACCTTTACATTTGAGTCTGCTGCGTCAAGACCGTACTCAGAGATAGCATTTGCCACCTGATCCCAAGCCTGGTTCTCAAGGTAGTGAGTAGAGTGGCGATACTGAGTAGCATCAATAGCCTTGCTGCTATCCTTAAGGTGAGCCTGAAGGTCTGTTCTTGCACCGTGGTTAGCTGCTGGAACAGTTACATAAGCAAGAATCTGACGCTCTACATTTGACTGTGCCAGACGCTTGAGTGACTCAAAGAATACATCCAGACCCTTGTTGTGGAACTCATAGCGACCAGAAGTACCGATAATCAGTGGCTCAGTCTCAAACTTGCAACCAAGGCAAGCCTCAGCAACGGTAATCATAGCCTTACGAGCCTCTGCACGCTTTGTGTCGTACTCTGCGCCGGTCCAAACAAAGTCGTTCTCAAAACCATTTGGAGTGACAACATCAACCTCCTTGCCGAGCAGATACTTACACTCGCGAGCAGTAATCTCGCTCACTGTAAGGAAGGCATCGTGGAACTGCGCACCCATCTTCTCAATAGAGTGCTTTGCAGTTACATTGAACTGGCGAGCAAGGTCGTCAGCATTAAACTTTGCAAGGCTACCATAGAGTGGCAGACGGTTGCCAGCAATGCAACGACCCATAACTGTTGCGTGGGTAGTCATCACTGTAGCAACATATGGAGAGTGCTGACGAAGATACAGACCACCAGAGCAGCTCATCCACTCGTGGAAGTGAGCCACAACCTTGTCTGTTCCCGCTGCGATATTCTCAACATAAGATGCGATAACCTGACCTGCGATATGTCCAAAAAGTACAGGCTCTACATAGTCCCACTGACCAGAGAGTGAGTCTACATGATAGTTATCCCAAAGCGCCTTCAGGATATCATCCTTCTGTGCAAAGTGTGTTGTAAAATCAATAAGGATTGCAAGTGGCTTGCCAACAACATTCCAGCGTCCGATACGAACACGGATGCCCTCGTTGTAGAGCTGCTGACGCCATGCGCGGAGCAGTGTTGCATCCTCCTCAAACTCGCTATTACCATTGTCCTGCGAAAAATCAGGACCGATGACGATATACTTATCGCCCAACTGATTTGTTACAGTAAGTGCCTTTGTTGCCAGCACTGTATGTATGCCGCCAACCTTGTTGCACACCTCCCAGCTCACCTCAAAAAGGGTGTCAGGAGTAAACTTCTTTTCACTCATAATTATCTGATATTTTGTTCTTTTCTCAAAATTTTCCGGCGCAAAGATAGTACTTTACATTTAATTTTGAAAGTTTTATTAAATTTTTTTAATAAATTTACCTATATTATAATATACATCACTCAAATAATTCGCCAATAACGCTGTCAGAGATTAGGAATTTCTCGGCAGGAATTGCTATTCTATCTCCATTTTTTACAAGCCATCCGCACTCTATAAATTTCACAGTGCTATCAGCAACTCTTTTCGCCTCTTCGGCTCCCCAACGCTCTGCAATATACTGTAGGTCAATGCCTTCCACCCTGCGCAGACTAACCATAATGTACTCATTCAGAGCATCCGTATCAGTAATAGTCTCACTGCCATACTCTACGCTCTCAACATACTGCTCCACATCCTGCTCGCACCAACGGCGGGTATCTCCATTAAACGAGTGCGCGCCAGGACCAATGCCCAAATACTCCGCTCCTGTCCAGTACGACGAGTTATGGCGCGAGCGATAGCCCTTTTTTGCAAAGTTGCTCACCTCATAATGCTCATATCCCGCCTCTGTAAGTGCTTGATGCACAGCCAAAAACTCCTGCTCGCTCGTACTTTCAGACACCTGACTTATCTCGCCCCGTGCAAGCAGTCTGCCAAAGCGTGTTTGAGGCTCTATAGTAAGGTGGTATGCCGATATATGCTCTGCGCCAGTCTCTACAGCTTGCTGCAATGTACGCTCCAAACTCACTCCGCCAAAGCCATCAACACCAAAGATTATATCAATAGATATATTCTCAATCCCCGCCCTGCGCAGCCTCTCAATAGCCATTTTTGCACCCTCTGCCGAGTGTCTACGACCCATAAACTGCAAGCAGTTGTCGTCAAAGGACTGAACACCCATAGAGACCCTATTAACCGATGTTTGGGCAAGAGCCTCGGCGTAGCTCTCTGTAATATCATCGGGGTTTGCTTCAAGAGTAATCTCCTCTGTTTCAGAACAATCAAAAAGGGCTCTTGCGTGCTCAATAAATCGCTCAATCTCAGAGGGATGCAGCAGTGAAGGTGTGCCCCCGCCAAAGTATATAGTGCGGATTTTTCTATCCTTCAAAAATCCAGCCTGCTGCTCCAACTCGCGGTGCATAGCCTCAACAGTCTGAGGCATAAAGCGGCTCTTCACGCTACGCACAAAGTCGCAGTAGCCACAAAGTCGCTTGCAGAAGGGGATATGAAAATAGATAGCTCCCATAGTACAAAAGTAACCATTTTTAATTGGTCTACAAATGTGCTTTTGCATTTTTGTTGTGAATAGTGCAAAATGCGCTATGACCGGTCAAAAAATGTGTATAATTGTCACCTATTTCTGCTCTATAATCCTTTTTTATAGTTCTATAGATAAAAAATATAAATTTTTCTCTGTTATTTTTTTCACAAATCCAAAAAATAGCAATATCTTTGCACCGAGAAAGTAGGGTCCTACGCGAGCCCACCCCGTGTGGAGTATGGATTAGAGAGGGTGAGTGTGGAGAAGGGTAGGTCTCTAAATGGGAAAATAAAGAGGTTAAATCACTAAATATTAAACAATTATGGCTTTTAAGAAAGAAGATTTATTGAAGTACGGTATTACCGAGACTACCGAGGTTGTTTACAATCCGTCTTACGAGGTTCTCTTTGAGGAGGAGACTAAGGAGTCACTTACTGGTTTTGACCGTGGTCAGGAGACTGAGCTTGGCGCAGTGAATGTAATGACAGGTGTTTACACCGGCCGTTCTCCTAAGGACAAGTTCATCGTTATGGACGAGAACTCAAAGGACACTGTATGGTGGACTTCAGAGGAGTACAAGAACGACAACAAGCCTTGCTCTGAGGAGTCTTGGGCTGCTCTTAAGGCTATCGCACAGCGCGAGCTCTCTGGCAAGCGTCTTTTCGTTGTTGATGGCTACTGCGGTGCAAACGAGGATACTCGTATGGCAGTGCGTTTCATCATGGAGGTTGCTTGGCAGGCTCACTTCGTAAAGAATATGTTTATCCGCCCTACAGAGGCTGAGCTTGAGACATTTGAGCCAGACTTCGTAGTTTACAACGCTTCTAAGGCTAAGGTTGAGAACTATCAGGAGCTTGGTCTTAACTCTGAGACTGCTGTTGTGTTCAACATCACATCTCGTGAGCAGGTAATTATCAACACTTGGTATGGTGGTGAGATGAAGAAGGGTATGTTCTCTATGATGAACTACTACCTTCCACTCAAGGGCGTAGCATCTATGCACTGCTCTGCAAACACTAACGAGAAGGGCGAGACTGCTATCTTCTTCGGTCTCTCTGGTACTGGTAAGACTACCCTTTCTACCGATCCAAAGCGTCAGCTTATCGGTGACGACGAGCACGGTTGGGATGACAACGGTATCTTCAACTTTGAGGGTGGTTGCTATGCAAAGGTTATCAAGCTTGACAAGGAGTCTGAGCCAGATATCTACAACGCTATCCGTCGTAACGCTCTTCTTGAGAATGTTACTGTAGATGCAAATGGTGTAATCGACTTTGATGATAAGAGCGTTACTGAGAACACTCGTGTATCTTATCCTATCGACCACATCAACAACATCGTTCGTCCTAAGAGCGCAGCTCCAGCAGCTAAGAATGTAATCTTCCTCTCTGCAGACGCATTCGGTGTTCTTCCTCCAGTATCTATCCTTACTCCAGAGCAGACTAAGTACTACTTCCTCTCTGGCTTTACTGCAAAGCTTGCAGGTACAGAGCGTGGTATCACTGAGCCAACTCCAACATTCTCTGCTTGCTTCGGTCAGGCATTCCTTGAGCTTCACCCAACAAAGTATGCTGAGGAGCTTGTAAAGCGTATGGAGAAGAGCGGTGCAAAGGCATACCTAGTAAACACTGGTTGGAACGGTACTGGTAAGCGTATCTCTATCCGCGATACTCGTGGTATTATCGACGCTATTCTTGACGGTGCTATCCTTGAGGCTCCTACTAAGACTATCCCAGTATTCAACTTCGAGGTTCCTACAGCCCTTCCAGGCGTAGACCCTGCAATCCTTGACCCACGCGACACTTACGCAGATGTTAAGGAGTGGGAGACTAAGGCTGCAGACCTTGCTGGTCGTTTCATCAAGAACTTCGGCAAGTACACAACCAACGAGGCTGGTAAGGCTCTTGTTGCTGCAGGTCCAGTTCTTGAGTAATTCTACTCCATATAGTAAGCAAGCTCCGAAATTCTCGGAGCTTGCTTTTTTTACTATCTACAACCCCCACCCATAATGCTCTCTACTGTCAAAAAAGTATCATTGTTTTTGTAGAAAGTAAATCTTTGACTAACTTTGCCGCCTGTTAGGTTAGGTTAAGAAACTCAAACGATTATGAAGAACAAGCGTTTTACTATCGATTTCCGCCCCAAGTTGCTCTCTACGCTGAAGGGATATAACCTTGAGAGCTTCTCTAAAGATGCTATGGCGGGTATTATTGTCGGCATTGTTGCCATTCCTCTTGCAATCGCATTCGGTATTGCTTCGGGCGTAGGTCCAACAGAGGGTCTTGTCACTGCCATTATTGCCGGTTTTCTAATCTCTGTCTTTGGCGGCTCAAAGGTACAGATTGGCGGCCCTACAGGCGCATTTATCGTAATTATCTACGGCATTATCCAGCAGTTTGGCGTTGGCGGACTCGCCATTGCGACTATTATGGCGGGTGTGATACTTGTGCTTATGGGACTGTTCCGCTTAGGTAGCGTGATTAAGTTTATGCCATATCCAATCATTGTCGGTTTTACTGGTGGTATCGCCATTACAATCTTCTCAACACAGATGAACGATCTGTTTGGTATGGGCATTGAGAATGTACCGGCAAACTTTATTGATAAGTGGGTGTGCTACTTCCAAAATATCGGCAACATCAACTGGTGGAGCGCGGCTACAGGTCTGTTGAGCATACTTATAATAATATATACGCCAAAGTTCTCAAAGAAGATTCCTGGCTCACTGCTGGCTATTGTCGTTGCCACAGTTATCTGCTGGTTGCTCAAGAGCTACGCAGGCGTGACTACTATCGCCACTATCGGAGACCTCTATGAGCTACCTTCGGGTCTGCCAGAGTGGAGACTGCCAGCACTGCCTGAGGGGGAGACAATCTTCTCTACTATGCAGTCGCTGCTGCCAGTAGCCTTTACTATCGCTATGCTTGGAGCCATTGAGTCGCTACTCTCGGCTATGGTTGCAGATGGTGTTATTGGTGACCGTCACAACTCAAATACAGAGCTTATCGGCCAGGGTATTGCAAATATCGTCGTGCCATTCTTTGGCGGCATCCCTGCTACGGGAGCTATCGCCCGCACAATGGCAAATATCAACAACGGTGGTCGTACCCCTATCGCAGGTGTTATTCACACTGTTGTTCTGCTCTGCGTGCTGCTACTTCTTGGTGGCCTTGTAGGCGCAATCCCAATGCCATGCCTTGCAGGTGTGCTTATTATGGTGTCGTATAATATGAGTGGCTGGAGAACTATCCGCTCTATGTGCCGCCAGTCGCGATCTGATATCGCAGTTCTCTTTACAACGCTGCTGCTTACAGTGATTTTCGACCTTACAATCGCTATTGAGGTGGGTCTTGTGCTGGCTGTAGTGCTCTTTATGCGCCGTATTATGGAGAATACAAGCATCTCTGTTATTGACAAGGAGCTTGAGGTACACCACGACGGCGAGGGCGAGGATGAGAAGCTCACTATTCCTCCATTTGCTGAGGTGTATGAGATTGACGGCCCATTCTTCTTCGGTATCGCCAACAAGTTTGAGGAGATGGCCCGTACACGCTCAAAGGCGACTGTAAGAATTATCCGTATGCGTAAGGTGTCGTTTATTGATGCTACAGGCTTGCACAACCTTGAGATATTTATCGACTCAACGCTTGAGAGTGGCCGCAAGGTTGTCCTTTCGGGTGTTAATGAGAGTGTGTATCGTTCACTTGAGCGTACCGGCATTGTGAATAAGGTTGGCAAGGAGAATGTGCAGGATAACATCCATACAGCCCTGAACCGCGCAGCAGAGATTTGCTAAGAGGTTGGTATATAAAAAGTTAGGATAGCGAGTGCTATCCTAATTTTTTATACCCCAAACTCGGCATCGCTACCTAACCACTGCTCTATGCGCAGTAGGTGGTTGTATTTTGCCGTGCGCTCGGAGCGAGAGAGCGAGCCGCTCTTTATCTGCCCAGAGCCAAGGGCTACGGCAATATCGGCAATAGTAGTATCCTCTGTCTCGCCAGAGCGATGAGAGATAATTGTCTTAAGACCAGCATTTTGCGCTATACGCACGGCAGCAATAGTCTCCGTAAGTGTACCTATCTGATTGGGCTTTATAAGTACTGCATTGGCTGCCCTCTTGGCAATAGTTCGGCGGATGCGCTTTGGATTTGTTACGCAGAGGTCGTCGCCCACAATCTGACAACGATTACCAATCTTCTCTGTAAGCCACTGCCACCCCTGCCAGTCGTTCTCATCCAGAGGGTCTTCAACGGAGTCTATAGGGTACTTATCTACAAGGTAGGCGATATAATCTACCTGCTCTGCTGTTGTGAGTTTAACGCCCGACTGCCCCTCAAAGAGGCGGTAGTCATACCCGCCATCAAAAAACTCCGAGGCGGCGCAATCCAGAGCAAAGGTAATGTCAGCACCTGGGGCATATCCCGCATTTTTTGTCGCCACAATCATCGTCTGCAGTATATCCTCCGTAGAGTCAAAGGCTGGCGCAAAGCCACCCTCATCGCCTACGGCTGTAGAGAGTCCGCGATGTCGTAGCTCTGCCTTAAGTGACTGAAACACAGTTGCTCCCATCATCAGCGCCTCCCGAAACGATGTTGCACCTATAGGGCGAATCATAAACTCCTGAAATGCTACTGGGGCATCTGAGTGGCGACCACCATTGATAATGTTGAACATCGGTATGGGCAGTATATGCGCATCTACGCCACCGATATATCTATATAGCGGCATACGCAGAAGTTTGGCGGCCAGTTTAGCCACCGCGAGCGATGTGCCGAGGATGGCATTTGCTCCTAAATTGGATTTATTCTCTGTCCCATCTGTCTCAATCATTATTCGGTCTATAGTTCGCTGGTCAAAGACGCTCATCCCCATAATTTGCGGTGCTATTTGGCACTCAACGCTCTTTATTGCCGACAGAACGCCCTTACCCCCATAGCGATTGCGGTCCTTGTCGCGTAGCTCTACAGCCTCATACTCGCCCGTCGATGCGCCACTGGGCACTGCTGCGCGGGCAGTAATACCAGAGAGGGTTGAAACCTCTACTTCAAGGGTCGGATTGGCACGAGAATCGAGTATCTCGCGGGCATTGATTTTAGAAATTCTCATAACTCTTATTTTTTTTGTGAAGTTTGTTGGTAATAAAAATTGCAATTCTTGCACCAAAAAGTTATCTTTGTAAAAAAATGAGAAGTTATGGCAGTATTTAAGGTTGAGGGAGGTCGTCGTCTATCGGGCGAGATTACTCCACAAGGAGCAAAAAATGAGGCGTTGCAGATTCTCTGCGCAACACTGCTCACAAGTGAGGAGGTTGTTGTAGATAATATCCCGCAGATTCTTGATATCGTACAACTTATAGACCTGCTCGCCGCTATGGGCGTGGAGGTTAAGCGCATAAGCGAGGAGTGCTACTCCTTTAAGGCGGCAAATATAGACCTTGACTATCTGCGTAGCGAGGACTACCTGCGTCGCTGCGCCCGTCTGCGTGGCTCGGTGATGATTTTAGGCCCTATGCTCGGACGCTTTGGTGTGGGATATATGCCAAAACCTGGTGGCGATAAGATTGGCCGCCGTCGCCTTGACACCCACTTCCTCGGCTTCCAGAAGCTTGGTGCAGAGTTTGACTACGACAGTGCCGAGAGCCTCTTTGCTGTAAAGGCAAAGGTGTTGAAGGGTTGCTATATGCTGCTTGACGAGGCCTCTGTGACAGGTACGGCAAACATTATCATGGCGGCGGTGCTTGCCAAGGGCAAGACAACTATCTATAACGCTGCCTGCGAGCCATATATCCAGCAGCTGTGCAAGATGCTCTGCCGCATGGGTGCAAAGATTTCGGGCATAGGCTCAAATCTGCTTGAGATTGAAGGCGTTGAGGCTCTTGGTGGAACTACACACCGTATGTTGCCAGATATGATTGAGGTCGGCTCATTTATCGGTATGGCGGCAATGAACCGCTCTGAGATTACTATTAAGAATGTGTCGTACGACGAGCTGGGTATTATCCCACAGCAGTTTGCGCGTCTGGGTATTGCTCTTGAGCGTCGTGGCGACGATATATATATCCCACAGCAGGACCACTACTGCGTAGAGAGCTTTATTGACGGCTCTATTATGTCGTTTGCAGACGCTCCATGGCCAGGCCTTACGCCAGACCTTCTGTCTGTATTCCTCGTTGTGGCTACACAGGCAAAGGGTACTACGCTAATTCATCAGAAGATGTTTGAGAGCCGACTATTCTTTGTCGATAAGTTGATAGATATGGGTGCGCAGATAGTTCTTTGTGACCCTCACCGCGCCGTAGTTATCGGCCACGACCACAATGTGCAGCTGCGCGCAGCACGAATGTCCTCTCCAGATATCCGCGCAGGAGTCTCACTGCTTATTGCGGCGATGAGTGCAGAGGGCGTTAGCACTATTCAGAATATTGAGCAGATAGACCGTGGCTACCGCGACATTGAGGGTCGATTGAATGCCATCGGTGCAAATATTATCCGTGTAGATGAGTAAGGCGATAATTATTGCGACAATACTGGGCTACATAGCCGTACTATTTACGGTAGCCTACATCTCTGGTCGTAGAGCAAACAATGAGGGATTTTTTGTCGGCAATCGCTCATCAAGTTGGTGGATGGTTATGCTGGCAATGGTTGGCGCGGCAATGTCGGGCGTTACATTTGTCTCTGTGCCGGGTATGGTTGCGGCAAGCGGATTCTCATACTTCCAGATGGCACTGGGCTTTATGACGGGCTATTTTGTTATCGCCTTTGTGCTTATACCGCTATTCTACAAGCGAAATTTAGTCTCTATATATGGCTATCTTGAGGAGCGATTTGGCACGGGAGCATACAAGACTGGTGCGTGGTTCTTCTTCATCTCCAAGCTCTTAGGTGCTTCTGTACGACTATTTCTTATCTGTGTTGTGCTGCAACTACTGCTCTTTGAGCCCTATGGACTGCCATTCTGGGTAAATGCCGCCGTGACTGTCCTGCTTGTGCTGCTCTACACCTTTCAGGGCGGAGTAAAGTCACTGATTTGGACCGATACGCTCAAGACCATCTGCCTTGTGCTGAGCATTGTGCTCTCTATATGGTTTGTGTTAGATAGACTCGATATGTCTCTGTCTGAGATGATTGCAACGGTTAAGGGTAGCGACAGTAGCCGCATATTCTTCTTTGACGATGTGAACGACAAGCGATACTTCTTCAAGCAGTTCCTTGCAGGCGTTTTCTCTGTTATCGCCATGACGGGACTTGACCAAGATATGATGCAGCGCAGTTTGGCATGCAAAAACTACCGAGATTCACAGAAGAACCTTGTTGTCTCAGCACTGCTTCAGACAGCAATAATCTTTGTTCTGCTCGTTCTGGGCGTGATACTCTACACCTTTGCAGCGAGGATGAATATCGCTCTGCCACAAGGCTCGGACAATATGTTCCCGACCGTTGCCACACAGCCGACTATGCCTGTTGTCGTGGGTATTCTCTTTATTCTGGGTCTTGTCTCATCAACCTACTCGGCAGCGGGCTCGGCCCTTACCGCCCTTACAACATCATTTACCATTGATGTGCTTGGCGGAGCAAAGCGATATGATGACAATCGCCTTACTATTGTTCGCAAGCGCGTGCATATCTGCATGGCAGTGGCGATGTTTGCTGTTATCTGCGCGCTGTTTATTGTCGGCAGTTCAAATGTTATTGACGCCGTATATACCCTTGCAAGTTATACTTATGGTCCAATTTTGGGGCTCTTTGCCTTTGGAATCCTTACAAAGTGGAGGGTAAGAGGCAAGTATGTAGGCGTTGTGGCTATTGTAGCACCAGTGCTCTGCTTTATTCTTCAGCAGAACTCCGAGGCGTGGTTTAACGGCTATAAGTTCAGCTACGAACTGCTGATTGTCAATGCTCTGATAACCTTTGTGGGGCTTATGCTTCTTATTAAACGCGACAAGCAATGATACTTATAGCAGATGGTGGCTCAACAAAGTGCGATTGGGCTGTGGTAGATTGTAGCGCAGGGGGTATTCTCCACCGCTTCCAGAGCGAGGGACTCAACCCTTATGCCCGCACAGAGGAGGAGATTTTGTCTACGCTTACAGATGTTGTTGCACCACAAGTGGATAGTTACGACCTTAGTGCCGTACACTTCTATGGCGCAGGGGTAACTCCTGAGAAGAGTAGCACACTATGCACCCTAATTGGTAAGGTTTTCGCGGCTGAGGCTATCACTGCCCAGAGCGATATGGAGTGCGCTGCGCGGGCCCTTGTAGGCGATGGCGAGGGCGTTGTGGCAATTCTTGGTACAGGCTCTAACTCAGCATATTACAGGGACGGAGAGAGAGTGAGTGGCGTGGCTGCATTAGGGTATATCCTTGGCGATGAGGGCAGTGGAGCGGTAATCGGCCGTACTCTACTTGGCGATATCTTCAAGGGCGTTGCGCCACGGCATATCGTTGAGCAGTTTGATGAGCAGTATGGCATCAATCAAGCCGAAGTTCTGCAACGAGTATACCGCACTGAGCAGGCAAATCGCTACCTTGCTTCGTTTACTAAGTTTTTATCTGCTCGCCTTGACGATAGTTATGTCTACAGCCTTGTGGAGCAGTGCTTTGAGAGCTTTGTGCGCAGAAACTTACGCCAATATCCACACCGCGACCTATATGCCGTAGGCTCTATAGCCTACCACTTTGAGGCTGTGCTACGCAGGGTTGTAGAGCGCGAGGGATTTAACCTTGTGCGCGTTGTCCAGTCGCCCCTTGAGGCTCTGGCTGAGTACTATTCGGGCATTCACAACGCCACTAAACTGTTTGCCGAGCAACCATTTAGAAAGATTACCGAGGAGCCGTCATACTATACAGACCTTGAGAACCTAAGTGTTAAGGAGTGCCTACGCGCAATAAACCGCGAGGATAGTCGCGTGGCTGCGGCAGTGGAGAGGTGTCTGCCAGAGATTGAAGAGCTTGTCAGTCAGCTTATTCCGCGCCTTAAGCAGGGCGGAAGATTGTTCTATATGGGAGCAGGAACAAGTGGCCGCCTTGGAGTGCTTGACGCCTCGGAAGTGCCGCCTACATTCGGTATGCCTCCGACAGTGATTATCGGCATCATTGCGGGTGGAGACACCGCCCTCAGGACTCCTGTTGAGGGGGCTGAGGATGATACCGAGCAGGGTTGGCGTGACCTTGAGCCGTATAAGCCGACGCCATTAGATACCGTTGTAGGCATTGCCGCATCGGGTACAACGCCTTATGTTGTGGGTGTGCTGCGCAAGGCGCGTGAAAATGGTCTGCTGACAGCCTCTATAGCCTCAAACCGCAACTCACCTGCGGCTAAGGCTGCTCATATCGCTATTGAGACGGTCGTGGGCTCAGAGTTTGTTACGGGCAGCTCGCGCATGAAGTCGGGCACAGCGCAGAAACTTGTCTGCAATATGATTACCACCACGGCAATGATTGGCATCGGTAGAGTAAGAGGCAATCGTATGGTCAATATGCAGCTGACAAATCAGAAACTGCTTGACCGTGGTACTCGTATGCTTGTTGATGAGTTCAGCCTGGAGTATGACCAAGCTCGCCGCCTCCTTCAACTTCACGGCTCGGTAGAGCGTGCGAGACAGTGGTATTTATCCCATCAGTAAAAAAAATGGCAACTACTGCGATTCAAAATCTGACCGCAATAGTTGCCAAATCTGCTACAATTAAAGGTATGTTGCGACCCTACTAAAGAGACTTTAGTGCAGGAAATGCAGTGTGTAATACCTGAAGCACGCTACTATGCTCTACGCCCTCGCGCAGTACCATGATAATGGTATTGTCTCCCGCAACAGTACCCAGAATGTCCTGCGACTTGCGACTGTCCACAATAACACCAATGGCATTAGCATAACCCGACTTAGTAATAATCACACCTATATTTCCAGAAAATTTGACTCCTAAAATTGCATCCCCAAGATTTGAAGTTCCAAACTCTGCCCTCGATGCAATATGCTCAGCCGAAACATATATGTAACCCTTTTCTGGATGTGGCATTTTTGAGATGTTAATCTCCTTAAAATCACGCGACAAAGTACTCTGAGTCGCATGCACACCATAGCGTTCTAAGTGCTGAATTAACTCCTCCTGCGAGCCAATCAGCTCCTCTGCAATAATTCGCTTGATAATACTTAAGCGTTCACTTTTCTTTCCCATAATTTCCAAAAAAACAACCTGTTGTTGCAAATTTAACTAAAAATTTTGCATTTACAACATAAATTAGCAAAAAAACATTATTAATTAGTATTTTTGGTGTAAATGTTTGTAAATTAAAAAAAACTTCCTATCTTTGTCGCCACAAATAATAAAAACAGCCTTTTGGGAGTTTAGCTCAGCTGGTTCAGAGCATCTGCCTTACAAGCAGAGGGTCGGCGGTTCGAATCCGTCAACTCCCACACAACAGAAGACACGCTACTGTAGTAGCGTGTTTTTTTGTTTATATGTGTTCTCTGTGAGCAAGCTCCCAGAACTCATATAAACAAAAAAGCAAGCTTTCGCATGCCTTCTGTTATGTGGTAGTTGACGGATTCAAACTTTTGGGGCGGTTACCTCGGTCGTGTATCTCCGCACCGCGTTCCGCGACTGCGGCACTCCCTCGGTGATGACGCGCTGTAGCGAAAGCCACAGCGCGACATTCGAATCCGTACACTCTATTGTGTTCTCTGTGAGCACACTCCCAGAACTCAACTAAACAAAAAAGCAAGCCTTTGCTTGCCTTCTGTTAGAAGCCACCGATTCAAACATTTGGAGCGGTTACCTCGGTCGTGTAACTATAGAATACTTACAAGTGCCATAATAAATTCATAGAGAGCCCCCTTCTTTTTGTAATTAATTTGTATATTTGCAAAAAAATAATGATGTTATGAAGAAATTTTACGCCCTAACTATCTTTGCAGCAATATTTTCTGTTGCGTCTTCTTTTGCACAGGTATCTGTAACCGGTGCTACCCCTAAGACCGAGGCTACTTTTACTGACAAGGTGAAGACTGAGCAGGTAAAGGTTGATTATCACTCAAGTGACGCTCAAAAAAGGGCTGAGCGTGCGGCTATCCGCAAGGAGAGAAATACTATCGAGGTAAATGCTGGTATTACTGGCTCGCTAACAAATTTTAATAGCAAGTGGCAGAATGTTAATGGTTCTACTAACTCAATAACAGGTATTGCAAACTTCCTATTTACGCACAACTACAAGAAGGGTGTATTTACTATTGACAACAAGGTAACTGGTAAGCTCGGTGTGACAAACAAGGCCAAGGAGTGGACAAAGAGTCAGGATGAGTGGTTTATCTCTACCGCTCCTGCATACAAGATGTCTGACCAGTGGAATTTCGGAGCTATTGGTAGTCTGCGTTCTCAGTTTGCAAATGGTGTTAACGGCAGCAATCAGCGTATCAGCCGTTTCTTTGCGCCTGCATACTTAAATCTCTCTCTCGGTTTTACATATGTGTGTCCAAAGCCTAAGTTTCCAGTGAAGGTCAATGTTTCGCCTATATCTTTAAGTGCGACATATGTGACAAGTCAGTCTGTAAAGAATCAGTTCTTCTTTGACAAGTTTGGCATAGAATTTTCGCAGGCAGAGCAGCAGCTTACAGAGGAGCAGAAGAAGACCCCTTATGCTTACGGTCTTACATATGCTAACGGCAGTTCGCGATATGAGGGTGGTTCTTCTGTGCAGGTCGATTTTGACCGTACTTTCGGCAAAATGTTCCGCTACCGCACAACATTCTACTCTTTCTATGGTTGGATTAATGAGATTAGCCAGCAGACTGGCGAGAATAAGAAGCTAAACCTTGAGCATATCGCTCCAAATGTGCGCTGGGAGCATACTATTGATATTAAGGCGACAAAGTACTTCTCTACACAGTTTTACTTCCAGATGTACTACAACAAAGCACAGTGTCGCTCACTTCAGACTCAGATTGTCCTCGGTGTAGGTCTGAGCTATACATTTAAGAATAAGTAGTCATAAAAGATGAAATTTTTGCAGAAATACGCTCTGCCGATTCTTGTCGTTATCTCCATATTCTTTATGGGCTGGATTTTCGGCCATAGAAATGGTAGACAACTGACTGATGGACAGATAAATATACTTGTTGGTTCGCGTATGAACGATAAGCTCACAAAGGTTGTGAGCTATATCGGCAACGACTATATTGAACCTATAACCACAGACTCACTTGCAGAATTGGCTATCCCAGCAATCCTTGAAAAACTCGACCCGCACTCGGCCTATATCCCTGCTCGGGAGTTTAAGCAGGTTGAAGAGCCTCTGCAGGGCGAGTTTGATGGTATCGGCGTAGTGTTTAATATGGCTACCGATACGGTTATTGTTCTCAATGTCATACCATCAGGTCCAAGCCAGAAGGCGGGTGTTATTGCCGGCGATAGGATTATAAAGGTTAACGACACCCTTATTGCGGGCCAGAAGATGGCGCAGACAGAGGTAATGAAGCGTCTGCGAGGTCCTCGTGGTACGAAGGTAGACCTTACTCTGGAGCGTAAAGGTATCTCTACACCTGTTGTTGTGACTGTTACTCGTGACGCCATTCCGCTAAATAGCGTTGAGGCAACTACGATGATGACCGATAGAGTGGGCTATGTCCGCCTCTCACAGTTTGCGCGCACATCGTTCCGCGAGGTTAAGAGTGCCGTAGATACACTTCGCAAGCAGGGTATGACAGGACTTATCCTTGACCTTCGTGGCAACTCAGGAGGCTTCCTTGATCAGGCAATACTCATAGCTAATGAGTTCCTTGAGCGCGGGAAACTGATTGTATATACAGAGGACCGCCACAAGCAGCGCATCCGCCAGTATAGCGACGGAACGGGCAGTGCGACAGATATTGAGATTGCGGTGCTAATAGACGAGAGTAGTGCATCGTCAAGCGAGATTCTTGCAGGGGCATTGCAGGACAATGACCGTGGAACAATTATCGGCCGCCGCTCTTTTGGTAAGGGTCTTGTGCAGTCACAAATTCCTTTTGAGGATGGCTCGGCACTGCGTCTGACGGTGGCTAAGTACTTTACTCCTACAGGTCGTTCAATACAGAAACCATATACAGCGGGCGATGAGGAGGGTTACAATATGGATATTGTCAACCGCTATAAGCACAACGAGTTCTTCTCGGCCGATAGTATACACTTTGCCGACTCGCTCAGGTTTACTACTCCAAAGGGTAAGGTGGTCTATGGTGGCGGAGGTATTATGCCAGATATCTTTATTCCTCTTGATACTACAGATATGACTAAGTACTACCTTGAGGTTTCAGGCCGCAATATACTCTACCGCTACACTATTGAGTATGCCGATGCTCACCGCAAAGAGCTCAATTCGGCAAAGAGCCTTCAGGACCTTGAGCGTATGTTTGATGCCGATAAGGGGATGTTTGATAGATTTATATCATACGCAGCAAAGAATGGAGTAAAACCAAACTATAAGCAGATAGCCACCTCTCGCAAGATTATGGAGAGCCAACTTCGTGCCTATATCGCTCGTAACTCGGAGTTTGATAGTAGCGCGTTCTACTACTTCATCTGCCCAATAGATAACACCCTCTCTACAGCAATCAAAAACCTTGAAAACGATGATTAAAAAGACAATCTGTATACTACTGCTCATAGGCGCAGTTGCCGCTGTAACCTTTTCTGCCTTGAACAGTTCCAAATCACAATCGCAGCTTATGCGCTACATTGAACAGTCAAAACAAGCCCCCGAACAATCAGAGGCTGTTAGTCCGTGCGATACAATCCCTTGCGACTCGTTGCCACAAAGCAACTAATGCGGATATGTAAATAGCCAGCGGCCTATTTGCCACTACAAATAGACCGTTGGTTATTATTTTCTACTTGATGTTACCATCCTTTTTATCCTGCTTGAAGGAGGCTCTTGCTTCATCAAGGATGTCGTTCATATCAACCTCTCCAACAACACTGGCGGCAAGGCCTCTTGCTCCAGACTCTGAAAAGTCAAAGCTGCCATTGGCCTTAAATAGCTTTGTGAGGAGTTTGATGTATAGCAATCCTGCAGCATATACGGTCATATATCCTAACATTACACTTACCGGTGTAGCTAATAGGTGTAGACCTGGGATAAATGAGATAGCTGCGGCGGCAATAAGTGCTGCCAGATATGCTCCTGCGGTAGCTAAAATATTAGTAAGTAGGGCTGATGCGAGTGATTTGAGTGCGTTTTCCTTGATTGAGATTCCCAAATCTTTGTTAATCTTGATATACATACCCCAGATAGCTGCTACCCATGCCGCATTTGCCACGAGGCTTGCGCCCGGAAAGATCGTTCCTACGATGCTTGATCCCGCTGCAATAATTGCACAAGTGCCGATAGTTTTTCCAGCAGCTTCAATCTGCTCACTCTTTAGATAATTTTTTGTTGCTCGCTCAAGTTCCTTTAGAGCCATAACAAGTAGATGTTGGTAAGCCATAAATTTGAGTTATTAGTTGTTTTTTATTTATGTTTCTGTAATGATAGAGGGCTGTTTGAAAAAAATATATCCGAAGGAGAACAATTTTAGTGAAAAAATTTATATCTTTGCGGTGTAGAAGGTGTCTTGGTGTAGTGATACAACAAGATGAAAAGGAAATTCGGTGAGAATCCGAAACAGTACCTGCTGCTGTAAGTTCCTACCTATTAGGGTATTAACCATTTTGCTCAAAGCCATTGGGAGACCGAGAAGGCGCAAGATGTGGAACAAGTCAGAAGACCTGCCTCTACTATTGATGAATTTTGAACCTTGCAGGATAACGGGGTTGGCATCAAGGCTTTCAATGAGGTTAGCGCGCAAACTGTATAGAGAGTTTTGATTTAATACCGTAATCCAAGGGGTTACGGTATTTTTTTATAAACTTTCTAACAGGTTATTAGAATGAAAAAATTTTTCTTTGTAGCACTCCTACCTATATTATTATTAGTAGGGTGCAGTTATGACGACTCTCAACTTTGGGAGGCAATGGATGAGGTAAAGCAGCAGACCGAGCAGAACAAGCAGGATATTGCGGCGCTCTCTGCTCTAATGGAGGCTCTAAACAAGGGCAAGGTTATCATCTCTACCGAGCAGACTGCCGAGGGCGTAGTCCTAACATTTAGCGACGGCAGCACCGTTACAATCAAGAATGGTGCTAACGGCAAGGATGGTAAGGACGGTGCAAATGGCAAGGATGGTGCTGACGGCATGGACGGTAAAGATGGTGTTGATGGCAAAGACGGAAAAGACGGCATCAACGGTAAAGACGGTAAAGACGGAGCCGATGGTGCTGACGGTGCGGACGGAGATTCGTTCTTTGTATCGGTTGTAGAGGACCAGACAACAGTCACTATTACCCTTGCAGATGGTCGCGTGATTGTACTACAGAAGGCTGTTGAGGGCGAGGATGAGACTCCGACATACGACATTCGCACACTCACTTTTGAGGATAGCGATGCGCGCTTTACTGTTTATGCTCTGGACTACTACGGTCCAGCGATTGAGACTTGGAGCAACCTTATAGACCCGTTGCAGTATGGTGGCGATCTGCTCTACAATATGGCAGGCGGAACATACTTCTGGTATGACGAGGGAAATACAGAGCTTGTGCATAGCTTTACTGTTCCATACTGGACTGGTGGTCAGGCGATTTCAAACTATGTGATTAACGACTACACCACTCTGCCAGAGGGTTACTATGGTTGGTATGAACTGCAACTTGCAACGCCAATTGGCGGAAATAACGGCTCAGCGAACTTCTGCGTGCACAATGGTTATGTAGATAGCTTCAACTCAGGCATTTACGACGCCCAGATGCAGGGTTTTGCCTTTGCAGATGGCGTAGAGAGGGTTGTAGACCACATGTATGTGACAAACACCTGTTATGTGCTTAACTCGCTCACTGTAGGCGACAGCTTTGCACCACCAGCAACAGAGAGTTCACTATTTAAGGTTGTGGCATACGGATACAACAGCTCGGACGAGCTTGTAGGCTCAACAGAGTGTGTTCTCTGCGAGGGAACCGCTCCAGTTGTTGAGTGGGTTAAGTGGGACCTTACGCCACTTGGAAAGGTTGCAAAGGTAGTCTTTAACTTTGCGCCGAGCGATGACCTTGTGGGTAGTTACGGAATGAACACACCTGCTTACTTCGCATATGACGATGTAGCAGTTAGATTTGATAAAGAATAATGGTTAAACGAATTTTTGCTTTGCTCTCTATGGCACTTATCGCGCTATCCTGTAACAAGGATGGCGTGATAGAGGCGGAGGGTGGCGTGCCAGAGATTACTCTTGACAGCACTACGGGCGTATATACAGTAAGGGTTGGCGAGCAACTGACTATAGCCCCGACATACAAAAATGTAGACAGCAATACAGCCTACAGCTGGAGCATAGATGGTGTAGTGGTTTCAACAGCAAGTAGTTACACCTTTACTCCACAGCAATCGGGCGAAGTATTTATCACCCTTGAGGTGGCAAATGTCTATGGCGTGGCTTCAGAGTTTCTTCGCGTAGATGTCACTCAGCTGCAGGTTCCGACGGTTACTATCGCAGCCTCGGAGCAGATGAGCCTTGCCGTAGGCTCGACTTACCACTTCCGCGCATCGGTAAAGCAGACGAACCTACCAACAACAGTTGTCTGGAGGCTTAACGACAAGGAGGTGAGCGAGGGGTATGGATATCTTTTTGAGGCAAAGCAGGTGGGAGAGTATACACTCACAGTAACTGCGACAAATAGCGATGGCGAGCACAGCGATAGTGTTGATATTGAGGTGCTTACTGAGGCAGATATGCCATTTGTTTGGCAGTTTGAGAGCGAAATATTACACTCTGTAGTGGGGCGTGAGGTTGTTATCGCGCCAACAGAGGTCAGCCAGGGCGTTGATGTAACCTACTACTGGAGCTCAAGCAATCAGCCAGAGGATGCTTCGCGCCAAAGTTACTACGCCTACACTCCTCGTAGCACTGGTCGCCATACTATTACCGCTACGGCATCAATTCTTCGTGGCGACGAGCCGATGGTTATAAGCAAGATGTTTACCCTTGATGTCTACGCCGAGGGTAAGTTCTACCGTGAGGCTACCGCAGCGAGCGTGGCAGATTGTAACCGCGTCTACGACTACACCCCTGCCCCCGGGCAGTTTATTGGCGACAAGTACACCGCCGCGACCCCTACAGAGGCCTCAACGGTGGCTCTACAGCGTATGCAGAAGAGTCAGTATGTAAGCCTTGGAGGCTTTGGCGGATATATTGTCGTGGGCTTTGACCATAGTATAGCTAACGGCGAGGGGTATGACTTTGCTGTCGCTGGAAACTCATTTAACAGCTCCTCAGAGCCGGGTATTGTCTGGGTTATGCAGGACGAGAATGGAGATGGAGAGCCTAACGACACTTGGTACGAGCTTGCAGGTAGCGAGACGGGCAAGAGCACGACTATTCGCAACTATGCCGTGACCTACTACCGCCCAAGTGGTGCGGGTATGAGTGTGCAGTGGGTAGATAATATGGGCGGCAGTGGCGAGATTGCCTACCTGCCGACATACCACAAGCAGGATTACTACTACCCAGAGTGGATTACTGCAGATAGCTACACCCTCACAGGAACACGCCTTGAGGCGCGCAACTACGACAAGTATGGCAATGGTGCGATGTGGATTCAGCCACCATACGACTGGGGCTATGCCGACAACTACTCGGCCATTGACCGCCTTGCAGAGGGCGAGGGGTCGGAGAGTACAGCAATGCCAAATGGTTTTGACATCTCAAATGCTATAGACCACCGCGGAAACAAGATTGAGCTCGGCTTTGTGGACTTTGTAAAGGTGCAGACCGCCTGCAACACAAGCAGTGGATGGCTTGGCGAAAATTCAGCCGAGGTATTCGGCATTTACGATATCAAATAGCAGAATAATGAACAGTACCCGACTAATAATCTCTATGGTTGTTGCCATAATGCTCAGCGCGTTCCAGAGTGGTTGTATGCGCTGGGAGTATGGAACTATGGAGGAGTTTAGGGCATCGGAGTCGGGACTGTTCATCTGTAACGAGGGTAACTTCCAGTATGGAAATGCCTCGCTGACATACTACGACCCCGAAACGGGCGAGACGCAGAACGAGGTCTTCTATCGCGCCAATGCAATGAAACTGGGCGATGTGGCGCAGAGTATGGTCGTGCGTAATGGCATAGGCTGGATTGTGGTCAATAACTCCCATGTAGTCTTTGCCATAGATACCGACACTTTTCGCGAGGTGGGGCGCATAACAAACCTCCCTTCGCCACGATATATCCACTTTATCTCAGACACAAAAGCCTATGTAACACAGATTTGGGACAACCGCATCTTTATTGTCAACCCAAAGACCTTTGAGATTACGGGGCATATCCTCTGCCCAAATATGACTATGGAGGCAGGCTCTACGGAGCAGATGGTAGCCTATGGCGACTATGTCTATGTAAACTGCTGGTCGTACCAGAACCGCATACTCAAGATTGATACCCGCACAGATAGCATCGTAGCGGAACTTACTGTCGGCATTCAGCCTACATCCCTTGCTCTTGACTGCAACGGCAAGCTGTGGACCGTAACCGACGGAGGATATGCTGGCTCGCCTTATGGATATGAAGCTCCTGCGCTATATCGCATTGATGCAGAGACTTTTACAGTGGAGCGTCAGTTTAGCTTTAAGCTCGGCGATGACCCTTCAGAACTTCAGATAAGCAGTGACGGGCGGACTCTCTACTGGATTAATGACGACATTTGGGCTATGGATGTTACTGCCGAAAGAGTCCCTGTGCGCCCAGTTATTGAGGCACGCGGGACGAAGTACTATGGACTTACCGTTAGCCCAACAAATGGCGACATATACATAGCCGACGCTATTGACTATCAGCAACAGGGGGCAGTCTACCGCTATACGGCAGAGGGGGAGCTAGTAGATGAGTTTTATGTGGGTATTATCCCGGGTGCATTTTGTTGGAAATGAGACGAATATTGACAATACTGCTAACCGCAGTCGCAACAGTTGTTGTGGCTCAGGAGCGTACTGTCGCCATTCGTGAGGTTACTGTTCTGGGCCACCGCCCGATGAAGGAGATAGGTGTGCAGCAGACAAAACTTGACTCTGTTACTCTCAAGGAGAATGTTGCCCTCTCGCTTGCCGATGTGCTGAGCTTCAACAGCTCAATATTTGTCAAAAATTATGGTCGCGCGACACTCTCAACAGTTAGCTTTCGCGGAACTTCGCCCTCGCATACGCAGGTGTCGTGGAACGGAATGAAGATTAACAATCCGATGATGGGCATGACCGACTTCTCAATGATACCCTCATACTTTATAGACGACGCCTCGCTGCTTGCAGGTACATCCTCTGTGGGCGAGACGGGAGGAGGATTGGGCGGAGCGGTAAAACTCTCTACGCGCCCAACGACAAAGCAGGGTGTGGGTGTGCAGTTTATTCAGGGCGTAGGCTCGTTTAAGACCTTTGATGAGTTTTTGAGGATTACCTACGGCTCGGAACGCTGGCAGACATCTACGCGCGTGGTCTATATGCGCTCGGATAATGACTACAAGTACCGCAACCACGACAAGAAGGAGAATATCTATGATGACCAGATGAATATCATCGGTCAGTATTACCCTGTGGAGCGCAACCGCAGTGGAGCATTTCGCGACTTGCACCTTCTGCAGGAGCTCTACTACAACAATGGACATGGCGACCGCTTCTCGCTCAATGCGTGGTATATATCCTCTAACCGCGAACTGGCAATGCTTACAACAGACTATGGCGAGGCTACCGACTTTGACAACCGACAGCGCGAGCAGACCCTGCGTGCCGTCGTTGGCTACGACCACCTGCGTAGCAGTTGGCGCGTAGGGGCAAAGGCTGGATATATATATTCGTGGATGGCGTACGACTATAAGCGCGACCCGGGAAATGGTATTATGACCGATATGACCCGCTCGCGAAGCAATATAAACACCGTTTTTGGTCAGGCAGATGGCGAGTATCACCTCTCAGACAAGTGGCTCTTTACAGCCAATCTATCTGCACATCAGCACTTTGTCGTTAGCCGCGACAAGAATATCATCCTACAGCAGGGCGGCACGGGCATTGTTGGCTACGACAAGGCGCGAATAGAGCTTTCGGGCGTTGTGAGTGCTAAATATCGCCCTATAGATAGATTTGGTGTGGCAGTAACGCTGCGCGAGGAGATGTTCGGCACGGAGTTTACACCACTTATCCCTGCGCTATTTATTGATGGCGTGCTGTCAAGGCGCGGAAATATTATCCTCAAGGCGTCGGTGTCAAGAAACTACCGCTTCCCGACACTCAACGACAGATACTTCCTGCCTGGTGGAAATCCAGACCTTAGGCCCGAGCGTGGCTTTACATACGATGCCGAGCTGAGCTTTAAGGTGGGCAAGGCGGATAAATATGCCCTCTCTGGCTCTGTGGCGTGGTTTGACAGCTATATTGACGACTGGATTCAGTGGCTACCGACAACAAAGGGCTTCTTCTCGCCAAGAAATGTCAAGCGCGTGCATAGCTACGGTATTACGGTCAAGGGCAACCTTGATGTAGCCCTTGCAAAGGATTGGCATCTAAACCTTGACGGCACATTTGGTTGGTGTCCATCTGTAAATATCGGCGAAAAAATATCCGCTGCCGACCAGTCGGTGGGCAGGCAGCTGCCTTATGTGCCACTGCTAACCTCAAATGTTGTCGGCCGACTGAGCTACCGCCGCTGGGCGCTGATATATAAATGGTGCTACTATAGCACCCGCTATACTATGTCGAGTAATGATATAAGCCTCTCTGGCACCCTTCCGCCATACTTTATGAACAACCTCTCTATAGAGCGAACAGTACCACTCAAAAGTGTTACCCTCTCTGTCAAGGGCACAATAAATAACCTCTTCAATGAGGAGTACCTCTCTGTCCTCTCTCGCCCCATGCCGGGCATAAACTACGAAATTTTCCTCTCGGTGCTCTTTTAGCGAAAGAATAAAAAAAGAGCCACCGCGATGTGTACTGACCCCAAAAAGTTGGACAGATTATTAAATAGATTTTACTGGTAAAGAGTTCGGTATTGCACCGGACTCTTTCCGTTTAATTTTAGTTTAATACGGTCGTTATTATAGTAGTTAATATAC
>SUZS01000031.1 GCA_015059785.1 Rikenellaceae bacterium
CTTCGTCAAATGGTTCCTTTTTCTGCAAAGTAATCAGGGTAAAGCAAGCAAAAAATAGGGTGAGAAATACTGCGTTTCTCGCCATTTATTTACTCTCTAAAAAGCGCCACTTTTGGCATCATTACCCTTTTTGGCCTATTTTGGCATATTACTCGCCTTTTCTCGGTTACAATAGGCTATTGCGCCCACAAAAAGCCGAGCAATCTGCACAAAATATACTCAAAAATCGTCTCGACCTAATTTATAGAACCTACCTTAACAACCTTCTCACTGCAGGAATTTTCATCACAGCCAGAATAACCGCTGCGGGGAGGATTTTGCAGGCCGCTACGGCTATCTTTGTAAATAGTTCCGGAACGAGCGTTCTGCGGCCGCGACGCATAGCGCGCAGAGCTTTGCGGGCAATCTTCTCAGGCGTTGACATAACGCCAAAGGCTCGAAGATACTTGCGGGCGCGACTGCTCAAGTTATATAGCGGCGTATCTACCGCTCCTGGGAAAATAGTTGTTACCGTCACATTATGCTCGCGCAGCTCATACCACAGCGACTGCGCAAAACTCTTGAGAGCCACCTTTGTAGAGCCATAGAGCGACATCGTCGGATATGGGGTCCACGCGGTCATTGAGCTGACGATAAGTATTCTGCCGCTACGACGAGAGACCATATCGCGAGCAAAGAGTCTACAGAGCTTCATCGGTGTAGTGTAGTGGAGCGCAGTTATAAAGTCTATGTAGCTATCAGTCGTATTAAGAAACTTGCCAAAGTGCAACACGCCCGCATTGGAGATAAGGGTATCAACCTCGCCTACGGTCTGTGCAAAGGCATAAACGCGCTCTGCCGCATCGGCAGCCGAGAGGTCAATGTCTAAAATTCTAACATCTACGCCATACTGCTGTGCTATGCTACATGCGACGCTCTGCAGGGCTTGTAGCTGATTGCTCACAAGAATCAGATTCTCGCCACGCGCGGCACTCTGACGGGCAAACTGCTCACCAATGCCCGAACTTGATCCAGTAATTAGTGTGTAGCGCATCACTTCTTAAATATAAAGTATACCGCCGCCACAAGGCAGAGGAAACCCACAAGATGATTCCACTTAAGTGCCTCGTTCTTCATCACAAGAAGGACAATAACCGTAAAGACAGTCAGCGACACCACCTCCTGAATAACCTTAAGCTCCCAAATTGAGAATGGACCGCCATACTCAGCACTGCCCAGACGGTTTGCCGGCACCATAAAGCAGTACTCAAATAGCGCGACTAACCAACTAATGCCAATCACCGCTATAATGCCAAACCTCTCAAATCGGCTCTTAAACATCACCTGCCCATACCACGCAAGTGTCATAAATAGATTTGAACAAACCAGAAGCGCAATCGCCCCCAATCCTCTTGATAACATATTGTTTGTAATTTATTTTTTAACTATTAGCTGTTAGCCATTGGCCATTAGCTATAAGCGGTGTCGGCAAAGCCGACAAATATTCATCCGCAAAGCGAATAACTAAAACTCTAAAGACTTAAATTAAAAAAAGCCTAAATAGTCGCTTCGCTCCTAAAAAGCGGACACAGCACGCACATAGGTGCTGCTGCTCTTAAGGTAGTCGTTGGTGAAGCCGTCATCCACATAGACACCCCACGCACAAAACTCACCTTTATATCGCTCATCGGATTCTGTTGATGACCAGTACCGCTCCCATTCACCTTTATCATACAACTTTGTACCACCTCTTGCTATGAGAGTACGATTAACAGCATCGTGAATAGCGGTGTTTAGCGTAAAGACCTTCAACTCCTCTATTGCTGGCAGATACCAACCTTCGCCAAGGTCTGCGCACCACTTAAAGGCGGGATATTTACTCTGCCAATCTCGTCTCGCCTTGACTTTTGCCATATTATACGCACCATTCGTTTCGCTATTGGCACCTATTAGCCGTTTTTGTTCTGCTCTATCCGATGACCATCGCAATTCCTCTGCTGACTGCTTCATACTGACAATTTTACCGTGACTACCACCTGCACTAACCTCAAAGACAACACCCTCTTTCACTCCATCGTTGTAGTAGTCGCCAACCTTATAGGGCGCAGAGGTTTTGCGGTTTGAAAGTGTTGTCGCAGCAGATTCTATTTTTGAAGGGTCTCCAAAAGCGGACACAGCGCGCACATAGTTGTCGTTGGTCTTAAAGCCGTAGCGGGTGTCGCCATAGCCCATATAGACAAGCCACGCGCAGAAATAACCGCTATATTGCTCATCGGATTCCGTTGACGACCAGTACCAACCTCCTTCACCTTTATCATACAACTTTGTACCACCTCTTGCTATGAGTGTACGATTAACAGCATCGTGAACAGCGGTGTTTAGTGTAAAGAACTCCAACTCCCCTATTGACGGTAGGTACCAACCCTCGCCAAGGTCTGCGCACCACTTAAAGGGAGGATATTTATATCGCCAACCAGAGATAGCCTTGACTTTTGCCATATTATACGCACCGTCTGTCTTACTATCAGCACCTATTAGGCGTTTTTGCTCTGTTTCATCAGATGCCCATTGCAATTTCTCTGCTGACCACTTCATACTGACAATCTTGCCGTGGTGACCGTCTGCACTAACCACAAAGACAACGCCCTCTTTCACTCCGTCGTTATAGTAGTCGCCCACCTTATAGGGCGCAGAGGTTTTGCGGTTTGAAATGGTTTGCGGGGTCGTGCTTGGTGTTTGAGCTACCAGCTTTTTAAGGGTCGCGCTTATAGTCGCCGTTCTACCCTCGGCAATGGTAACGGTCGCACTGTAAGGCTGATAGCCAGATTTTGAGACAGTGATTTTATGCTCTCCGACAAGCAGGCTGCTTAACTTAAGGGGTGTTGTGCCGACTGCCTTGCCGTCAAGGGTAATATCTGCCATAGCGGGCGAGGAGGTGATATCCACGCTACCCACGATAGGGGTTGGTGCGGGGATAGCATAGCTCTGGCGAGAGGGTGTTGCGGCGATAGTTTTTGATATCTGCGCAGAGCGGTGTCCTCTCTGGCGAGCCTCAAAGATATATGTTCCCGTAGAGAGTTCGCCACTCCAACTGCCACTACCCTTCTCTACGCCATTGACCCAGATTGTCGCACCGCTGGCTGTGGTAAGAGTAACAGTGGCAAAGTCCGCCGAGAGTGTAGGGGCAAGGGTCGTGGTCTCACTATCCCGAACAGTGACTGTTGTAGAGTATGGCTTATACTTATCCTTAACAATGCGCACATTATGCTCTCCGCTTGCAAGTTTGTCGCTCTTAACAGGTGCTGTTCCGATATTCTCATCATCCACAAACACCGTAGCACCATTAACCATACCGCCACCAACAGAGAGATATCCAAAGGCAGGGGCAAGGGCAACACTCTTTTGCACCTTTGCGCCCGCAACGGTAAAAGTGCCGCTCTGGCTATGGTACATCTTTGCCGAAACAGAGTAGCTGTATGTACCCGCCTGCAACACGGTAGTCACAACACCACCCTCATCAGGGGTCTGCGGCTTATCATCAATTATCACAGACGCCGTTTTAGGCTCTACAGCAAAGACAACATACTGCGGCTCAGTTGCTGCTATATTGACATTCTGTGCAAATGATATAGCGTTCTTGTTGACATCAATAAGCTTCTCGCTCAAAGCAGAACCGTAGACGACCTTCAGCTTATGCTCGCCAATCATCACATCGGAAATTGTGCACTTCTTATTATCGTCCGTCTGTCCCTTGAACACTCCGTCAAGATAGATATCCGCGCCAACAACATTGCTCTCAACAACAATGCTAAAGGTCTGGTTTAGTGTTGCTTCAATCTGGTACTCCTTGTTGCCCTCAAGGCTCAGTGTCACCTCGTTTGAAGTGCCGAAAGTAGGATGCTTAAGGTAAAATGCCACTTGCGGTTTGGCAGTCATCTCAAGAATTAGGAGATTCTCGTAGTCGGCAACCTTGATTTTTGTCTTCTCAATAGTGCCCGACGGGAAAATAGCATCCAACTGAGCAAGCTGCTCGCGCGTCATCTTATGGAAGAATATCTTCAGTCGCGCACACGCACGACGAGAGTGGTCCACGCCTATTGGGTCAACATTTGCACCCGTAAGCTCATCAGTCTGTACCGCACGGAACGAGCTACGGTCAATAACGATAGTGTTTGTTATCTGCGCGGTAGCGGTAGCGCAGATAAACAGAGTAAGTAGTATTGTGATTATTTTCTTCATATCAACAGCAAAAGGTCGGTTGCCCGACCTTATTATTGTAGTATCTGCCAGAGTTTATCCTTCAGTTGTTGGATGCCCAGACCAGATACAGAGGAGATAAAGAGGCACTCTATATCCTCTGGGAGTTCCGCCTTCATCTGTTCAATAAGCTCATCATCAAGCATATCGCACTTGGTAATGGCAAGAATGCGCTGTTTATCAAGCAGTTCGGGGTTATACTGTGTAAGCTCGCCCAGAAGCACCTTATAGTCCTCGCGGATATTATCGCTATCTGCAGCAATCATAAACAGCAGCACAGAGTTTCGCTCGATATGTCTCAAGAATCGTGTTCCGATACCCTTACCCTCATGCGCGCCCTCAATAATGCCAGGGATATCTGCCATAACAAACGAGTGACCATCTCTAACCTCCACAATACCCAAATTTGGCTCAAGGGTTGTAAAGGCGTAGTTTGCAATCTTTGGTTTAGCAGCCGAGACAACCGACAGCAGAGTACTCTTACCCGCATTTGGGAAACCCACAAGGCCCACATCGGCAAGCACCTTCAGCTCAAGGATAAAAGCACCCTCATCGCCCTCCTCGCCAGGCTGTGCGTAGCGCGGAGCTTGGTTTGTAGGGGTCTTAAAGTGCCAGTTTCCTAGGCCACCTCTACCGCCCTTAAGAAGGACAAGCTCCTCGCCATCCTCCGTAACCTCGCCCACATACTGAAGCTCAGTCTCGCCATCCTCAGTCTCAACAACACGGCGGGCAACAGTACCCAGTGGCACAGGGATAACGATATCCTTTGCATCCTTACCACTTGAGCGCGCACCAGAGCCACACTGACCATCCTCGGCAAACTGGTGGCGCTGATACTTAAGGTGGATAAGCGTCCAATACTGGCGCTCTCCCTTAAGAATAATGCTACCGCCCTTACCTCCATCGCCGCCATCGGGACCACCGAAGGCTACGAACTTCTCACGGCGGAAGTGTGCCGAGCCCGCTCCGCCGTGGCCAGAGCGAGCAAATATCTTTACATAATCTACAAAATTTGATCCTGCCATAATTACATTCTTTGTGGCACCTCAATGCCGAGTAACAACATAGCTGTGCGGATAGTGCGCGCTACCTGCTGAGCCAACTGCAGACGCATACACTTTGTAGTCTGGCACTGCTCACGAAGGATTGAGTGGTCGTGGTAGTAGCCGTTGAAGAGCTTACAAAGCTCGTATGTATAGGCTGCAATCATTGACGGAGCAAACGCCTCAGCAGCAGAGATAACTGTCTGTGGATAGTCACACAGAGTCTTGATAATCTCAATCTCCTCTGGCAGCAAATCTACATTTTCAACTGTTGCAGAGTAGTCTATACCCTGCTCCTCGGCCTTGCGTAGTACAGAGCAGATACGCGCATGGGTATACTGGATAAAT
Source organism: Rikenellaceae bacterium (assembly GCA_015059785.1). Taxonomy (GTDB): domain Bacteria; phylum Bacteroidota; class Bacteroidia; order Bacteroidales; family Rikenellaceae; genus Alistipes. The sequence continues at coordinate 5,628 of SUZS01000031.1, forward strand.
GGTCCTGTATTTCCGTTAAAGTCGATACTCTCGCGTGGGTCAAAGAGCATAGTCTTCTTTGGATCAACCTTAAGGATAAAGTACTTGAGTGCGCCAAGACCTATCATACTGCAAATCTTATCAGCCTCCTCGTCAGTACAGCCGTCAAGTTTGCCGAGCTCAGCCGATATCTCACGAGCTGTAGCGACCATCTTCTCCACAAGGTCGTCCGCATCAACTACAGTACCCTCACGAGACTTCATCTTACCCTCTGGAAGTTCAACCATACCATAAGAGAGGTGGTAGATATCATCACTCCACTCATATCCGAGCTTCTTAAGTACAAGTTTGAGAACTTGGAAGTGGTAGTTCTGCTCGTTACCCACAACATATGTGATACCGTCAAGGTTATTCTGCTCAAAACGCTGAAGGGCTGTACCTAAATCCTGTGTCATATATACAGATGTACCATCGCCACGCAGCAGAAGCTTCTGATCAAGACCGTCGGCAGTAAGGTCAATCCAAACTGAACCATCCTCCTTGCGGAAGAAGATACCCTTCTCAAGGCCCTCGGCAACAATGCTCTTACCGAGAAGATAGGTCTGGCTCTCATAGTAAACCTTATCAAAATCAACACCAAGAGTTTTATATGTGACATCAAAGCCATCGTAAACCCAGCCATTCATCATCTCCCAAAGTGCGCGCACGGACTCATCCTTAGCCTCCCACTTACGCAGCATATCCTGCGCCTCAAGAAGGATTGGAGCAGACTTTTTCGCCTCCTCAAGGCTCATACCACCAGCAACAAGCTCCGCAACCTCCGCCTTGTAGTGCTTGTCAAACTCTACATAGTAGTCGCCCACAAGATGATCGCCCTTAATGCCAGTACTCTCTGGAGTAGCTCCATTGCCATAACGCTGCCAAGCAACCATAGACTTACAGATATGAATACCGCGGTCATTGACAAGGTTTGCCTTAATAACCTTATGTCCGCTTGCCGCAAGAATCTGCGAAACAGAGTAGCCGAGCAGGTTGTTACGGATATGTCCAAGGTGGAGCGGCTTATTTGTATTAGGCGATGAGTACTCAACCATAATAGTCTTTCCTGTAGGCTCTGCTTGGCCAAAGTTAGGTGTTGCGACAATCTGATCAAAGCGATTTTTCCAAAAATCAGCCTTAAGTGAGATATTCAAATAACCCTTAATAACATTATACCCGCCAATCTCAGCGCATGACTCAACAAGTTTTGCACCAATCTCATTAGCAGTAGCCTCTGGAGCCTTACGAGAGAGCTTTAGGAGTGGGAAAACCACGAGAGTATAGTCGCCCTCAAACTCCTTACGAGTCTTCTGAATCTGAATATGCTGTGGGGTGACATTCTCACCATAAAGTTGCTGTGCGATAGCAAGTGCTAATTCTGAAATGTAGTTATCGATATTCATAATAGTAAAATTTTTTGCAAAGATAATAATTTATGTTGATTAATTTTTCTTAACTCCCTTATATATAATGAAGGCGAGGGCCAAAACCACCACTGCAATAATGCAATATCCAATCTCGTGGCTATACTTTGTAACTGTTGTAATAAGCATCTGCTCTGGCACTACAGACTCAAGGTAGTAGCCAAGTGCAGCGAGTACGCCATTCCACAGTCCCGCACCAATAGCAGTAAAGAGGGCAAACTTGGCAATGTTCATCTTTGATAAACCCGCAGGGATAGATATAAGCTGTCGCACAGCAGACACAAGACGACCAACGAGTGTTGCCGCAACACCATAGCGGATAAAGAACTGCTCAGCCTTAACAACCTTCTGCTCATCAAGCAGACACATATGGCCCAAACGGCTATTGGCAAACTTATAGACAATAGGCTTACCGAGCCAAAGGGCCAAAAAGTAGTTCACAAAGGCTCCTATAAGCGCACCGAGAGTGGCAAAAAAGATTACAAGCCACACATTTAGCTCGCCCGTAGCCGCTGCCTTATAAGCTGCAGGTGGCACTACAACCTCACTTGGAAATGGGATAAACGAGCTCTCTATAGCCATCAGCAATGTGATAGTCCAGTAGTTCAAATTCTCTAAACACCACTCTATAAATCCTAAAGACTCCATAATTGTTAATTTTTTCGGTTGCAAAGGTAGTTAATATTTCCGATTTTTACTATTTTTGTTCTATGAACAAAAGCAACGACACAAAAAGATTACTCTCACTCGACGCTCTGCGAGGTTTTGATATGCTCTTCATTATGGGCCTATCGGGATTAATAGTCAACCTTGCCGCCCTATTCCCCGACTGCGCAACGGCAGAGTGGTTGGCTTCACAGATGAAGCATGTGGCGTGGGACGGCTTTGCACATCACGACACAATCTTTCCACTCTTCCTCTTTATCGCCGGCGTTAGCTTTCCATTCTCACTCTTAAAGCAGAGAGAGGCTGGGATGTCCAACCGAGATATCGTGGCAAAAATTATCCGCAGAGCTGTAGTGCTTATTTTGCTCGGAGTGCTATACAACGGATTCTTCAAGATGCAGTTTGAGACTCTACGCTTTCCGAGCGTACTGGGCAGAATCGGTATTGCCTGGGCATGTGCGGCACTACTAACTCTATACCTCAAGCCAAAAGTAAGAGCGATAATCTGCACTGTAATCCTTGTTGGCTACTCTCTGCTACTAACAATCCCCGCACCAGATGCCATAGGTGTAGAGGTGTGGACAAAGCAGGGAAATATTGCTGGTTACATAGACCGAATGTTGATGCCAAACCACATTCTCTGGCGAGGGATTATGGACCCTGAGGGGCTACTAAGCAACCTTACAGCAGTAGTTACAGCTATGCTTGGCATATTTACGGGAGAGTATCTTCTAAACAGTAGCCACAGTGGCAAGCGTAAAGCTGCCACCATGGCTATTAGTGCTGTTATTCTATTAGTTACAGCGCTTATATGGAACTACTTCCAACCGATAAACAAGACCCTTTGGTCGAGTGCCTTTGTGCTCGCAGCAGGTGCCTACTCCCTTACAATGCTTGCCCTATTCTACTACATCATTGATGTGCAAGGCTATAGGCGTTGGTGCTACATTTTCAAGGTTGTAGGCGTAAACTCAATTACAATATACCTCGCCCAGAGATTTATCAGCTTTGGCGACATCTCTCGCTACTTTACCGCCGGTCTTGCCTCCCATCTACCTGATGGTTGGGGTGCTGTACTTATCTCCGTTGGTTATATCGTCTCCTGCTGGCTACTTCTCTACTTCCTTGACCGCAAAGGTGTCTATCTAAAGGTCTAAAGCCTACAAAGCAAGTATTTGAGCGGCGTGATTCTTAGTATCTACCTTCTCAATGATATCTGTTAGCACGCCCTGCTCGTCAAAGATAAAGGTACGACGCAGAACGCCCATATATTTCTTACCATACATAGACTTCTCACCCCAAGCACCGAAATCTTGAAGCATCTGAGTAGTTGTATCTGCAAGAAGTGTAAATGGCAGTTCATACTTATCTATAAACTTACGGTGCGATGCTACACTATCCTTACTCACACCCACAACATTATAACCACGCTCTGTAAGTGCAGCATAGTTATCTCTTAAACTACAAGCCTCGGCAGTACAACCGCTTGTATTATCCTTTGGATAGAAGTATATAATTGTCTTACGGCCCAGAAGTTGTTCAGAAGTCACAACCTCTCCATTCTGGTTAACGACCTCAAAATGAGGCATTTTATCTCCTACTTTCAACATAATATCACAATATAAAGCACCTCCCGAAAGTGAGAGGTGCCGTAACTAAATATTGTTAGTTTACTTCTTCTGCTCCTTAAGAAGATCACGAATCTCAGTAAGCAGAAGCTCCTCCTTTGATGGAGCTGGTGGTGCTGCTGGAGCAGGCTTCTTCTCCTCCTTCTTCATCAGCTTGTTCATAACCTTCACCATCATAAATACACAGAATGCAAGGATAGTAAAGTCTACAACCTGCTGAATGAATGCACCGTAGTTCCAAGTAACTGCAGGAGCAATCTCCGCGCCACCCTCAATAACAGCCTTCTTAATAACCAACTTAAGGTCACTAAAGTCTACACCACCGACAAGAAGTCCGATAGGTGGCATAATAACATCATTAACCAGTGAGGTTACAATCTTACCAAATGCACCACCGATGATAACACCGACAGCCATATCCATCACATTACCCTTGAGGGCAAATGCCTTAAATTCCTTCAAAAATCCCATAATAGTTTGGTTTTATTGTTTATAAAATTAGCCAATAATCATAATTACTGCGTCAGTTGCGATATTCTCGCCCTCAGCAACACAAATCTGCTGAACAGTACCAGAGTAGTCAGATGTGATAGAGTTCTCCATCTTCATAGCCTCAAGAACAGCAACCTCGTCGCCCGCAGAAACAGCGTCGCCAACCTTAACCTTCAGAGCGATAACACGACCTGGAAGTGGAGCAACAACCTTATTACCAGAAACTGGAGCAGCAGGAGCAGCAGGGGCAGCAGCAGGAGCAGCCTCGCCAATCTCAAGGATAATAGCATCTGTAGCTACATTATCACCCACAGCAACAAGAATCTGCTTTACAACACCACCAAAGTCTGCTGTAATAGAGTTCTCCATCTTCATAGCCTCAAGAAGAACAACCTCCTGACCCGGAACAACAGTATCGCCAACCTTAACCTTGATGTCAATAACCTTACCTGGCAGTGGAGCTACAACGGCCTTTCCAGTGATAGGTTGCTTAACAGTTGCAGCTGCTGGAGCATCCTTCTCCGCAGGTGCTGAAGCAGCAACAGTTGCCTCATAAGCCTTCTTCTTAACACTGGTAAGGTATGGTTTTGCAACTAATGGGAAGAGCTCAAGAAGCAACTCCTCCTTCTCATTCTCAGCAAGCAGCACACCACCTGCCTCTGGGAGCTGCGGATTTGGCTGACGCTGGTACTTTGAAATATCGTATGCAGTCTCCTCTCTAACACCACAAATCTGGAGACGGAACTCTGGGTCAATAGCCACAGGAGTCTTACCATACTCGCCCTTAACAAGGTTTACAAACTGGTTGTTCTTTGTAGTATACATTGCACGACCAGCCTTCTCATCAAGGGCGCAGTTTACAGCCTGTGCACCGACAATCTGAGAAGTTGGTGTTACGAGAGGTGGAAGACCTGCCGAAAGGCGTACTGTAGGTATAAGCTCCATAGCGCGTGGAAGGATATCCTCAGCCTTAAGAGCCTGAAGCTGCGCAACCATATTTGAGTACATACCACCAGGAATCTCAGCCTCCTGAACAAGCTTGTTTGGAGCAGGGAAGCCGAAGTAAGCCTCAATAGCCTGAGCTGCGGCAAGCAGAGTAGCAAAGTCCTCACTCTGTGCAGCCTTAACTGCGCGGTTAAGTTCTGCCTCTACCTCAGCAGGGATAGCATCAGTAAGTGGATTGAACGCCTTTGGAGCTGGCTTATCCTTACCAAATACTGATACATTAAGCTCTGTACGGATACTCTGCAGCTCGGCATTAATCTTTGCCACTGCCTCCATATTTACACCAAGCTCAACTCCCATCTTCTGACAGAAGAGGTATACAAGCTCAAGAGCAGGAGCACCAGTGCCACCACCAAACCACCAGCAGTTTGTATCAACAACATCTACGCCCGCAGCAATAGCAGCATAGACAGATGCAAGGCCATAACCTGGAGTACAGTGTGTATGGAAGTCGATAGGAATAGATACGGCAGCCTTGAGCTTCTTAATCAGCGCACTTACACGCTGTGGAGGAATAAGGCCTGACATATCCTTAATAGTAATCATATCTGCACCCAGAGCAGCGAGCTCCTTAGCCTTGCCTACGAAATAGTCGTCAGTAAATACAAGGTCAGGATTCTTCTTACCACGAAGTCTATCCCAGAAGCCGAGCTTTGGATACTTAGGATCTACAGTGTAGCAAACTGCACAGTCTGCAATACCACCATATTTCTTTACATATTTGATAGTAGACTTGACATTGTCAACATCATTAAGACAGTCAAAGATACGCATAATACCCAGACCGCTCTCGATAGAGTTGCGACAGAAACCCTCTATAATCTCATCAGTATATGGAGCATAACCAAACAGGTTACGACCACGAGACAGAGCTGTAAGCTTTGACACATCGCCAACGGCAGCCTTAATGCTCTCAAGACGAGTCCACGGATTCTCACTCAGATAACGCATTACAGAGTCTGGAACTGCACCGCCCCAAACCTCCATAGCAAAGAATTTTGCATCCTTGTAGAATGGCAAGCAGCGCTCTACTTGAGCCTGTGTCATACGGGTTGCGAAAGATGACTGCTGACCATCTCGCAAAGTCAAATCCCTGATTTTAAGTACTTTAGCCATAATTTTAGGTTTTATTAGTTGTGTTAAAAATTACTTACATTGTTAATCAACTAACAAAGATAGGAATTTTTATGGATTTAACAACATTTTAAGCAAAAAAAGTGACATTTTTTCTCTAAATGCCACTTTTTTAGCTTCCTGAACTATTTTAGTCTCTATATGTACTGATAGCCAATCGCTTAACAATAAGCACAAATCCACCTGTTAAGATAAGGTTTAGCACAAGTGTCAGCACAGATATAAGCAGCGCCGCACCGCCGATATTATAACCCAGAGCGATAAAAATCACGCCCGCTCCTACCTCTCCGCGGGTAAACATACCAATAGACAGCGCTAATCGCTCCTTTATAGAGTGTTTGCGATAGAAGAGCATCGGAACGAGTTTTCCAACATTTGAAAGTACAGATACCGCAAGTACATGCAGAGCAATAACACCCCACGAAGGCATTGGCTGAGAGGCCATAATACTATCACCCGTGCTATTTACACTCGCACTGATATGAGGCATACTCATACCCACAAGCAACATAAAGAGCAGCGATATTGCAGTAGTTATTCTCTCATCATTTTTCGACTCGCAATGCTCGCGCTTAATAACCATACCAAGCACAAAGGCTGGAAGTAGTACCTCAATGTGAAGTGCATCATCGTGTCCAAAAAGATGCTCTGTGACAACATATATAATATGCGTAAGTCCAAAGACAACAACCGCGTAAATCATTATTGCCCACCACTCTTGACGCATCTTGTATGTAGACATCTTCTTCCAACCAAAGTAGAGTAGTCCTACAACGACAAACAGAATAACGCCCATCTGCCAATGCAGACCAATCATTACAATCTGCAACGGTATCATCAGCAGTATTGTATCAAGGTCGTCAAAGATTGCAAGCACCTGAATCTTGCGATAAATCCACCTCTGTTGCAGACCCAGCGCAGCAAGCATAGAGAATAGAATACCCGCAGATGTTGGCGCAGCAAAACGGCTGAGTAGCAGTGTCTCCTTCCACGCAGCACCACTACCCCAGTACTCTGGTGGCAGAAGGAAAAAGATGTAGTAAACAGCAATAAGTATCCACGGAGCCGCAGCTGCAAGCATGGCAACGCAGTAGTCCTTCACATAGCTACCCACATTACTCTTATCAAGCTCAAACTCTCGGCCCACATTTATCATAATAAATGCAAGACAGCATCCGAGCAACATATACACAGCTTTCGACAGGCTCTCATACCCCGCACCCATAACCCCAGGAAGGGTCTGCGAGAGAACAAGTCCCACGATAAGCATCAAAGAAAAAGATAGAACTTTCTTCATCAAAATAGCTTTTAGAGATACAAAGATAGCAATTGATTTCAATATTCCAAAAATTTGGATGTTTTTGACAGTAAATAATTTAGGCGCATACCGTTTCCGATATACGCCCAATTATTCGTATAGGGCAATCTACCCTACTCCACTACAAATGGAAGTGTTGCAGAGATATTAGCAGAACTATTACCGATAAGGATTTCATACTCGCCGGCATTTGCATACCAAGAGTGGCTCTTGTCGCACCAGAATGAGCACATCTTCTTATCAACCTCAAAAGTTACGACAGACTTCTTACCTGGCTCAACAGCAACCTTCTTTACAGCCTTAAGCTCCTTAAGTGGACGAAGAACTGTTGGATTCTTCTCAGCAATATAGAGCTGAACAACCTCCGCACCGGCAACTGCACCAGTATTTGTAAGCTCAATAGCCACCTTTAGAGGCTTCTCATCTGTAAGGGTCTTAACCTTACCCTTGCTCAGTATCTTTGCCTTATCAAGAGAGAAGGTTGTATAGCTAAGTCCATAGCCAAATGGGAAGAGAGGCTCAATACCCTTCTTCTCATACCAACGATAGCCGACAAGCACAGACTCATCGTAGTGAACATCGTAAGTCCAAGGGTGGAAAGCCTTCTCGTTTGGATTACCCTTTGCCTTTGCAAGGCTGAAGCCCGCAGGTACAGAGTTTACAGCTGGAGAGTCCTTAAAGCTACGCTCAATAGTCATTGGCAGCTTACCAGATGGATTAACCTTACCGATAATAATATCGCGGATAGCCTTCTGACCATTCTGACCAGGATACCAGCCATAAAGGATTGCAGCGCTCTTATCAGCCCAAGCAGTCATATCAATAGCAGAGCCAGAGTGAACAAGCACGATAGTCTTTGGATTATTCTCTACAGCAAGTCTAACAAGAGCCTCCTCCTTCTTATCCATCGCAAATGGACGCTCTGTAGACTCAGAGTCAAAAGTACCAGTTACACAAAGCACAACATCGGCAGCCTTAAGCTGACCTGCAGTTGGCTTCTCAACAAACTTAACATTGTCACCAAAACTCTCTGTAAGTACATCCTTGAGTGTAATGTGGTCGTATCCCGTTACGCGAGCAGCACCTCCACCGTGAGGCACAGAGTCAAGCCACTTACCTACAACGAGCACCTTTGCAGTAGTTGCCAGAGGCAGAATGCCGTTATTGCGAAGCATTACAGCACCCTCAGCAGCAGTCTGGTAGCTAACCTTAAGGTGTGCAGGGAGCTTAGCCTCAAGGCTCTTATCATACTGCTTACCACTATTATAGCGGTCATAGAGACCCCAACGAATACAAGTTGCGATAGTTGGGCGAATCATATTCTCAATATCCTTCTCTGTAACAACACCCTCAGCGACAAGGTCTGCAGGCTTCTTCTTAATGTAGAAGGCATCCTCGCCTGGCATATCGAGGTTCTGACCAGAGAGAATAACATCCTTCCAGTCGTAAATTGAGTTCCAGTCAGACATAACCATACCCTTGAAGCCAAGAGTACCACGCAGAAGGTCTGTAATAACATACTTGCTCTGACCAGTCCACTCGCCATTGAGCTGATTATATGCTGTCATCACAGTTGCCACGCCCGCATCAATAGCCGCCTTGAAGGCTGGAGTATAAATCTCCATAATTGCGCGCTCATCAACAATAGAGTTTGAGCGACGACGATAGAACTCAGTCTGGTTACAGAGGAAGTGTTTTGCGCAGGCAAGAGTACCAGTACTCTGCATACCAGATACATAGTCGTAGATTATTGAAGCTGCAAGATATGGATCCTCGCCAAGATACTCAAAGTTACGACCACACTGTGCATTACGGTAGATGTTCATACCCGGACCGAGGATAACACCAGCACCGGCCATACGAGCCTCCTCGCCAACGGCGTGACCATACGCGCGAGCAAGCTCTGGGTTAAATGTAGCAGCAAGCATAATAAATGCAGGGAACTGTGTTGTACGCTCGGCAAGGATAATCTCACTTGCATCGTGCATATGCTGCTTATTCTTCACGCCCATAGAGGCATCAGTCGTGTAGATGTAAGGAAGGTCCTTCTCTGGCACGCCAGGGAAGAAGAAACGGTTGTGACCCTGAGTCATAGAGAGTTTCTCCTCAAGAGTAAGCGTTTTAATAATCTCATTTGCCTTCGCCTCCGCCTGCTCAAAACTCATCACAGGTTGGGCAAGAGCTACTGCCGAAATAAGAACAGCAGATAGTAATAATAATACTCTTTTCATAAATCTATTTTTAGGTTAAACATATTATTTATATTGATTAACAAAAATAGCAATAATTTTCTAATTTAGCATTCCATATTGAAAATTTTATTAATTTAGCACCCCGAAATTGTAACTAATTGCACAAGATGAATTATCTATTACAGACAGAAGAGACCACCAAAATGGTTGAGAATCTGATACTTCCAGATAGTGTTCAAAAGGCACATCTAACAGAGACTGTTACCAAAATATTCAACACAGACTACAATGCACTGATGAATAATCTTATAGAGCAGGCTCTGTGGATTGGTCTAAAAATTATACTTGCACTTGCAATCTACTATGTCGGAAAGTGGATTACAAATTGGATTCTCCGAATCTTGGACCGCTCTTTTGAGCGCCGAAATGTAGACCTTTCACTACGCAACTTCCTGCGCAGTATGATTAAGGTGGTTATGACCGTCCTTGTAATACTCGCAGCTATTCAGACTCTGGGTGTAAATACATCCTCTTTCCTCGCAATTTTTGCCTCTGCTGGTCTTGCCATAGGTATGGCATTGAGTGGAACACTGCAAAACTTCGCCGGCGGTGTTATTCTACTTTTACTGCGCCCATATCGTATTGGCGACTACATTACTGCACAAGGTCAATCTGGCACAGTTAAATCTATTGGATTATTCTCCACACAGCTCAGCACTCCAGACAACAGAATAATCTATGTTCCAAATAGTGCAATTTCGACCTCTATTGTAGACAACTACTCACAGCCTACTACTCGCCGTGTAGATTGGAAGGTATCTATCTCGTACGGCGATGATGTCGATGTTGCCCGCAAGGAGATTCTTGCCATGCTTACTGCTGACAAGCGTGTTCTTAAAGAGCCTGCTGAGCCTATGGTTGTACTTTCAGAGCTTGGCAATAGCGCAGTAATACTCTCTGTACGCGCGTGGGCTGCAAATGCAGACTACTGGGATCTATACTGGGAGATTAACGAGCGCATTTACAAAGAGTTACCACAAAAGGGATTGCACTTCCCATACCCACAGATGGATGTACACATTAAACAGAATTAATATTATAATAGTATGGAGTTAAAAGACATTTTGGCGATTTCAGGTCAGCCTGGCCTCTATCGCTACATAGCACAGTCACGCAATGGTTTTATTGTAGAGTCACTGCTTGACGGCAAGCGTAGCAATGCTACTGCATCTTCAAAGGTTAGCGCACTTTCAGAGATTTCAATGTATACCGAGGGCGAGGATATTCCACTTGCTGAGGTATTTACAAAGATGTACGCATACACAGAGGGCAAGCAGGCTCTGTCTCACAAAGAGTCTAACGAAGCCCTAAAGGAGTTCTTCGGCGCAGTTATTACCGATTACGACCGTGAGCGCGTTCATGTTTCTGACATCAAGAAGGCGGTAAACTGGTTCAACATCCTTGTTGCAGCTGGTATGACCGAGTTCCGTCTTCCAGATGAGGCAGAGGAGCAGACCGAGGAGTAATCTTCTCAACAAACACAAAAAAGTGGCAGGCAGTAAAACTGTTTGCCACTTTTTTCATTATTTGCAAAGGTTTAAGCAAAATATTTCATATATTTGCATTACTAAACCAAACATTACATTATGAAACTCAAATCTTTAGTTGCAGCAATGGTACTAATAACCGCAACATCTTGCGTTGATAAGGATTTTCAAATTGACAAAGTCTCTACAGAGATTGCCGTAGGTGGCCATATCACCACCCTACCGTTAGGCTACCTTGACAAGCAGAAGTTGGGCGATATAATTGACCTTGACAATATCAATGGGCTCAAAGTCGACCAGAACGGAGACTACTCCCTATGTTTTGACAGCAAGCAAAACGAGATATCAATCAGTGGTATTGAAAATAGTTTCAGTATACACAAGACCCTTACAACCTTCTCTACAGAATATCCCGCGTTTGATATCACAGGAGCAGAGGGTATTATTGATAGACCCTATGAGATTCCAACAGACTTTGGCGGTCTACATATTCCACAAGGCGTAAGCATCCCTATTCCCGCGGGACACACTATCTCGGCTAAAGAGGAGGGAAATGTTAGCGAAAGGTTGGAGTATAAAGTACCAAAGTATCTATCTGCAATTAAACGCATATACCTCAAGCCTCAAAGTCAAACAGAGAAGGGTGCTAAGATAAATCTTTCGCTATCATTCAACGATATTGCAACTATTAATGGCGGCGGCAATATTACATTGGCATTAATTGCAAATGACGGCTATGAGCTATATGATAGTAATGGTACCCCTCTAAAGGAGATTGACCACCAAGGTCACACCACAACATATCAGATAGCAGATAATAAGATCATTGCAGCAGGTGAAAATCAGATTGATTTTACAATATATTTGGCAAGCATTGCCAATGAGTCAATAGTAGAGGATAGTAGGCTAACTATTCCTATTGAGTTTGGCTATCACCTCTCTTTTGACATTACATCGCGTGCTAACACCTTAGTGCTTAACAAGATGCCAGAGCTGCACATTGATGCTGTGTTGCAATACCAAGACGCAGATATTGTACTGAACGAGGTTATGCTACTTGAGCACGGCACCTTAGCATCAAACTCTTCACCAATAACAATAAACAATATACCAGAGCAGATTAAGAGCATAAATAGAATTAACTTCTCTGACCACTCGCCTATACGCCTACTTGCAGAGGGTCTTGACTGGTTGGACGACTCTATTGCCAAACATATAATTATTGAGGCACAGCTACCAGATTACCTATCTCTGCACAATGAGCAGCACAGTGGCTATGACGCCACAACGCACACTCTGCGTACTACGCTCAACAATCTCCGCCATAAGATTGACATTAACCTTGATGCACTTACATTTGCAGGCGATGGTTTAGTACCGCAAAATGGTGCTATATCATTAAACTTCACGCCTGATATAGCCGCATACATTGAGGCTGATACCGAGGTTAAGTTGTCAACTATTCTACACGAAAAAGAGATTGAGTTCTCTGCAGGTTTTGACAGTACAACACTTGAGCTTGTATCTATAGAGGGTTGTGTGGACTATAAATATAAGGAGCAAGAATCAATAGACATTGGTAATTTTGACGAGGATGTATTACTCAAAATTACAAACACTGGGCTGCTTCCAGTAATTACTTTCAACATTAAGAACCCACTCACCATTGGCGCAAAGATATCGGCACATCTCATTCCAGTTTATAATGGAGAGGTAAACAATGAGGGTATAGTTGATATAAAGGATGTAGAGATAAAGGCTGGCACATTTGCAAGTGGTTCTATTCAGAGTGCATTAACAACGCTGATAATTGCAGAAGAGTCGTTGCGCCAGTACTACACTGACGCAAAATACACCTTTGTAGCGTGTGACCTTACCAAACTATTTACTGGCTGTTTCCCAGACCAGATTTTGTTGGACTGTGAGATATATACTGACCAAAGTAGCATTCAAACAGTTTATGTAACAGATAGTTACAATATTTCTTACGACTTCGATGTAACTATCCCTCTGACTTTTAACAACAACCTTGACCTTACCATTGAGAAACAGGCGGAGAATCTTCAAAGCACCTTTGAGGATGTTGCAGACTTAGACATTAGTCTTGAAGATGTGACGATTATAGCAGATGTAGTCAATACTATCCCTCTTGACTTTGAGTTTGACGCAGAAGCGCTCAATGCAGAGGGTAAGCCATCTTCAGTGACACTGGTTTGTCAGCAGCCTCATAACACTATCAAAGGTTCAGCAGATGGTATAACCGAGCAGCATTCAACTTTGCGACTAACTATCAAATTGGGCAAAGATGGCAACATTAGCCAACTTGCAGACATAGACGCAATCCGCTTCAGACTCAAGGCAAAGCGTTCACAGTCAGGCAGTGCCACACTCAATGCTGAGCAGTATGTAGCTCTCAAGCTCAAACTTGAGATTAACGGACAGATAAATGCAGATTTAGCTAATTTCTAACAGTTCGGACTATGAAAAGGATTATATATTTGACTCTTATCGCGTCAATAATAGGCATCAGTGCCTCTGCTCAGCTACGCACATCATACTTTATGGAGGGTAGTTACTTCCGCAATGAACTAAACCCAGCACTTGCTCCTACAAGAGGCTATATATCACTGCCAGCCCTGAGTGGTGTTGGCGTAAATCTAAGCAACAACTTCCTGTCAATAGACAACTTCCTCTATAAACACAATGACAAAGTTGTCACTGCCCTGCATAGCTCTGTTGATGCAGACAAATTTCTTGGTTGCCTTCCGCAAACAGGTTTTGTCGGTGTAAATCTCAACACCAACATCCTTGGTGCAGGTTTTTACACAAAAAAATCATTCTGGAATTTTGGTATTAATCTGCGTAGTAGCAACGACATGAGCTTATCAAAGGATATTTTCAAGGTGTTAAAGTCACTGGGTAATGGACATTACGACCTTAACAACACATCCTTTAACAGTAGCTCATATATAGAGCTGTATGTTGGCAATACTCGCAAGGTCGCCGACTTTGGTTTCGGAACTCTAACTACGGGAGCAAAGGTTAAGATTCTTGCAGGTATTCTCAACGCCTCTGTAACTACCGACCAAATGTATGCAGATATCTCGTCAGAGAGCGTAACGGGTAACTTACAGGGGACACTCCGCGCAAATGGTGTAATTCTTGACCCGACAAAGGGTGTTGTGGGTAAAGAGATTACAGAAGAGATATTGTGCTATGATGTCAACCACATACTGGGCAACATTAAGAATTTCGGTGCAGCTATTGACCTTGGTGCAGAATTAACGCTTCTTGACAACCAACTTCGTCTATCTGCAGCCGTTACTGATTTAGGATTTATAAAGTGGTCTAAAGCCACTCATATTGAGGCAGATGCGACTGGCAATTTCTACTATAATGGCATAAACCTTGACACTGGAGAGGCAGATAGCGACGGCAGCGCAGAGTTATATATGGCAGAGATTAAAAAAGCGGGCTATACTACGCGACTCAACTGCTCGCTCAATTTCGGAGCCGAGTATAATATTCTGAATAACCACATCGGCTTTGGAGTACTATCTCATACAGAGTTCCGCCACAAGAAGAGCCTATCGGAGCTGACACTATCTGTCAATTTCCGCCCTACAAATTGGCTCTCAGCAACTGTAAGCCATACCCTATTCTCCCGTAATAAGTTAGGCATTTTAGGCTTCGCTCTAAATGTTCATCCAAAGGGCATAAATCTCTTTGTTGGCGCAGACTACCTACCGATGAAGTATGTAAGGTATGAGAGTATTCCCGTACCCTACAACTTGAAGTCACTCAATCTCTACTTCGGCTTAGGTTTCAACCTCGGCAAAGCTAAAGAAAGTTAAAAACAAGCGTGGGTGACTAAAAAGTAAAATAGTCACCCACATTTTGTTCGGAGGTTGAATAAAAAGATGTAGTTTTAGGCTTGCGAAGCCCGAAAAAGCGGAGTTTACTTGGCGTAAATGAGCATTTTGAGGGCGAGTATAACGACAAAATACACTTTTTATTCAGCCTCCTTTGTTTAGTAGTTCATTATTGAATAGTCATAGTCACCAGTAATCTCGGAGCAGGTATAGACATTACCACAAGTATCGGTTGCTTCGACCTTGATACTCTTTGCAGACGGATTTTTGAGTGTCCATTTGTACATATGGAAATTATCCTTGTAGTTTCCAGAGTGTTTAGCATCGTTAGTAGGGTCTCCTAAGCCCAGAACGCCTGTATGGTAGGCTGTAATCCACCAATCAAGGCTTGATGAAGTACTTGGCTTGCCTGGGTTGTTTATATCTGGGCTATATTTGTTTGGTCCAGAATTATTACGACTCATCTTACTCATAACTCCTGCATATACGCCATCCTCATAAATCTTTACTGTCCAGTTATCATCGGCATTAAAGACATTAGCCAGGATAACATTGGCGCCATACTGCAACTCTATATAGTCGTACTCTCCTCCACATTTGAGATTACCGCGATAGAGTCGCATCTGATAGTTTTGGTCGTTCATACCCTCATTGACACCCTTGTAGTACCAATTGACAATCTTGTTACCATCAAATTCGTATACTCCGTAGCCATTCGGCACTCCGTCGCCATTAAATCGCGACCTCCAGAAGTGACCACATACAGCACCGTGATTGTGTTCATAGATAGCCTTGCCATTCACGGTTGATTTGGTCGGGAAGTTGGTCATACGGTGGTGGTGTCCCGACATAATGTGTGCCTCCTTAAATTCACTCAAAAGGTTAAGTATGTTCTGAACATTACTCTTTGTAGAGTTCTCAACAGAGCAGTGTACGCAGAGAACAACCATTTTATCCTTTGGCACATACTGCAAATCTTGCTTGAGCCACTCATACTGAGCATCCAAAAAGCGAGGGTCGCTATAGTGGTCCCAAGACTTACCATCATACCAAAGCATATTACGCATACAAACAATATGGACATCACCTCGGTTCCAAGAGTAGTTAATAGGACCGAACACATCCTCAAATGAACGCTGTAGCTTGAGTTGGAACTCTAAATCCTGATAACCATCACACGGCAGAGGATTACTCTCACTAAATACATAGGAGTAGTCGTGGTTACCAAAGGTTTGGAACACTGGCATACCCATCTTATCCTTAGCCAACTCGCTACGCATAGTAGACATTATCGGCTCGCAGTTACGAGTACCTTGTGAATACACCACATCGCCCAGTGTTACACCGTAGCAAGGCATACCTTTGGACCTTGAGTGTGCCAATATATCAGGTACGGACTCGCTCCTAAAACGGCTTATATGACTTGAATTTGCGCACTGGATATCGGCAAAGCAGAAAAGAGCAAACTTACTCTCTTTTGCAGCCAACTTCTTAATAGTAAAATTATAGGTTGTCTGACTCTTGTTGTACTTAGCAAAGAAGAAAGGTTGTCCATAATTATTTATCATAACCTCTCCCTCTGACGGCACAGAGTAGAAGATATACCAAGCTTCCTTATGCGGCTTTAGCGAGTACTTACCATTTATATCTGTCTTAACGCAGTTAAATCCGTCACTAACGACGACATCTGACGCTGCTGTACCATTGTCGTAAGTAATCTGACCCGAAACAATCTGCTCGCTTAACGACTCAATGATAATGGTAACATCGTCAAGCAAAAAGCGATTTGTATCTGTTGCACCACTGCGTCCACCGCCAATAGCAATGCGGCTATCTGGTCTGATATTGCTCAATGAGACACTATACTGCCTCCAGTCAGAGCTATTTTCGCCTTCAAGAGTCAGAGACTTACTTTCGCCCTCACCTGTATATGTAACACTATTATCACTTGCCAATTCAGTTCCGTTGAGTACTTTTACAACAACACTCTTCTCGTCGTGGGTAATACTCTTACCAATATCGCCATAAGGCGCAGCCTTAAACTTTACTGTTATATTTGCTGTAACGCCCTCTGGAATAGAGGAGATAGTAGGGGTAACGATAAACGAGCGGTTAGCGTATGTTCCAATCTTCACATAGCCTGGGCGAGCACAGACAGAGCCTCCATTTGCTCCATCCTTACCACCAATCCAACCCCAATCATTGAGAGCCATATCATCAAGCAGACCCGCAAGAGAGTTAAACAGTCCCATCTCTACATTTGCTGCCGCTGGAACATAGGCCGCCTGCGCACCAGAAACTTCTGCAGCCTGCCAATCAAGGGTAATTTGACCCTTCATATCAGCGCCAGAGTATGACTGCAGCGCGGCTCTATCGTCACGAGATACGCCAGATGCACAAGTCGAGATATCGCCACCATAGATAAGAGCATCAAAATTCTCAAACAGCACAACATCGCCTGGTGTTGTGTAGTTAAATCGCTTACCCGTATACTCTGCAGAAGCAGTTGTGACCTTCAGAGGCACAAGGGTCTGCTTTGTGTCGGTAAGGTTGTATATATGTATATAGTAGTCTGTCTTTGGAGTAAGACCCGTAAAGATAAAACGAGGCGGGCAAGTAGTCGTTGTAAAGAGTTTCTCTCCTTTGACAACCTCTACGCTATAAACCAACTCTGTACAAGCTACATCGCCGTAGATTGCCACCTTATAATCTTTACGGAAGTCCTCGTCAAATTTTGCAGCAGCATCTGGATAGCCCATTGATAGATACTTAATATTCTCCTCAATGCTAGTCCAAGCAACAACAACAGTTGAATCTGTTATACGCGCAGCGTCTACAAAGATATCACTCTTTGCAACAGTTACAGCCACTGAAGCCTCTAAGACAGAGTTCTGAGCAAGCGTCACACCCGTTGAGCAGATATCGTTCTCAAATATGCCCTCAAGGCATAGTAGTTTAAGTTTAAGGCCCTTAGAGTACTCTGCTGCAGGGATACAGAATGACAACACGCAGCTGCCACTCAGAGTCTTATCCAACCCCTCCATCACGAACTTACTAACTGCACCCTCATTTGAAATCTTAAAATTGTTATCTGCCGTATCAAAAGTAGCATTTGTGCCCCATAACACCTCTCCATTGTTTGCTGTAATCTCAACCTGAGAAAGAGAATAAGCTGCATCCTGAGGTAAGTTAAGTTTTAGTCTTACGACAGAGAGTGGACTAATCATTGTAAAAGTCTCTGTAGAATCATCCCACCCTCCAAAAAGGAAGGGGTAATTAATCTTATCATCAAAGCTTGGAGTCTGCTCGTTTAATGCAATCTTCAGCGTTCGTCTACCCTCGCTGCCACCCTTAAGGTCCGTGAGTTTCGGCTGATAGTATGGATATACTGCATAGGTCTCCTTCTCCTTTGGGAAAGTTCTATCCATAGAGGTGTTAAAGTATGCCGAGCCGCCATCTATGGTCTGTGCATCTACAACAGCCTTTATTTGACCGACTATAGACTCATTATAAGACAAGACAAGCAGCCTGTCGCTCGCCTCCCATAACGGCATATTGCCCCCATCCGAAGCTGCGCGAGAAACAACCTCTGGAGAAGCAATCACTGCTCTAAAACGAGTAATACCCTCGCCGCTATCAACAACTGGCTCGTCTGGCGTATCTACGCCCTTAGTACAACCCGCAGCAAGCAAAAACACAACTGATAATAATCTAAAAAAACTCTTAATATTCATAATTTTCAATTATTTCTGATTTTATCTATATAGTATACAACCATAAACGCCATTTTCCTACATTTATGAAATTATCAATAGTTTTTGCAAGATACAGATTTTTTTGTAATTTTGTGGTGCTAATCATATAACAACTATGAACATTTTTGAACGCACGGGACTTCCGAAGAGTCTGATTTGGGGATTTATTGGAGTTCTTATCTTTATGATGGGCGACGGTATTGAGCAGACTTGGCTCAGTAAGTACATTGAGTCGCAGGGACTTGACAATGAGATGCTTTTTACTGTTTATGGTATTGCTATTGCAGTCTCCTCTTGGCTCTCTGGTGTGATTGCTGAGACTATTGGTGTCAGAAAGACTATGTGGCTCGGTTATGCAATCTATCTTGTTGGTATGGCTGGTTTTGCAGGTCTTGGAATGACAGGACTTAACTACCCTACTCTGCTTATAACATACGCCATAAAGGGTTTTGCATATCCGCTATTTGCGTACACCTTCATTGTCTGGATTACCTACCGTGTGGGCAAGGATAGCCTCAGTTCTGCGCAGGGTTGGTTCTGGTTTGTCTTTACTGGTGGACTCAATGTATTGGGTGCATACTACGGAGCCTTTACAAAGGAGGCAATCGGCATTGTTCCAACACTCTGGACATCGCTAATCTTTGTCACTATTGGTGCTATTTGCGCCCTTATAATAAACAAGTGTCCAGATACAAATCTCTTTGCCGATAACGCTCCAAAGGCGGGCGGGAACAAGTTTAAGGAACTTATCCATGGTCTTGGCATTATGAAGCGTGAGCCAAAAGTGCTTATGGGCGGTATTGTCAGGGTTATCAACTCCATCTCACAGTTTGCCTTTGTGGTCTTTATGCCGCTCTACTTCGCAAGTCACGGCATGAGCGATACCGACTGGGGACTTATCTGGGGCTCAGTGTTTATCTTCAACATTCTATTCAACCTCATATTTGGCATTGTAGGCGATAAGCTTGGTTGGAGTCAGACAATCATCTGGTTTGGAGGTGTTGGCTGTGCTGTAGGAGTGTTACTATTCTACTATGCGCCAGAGATTTGGAATAACTTCTGGTTTATCCTTGCATGCGGAGGATTGTGGTGCGTTATGCTTGCGGGATATGTTCCACTTAGCGCACTTGTACCTTCGCTTGTTGATAAGGATAAGGGAGCAGCTGTATCGGTACTTAACCTCGGTGCTGGACTTGCAACATTTATCGGTCCACTGCTTGTCAAGCTCCTTGAGAAGCCTATCGGCTACACAGGCATAGTATGGGTTATTGCCGCGCTCTATATTGTCAGCTCTATTCTAACATATTATATCGCAAAACCAAGTAAATAACGACTTAAAAACCTACTGCTCGGAGAGTCCGGGCAGTTTTTATATGGACTACTCACAGGTTATTTCAGAAGAACATCGCGGACTGGTTATCATTGCCATTAACCAATCTGGTTCAATGCTCGCGCCATTTCAAAATGTATCAATGATTACCACCAAGAGCGAGATAGCCTCAATGGTTGCCAGCTCACTTATTGAGGAACTGGTAACGCGCTCAAGGCAGGAACATAGGTTATCTGACCCTTGTCCATACTGCGATATCGCTGTTATCGGGTATTCACGAAATAGCGTCTACTCGCTTATTCACGATAGCACATATATTCTCCCGATAACCGCGCTCAATCCAAATCAACATCCAATAGTGAAGCGGGCTATAGAATATATCACAGAAGACAACCACCTTCACTTAGCTATTGAGAGCTACCGCGAGTGGATAAAACCACAAGCTGCGGGTATCACTCCAATGACAGATATGCTGTATATTGTCACTAAATTGGTTTCTGAATGGTGCCACAATAGAGGCAATAAAGATAGCTTTCCACCTATAGTCTTTAATATCACCGATAGCTTGAATAGGTATGAATATACAAGCGAACATACTCGATTGAGTAATATTCTCAAACAAACGGGTACAAAATATGGCAATACGCTACTATTTAACACCTGTATAGACTCAATGCATAAATCAGAGCGACTAGAATTTCCAAATCTTGACGATATTCCACCATCGGACTCAATAGAGTTGCTTGCAAAGATGTCTAGCGAAGTGCCATCAATATTCTACCCACAAATATACAAGTCGAGCAAATCAAAACGAGCCCCACACATGGGCGTCTGCTATAATGCCACAATACTAAAAATTATCCCCGAGCTAAAAATCAATGTACGATGGGATAATTGGAAGTATAATCTGTAAGATTGCTCCAAGATACAACAAAAATTGTCTACATTTTGTGAGGGGATTGGCTACTGCGCAAACAGAGTTTGCTCCGTAACGCCCATCACCCTTAGCTCGCCGCAGGGGCCCTTGCAAGAGCAGACAGACAACAAGTTGTCTCGTCCTGTGTAATTTTCGGGATTGGCTACTGCGCAAACAAGTTTGCTCCGTAACGCCCATCCCCGCTGCTCGCCGCAGGGGCCCTTGCAAGAGCAGACAGACAACAAGTTGTCTCGTCCTGTGTAATTTTCGGGATTGGCTACTGCGCAAACAAGTTTGCTCCGTAACGCCCATCCCCGCTGCTCGCCGCAGGGGCCCTTGCAAGAGCAGACAGACAACAAGTTGTCTACATTTTGTTTTTGGGTGAGTACTCTTGAGAACGAGTTCTCATGTACTCACCCAAAAACAAAACAGATGGCTCACGCCATCTGTCTGCTCTTGCGGAAAGGAGGGGATTTGAATGTCGCACAGAGCGTAAGCTGCTGTGCGTCATCACCGAGGGAGTGCCGCTGTCGCGCTTAGCGCGGTGCGGAAATACACGACCGAGGTAACCCCTAAACTGCGAGAATCTCCGACTGTTGCTATCGCAACAACAGCGTGGAACGCTGTTTTTTTATTGGTAGTAGGTGGGAGTTTACTCACTGACCAACTACCAATAAAAAAACAACCGACATAAAGTCGGTTGTTGCGAGAGCGGAAAGGAGGGGATTTGAATGTCGCACAGAGCGTAAGCTGCTGTGCGTCATCACCGAGGGAGTGCCGCTGTCGCGCTTAGCGCGGTGCGGAAATACACGACCGAGGTAACCCCTAAACTGCGAGA
>SUZS01000032.1 GCA_015059785.1 Rikenellaceae bacterium
CAATTCTTTCACGCTCGCAATATGTCGTACTATACGACAGACACACAGAAGCAGGTCGAGATAGCCATAAGACTGTGTAACGATTTGCCGTTTAGAGAGAAGATGCTCAAATCTCAACGAGAAAACGCAAATAACAGAACTTGCGATATGATTGTAAATATTTTAATGGAGATGGTACGATGAATGACTATAAACAGACCCGATTTTCAAGAATCATCTTGATACTTTGCGCCGTGATATTTCTCTGCGGTACGCTATCTATACCTTTTATAGATGATAGTGCGATGGTCAGCACTCGGGCATTTCAGATGTTTGAAACGGCGTTGATGATGCTGATTATATTTATTCCGATGATTACAAATCGGGTGATGCAGATTAAAATCTCGCCTACGATGGAGATTGCCTTTGTAACCTTCTGTTTTGCGAGTCTGATCTTGGGAGATGTGGCAAATTTCTATAGTCGTTTTGCGTGGTGGGACACTATACTACACGCCATATCGGGAGTGTTGATGGGTATTGTGGGTTATGCCATAATCAACACATTCAACAGAGTTGATGATAACCGACTGAGATACTCGCCTCTGTTTGTGGTTGCATGGATTATCTGCTTCTCTGTTGCGGTAGGAGCAATATGGGAGATATTAGAGTTTATAACCGATGGGCTCTTTGGGCTTAACTCTCAGGAGTTCTATGCAAGTAGTGGCACATTTGATACGGTACAACCTCGCATAGGGCGCGATGCTCTGTGGGATACTATGGTTGATTTAATATTAGACCTTCTCGGAGCAATTGTTGTCGCTATAGTTGGATATTTTGACGTCCGTAAACAGAAAAGGAGAATATATAGAAGCGATGTCTGATAAATTTAATATATTCCCTTAAAAGTACAAAGAGTGGCGTATGTTTGGTGTTTGTCTCCTTTCATACGCCACTATTTTTAATAATTATCTTTCATAGGCTCAAAGAATGCCTTTGGATGTAGGCAGGTTGGGCAGAGCTTTGGTGCATCTGTGGCGCGGATGATATATCCACAGTTTCGGCATTGCCACCATATCTCATCATCGCGGTGGAAGAAGTCGCCGTGTGTTATTCGGCTCAAGAGCTTTAGATATCTGCGCTCGTGCTCAGCCTCTACCGAAGCGATGTTGTTAAATGCTGCGGCAATCTCTGTAAAGCCCTCATCTGTAGCGGTCTGCGCAAATGTCGGATAGAGGATGTCCCACTCCTCTTTTTCGCCTAATGCTGCGGCAAGGAGGTTCTCTGTAGTAGTGCCAATTTTGCCTGCGGGATATGTAGCTTCGTAGATGTTTGCAAGTCCTCCCTCCATAAATTTGAAGAATCGTTTTGCGTGCTCCTTCTCCTGCTCGGCAGTCTCAATAAATGTTGCCGCAATCTGCTCATAACCCTCCTTTTTTGCTGTCGATGCAAAGAAGGTGTAGCGGGTGCGAGCCTGGCTCTCGCCGGCGAATGCTTTGAGCAGATTTTGCTCTGTTAGTGTGCCTTTGATACTTTTCATACTCTGTGTTTTAAGATTATTGCTCTGTGGTGTGCAAAAACTTTGCAAAACAGCTTTGCTATTGCCTAAATTTTTGTATCTTTGCCCAAATTGGCAAATTAAATAAAATAGAAATAAAATATTTATATGGCAGACGAAAAAATTATCTTCTCAATGGTTGGTGTCTCTAAGACCTTTACCAATCAGAAAAAGGTGCTTAACAACATCTACCTCTCATTCTTCTATGGTGCAAAAATCGGTATTATCGGTCTCAATGGCTCTGGTAAGTCTACACTGATGAAGATTATTGCCGGTATAGACAAAAACTTTCAGGGTGAGGTCGTCTTCTCTCCGGGTTATACTGTAGGCTATCTGGAGCAGGAGCCGCAGCTTGATAACTCAAAGACTGTCCGTGAGGTTGTCGAAGAGGGTTGCGCAGAGACTGTTGCACTTCTTAAGGAGTACGAAGAGATTAATATGAAGCTCTGTGAGCCTATGTCTGACGATGAAATGAATGCACTCATTGAGCGTCAGGGTGTTGTTTACGAGAAGATTGACCAGGTAAATGGTTGGGAGATTGATAGCGTTCTTGAGCGCGCTATGGATGCTCTACGCTGTCCAGACCCAGAGCAGAGCGTGGCCCTTCTCTCTGGTGGTGAGCGTCGCCGTGTGGCTCTGTGCCGACTACTGTTACAGCAGCCAGATGTGCTTCTTCTTGATGAGCCTACCAACCACCTTGATGCTGAGTCTATTGACTGGTTGGAGCAACACCTTCAGCAGTATAAGGGTACTGTTATTGCTGTTACCCACGACCGATACTTCCTTGATAATGTTGCAGGCTGGATTCTTGAGCTTGACCGTGGTGAGGGTATTCCTTGGAAGGGTAACTACTCTGGCTGGTTGGAGCAGAAGACTCGCCGTATGGCTCTGGAGGAGAAGCAGGAGAGCAAGCGTCGTAAGACTCTGGAGCGCGAGCTTGAGTGGGTTAATATGGCCCCTGCAGGTCGTCGTGCAAAGAGCAAGGCTCGTCTGTCTGCTTATGACCGAATGCTTAATGAGGATACAAAACAGAAGGAGGAGAAACTTGAGATTTATATCCCTAACGGTCCGCGCTTGGGTGATGTGGTTATTGAGGCACATGGCGTTTCAAAGGCCTTTGGAGACAGAGTACTCTATGAGGGTCTTGACTTCCAGCTTCCACCTGCGGGTATTGTTGGTGTTATCGGCCCTAATGGAACGGGTAAGACTACCCTATTCCGTATGATTATGGGCCTTGAGCAGCCTACAAGCGGAACATTTACTGTCGGCCAGACCGTAAAGCTCGCTTATGTAGACCAGCAGCACGCCTCTATTGACCCAGAGAAGACTGTCTATGAGGTTATCTCTCAGAATAGCGATATTATTACACTTGGTAACCGTCAGGTGCCTGCTCGCGCATATGTGGCACGATTTAACTTCACTGGTGCCGATCAGGAGAAGAAGTGTGGCGTTCTGTCTGGTGGAGAGCGTAACCGACTACATCTTGCCCTTGCACTTAAGGAGGAGGGTAATGTTATTCTGCTTGATGAGCCTACCAATGACATTGATGTCAATACACTCCGTGCGCTTGAGGAGGGTCTTGAGAACTTCGCGGGCTGTGCCGTTGTTATCTCGCACGACCGTTGGTTCCTTGACCGTGTTGCAACCCATATCCTCTCATTTGAGGGAGACTCAAAGGTTGTCTTCTACGAGGGCTCATATTCAGAGTATGAGGAGTGGAAGAAGTCGCAGGGTATAGACCTTACTCCAAAGCGCGTGAAGTATCGCAAACTTACTGAAAATCAGTAGTATAAAACTGAAATATAATTGATTATGGCACAGAAACCGTCAATTCCAAAGGGTACGCGTGACTTCTCACCTGTTGAGATGATGCGTCGTAACTACATATTTAGCACCATTCGCTCTGTATTTGAGCTTAATGGTTATGCGCCGATAGAGACTCCAGCAATGGAGAACCTCTCTACCCTGCTGGGTAAGTATGGCGACGAGGGCGACAAGCTCCTCTTTAAGATTCTTAACTCTGGCGACTATGCGGCAAAGTTGCAGCCGTCGGAGCTTACGGAGGCGTCAAAGATTTGCGAGAAGGGTCTGAGGTATGACCTTACCGTTCCTTTTGCGCGCTTTGTGGTTCAGCACCAGAGCGAGATTGTCTTCCCATTTAAGCGTTACCAGATTCAGCCAGTTTGGCGTGCTGACCGTCCGCAGAAGGGTCGCTATCGCGAGTTCTATCAGTGCGATGTTGATGTTATCGGCTCAAAGTCTCTGCTCAATGAGGTAGAACTTGTCGGTATTGTAGAGGAGGTATTTGCTCGTTTGGGCATTAGTGTGACTCTGAAGATGAATAACCGCAAGATTTTATACGGTATTGCCGAGGTTATGGGTCACGCCGACAAGATGATTGATATCACCGTAGCTATTGACAAGCTTGAGAAGATTGGTCTTGACAATGTCAAGGCGGAGCTTGCTGAGCGCGGTATTGAGGAGGCAGCAGTTGCTAAACTTCAACCAATACTTGAGTTGAGCGGTACAACAGCCGAGAAGTTAGATACTTTGGAGACTATTCTTGCCGATTCGGAGACTGGTCTGCTGGGTGTTGCTGAGATGCGCAAGGTCTTTGACTGCGTAGCTGCTGCGGGCTATAAGCTCAATGTTGAGCTTGACCTCTCATTAGCTCGCGGACTTAACTACTACACCGGAGCAATCTTTGAGGTTAAGGCAAATGATTTCGCTATTGGTTCTATCTGTGGTGGTGGTCGCTATGACAATCTGACGGGTATATTTGGTATGCCAGATGTGTCTGGCGTAGGTATCTCATTTGGTGCAGACCGCATCTACGATGTTATGGTTGGTCTAAACCTCTTCCCTCAGAATCTTACGGCAGCGACAAAAATTGTCTTTGTAAACCTCGGCGAGAAGGAGGCTCTTGCATCGCTCGCTCTTGTAAATCAACTCCGCCAGAGAGGTGTCTCTGCAGAGCTCTATCCAGATAGCGCGAAGATGAAGAAGCAGATGGAGTATGCAAATCGCCGACAGATTCCATATGTTGTAATTATCGGTAGCAATGAGCTTGAGCAGGGCGTTGCGACTGTTAAGAATATGGCTACAGGCGAGCAGGAGACGCTCCCTATTGCAACATTCGCAGAGGTGATGAGTAGTAAGTTCTAAAATATGCACAATACAGAAAAAGAGGCTGAATAAAAAGTGTATTTTGTCGTTATGCTCGCCCTCAAAATGCTCATTTACGCCAAGTAAACTCCGCTTTTTCGGGCTTCGCAAGCCTAAAACTACATCTTTTTATTCAACCTCCGAACAAAATGTGGGGGACTATTTTTTTTAGTCACCCACATTTTGTTGATACTGGGTAAAAATGTTCTAAAAAGTTTTCAAAGTCGCAAATCTTGACTATATTTGTACTTTGTACACACATTATATTACTACAATGTCATCATTATCACACCAATTTGAAGGCGAGGATTACGGCGATCAGATTCTCTCCAAGGCTATTAAAGCTGGTCGTAGAACATATTTTTTGGATGTTAGAGCTACGCGCGGTGGGGATTACTTCCTCACAATAACAGAGTCGCGCAAGGTTAGCCACGCTGATGGCACTTTCTCGTTTGACCGTCACAAGATTTTCCTCTATAAGGAGGATTTTCTGAAGTTTACAGAGGGGCTACAGGAGGTTATTGATTTTATCAAGCAGAGTAAACCAGAGTTTTTTGAGCAGGAGTAGTTCTGAAAGCTGAAAAAGTTTGGGCGATGCAGTTTCTGTGTCGCTCTTTTTTACTACCTTTGTAGCTATGAAACACTTTGGACTTATAGGATACCCACTTGGGCACTCGGCATCAGCTGTTTATTTTACAGAAAAGTTTAATGCGGAGGCTATTGACGCAGAGTACACCCTCTATGAGATAGAAAATATTACTGCTCTTGATAGCATTAAGGGTGGTTTGTCTGGTTTTAATGTCACGATACCGCACAAAAAGGCGGTCATCTCCTATCTGGCAACAATTAGTCCAGAGGCGGAGGCTATAGGTGCGGTAAATTGCGTTAAGGTAGATAGCAAAGGCTTTCTGCACGGCTACAACACAGATGCTGTGGGTATTCGCGCTACCCTATCGCCTTACGACCTTTGTGGTCAGCGGGCGATTATTTTGGGAACGGGCGGTGCGGCTGCCGCTGTAAAATATGTCTTGAGCGAGATTGGTATGGATGTTATCCTTGTCTCTCGTAGTAAGAGCGAAGGTGTTTTATGCTATAGCGACATAACAGAGGAGCTGATTGCATCTGTGCGACTTATTGTCAATGCCACGCCAGTGGGTATGTTCCCAAATATAGACAATGCGCCACTGTTGCCATATCATGCGATAGACAAAAGTCATATTCTCTTTGACCTGATATACAATCCCGCACAGACGCGATTTCTTACTCTTGGAGCTGCGCAAGGTGCAACAACAATTGGTGGCGGCGAGATGTTTCGTCGTCAGGCGGAGGCCTCATGGGAGATTTGGAGTGCTAAGGATGAATTCTGAGAAGCTCTTGAGCCTGCTCAGCATCTTCATAAGCGACTAACAACTGCGGAGGTATAGCCACCGCGTAGGCGGTAGACATATACTCGTTACGAATTTCGGCATAGATACCAGCACTGGCTACAATACTCTTTGCCATTTCTGCCTCTAAATAAGAGTTGTATTCGGCGATTACAACCAATTCCTGTGTCTGCATAAGATTATGGTTTTTGGTTTGTCTATCAAATTTAGTGATTTTATTGATTTCTTGCAATAGCTGTTCCAAAAAATCTCAAAAAATATCTTATATTTGTGACGAATATACACACTGTCGCTAATTGACACACATATGCCCTACTTTTGGGTTGTGAAATTTTAACGACAGACTAAATATGACTAATGTAACTATGCAAAATTTTGTACACCTTCATGTACATACTCAGTATTCGCTGCTTGATGGACAGGCTAGCATCGCTCGTCTTGTAGACAAGGCTCTGAAGGATGGTATGCCTGGTATTGCTGTGACTGATCACGGTAATATGTTTGGTATCAAGGAGTTCTGGAACTATGTCTCCAAGAAGAATAAGGCTAAGCACGAGCGGATAAAGAGTCTTAGCGAACTTAAGGTAAAGATGGTGTCTATGCTATCTGAGCATAGTGATATTGTGGCATATAAAGGGGAACTAGCAGAGCAGATTTCTGCTAAGCAAGCTATAATTGAGGCTAGCGATGCCTACTCTTTGGAGGATAATGAGCAGCTGGGTAAACTCAAGGCTATTATGACCTCTATAGAGTCTATGGAGAAGGAGTTTAGCTATAGCGTTGAGAGTGCCGATGAGAAGATTGCTGCCCTGCAGGCTATTGAGGACTTTAAGCCTATTATAGGCTGTGAGGTATATGTTGCCCGTTCTGCAATGCATCTTAAGCGTAAGGAGGTAAAGGAGGATAAGGGCGGATGGCACCTTATTCTGCTTGCGAAGAATCAGGTGGGATATAAAAATCTGATTAAGATTGTATCACGCGCATGGACAGAGGGTTTTTATAATCGTCCACGAACTGACCATACCGAGCTTGAGAAGTATCATGAGGGTCTTATCTGCTGTTCAGCTTGTATCGGCGGTGAGATTCCTAAACTAATTACTTCGGGCAGGCTTGAGGAGGCTGAGCGTGCAATGTTGTGGCATAAGGAGATTTTTGGAGACGACTACTACCTTGAGCTTCAACGCCATAAAGCTACCGTTGAGCGTGCAAACCACGAGACTTATGAAATTCAGCAGCGGGTAAACGAACAGCTTGTTGCCCTTGCTCGTAAACACAATATCAAGCTGATTTGCACAAACGATGTCCACTTTGTAAACGAAGAGGATGCGGAGGCTCACGATAGGCTTATTACTATCAACTCGCGTCAAGAATTTGATAGCCCTGACCGTTTGCTCTACTCTAAGCAGGAGTGGATGAAGACCCGTGCAGAGATGAGCGAGGTTTTTGCTGACTATCCTGAGGCACTTGAAAATACTCTTGAGATTTGTAATAAGGTTGAGAGCTACTCGATTGACCACGCCCCTATTATGCCAATGTTTGATATTCCTGCCGACTTTGGCACAGAGGAACAGTATCGCCAGCGATATACAGAGCAGGACCTGTATAATGAGTTTACTCGCGATGAGAATGGTAACGAGATAATGTCCGAAAAGGAGGCTCAGAAGAAGATTGATAAGCTTGGAGGCTATGATCGCCTCTATCGTATCAAGCTTGAGGCTGACTATCTTGCTCACCTTACAATGATTGGTGCAAAGAGTCGCTATGGTGACTCACTGGATAGTGAGACGGCTGAGCGACTGAAGTTTGAGCTTCACATTATGAAGACGATGGGTTTCCCGGGCTACTTCCTTATTGTGCAAGACTTTATCTCTGCTGCTCGCAAGGAGCTTGGCGTGTGGGTCGGCCCTGGTCGAGGTTCGGCGGCGGGTTCGGCTGTGGCATACTGTTTAGGTATTACGCAGATTGACCCTATAAAGTATGATTTGCTATTTGAGCGTTTCCTTAATCCAGACCGTATTTCTCTTCCCGATATTGATATTGACTTTGACGATGAAGGTCGTGATCGTGTGCTTGAGTGGGTGACAAACAAGTATGGCAAGGAGAAAGTTGCCCGTATTATCACATATGGTACTATGGCAACAAAGATGGTGCTCAAGGATGTTGCGCGCGTGCAGCAGTTGCCTTTGCCAGAGGCTGACAGGCTGTGCAAACTCATCCCTGCGCGTATTCCAGACCCTAAAAATAAGGATAAGCAGCTCAAGGTAAACCTTACAAATTCAATCGCCTATGTGCCAGAGTTACAGGCAGCTGCGGACTCAGATAATCCTATACTGCGAGATACAATAAAATATGCTCTGCAACTTGAGGGCAATGTGCGTGGTACGGGTGTTCACGCCTGTGGAACTATTATCTGCCGCGATGATATTACCGACTGGGTTCCAGTCTCAACGGCTGACGATAAGGAGACAGGTGAGAAGATGCTTGTAACACAGTATGAGGGTTCTGTGATTGAGGATACGGGTCTTATCAAGATGGACTTTTTGGGTCTAAAGAACCTTACGATTATGAAAGACGCGATAGAGAATATCCGTCGTATCAAGGGTGTGGATATTGATATTGACCATATTCCGATTGACGACCCAGCGACATATCGTCTCTATTGCGAGGGTCGTACTGTTGGAACATTCCAGTTTGAGTCTCCTGGTATGCAGAAGTATCTTAGGGAGTTGCAGCCGAGCGTCTTTGAGGACCTTATTGCGATGAATGCTCTCTATCGTCCAGGCCCAATGGATTATATCCCGGACTTTATTGACCGTAAGCAGGGTCGTAAGCCTATTGTCTACGATATTCCGATTATGGAGAAGTATCTAAAAGATACTTACGGTATTACGGTCTATCAGGAGCAGGTGATGCTTCTATCTCGTCTACTTGCTGACTTTACTCGAGGCGAGTCTGATACCCTGCGTAAGGCTATGGGTAAGAAGCTGAAGGATAAGCTGGACGCACTGAAGCCTAAGTTTCTCAAGGGTGGTATTAGAAATGGACACGACAAGGATGTCCTGGAGAAGATTTGGGCTGACTGGGAGAAGTTTGCCTCTTATGCGTTTAATAAGTCACACGCTACTTGCTACTCGTGGGTGGCTTACCAGACGGCATATCTAAAGGCTAACTATCCGTCAGAGTATATGGCGGCACTACTTAGTAGCAACCTTAATGATATCACTACCCTAACAGAGTATATTAATGAGAGTCAGCAGCTGGGTATTAAGGTATTGAGTCCAGATGTGAATGAGTCTATGCTCCGTTTCTCAAGTAATAAAGCTGGAGATATTCGTTTTGGTCTTGCTGCTATTAAGGGTGTTGGAGAGGCTGCGGCGCAGTCGATTATTGATGAGCGTGAGCGTGGCGGTCAGTATAAGGATGTCTATGACTTCTTTGAACGCGTGAACTACTCTGTGGTGAATCGTAAGTGTCTGGAGAGTATGGCCTACGCAGGATGTTTTGACTCTATAGCACCATTCTCTCGTTGTAAGTTCTTTGCTCCAGAGAGTAGAGACTCTGCGGTAACATTTTTGGAACAACTTGTGCGTTATGGACAACGACAGATAGAGGAGAAGCAGAATGCGCAGCAGAGTCTGTTTGGTATGTTTGAAGAGTTTAATGGTGGTGGTATTCAAAAGCCTAATGTCCCTGTATGTGATGAGTGGAGTACATTGAAGCGATTGGGAAAGGAGCGCGATGTAGTCGGTATCTACCTCTCTTCACATCCGTTAGATGACTATAAACCAGTTCTGGATCAACTCTGTAATGCTACTATTGCTGATGTTAATCAGTTGGAGCAGAATGTGGGTAAAGAGCTTGTCTTTGCCGGTGTGACGACTTTCGCTGAGGAGCGTACTACCGCGGATGGAAAGTATCAGTATGGCATCCTAACTTTGGAAGATTATACGGATAAATATGATTTCCGTCTGCGCCGTAAAGATTTTGAACGTTTCCGTCATTTCTTGCATCCAGACTACTATCTACTTATTCGTGGAGAGGTTAAGTCGTTTGTTACATACGACAAAGATGATATACAGCAACTTAATCCTATAACTCGCGTTTTCTTTAATATTGGGTCAATAACTCAGTTAAACGAGGTGGTAGAGAGTCTGCAGAATATAACGCTATATATTGATGCAGCGCAGATGAATAGTGATTTTGTCGATGAATTGTATGAGGCGGCAAAACAGTCAAAGGGAAGGACTACAATTCAAGTTGTGCTCTTTGATAGTGGTTCGGGTGTTAGTGTGAATATGCACGCAAAGAAACTTAGGGTGCTGTTTGATGATAATATAAGAAGAATATTGGAGAAATATAATATAAAGTATACATTAAGTTAATTATTATAAACCTTATTAAAATTAAAAAGTTATGGCTCTTGAAATTACAAATGCTAACTACGAGGCACTCGTAGCTGATTCAAAACCAGTGGTTATTGACTTCTGGGCAGAGTGGTGTGGTCCTTGCTGCACAATCGCTCCAATGGTAGAGGAACTTGCAGAGGTGTATGCAGATCGCGTAAACATTGGTAAGTGCAACATTGAGAACGACTCAGACGATGTAGTTGCTACATACCGTGTGCGCAACATCCCTACCCTTATTTTTATTAAGGATGGAAATGTTGTTGACAAGCATGTTGGTGCAATTACTCGTAACGACCTTGTCGCAAAGATTGAGTCACTTCTCTAATTCTGTAACATACAAACAGTCCGCCTTTATGACGGACTGTTTTTTGTAATTGCTTGATTATGAATAGTAACAGAGTTGTTTTTTTAGACTATTTGCGTATTGTGGCGTGCTTTATGGTTATACTTGTTCACGCCTGTGAGCCATTCTATTTAGGTGGCGAGGGAACATATATTGCAAATAGCTATGATGCCTTCTGGGTGACAATTTTTGATTCGGCTCTGCGTTGCGCTGTGCCGCTGTTTATTATGACTTCGAGTTATCTTCTCTTCCCTCTTAAGGTTGATTCGGTAGATTTCTTCCGTCGTAGAGTTGTGAGAGTTTTGGTACCATTGGCTGTGTGGAGCATTATCTATGCTCTTGTGCCTATGTGGGGCTGTGGCGAGGGTTTTGATGTGTGGGCAAACCTTAAAAATCTGCTTCTGAACTTCAATATGCACTCTGGACACCTCTGGTTTGTCTATATGCTTATTGGCGTCTATATCCTTATGCCGCTGCTCTCGCCATGGATTGAGAAGGTTAGCAAGCTTGGCGAGCAGATATTTATTGCTGCTTGGGCATTTACCACACTTGTGCCGTTCCTTAATCAGGTTGCCTTGTCGCTCTTTGGGCGCGCAGAGGTCTATGGTGTTGCAAACTGGAACGAGTTTGGTTCACTCTATTACATCAGCGGGTTTATCGGCTATGTCGTAGTTGCGCACTATATTCGCACCTATGTAGATTGGTCTTGGCGTAAGACTCTTACTGTTGCTGTTCCTATGTGGATCGCAGGTTATGCTATTGCTGCAATTTGGTTTTGGAAACAGATACCGACTCAATACCCTGTAAATCAGAGTATTGACTTGGCTGTGCTTATGGAGCAGAGCTGGAGATTTTGCTCTTCGGGCGTTGCGATGACAGCTATTGCGGTGTTCCTCGTTTTCAAGAAGATAAACTGCTCGGGATGGTTCTATAACAGGGTTGTTCTGCCAGTCTCTAAGGTTAGCTACGGTATGTATCTGATGCATATGTTTGCCCTTGTAGCTATTCTCTCCTATGTCTCAACTTGGGGCTTGGCAACTCCGTGGACAATGCTTATTTCAACGGCTCTTACATATGTAGTTTGCGCCGTTGTGGCTTTTGTTATCTCTAAATTACCATTCGGTAAATATATTGTAGGATGATTAGAGTGATTTTTACAATATTTGCTCTGCTTTCGGTCTTTACCGCTACTGCCCAGTCGCAGCTTGAATGTTGGCAGGCGGGACGCGCTGTGTCAAAGGCGGATGTTGAGCAGTTTGGTGTTGATAACTGCTTTAAGGTATGCAATATAGACGATAAGACCTTTGCCAGAATGAAGGGCAAGAGTTACAAGGCCGAGTGTACTGTTCCTCTTAGTGAACTGCGCTATATCAAGGCACTACATATTACGCAGGAGGGTGTAACAATGGTTGGAGAGATGGTTGTCAATCGTGCTATAGCTGAGGATGTTGTGACAATTCTTCGCCGTCTGTATGAGGCGGGCTACCCTATTGAGCGAATGGTGCTTGTGGATGAGTATAATGCTGATGATGAGGCTTCTATGCGTGCCAATAACTCATCTGCTTTTAACTACCGTCACACCCCTGGGGGCACTCGTCTTTCGGCTCATAGTCGTGGTATGGCTGTGGATATAAATCCGCTCTATAATCCTTATGTGAAGAGTTATCCAGATAGAATCTATGTCGCTCCAGCAACGGCTACAGAGTATGTTAATCGTTATGGTGCATTTCCATATAAGATTGAACGAGATGATCTCTGCTGCCGCCTATTTCTTGAACACGGCTTTGAATGGGGTGGCGACTATAAAACCATTAAAGATTACCAACACTTTGAGAAATAAATCTTGATTTTTATTGTTAAAAGACTAAAAATATGTATATTTGCGACTAGTATAACAACAAAATGAAATTGCCTATGGAATAAAGTCCTGTAAAGACATATAGATAAAATGCGTTAAGTATGTAAATTGAGTTTCCGAAAATCGCCAAATTAGAAGAACTCTCAACAATAGCATAGTTAATGCCTGCACTATGGTGTGGGCTGTTGCTTGGTATTGAGAGTGGGCGTTTGGCGATGCCTCGGAAACTATACGAAGCGGAGTCCACGCTTTTTTTCTGTCTATCCACATTCTTAATTTGACTCCCAAAGCAGACTAATATTAACTCAAATTGTGTAATATGATACATTTATTAGAATCTCCTCCAGGTGCTTTGGTTGGTATTGTGACCAGAGTATTTAATGAATATGGACTTATAGCGGCTATTGCTGCGGCTGCTGTAGGTTATTTTATATGGTATATTATCAAGTGGCAAGAGAAACAACATTAAACTAACTCATAAATTGAGAACTATGAAAAATAATGCAAATCCTCTGTTGATTATTTTATCTGTATTAGTCCCTATTGTAGGATATATCCTGTTCTTCATCAAGAAGGATGATGAGCCTACAGCAGCTGGTAGCTACTTATGGTCTGCTATTGGTGGGTCTGTTATTGGTGTATTACTTGTGTTGTAACACAAGTATATATGAGATGCTTTAGTAATAATAATGTATGATTGATATTATGAAAAAATTGATTATTGTCGCAACGGTATTTTTAAGTGTATCGTTTGTATCTTGTGGAACGGACTATTCTTCAGTAGAAGCAACGGCAGAATATTATTATAACAAAGGAAGAGCCTATCACACTCTTGATTATACGGTAGGCTTATCCAGTAGTGATTACGCAGAGATGGCGCGTATAAATGCTGAAGAAAATGCGTATATCAACTCTTTGTCATCAGATGAGAGAAGGGCGTACTATAATAAGCTTAGAGAACTTGAAAATCAATAACAATGAATGTTAGATTATTAGTTGTAGCGATATTCTTTACATTGATAAGTTCTATTAATGTAAAAGCACAAGACACAGATGCTATTACCAATATTGATGATATATGGCTTGAACATAATGTCTATCACGGGAATGCGAAAGGAATGATAATTCATATCTCTTTTACTATTGAAAATATGAAAGGACGAAGCATTCAGGTAGGTGCCTATTTTTTTGATTCATATGGTAATCCTGTGAAAGCAAATAATGTACCTATGCAGTATCGTACCCGAGATGGTCAGTTATGCTCAGGTTCTCAGGCCTATGTTAAGTATGAGTCTACTTCGTGGGAAGATTATAAATTATTCATTCCAAACGGGTATTTCCGAGATGGGGAGTATAGTTGCGCAGTGCAGATATCATCTAACAGGGGTATAGTTTTGGCTGTATCTGACTCGGTAAGTTTTACTAAGAGTAGCTATTAACGAGTAGAGGTTGTTCACTTTGTTTATGAACAACCTCTACTCTTTTGAATCAGGGTGGCTAACAATATTACTTGAGCATACTCATTGAGCGCTGGATAAATTGAGAGAGCTTCTCGCCCGTCAGTAGCCCAGCCTCAAGAAGGGCGAGGTCTGTAAGTTGGCGAACGGTGCTATTCTCTGTTCCAATCTCAGTTAGGCGAGCATTGCGCTGCGCAGTAAGGGTTGAGACCTTCTGCTCTATCTCCTGCTTCATACTCTTCTCCTCCTCTGAAAGTTGGTCGTGCGACTTATCCTTAACAACTTCCTCAAAGCGGTTCTGCTCTGCCTTGGCTGCATCAATAGCGTCGTTTATCTGCTTTAGGTCCTCGCCATAGCTCTTTTCAACCTGCTCAAGAACGCTGTGCACGATAGGATTGTTGCCATTTACAACCAGAGTGTAGAAGTCTTGGAGTTGGTCGTAGCTCAGGCCCATATAGCTACCACCGCCATTGCGCGCCATCTCCTTTGCGCGGCGCATAAACTCATTGCGAGTGATTACCACAGGAGTGCTACTCTCTGGCATAGCCTCAAAAGTAACACTGATAACTCTATTCTCGCCCTCAGGCAACGCAGAATCAAACACTGGTTGTAGAATCTGCTGCTGAAGGTCAGAGAGTGACATCTTTGTCTGCTCCTGTTTGCGGATAAGGTTATCAATAATATCGCTATCTACACGGGCAAAGTGTACCTTCTCGTTCTTGCTCTCGTAGTACTGAATGTAGTGGCTATCAAGCTGTCCATCCATCTCAAGTACGCTATATCCCTTAGCCTTTGCAGCCTCAATAAATGAGTGCTTGCCAGCAATGTCGTCTGTGTAGAGAATAATCAGATTGCCAAACTTGTCTGTCTGGTTCTCTGTAATAAGTGAGCGGTACTCCTCTGCTGTAAAGTACTTGCCGTCAATCGCCTTCCAGAGCATAAAGCTGTCAGCCTTCTCAGCAAACTTCTCATCAGTAAGCACTCCGTATTCAATAAATATCTTCAGGTCATCCCACTTCTGCTCGTACTGCTCGCGCATTGTTGTGAAGAGCTCTGACAATCGGTCAGCAACTTTACGAGTGATGTAGTTTGAAATCTTCTTTACATTGCTGTCTGACTGCAGATATGAGCGTGATACATTGAGCGGAATATCTGGCGAGTCGATTACTCCGTGAAGCAGTGTCAGATACTCTGGAACAATGCCCTCTACAGAGTCAGTGACAAATACCTGATTGCAGTATAGTGAAATCTTATTGCGCTGAATGTCAAAGTTATTCTTGATGCGTGGGAAGTAGAGAATACCAGTCAGGTGGAATGGGTAGTCAATATTGAGGTGGATGTGGAACAGCGGCTCCTCAGACATAGGATAGAGCTCGTTGTAAAACTCCTTGTACTGCTCATCAGTAATCTCTGACGGCTTAACCTTCCACAGTGGAGCGGTGTTATTTATTGTCTTGCCGTCAAATAGGATAGGCACAGCCATAAAGTGGCAGTACTTGTTCAGTAGCTGGCTAATGCGGCTGCTCTCAGCATACTCAAGGCAATCCTCTGCAAGGTGAAGGATGATTGTTGTACCACGGTCACGAGCCTCAGCTATCTCCTCCATTTCGTACTCTGGTGAGCCGGTGCAGCTCCAGTGCACAGCCTTAGCATCTGATTTGTAGGACTGAGTGAAAATCTCTACCCTCTCTGCAACCATAAAGGCACTGTAGAAGCCGAGACCAAAGTGTCCGATAATAGATTGATTTTTGTACTTTGCAACCCACTCCTCTGCACTTGAAAAGGCAATCTGGTTAATATAACGCTCTACCTCCTCGCTTGTCATACCGATACCGCGGTCGGTAATAGTCAGGGTCTTATTCTCTTTGTCTACAGACACAGTAATATCTGTCTGTCCAAGCTCGCCATCAAAAGAGCCTGTTCCGGCAAGTGTCTTGAGCTTTTCTGTTGCATCTACAGCGTTGGCAACAAGCTCACGAAGGAAAATCTCCTGGTCTGAGTATAGAAATTGCTTGATTACTGGGAAAATGTTCTCGGTCGTAACGCCGATAGTTCCATTCTTAATATTGCTCTCCATATTTTTTGTTTTTAAGTTATCAACTGGTAACGGTTAGGTCAAAGGGCGTGCCAATACTACTTAAGGCTTATTTTGTGACAAAATGGCAGACAAAATGACAGAGCCGAGATTTCGGCTCTGTTGTTTACTTACTCCTCCTTACCTCCGTCTCGAAGAGCTATGTCTAACTTATCTTGCTCTACGGTCTCATTAATACGCTTAAGGCAGTACTTGTGTAGCTTGTAGATGAAGTAGATAAACAAAGAAGGTAATAACACTAAAACGGTTATTTCGCTATTTTCTATTGCGTCTCCTGACATTGGTATACTATTATATATGCCGTGAGTGAGTATAGGGGCAATAAGTATCATTGCTCTATCTTTGAATGTGCTGAAGTGGCTTAAGCGCACCTTTGAGTAGTAGTAGCCCATTAACACTCCGTTGCAGTAGTGTCCCGGAACAGCTGTTAGCGCACGCTTAATACCAATGCTTAGCCATTCGCTTTCATCAACTATATAAAATATGTTTTCAAGAGCCGCAAAGCCGAGAGATATGCACACTGCATAGACGATGCCGTCCATATACTGGTCATACTCCTTGCAACGACGCATAAAGAGCCAAAGCATTATAAACTTTGCAATCTCCTCAGGGATAGCTGCACCCATGAAAGATGTCCATATAGCTCCTATTATGGTTGCTGGGTCTTCGGAATATAGACCTATATTTTTAGCAGGCACAGAGAAAACCAACGAAACAATCACAGATAACACTCCGAAGCCGAAGGCAATCCAAATCTCCTTTATCGGTTCTTTTTCTGTATCTCTCTTGAAGATATAGAACATTAAGATAGCCACTGGTAGCAGGGCAATGAATAGTTTGTAGAAAATGTCCATAATTTAATTGGGTTAAAAGTTATTGTTTAACCATATAGAGACATTTTTATACAATTTCTATCATTTATTGCTACTTTTTATTGCTAACCATGCAAAAAGACCCTGTGCGGCGAAGTATGTTGTCATTATAACTGCCCCTGCACCAGTGAAATGCTCAACAAACTTGTTCCAAGCAATACAACTGTCTGAGAATAGGAAGAGAATTGCTGCGACAATGTATAGCGCCTTATATTCTGCACGAAGGGCAAATGTTGTTGCTGTCATTGTGCCTATAAGTAGCATATAGACAGAGCAGGCAACCTTGATTATTGTAGAGCCTATGTGGCTTACAATCCAACTGCCGAAGAGCAGTACAAAGAGTGTCCAGATAGCTATAGCGATGCTGTTTTTGCGATTGATTGCACCATGCTTTGCAAAATATATGATGTATGCAATATGGGCAAGGGCAAACAGGGCTATTTGCGCTAAGAAAATACCCTCCTCACCCGCTAAATCTCCCGCAGCAGAGAGCAGTAGCGCAAGGGAAATAAGTTTGTGGCCACTTAAAAAGTATGTAGCGAGACTGAGAAATAGTACGGGCGCAGTTTTGGTTATATCAAGCATTAGTTCGCTTGTCAGCCCTATCTGCTTGCGACAGAAATATATAGCGGTTAGGATAAGGAAGATAACTATAGCAGCTCCCCTACTCAAAGTACTTTTGCAGTTCATCTATAAATTGTTGTGGTGCTCGGCAAGGTCTCATACGCTCGGTGTTTACATAACCAAGAACAGTCTTGCCGGTGTTTAACAGCTGCCCAGCCTCGTTATATACCTCATACTCTACAATAGCGCGAACAACTGGAAGCTCCTTGATAGTTGCGCGGACAGTTAATAGGTCGTCGTAGTATGCTGGGGCTTTATATTTGGACTCAACCTCTACAATGGGCATAACGATATTCATCTGCTCAAGCATTGTATATGGCAGACCTATTGCGCGAAACATCTCATTGCGAGCAGCCTCGTAAAAGACAATGTAGTTTGCGTGGTAGACAACGCCCATCTTATCTGTGTCGCGATATAGCACGCGAATCTGTGTATCGTAAGTAATCATAATTCAATAGTAATCTGTCTATTATTTATAGAGCACTTCAAACCGCCCTCTACAACACAGACTTTACTCTCTACTCCATTGATAATTGCTCTATACATACCCTCAGGAGGCAAGAGCTTGTAGCTATCTGTAGTAACAAAACCGTTGTCGTCGCTCTCCCCTATAATTATATAGGTATGTCCTAAAAGTTGATTTGCTCTCTTCATATCTCCACTCTCAATAGTCGAGCGGATGATTGTTGAACTAACCTTATTCTCGTCTACCAGCTGCTGAGCAATGCGAGTAACCTCAAGAGTGCTTGATGAAAGGGTGTTGTAATCTCCCGTTTGATTGTACCCAAAGCGATGATTGTAACCCACAATAAGTTCCTCTATATGCAACTTTGCAAGTAGATAGTCTCTAATAAAAGCCTCATGTGATAGTTGGCTAAATGCTCTATCAAAGGGTATAATGAGCATATAGTCGACCCCCAATCGCTCTAAAAGAAGTCTCTTCTCCTCTGCTGTGGTAAGTAATTTAAGCCCCTCTGCCTTGCCCAGAGTGATACGAGGGTGTGGCTCAAAGGTTATAATAATGCTCTTCCCACCGCGATTTTTAGCCCTCTCAACAACCTTGTCAATAAGCACTCTATGCCCCAGATGCACTCCATCGTATGAGCCGACGGTGGCGACAGCGTGCTCTATTGTAGGTAGGTTATCAAATCCAAACAGGGTCTGCATACTATTTGCTAATTAGCCTCATTCTCCTCGGCGGCCTTAACAAAGTAGGCTACCTTTTCGAGAATAGTAGTAATATCGTAGTTCTCAACAACAATACCCTGCGGGAAGTTAAGCGGGGCTGATGTAAAGTTTAACACTCCCTTAATTCCGGCGTTAATAATTGGCACAACAAGCTCTGTGGCAGCTTTGGCAGGCAGCGAGAGTATGACAATGCTAATATCGTTATTCTCCATAACCTGCTCAAAGTCGCTCATAGCATAGCACGGGATGTCGTCAATAGTTGTTCCGACCTTAGACTTGTCAATATCAAAGGCGGCTGTAATTTTGAGTTTTAGCTGCTTGCTGTTGAAATACTTGGTTATCGCCTGTCCAAGGTGTCCCATACCAATAACGGCAATGTTTGTCGTATTCTCGCCATAGAGTATGTTGTTTATAAACTCAATTAGCACACCAACATCATACCCCTTCTTAGCATCACTGGTAAAACCAATGAGCATAAGGTCTCGGCGCACCTGCACAGCTGTTATGCCGTGAATACCGGCCAGAACATGCGAGAAGATGTGTGTTACACCCTGGCGATGATACTTCATCAGCGTGCGGCGATACTCGCTCAGTCTTTCAATGGTCTTTTCGGGTATATTTGTTGGAATGTTAGACATTACTCAGTAGTTATTGTAAAGTTGCTATTATAGTTGATTCTTATCCACTCGCCGTTTACGCGCACCCCACTATTTTCATCCTCAATAAACGAATATGGGGTCTGTAGTGGTATAAACTGCTCATTAGCAAGCCCAGTCTCAATCTTGTCGTACAGAGAGCGGATAAATATCACAGCCGCATCGTAACCTCTATAGGCATATAGCGACGGCATAACACCAAAGGCATTGATATATTCTGAGCTAAACTTATGTACGCTATCTACACTACGATCTGTATGATATGTAGAGAGCATAATCAAATTGTTTGAGAAGAATAGCGCACGGTCAATGTTGCGATATCTGTTCCACTTATTGTTTCCAAAGACAGAGTATGGAGCCGCCTTAATTGAGCGCGACTTGAGCGATATATTCGCAGAAGCTAAAGCTGCCAGAATACGGTCAACATCTACCTCAGTGCCAGAGAGAATGACAAATAGCGTATTTTGGTCGCTCTCTAATAGTGGCGACAAATCACTTGGCGAAGGAACGACAACTGCCCCCTCAGCAACGGCCTTCATACGCTTCTCAATTACTGATGGATGTTCGTAGACATACTTGTGAGTGGTGTATGGTGTTGTGCCAATAAGTTGCATAACCTCGCTCTCAAACTCCCTATCTACAGTATCAGAAGTGATTACAACAATGCGCTGACTGCTGTCAAAGAGGCTCTTAACCTTGTCAAACTTGCTACTTGGGCGAGGTGACATCTGAAATAGGTTACTTGCGGTAGCTTGTGTGAGGTTTGCAAGCGGTGAGACAACTGGTATGGCGCGCTTCTCGGCGTGACGAGCAACGGGAATAAGGGTATCTTCGTAGACAGGGCCTACTATTAAATCCATATCCTTAAGCTCTCCGCTATCTATGATTTGAGCCACCTTTTCGCTATCGTGAGCAGTGTTGTAGAGGTGGATATGCGACTCATAGCCCTCCATTCGCAGCCTGTTTGCGCCAAGAAGAAAACCTTGATAGAAGTCCATAAAGTTCTGCTGACGACGCTCTGCAGTAGTCAGTGGTAACATCAGTGCAACCTCAGCGCGCTCGCCCTGTTGTAGAGCTTGGAACTTACTCTTTGTTGCCTGCTCGCGCTCCTGCTCCACTACGACAACCTCCTCTTTTGGAGCCTGCTCTGGAGTTGGGACTACTGGCGTCTGGGCGGAAACGGTAGACTTTGGTACTTTGATGATTAAGCCCTCACGGATGTTGGACTCGCTACTAAATCCATTCAGCGCAAGAAGGTCTTGAATGGTAGTATTGAATTTTGTGGCAATAGATGAGGCTGTCTCACCACTATGTACAACATGATAGTTGTATGAGTCTGTAGCAACACTATTCATCTTACCCTTGTAGTGGTCCATCTGCTCGCGATTACTCTGCTCAGAGACTGTGCCTATCTCGCTGCGACGAATAAGAATATTTGCTCCTACGGGCAAATGCGCAGGGTCTATATTGCTGTTGTCTGCAATCAGAGTGTTTACAGATACCCCGTATA
The DNA here is from genome assembly GCA_015059785.1 of Rikenellaceae bacterium. Lineage (GTDB taxonomy): Bacteria > Bacteroidota > Bacteroidia > Bacteroidales > Rikenellaceae > Alistipes. The sequence continues at coordinate 21,094 of SUZS01000032.1, forward strand.
CTTTGGCTATAGAGTACATCGTATCACCTTTACGAACGATATAGTTTCGGAAGAGTTTCTTATTGCGTTTTGCACTCTTCTTTGCACTCTTGCTATCAGCCTCCTTCTTTAGCGGGATTTTTATATTCTGTCCCGCCTTAAGGCCCTCTGATAGTATTGGGTTGGAGGTCGTGATTTGGTCTATAGAAACATCATATCGCTTAGAGAGCGAGTAGAGTGTATCTCCCTTTACTACGGTGTAGACCGCATATTTTACTCCGTCTATATAGACAATCTGCTCATTTTGCGCATAGAGCGCACCGCTACATAGCACCATAGCCAGAGCGGTAATGCCGATTCGTTTAATCATCTATTTACTCTAAAACTTTTTGCCTCTGAGTTTAATCTCTGTAATAATCTTCTTGGTGTACTGAGGAAAATCTCCATTCATCATCCAGTCGTAGTAGCTCGGGTCTTTCTCGAAGATTTCGGCTACAACACGACCTTTGTACTTGCCAAAGGTAAATATCTCCTGCTCCTTGTCATCATAGCCTATGCGACCAGCAAAGTCTGCCGTTAGGTTACGAGTGGAGTATTCAGAGAGAAACTCAACACTATTCTCAAGGTCGCTATATCGTTCTAACTGACCAAGAAGAACCTCATAGGTTGCAAGCGTATCAGCCTCTGCACTATGTGCGCCCTCAAGGTCTTTGTCGCAGTAGAAGCGATATGCCGCTACAAGGGTTCTCTCCTCCTTCTTGTGGAAGATGTTCTGAACATCAATATAACGACGCTTGCGGAAGTCTACATCGACTCCCGCACGCAAAAACTCCTCTACGAGCACCGGCAGATCAAAGCGATTTGAGTTGAAACCACCAAAATCACACCCCTCCATAAAGGCCTTAAGCGACTTTGCAATCTGCTTGAATGTAGGGCAATCCTTAACATCCTCATCGGTGATGTGATGTACTGCCGTAGCCTCTGCAGGTATAGGCATCTCAGGATTAATTCGGCGAGTTTTAATCGTCTTCTCTCCATCTGGTGCGACCTTTACCATTGATATCTCAACGATACGGTCTTTTGAAGTATCTGTACCGGTAGTCTCCAAATCAAAGAAGATTATCGGTCTTTTAAGGTTTAATTTCATACTATGCGCTGATTACCATCGGCATAATGAGCATCAGAGTTGAAGTGCTCTGTGCATCGTCATATACTGGCTTGAATACTCCTGCGCGAGATGAGTCTGCAAGCTCTACAAGCACTGTAGGGGTCTCAATATTTGTAAGCACCTCTACAAGGAAGCCAGACTTAAAGCCGATAGAGAGTGGCTGACCCTCATAAGAGCAGTTTACGGTCTCATTTGCAGATACATAGAAGTGTACATCCTGAGCGGTAAGGGTAAGCTTGTTGTCTGCAATGTCAAGGCGAATGAGGTTTGTCGCTGAGTTTGCACATACAGCCACACGCTTGATACTGTTAAGAAGCTCTACGCGGTCAACAAGCAGCTTATTTGGGTTTGCTGTAGGGATAACCACATTGTAGTTTGGATAGTTACCCTCAATAAGACGGCAGATAAGTGTGTAGCTCTTAAGAGTAAAAATTGCATTGCTCTGGTCAAAGCTGATAGTCACATCGTCCTCCTCCTTCAGAAGCATAGCCTTAAGAAGGTTTGCAGGCTTCTTTGGAAGGATAAATGATGCTGTGGTGTCGCACTCACACTGTGCGGTATACTTAACAAGCTTGCGAGCATCTGTGGCCACATATGTAATACCGCTCTGCTCGATATTGAAGAAGATACCGTTCATCATAGGCTTAAACTCATCATCAGCAGTGGCGAAGATGGTCTTGTTAATACCGTTGATAAGCGTATCGACATCAAGAGTAACCTCGGTCTTGTCCTCAGCAAGAGTCTTGCTTGTAGGATAGCTTACTGGATTTGCACCTGGGATTGAAGAGCCACCAGAGTGCCAAGATATCTTAATCTCCCAAGTGTTCTCGTTTACATCAAATGTAAGAGGCATCTCTGAGCACTCTTTAAGCACATCAAGGAGAACCTTTGCCTGAGCCGCAACCATACCCTCGCGCTCTACATTATCAACCTCTAATGTGCCGACAAGTGTAGTCTCTGAATCTGATGCTGTTACTCTAAGAACTCCATCTTTGAGCTCCATGAGGAAGTGCTCAAGAATTGGAAGTGAACTCTTGTTGTTGATAGCCTTGCCTGTTGTAGAGAGTACAGACAGAAGCTGTGAACTTGATACTGTAAATTTCATCTTTCTGTTGTTTTATTTGTTTAGTATTATTTGCTATAGTGTTGCTAATTTGTCAAGTGCAGTGGCAATCATCTGGCGCACAAATGGCTTGTAGTCTGTGCAGGCGTCAAGAGCAATGCGCTGGGCGATGATTGTACAGATTGTAGCCGCCTTGTGCCCCATAAGGGCTGCCATACCTGCAAGAGCAGAGCTCTCCATCTCAAAGTTGGTAATCTTGCGACCATTGTACTCAAACGACTCAATCTTCTCATTTAGATTGAGGTCCTGTGGCTGAAGGCGCACCCAACGACCCTGTGGAGCGTAGAAACCAGGGGCTGCAATGGTAATACCCTCGCGAGTAACATCCTTAAATAGCTCTGCAAGAGACGGGTCTGCGTCAATAAAGTATGGCTTTGGTAGTAACTCGTTCCAGCCTGTATGCTCAATAAATGCACGCTCAATGCCAAGGTCGCAAACATCGTTTCGACCAGCATAGTAGTTCAGCAGACCGTCAAAACCGACTGAAGTCTTTGCAAAAATAGCCTCGCCGACCTTAATGTCTGCCTGTAGTGCGCCAGAAGTGCCAAGGCGAACAAGTGTTAGCTGGCGGAAGTTATCTTTAACCTGACGAGTTGCAAAGTCTATATTTGCCAAAGCATCAAGCTCTGTTACGCAGATGTCTATATTTCCAATGCCTATACCAGTAGAGAGGACTGTCATTCGCTTGCCCTTGTAGCTACCAGTGATTGTCTTAAACTCGCGATTTGAGACCTCGCACTCGCGACTGTCAAAGAATGAAGCAATCATCTCCACACGACCAGGATCGCCTACAAGCATTATAATATCGGCAATCTGCTCTGGTAATAGGTGTAGGTGGAATATCGTACCGTCCTCATTTATAATGAGTTCCGAAGCTGGTATGGTTCTCTTTTCACTCATAATTATCGTTTTTATATCTGTTTATAGTTGGATAATTGGCATAAAAGTAATATATTTACCTCGTATTTCAAAAATTTTGCTAAACTTTTTTATTAAAAATAAAAAAATATGACACTTATCAAGTCTATTTCAGGTATTCGTGGCACTATTGGTGCTCAGCCAGGTGAGAATCTCACCCCTATTGATATCGTTAAATTTACAACTGCCTACGCTCGCTTTATGAGCCAGAAAAACGATGGCAAACGACTTACTATTGTTGTTGGTCGTGATGCTCGTATCTCGGGAGAAATGGTTGAGAAGATTATTGAGGGCACTCTGCTCGGCTGTGGTGTTAATGTTATCAATGTCGGCTTGTGTACTACTCCAGGCACAGAGATGGCTGTAATTACCTATAAAGCAGATGGTGGCATTATCATCACTGCATCTCACAATCCAAAGCAGTGGAATGCCCTTAAGCTACTGAATGAGAAGGGTGAATTTCTGAACGATGCAGAGGGTAAAAAGGTGCTTGCATTTGCTGAGGATGATAGCTATCAATTTCCTGATGTTGACCACCTTGGAAAGGTTATCTTAAGTGAAGATTTCAATGATACTCATATCGCTCAAGTACTTGCCCTGCCGCTTGTAGATATTGAGGCTGTCAAGGCTCGCAAATTCAAGGTTGTTGTTGATGCTGTGAACTCTATTGGCGGCATTGTTATACCTAAACTGCTCAGAGAGCTTGGTTGTGAGGTTGTAGAACTTAACTGCGAGCCTACTGGCGAGTTTGCGCACAACCCAGAGCCACTACCACAGAATCTCACTGAGATTTCAGAGGTTATTGTCCGCCAGGGTGCCGATTTGGGTATTGTTGTAGACCCTGATGTAGACCGCCTTGCATTTGTAAATGAGGATGGAACAATGTTTGTGGAGGAGTATACGCTTGTTGCGGTGGCTGATTATATCCTCTCGCAGAAGGTGGGTAATACTGTCTCAAATCTGAGCTCTTCGCGTGCACTGCGCGATGTCACGGAGGCTCACGGAGGTAGTTACACAGCGTCTGCCGTTGGCGAGGTTAATGTGGTTGCAAAGATGAAGGAGACTGGTGCAATTATTGGTGGCGAGGGTAATGGCGGAGTTATCTATCCGGAGCTTCACTATGGTCGTGATGCGCTTGTGGGAACTGCGCTTTTCCTTACATATCTTGCAAAGAGAAATATGACAATGACAGCCCTTCGCGCGACCTATCCTGCATACTACGCCTCAAAGAATAAAATTGAGCTTACACCTGCAATAGATGTGGATAAAGTGTTGCTTGAGATGAAGAACCGTTATGTTTCTGAGAATGTGAACGATATAGATGGTGTAAAAATTGACTTTGCTCAGAGTTGGGTACACCTTCGCAAGTCAAACACAGAGCCAATTATCCGTATCTATACAGAGGCAAAATCGGCAGCTGAGGCTGATGAATTAGCGCAGCGATTTATCAGAGAGATTAGTGAAATTTGCAACCTATAAAATTTCAAAAATATGGACAAAGTAAGAGAGTATATTGACGCCAATAAAGAGCGTTTTTTAGAGGAGCTGTTTGAGCTACTTCGCATCCCATCTATTAGTGCTGTTACGGAGTATGCTGATGCTCGTCAGCGTTGTGCAGAGCATCTTGCGGCTGCTCTTGTTAAGGCGGGTGCTGATAGTGCCGAGGTTATTGCAACTGAGGGTGCACCTATAGTTTATGGCGAGAAGATAGTATCGCCAAAGGCAAAGACAGTGATGGTCTATGGCCACTACGATGTTATGCCGCCAGAGCCGCTTGGTGAGTGGACTACAGAGCCTTTTGAGCCTGTGATTAAGGATGGTAGAATTTATGGTCGTGGCGCGGATGATGATAAGGGGCAGTCGTTTATGCATATCAAGGCCTTTGAGGCTATGTGCGCAACGGACTCTCTGCCTTGCAATGTTAAGTTTTTGCTTGAGGGCGAGGAGGAGAGCGGCTCTACTCAGATTAGCAAGTTCTGCGCTGCAAATAAGAAGATGCTTAAGGCAGATGTTATTCTTGTCTCTGATACATCTATGCTCGGTCTTGACACTCCGTCTATTACCTGCGGACTGCGTGGTCTTGCAGGCGTAGAGGTTAGTGTGTCAAATGGTGCGGCTGACCTTCACTCTGGCATCTATGGTGGTGCGGTGTACAACCCTGCTATGGTGCTGTCAAAGATGTTGTCGCAGATTGTGGGCGAGGATGGACATATCGCTATCCCTGGCTTCTATGATGATGTTCGCGAGCTGAGCGCATCAGAGCGTAAGGCTCTTAACAGGGTGCCATTCTGTACTCGTAAGTACAAGGCCTCTATCGGCGTGGGTGCTGTGGCTGGCGAGGAGGGTTATACTACTCTTGAGAGAGTAGGTGTCCGCCCTACTTTTGAAATTAACGGTATGTGGAGTGGTTACACTGGCGAGGGTAGTAAGACTATTATCCCTGCAGTCGCCTCTGCAAAGATTACCATGCGCCTTGTGCCATATCAGACACCTGAAAAGATTACAAAGCTCTTCAAAGAGCACTTCAAGAGCCTTGCGCCAAAGGGTGTTAAGGTGGATGTGCGCCCTATGCACGGCGGTGTGCCATATGTTTCGCCTACTGATATGGCGGCGTATAAGGCTGCTGAGAGGGCTATTACAGAGGTGTTTGGCAAGCGACCTGTGCCAGTATACTCTGGTGGTTCAATCGGTGTTATTAGCTGCTTTGAGCAGGTGCTTGGCATTAAGTCTATACTTATGGGCTTTGGTCTGTCAAAGGATGCAATTCACTCGCCAAATGAGAGCTATGGTCTTGACCAGTTTGATTTGGGACTTAAGTCTATTCCGCTATTCTATAAATACTTTGCATAATGAAACGCCTATTAACCCAAATGCTGCTATTTGTAGCACTAATGCTATTTGCAGCGTGCAATACAATCGTGTCGCCAGAGGGAACAACCCTTACGGGTGTTGTGAAGTGTGACGGAGAGGTTATCTCTGGTGTTGCTGTAACAGATGGAGAGCAGATTGTCTACACAAATGAGAAGGGAGTGTACAATATCGCCTCTACAAAACCTTATGGTCTTGTCTATATCACTACCCCATCGGGCTATGAGCCTGCGATGAAGGACTCTGTGCGCCCCGCCTTTTGGGCTAAAACTGTGGAGAGTGCAGTTGTCAAGGAGCGTCACGACTTTGAGCTGAAGAAGATTGATGATAGCTCATTCTCGGTGTTGATGTTCTCTGATACCCACTTCTGTAACGACCCAAAGAGAAACGATGTTAAGCACTTTAAGGAGCTTGTAATGCCTGCTATTTGCCGCGCTGCAGCAGAGACTCCGCATAATATCTTCTCGGTAAATCTTGGCGATATTACTTGGGATAGATTTTGGTACGCTACAGGACTTAGTATTGAGTCCGTTCCGCAGCACCTTGCAGATAACGGCTTTCCAA
>SUZS01000033.1 GCA_015059785.1 Rikenellaceae bacterium
TTAAGACCTATCGCTTCTTTAACATCGGCAAGGACCACAACTATCTGGACGATTTGACAAATCGCGCCATTATGCAGAAGATTGCTCGCGAGTGCTATCTTCCAATGAACTCACTGCTCCTTAAGCTTATCAAGGAGAACAAGGGTACTTTCCGCGTATCATTCTCACTCACTGGTACTGTTGTAGAGCAGTTTAAGCTCTATGCTCCAGAGGTGCTTGACTCATTCCGTGAGCTTGTTGCTACAGGCTGCGTTGAGCTTCTCTGCGAGACCTACTCACACTCTCTTGCCGCTCTGTCAAGCAAGGAGGACTTTACTGAGCAGGTAAAGGCTCATCAGGCAATGCTGAAGAAGGAGTTTGGTGTTAAGCCAAAGGCATTCCGCAATACTGAGCTTATCTACTCTGATGAGATTGGCGCAATGGTTGGCGAGCTTGGCTTTAAGACTATCCTTGCTGAGGGTGCAAAGCATGTCCTTGGTTGGAAGTCTCCAGACTATGTATACGCAAGTGCTGGCGACCAGAGCCTGCGCGTACTGCTTCGCAACTATAAGCTCTCTGACGATATCGCGTTCCGCTTCTCAAATCAGGGCTGGGATGAGTATCCACTTACAGCCGACAAGTATGCTCAGTGGGTTAGCGATGCTGAGGGCGAGGTTGTAAACCTCTTTATGGACTACGAGACCTTCGGCGAGCACCAGAAGGCAACTACTGGTATCTTTGACTTTATGAAGGCACTGCCAAAGGCACTGCTCAACGCGGGTGTTAAGTTCGCAACTGTCTCTGAGACCGCTGCCGAGCACCAGCCAGTAGCAGTTATCCACTGCCCACATGTTATGTCTTGGGCAGACGAGGAGCGCGATATTACCGCTTGGCTTGGTAACGACCTTCAGAATGAGGCCTTTGCAAAGATTTACGAGCTCAAGGATAAGGTTCGTAGCCTAAAGAGCGACGACTTTAACTATGTTTGGAACTTTATGCAGACCTCAGACCACTTCTACTATATGGCAACAAAGTGGCTCTCTGATGGCGATGTTCACTCATACTTCAACCCATACGGTTCATCTTATGAGGCATTTATCAACTATATGAATGTCCTTTCAGACTTCCAGATTGAGGTTGAGAAGGCGCTTGAGGCAAAGAAGTCTCGCAAGAAGAGCAAATAACAAACCTATTACTTTACGAAAAATCCGCTGTAGAACTACGGCGGATTTTTTTGTATATGTAGGTTTGCTTTTGCAAAAAAAAGTACTACCTTTGTATTGCGTAGGCACCTTGCCTGTTGCAGACATATTTTGATGAAAGTGTATTAGCTTTTATCCTTGAATGGAAATCTGGAAAATTTCAATGTCACAAGGGAAGCAACACACTCGTCACTCCGTATTGATAATCAGGGGTACTCTATCCCATACTCAATACGAGTGTGGGGTATTGTTTATTTGTGACATAGGTATTCCAGAACCTCCATTCAGATAGACTAATCAGCTCCACACTTTCTTTTTTACTAACCCATCGTAATAGGAGCTATGCGATACTAATACTATTGCAAGTATGAAACGATTATCGATTTTAATGATTTTCCTAACTTTGGTGAATTTGGGGTATTCACAAGATAAATACCCACAAGTAACTAAAATTAAACAAAAATGTTACGAAATTTATGATAAAATGGGGGAATCTCCGTCTGAAGTCAAAGATATGGTTTATAAAAAAATCAACCATATATGTGATAGTATTGTTAATGCAAGCTCACTAGATTATCCTTATATTGACTTGCAGGTTATGTCAAAAAAAGGCATTGTAGAGACGGCTAAACGATATGCTGATGCAGAAATTAAGGCAGCACAAGACCTAAAAGAAAAGAAGCGGTTAGAAATGGAAGCAAGGCAAGCAAAATTAAAAGCCGAACAAGAAGAGAGAGAAAAAAATGCAGCAGAGGAGGCAAAAAAGTTGGCAGTAAAGAAAAAAGAGATCTTTGACGAGTTCGTGAATAAAGTAGATATTGCAAAACAACTCACCGAACAGCAACAACAAAAAGTATATCAACGAATTTGTCATTTAAGTGATAGCCTTATTGTTGTAACAAAAAATATGGATAAAGACGACTTTTATTCTACTTATAGTGTCTACTCTGAGTGTAAGCCAGGTACAGTAGCTGTGTTAGATCTCAGATCGATTAGATATGCTATAGATCACAAAGTAACCGCTTATGCCAAATATGTTTATGAGACAGATCTGAAAAATCAAGTTGAAGCCGCAAAAAAGGAGTTTACAGAGAAAAAGGGTGTAGCGATCAAAGCAAACTTGCAAACATACTTATCCAATGCTATTGAGTATGCAAAGTTGAATGATTTGCATTTCAACGCAAAAGCTTACAAGCAATTTGAGAAGATTTTAGATATGTTCTTAAATGATCAACTTGAACATATTAGCGTGCAGGTAACTCCAAATATGAAGTTCTATGGTTGGGTTGATCAAAATGGCAAGCCTTATGGTCCTGCAATAATAATCAAAAAATATAGCGAAGATCACTATTTGGGCTATCAATATGGCTCAATCAATAGCGAGAGATATTATGATGGTGTATTCTTCGATGGCAAGCCTATTTATGGCGCAATGGCTAGACACTCTGGTTACGCCACAACCATATATACAAGAGGCTTTACAGACTTTTATGGTAAAGCTACGCAAGGCACACGAAGTTTTATGCATTATAATGAGAACAATCGTCTTATGGCAAGTGTGGATGTAAACGGAAAGTGTGATGGTTTGAGTGTTGGTAGCTATGTAACATTAATGAAAGCCGGAAAAGATATACAAACTCTATTTACAGACGAAGATACAATGCTACCATTGTATAACTATATGACCAAAGGGCAAACTAATCCAGATGTTAAGATGGTTAATAATTTCGAGATAGAACCCGATGTGAAATATACAGGTGAATGGAAAGATGGAGCCCCTGCAGGATCAGGTGTTACCTATTATGGCTATAGCAAGGGAGATCTTTTGATGTTCGAAAAGAAAAATACGCTTGGGGAACGAGAGAAAGTCTGCTTCATTACTGATGGCAAATACCAAGAAGCTAACGAAACAGATAAAGGCAGTAATAGCATTTATGTTACGAGCCATGAAAGAGGTGCTATTTGTTTCCCCGCTGGGAATAACAATGTTGGATATGAACTTATCCATACCAACGAGCAACTGACTATGCAGACTTTGATGATGCAGACTATGGCTCCAATGAAAAAAGCTGAAGATTATGATAACCTCAACAAGCAATTTATTGGAAAGAAATTCAATATTACAAATCGAGTAATGAGATATGAATTTTATCCGTATGATGGCGAAGGTGCTCCTTCATATACGTATGTGGGCTTTACAACTGGTGGAAGTTATACAATCAAAACGGTAGACGAACAAGAGCGAATGCACTTTAAGCGAAGAGTAAATGGTACATACACATTTGAAGGTATACAACTTGACGATAAGAATTTTATCGGGGTTTATTATGATTATGGTCAGTTTGTCTATATCGGTCATATGGTTGAGGGCGACCAAGAGTCTTTCATAAAACAAGGTGCTGGATATCTGATTGATGCCAATGATGGAGAGATTATGCGACAAGGCATTTGGGAGAATAATTCGCTTGTAACAACCCAAGATGTTAAGTCATCAATTAATGCAGAGATCAATGTTGATATAACGGCGATTTGCGCAAAGGATAAGGCTATCAAGAAAGGCCCTACTCGCAAATTGGCAACTGGGGTCACTTCAGTATTTGATTTTAGTGTGGCCGAGAAAGAATTCAAGTAAAATGGATTTATTATGAAAGCTCAATCTAATAAGCTTGAATCGCGGATGAAGATTGTGATTTTACACGGTAAACATAATTGCGGAAAGACAACTACTTTTAATCTTCTTTATGATGAAATAATAGCGAGAGGAGCAGAAATCATAATGCCTAAAAAAGATTTGCCTGCGAGAAAAGATTTTGAGTGCATACTCAAATATAAAGAAAAAAAAGTCGCATTATTTTCCTTAGGAGATTATATGCTTGCAATAGGTGTATCTGCTAAGGCAGAGCGCACTGCGGTAATGCTACATGTTTTATCTTGGGTTGTTGTACTTATTGAGGTTTTGGTAAATGGAATTTTCCTTTGCTTTAACTTCTGCGCCCCAACATATATCATCGTTAATGGTCTGATATTGACACTTTTTGTGTTGATATACATCTCAATCTACAGAAAACAGATGTAATCTCTCTTCTCAACTATTTTCAGGCGTGTACATTGATGCACGCCTGATTTTTTGTATTTCCGAAGGAGATTTTGTAACTTTGTTAAAAATAGATGACTATGAAACGACTACTAACAATCTTTGCAATGGCAGTGCTATGCCAGAGTGCCGTGGCGCAGTTCTACGCAACACAAGATTTTGAGCACGCTATTCGCTTTTTTAATCGTCCGGCGGAGCGGCGCGAGATTATCCTGCCGACCATTGACGGGTATACGCTCTACAAGGCTGATTTTCATACACATACAATCTACTCCGACGGCGATGTGACTCCTCGTCAGAGGGTGCGTGAGGCGTGGTATGATGGACTTGATATTGTTGCCATTACCGACCATCTCGAGATTCGCACATACGAGAAGTTTATGCTCAAGGTGCTTGCACCATATAGCACTGGAAAGCCTTTTAAGTATCAAAATGCAGGCATAGCCAACAAAAAGGACAAGAGTTATCCCGTTATGGCAAACCTCAATGCGGCGTATGATGAGGCGGTATATTACACCGAGCGCGAAAATCTACCGATAATGGTTGTTCGTGGAACGGAGATTTGGCGTAACACAAAGAGCATTGGCGAGTTCAATGCGCTGTTTCTCAAAGATATAAATACTATCTGCCACGAGGACCTATTTGAGTCCTTCCGTAGAGTCAAAGAGCAGGGCGGACTGATTATGCACAACCACCCGGGCTATACCCGCACAACGACAGAGATTGCCGAGGGCGAGCAGGCGCGAGCATACGCCGAGGGGTGGATAGACGGCGTGGAGGCGGTCAATAGCACGACACTATATCCAGGCATTATCAGCCGCTGTCTTGACCGCAACCTATTTATTGCTGCCAATACAGATGCCCACAGACCTACATCGCACGACTGGCCCGCAGGTGGCGAGTTTTTCCGCACAATGACCTTCATTATGGCAAAGAGTTGCACAGAGGAGGATATCAAGGAGGCACTCAAGGCTGGTCGCACGATTGGCTATACGGCAAACAATCTTGTGGGTAGTGAAAAGCACCTCGCTGCATTTATCAACGAGGCAGTAACATGTCGCGTTGTGGCTGAGAACAGGAAGAAGGGCGAAGTGACATACAGTCTAACAAACTGTTGCTCAATACCTTTCATTCTGCATCGCGGGAACAGCATTCACACCCTTGACCCTTTTACAACCCGCAACTTTACCCTCAAAGATGGCTCACAGCCGAGATTTGTTGTGGACAATATGTGGCACGCCAACGAGCAACATCCGACCATTACCATTGCACTTGACAAATAACTCACTCCAAACATCATCAGACCCTCTATCGCGACTACCACTACGACAGAGGGTCTATTTATTTACACACCGATTATTTGTCAGGCTTACCCCTTTAGTTTGCGTTTGAAGTCGGAGATGGTGGTGCCGGTATTGGCTTTGAAGAAGCGGCAGAGGTTGCCACTGCCTGAGAAGTCGAGTCTTTCGGCAATCTGCTTGACCGACAAGTCTGTTGTACGCAGCAACTGCTTGATTGCTGCGACGGCTGTGCGGTCTATAAACTCCTTGGCTGTAAATCCCGTGCCGTCGGCAACAATAGCAGAGAGGTATTTTGGCGTTATGCAGAGCAACTGCGCAAAGTATGCCACCTCTCGGCATTGCGGTGTTGAGGTAACGCGGTTAACAAACTCATCAAGCAATCTCCGGCGGTGTTTTGGCTCTGAGGTGTCTATGCGAAAGTTACGCACTATGCGGTTGAGAATCTCCATAAACAGTGAGCGCAAAAAGGCAAGCACAATCTCATAGCGACAGATATTACTCTGGTCAGCAAGTCGAGCATAGAGTAGTTTTAGATACTCTATGCGGTTTGTATACTCCTCATTATCAGAGAGATTGTAGATAGGATGGTCGGCAATATGGCTAAAGAACGATGTCGGGAAGTTATACAGAGCCTCATCCATCACCTGAGGAGTAAAGCTGACCCACGAGGCTGTAAAGTCCGCCGAGGCGTTTGTCAGCGAGTAGATATCGCCAGGAAAGACGATAATAATATCGCGAGCGTGGAGGGTATGCGCAGTGTGGTTATAGTCAAAAGTAGCTGTGCCACTATGGCCAATAAGCACAAATCCCTCGCGGACATCGGCCGTAGGGAGTTCCGCAGAAATTCCCTTATCAAAGAGAGTAACCTTTACGCCTACCTCCTGCTTACCAACAAAAGGGACCTCCATCAGGTCGCGCTGAATGTTCACAATTTCCATAAACAATTCCGATTTTGACAACAAAGATACTCATTTTCCAGAAAAATTGAAAATTTGTGAAGAAAAAACGGTATCTATCTTTTAGAGGATAATTCCGACCTTTGCAGCGTAATTTTAGAATAAAAGTATGAGGAAATTTTTGAACACCGGGGCAGTAGTACTGTCCATTTTTATGATGTGGAGCTGCGGTGAGGGTGCCACTCAGCAGCAAAGTCAAAGCAAAGTCTACCAGAGCGCTGTCGTACAGGCAGAGGATATTACTGTAGAGCGCAAGTTCTCGGCGGCAATTCGTGGTCGTCAGGATATTGAAATCTTTGCGCAGGTAGCAGGAACGATTACAAAGGTGTGTGTAACAGAGGGTCAGCAGGTAAAAAAGGGTCAGTCGCTCTTTGTTATTGACCAGATTCCCTATGATGCAGCGCGCAAGATGGCTGATGCCAATGTAGAGGCTGCCGAGGCGGGTGTTGCCACAGCAAAGCTTGTTGCCGAGAGCAAGCAGAAGCTCTTTGACCGTGGTGTAGTGTCAGCCTTTGAGCTTCAGACAGCGCAGAATGGTTATGCCACAGCCAAGGCACAACTTGCGCAGGCAAAGGCTGCAAAGATTAGTGCAGATAACAACTACAACTATACACTGGTCAAGAGCCCTGCAGATGGTGTTGTGGGAACAATTCCATTCCGTGTAGGTGCGCTTGTATCGCCACAGACACCTACTCCGCTGACAACAGTGTCTGACAACTCAACGATGTATGTATACTTCTCAATGGGCGAGAATACGCTTCTTGACCTTATCTACGAGTATGGTAGCAAGCAGAAGGCACTTAGTAGCCTTTCGGAGGTCTCTCTTCAGCTTGGCAATGGAAGAATATACGACAACAAGGGTAAGGTTGAGTCTATAAGCGGTGTTATCAACCCAAGTACAGGCAGTGTCTCTGTTCGTGCTGTGTTTGCAAATAAGGAACGCATACTACATAGTGGAGCATCGGGCAACATCATCCTTCCACAGCACTACAAGGGCGTTATTACCCTGCCAAAGAGTGCCACATATGAGATTCAGGACCAGATATATGTATATAAGGTAGTGGATGGCACTGCGCTCTCTGCTCGCATCACTGTTGCTCCATATAGCACAGTGGAGAAGTATGTTGTGCTGTCGGGTATCACTGCTGGCGACGAGATTCTTACAGAGGGCGTTGCATTTGTTCACAATGGCGATAAGGTAAAGTAGAGGAGCTATGGACTATCTGAAGATTATTCGCCGACCCGTATTTGCGGTAATGTCGGCAGTAGCGATCGTCTTTTTAGGCATCATCTCGCTACTAAACCTACCAATGGAGCAGTATCCAAACATTGCTCCGCCAACGGTTATGGTCACTACAACCTACCCGGGAGCAAGTGCTGAGGCTATTCAGAAGAGTGTTATCGCACCACTTGAGCAGAGTATCAATGGTGTGGAGAATATGACCTATATGACCTCAAGTGCGGCAAACAACGGCTCTGTGGAGATTATGGTCTACTTCCGCCAAGGCACAGACCCCGATATGGCGGCGGTAAATGTGCAGAACCGTGTTGCCAAGGCGACCTCACTGCTGCCTGCCGAGGTTATACAGTTTGGTGTAAGCACTATCAAGCGTCAGCCAAGTATGTTGCAGATTTTCTGCGTCTACTCGCCAGGCAATGTCTACGACGAGGAGTTTGTGGCAAACTACACAAAGATTAACCTACAGCCAGAGCTGCTGCGTATCAAGGGCGTGGGAGATATCGTCTCATTCGGCGCTGAGTATAGTATGCGACTATGGCTCAAGCCAGATGTTATGGCGCAGTATGGTCTTGTGCCTGCAGATATCAACGCCGTGCTTGCCGAGCAGAATATTGAGGCGGCAACGGGCTCACTGGGCGAGAACTCCGACCAGCCATTTAAGTATACGATGAAGTATCGCGGACGACTTGACCGCGTAGAGGAGTTTGAGAATATCGTCATCACAGCTACGGCCGACGGCAATGTCCTCAGACTCAAGGATGTTGCAACCGTAGAGCTTGGTACGCTCAACTATGAGTTTACCGAAACTATGAACGGATATGCAGGAACTACCTGTATGGTCTTCCAGACCGCTGGCTCAAATGCCGTAGAGATTATCGGCGAGGTGAATGCCTTCCTTGATAAGGCTAAAAAGGATATGCCCGAGGGACTTGATATTCAGGTAATGTTCTCAACAAACGACTTCCTCTTTGCTTCTATTGAGAATGTTATCTGGACACTTATTGTGGCAATTATACTCGTTACGCTGGTAGTATTCTTCTTTTTGCAGGACTACCGCGCAACGCTTATTCCAGTGCTCTCTACACTCGTGTCGCTTGTAGGTACATTCGCCTTTATATCAGTTATGGGTTGGAGTATCAACCTGCTGACCCTCTTTGCCCTTGTGCTTGTTATCGGTACGGTGGTAGATAACTCCATTGTAATCGTGGAGGCGGTGCAGAGTAAGTTTGATGCGGGATATAAGTCGGCTATGCTCGCCACAAGAGATGGTATGAAGGATGTTACGGCGGCCGTTGTGAGCTGTACCCTTGTCTTTATGGCTGTGTTTGTCCCAGTATCGTTTATGAGCGGTACTACGGGAACATTCTACACGCAGTTTGGTCTTACGATGGCCGTGGCTGTAGGTATCTCGGCGCTAAACTCACTTACGATGTGCCCCGCCCTTTGCGCAATACTTATGCGCCCAGTTGAGAGAGTGGAGGGCAAAAAGAGCCTGCTTGACCGCGTGAGAAGTGCCTATGCTGTAAGCTTCGGAGCTACGCTGAAGCACTATGTCGGCGGTGTGAAGTGGTTTATTGAGCATAAGGTGGTAACAGCACTGCTTGTTGTACTCTCTTTTGTAGCACTATTCTACCTTATGAAGACTACCCCTACGGGTCTTGTGCCAGATGAGGACCTTGGAACAATGTTCGTAGATGTTGCTGCTGCGCCAGGCGCATCCCTTGAGCAGACAAAGGCCGTTCTTGACCAAGTAGAGGAGATTCTGCACCAGATTCCAGAGGTTACAAACTACTCTAAGACTGGTGGTTACAGCATGATTTCGGGTGTAGGTACATCATACGGTATGTTCGTCGTAAAGCTCAAGCCGTGGGACGAGCGTACAGATGCCTCATCACACTCAACAGCCGTCATCGGCAAGTTTATGGGTATGGTTCAGAGCATTAAGAATGCCAAAATCTTCGCCTTTGCACCACCAATGATTACTGGTTACGGAAACTCAAACGGCTTTGAGCTTCATATTCAGGATAAGACAGACGGAGACATTAAGCAGCTTGAGGCCGTTACGGGTCGCTTCCTCGGTGCGCTCAACAATAGAGAGGAGATTGCAATGGCATACAGTACCTTCTCGTCCAACTATCCGCAGTATCGTGTAGATGTAGATGCGGCGAAGTGTAAGCGCGCAGGGGTATCTCCACGCGATGTGCTATCAACTATCGGAGGCTACTATGGCGGTGTATACGCCTCTCAGTTTAACCGTTTTACAAAGGTCTACTATGTTGTAACACAGGCTGCTCCAGAGTATCGTCAGGACAAAAACTCGCTTGACGACATCTACCTACGCACACCACAGGGTATGGCGCCAGTATCCCAGTTTGCAACCCTTACAAAGACCTACGGCACAGAGACCCTTGCACGATTTAACCTCTACAATAGCATCCTTGTCTCTGGTGCAGCAGCCCCTGGGTACTCATCGGGTGACGCTATTGAGGCTATTGCTCAAGTTGCCGAGCAGAGTCTGCCACGCGGCTATGGATATGAGTTCTCTGGTATGACCCGCGAGCAGGCACAGAGCAGTAGCAATACGGTCTTTATCTTTATTGTCATCCTTGTGCTTGTATATATCATCCTCGCCTCGCTCTACGAGAGCCTTTTTATCCCATTTGCCGTGTTGCTATCAGTGCCATTTGGTCTTGTCGGTAGCTTCCTCTTTGCAAGGATATTCGGTCTTGAGAATAATATCTACCTACAGACAGGACTTATTATGCTTATCGGTCTGCTTGCCAAGACAGCTATCCTCATTACGCAGTTTGCCAGCGAGGGCCGCCGTTGCGGTATGAGTATTACTGAGGCGGCATTTACAGCGGCTAAGGAGCGTCTGCGCCCAATTCTTATGACTGCGCTGACAATGGTATTCGGAATGCTGCCGCTGATGTTTGCCACGGGCGTAGGTGCAAATGGTAACCGCTCGCTCGGTACGGGAACTGTAGGCGGTATGCTTATCGGAACACTGGCACTGCTTTTTGTTGTTCCAGTGTTATTTGCCATTTTCCAACACATTGAGGAGTACTTTAAGGCTCCAGAGCTCAAGCGACCAGATGAGGCTCGCCGTATTGAAATTAAGGACTTAAGAGAGAATAATCAGTAATGAAAAAGATACTTTTTACCGTCGCTGCAACAATGCTCTTGTGCAGTTGCGGAGTCTATAAAAAATATAGCCGACCTGCAGATATAGAGAGCAGCACAGTCTCTCTCTATCGCGGTGCGGCAACCGAGAGTGCCGACAGTGTTAATTCATTAGGTGCACTTGGTTGGCGCGAGATATTTACAGATAAATGGCTGCAGAGGCTTATTGACAGCGCCCTTGTTCGCAACACAGACCTGCGCGTGGCTCGCCTGCGTGTGGGCGAGGCCGAGGCGGGACTCAAGGCGGCGCGGCTTGCCTATGTTCCATCCTTTGGCTTTGCACCAAATGGAGCAGTGAACAGCTTTGACTACTCAAAGCCCGCATGGCTCTACTCTGTCCCAGTGACTGCAAGCTGGCAGGTGGATGTTTTTGGTGGCCTTACAGCCACAAAGCGTCGCGCAAAGGCAGCGTACGAGTGCAGTCAGGACTACCAAGAGGCTGTTCAGACGCAAGTCATTGCCGCTGTAGCAAATAGTTACTATACACTGCTTGCCCTTGATGCTCAGGCAGAGATTGCCCGCACAACAGCCAAGAGTTGGGGCGAGATAGTTGAGACTATGCGCCTGCTGAAGGATGCAGGTATGGGCAATGAGGCATCTGTTCGCCAGATGGAGGCATCCTATTATGCCGTAAGCAGTATGGTGCACGACATTGAGCATCAGCAGTTTGTCGTTGAGAATGCTATCAATGTAATCCTCGCTCAGCCCTCCACAACCATCACCCGCTCAACCCTTGACGAGCAGAAGATGCCTGAAAAACTCTTTACAGGCATACCCGTATCCCTACTATCTGCTCGCGCGGATGTAAGAGCCGCCGAGAAGAGCCTTATGCAGGCATTCTATGGCGTTAATGCCTCTCGCGCGGCACTCTACCCTGCTCTTAACCTCTCTGGCACAGTAGGTTGGACAAATAATGTGGGTAGCGCGATTGTAAACCCGGGCTCACTGATTTGGAATGCCGCGCTGTCCCTGTTTCAACCTATCTTTCAGAATGGTCAACTCCGCGCGCGCCTTAAGATTTCAAAACTGCAAGCCGAGCAGGCTCTGTTACTCTTCAAGCAGAAGATTCTTGAGGCGGGAAATGAGGTTAATAATAACCTTGAGCAGATAGTAACTGCACGCAAGAAGGCATCTCTTATAGAGAGTCAGGTGGATGCCCTTACTGCTGCCGCCCAGAGTACAGAGCTGATGATGGAGCACGGCTCGGCGACATATCTTGAAGTGCTTGTGGCTCGACAGTCACTTCTTGAAGCGCAGATGGGTCAGTGCCAAAATACTCTTGCCTATGTGCAGGGCGTGGTAAATCTCTACATATCCCTCGGCGGAGGAGTTAGAGAGTAAAAAACTATCAAATAAATGTATGTAGGTTATCTTAGTTTGCGAAAAAATTCATTTATTCAAAGTTAGCTTATCTCTGAAATGCAGCACTTTATCTATTGAGTGTTGCATTTTTTTATCTCAAATTTTGTTTTTATGAAAATTTGTTACTACTTTCGTGTTGGAAAACGGTAGTTCTTAACAAGTGCGCACTTTAAGGCTACGATTTTCTGAACCACAAAAATATATTTTTATGAAAATGACGAACAATTTATGTTCCACTTCCTGCTCGTCTAATTCAGTATTGCCCGAGCCGGGATTTTACTTAAGTACCATTAAAGCCGGCGAAACATTGGTTATCGAACCAGATGATACAAATCGTCTGCTGTTCCTCAGAAGCGGTCGCTTCACAATCTCCTCTGTAGAGAGGTCTGATTACTCAGTAAGAGAGTCACACCTATTATTTTTATCCCGCGCTCATAGTTACTCTATCGTCGCTGTAGAGGATTGCTCGCTACTTATCGCCCGCTTTGTTACTGGCAGCCTTGCTGTTGAGGGAGATACCTATCGCTCAATCGCCGCAGAGATGTCAAAGATTAGCTATAAGTTTACAGCAGTACCTATGGTCAATATCTTTGCGGGCTTTGTAGATTCAGTCGTCTTCTTCCTTGAACACGGCGTAAATACAATGGCAATGCACCGCGCAAAGATTGAGGAGATGTTTGTTATTTTCCGCCACTTCTACTCTCGAGAGGTCTTCTTGCGCACATTCTATAGCATGTTTAACAACAATATGTCTTTCAGAACACTTGTTGAGAACAATGCCCCACATGCAAAAAATGTAGAGGCTCTTGCCAAGATGTGCGGCCATAGTTTGTCACACTTCAAACTGCTTTTTAGCCAGCACTTTGACCAGACTCCATATGTATGGATGCAGCTTCACCGCTCTGTAGAGATTAGCGCCCTACTAAATGACACAGCAATACCTATTAAGAGTATAATTAAGAAGTATGGTTTTACTAGCCACGGCCACTTTTCACTCTTCTGCCGTAAGTTCCTTGGAGATACACCACGCGCACTACGCCGCCGTAGCCACTTGGGCGTAGTTGCCACGATAGAAGATGTGAAGAAGAATTTAGAACGCTCACGCCGCCAGAGTGCGTCTAGTAAAAAGTCCGCCACCACCGATACCCCTCGCCGCCGCGGCCGTCCCCGCAAAACCGAGGTGAAGTAGTGCAATAAAGGCTATCCCAATCACTTGGAATAGCCTTTTTTAATTATAATAAGTTACAATATCTTCTTTACAAGTGAGAAGAGTTTGTAGGGCATGTAGCGGAATGGGAGGTCGAACCATGTGGGAGTGGTGACAACAGCGCGGTGGTGGGAGAAGGCATCAAAGGAGTCTTTGCCGTGGTAGCTGCTCATACCAGAGTTGCCCACGCCTCCAAAGGGAAGGTTCTCGTTGGCTATGTGCATAATGGTGTCGTTGATACAAGCACCACCAGAGGATGTGTTGCGGATAATATCTTTGCCACTCTTGCCAAAGTAGTAGAGTGCCAGGGGTTTCTCGCGCGAGGTGACAAAGTTTACAGCCTCGGCTGTTGTCTGGAAAGTCACAACAGGGAATATAGGACCGAAAATCTCATCCTGCATAACTGCGCTCTCTGGATTTACATTATCAAGCACTGTAGGTGCGATAAATCGTTCACTACGGTCTGTCTTGCCACCGACAACGATATCACCATCCTTAAAGTAGCCCACAAGGCGGTCAAAGGCGCGCTCATTAACAATTCGCACAAAGTGTTTTGATTGCTGTGGGTCCTGGCCCAGTAGTCTCTTAAACTCCTCGCGCAGAGCATCTATAAGCCTATCCTTTACAGCACTATGCACAAGCAGGTAATCTGGCGCAATGCAGGTCTGACCAGCATTGAGGCACTTACCCCACGCAATGCGGCGCGCAGCAGTGGCGATATCAGCATCGTAATCAACAATACATGGGCTCTTACCACCAAGCTCAAGCACTACGGGCGTAAGATTCTTTGCTGCAGCGGCCATAACTGTGCGACCCAAAGCAGGGCTACCAGTGAAAAATATCAGGTCATAGCGCTCGGCCAGCAGTGCTGTGTTCACATCGCGGTTTCCCTGAACTGTTGCAACATACTCACTCTCAAAGGTATCGGCAATAAGCTCTTCAAGTGCCTTTGCCACTGTTGGCACATATGGCGAAGGTTTGAGAATGGCTGTACATCCCGCCGAAATAGCACCTACAAGGGGGTTGAGCAGTAGCTGCACGGGGTAGTTCCACGGAGCAATGATAAGTGTACATCCCAGAGGCTCGCTCACTATACGGCTACGCGAAGGGAACATCTTTAGTGGCGTTGGGCGATGAGCGGGCGAGGCCCAACTGCGCAGGTTAGATATGTGGTTGTCAATCTCCCCCAGAACGATGCTAATCTCAGTAAGGTACGCCTCCTCGTAAGACTTGTGCAAATCTGCCCAAAGGGCATCTGCGAGCGACTTCTCGTGCTTGAGAATTGCCGCCTTAAGGGCCTTGAGGGCTGTAAGGCGGTAGGAGATATCAAGTGTTTGTCCTGTGCGGAAGTACTGTTTCTGCGCAGCGGCGAGCCTTACAATCTGCTCGGTAGGGGTGTTTGTGATAGCCATTATCGTCGTCCTGTAAAGTTATCCATTGTGTGGTAAATACCAAAAACCTGACCAAAGAGCCAGTCAAAAAATCTTGTCGGAAGAAGTCCCTGCATCAGTCTTATAAAGTGGTGCGGAACGGGTATCCAACGCATAAGCACCTTGAGTCGCTTCTCCTTCTCTATAGCTCGAATAATCTGTCGGGCAGCATACTCTGGCTTTAGCAGCGGAATGACTCGCGACTTAACACCGTCAAACATACCTGTTGTGATGTAGTAGGGGGCAATGGTCGTAATCTTTACCTTGCTCTTCATCTGCTCAAGTTCTATTCTTACAGAGTCCGACCAACCGATAGCAGCCCACTTACTTGCCGCATAGATACTCATCTTGGGGTTGGAAATCATACCACCCGCCGAGGCAATGTTGCAGATATGTCCGCTATTGCGCGCCACCATATCGGGCAACACTTGCAGGGCAACAACCATAGGCGCTACGGCATTGATTGCCATTGTGCGATGAATCTCATCTGTTGTGCAGCGGTCAAAGGTCTTGTTGCTCGTTATAATGCCCGCGCAGTTTATAAGGATGTCTACATCGCCAACCTCGCTTTTCACTCTGTTATATGCCTCTGCCACAGCCTTATCATCCGACACATCTACACGATAACCAACAACTCTGCCCATTGATGCATACTGAGCCACCGTGCTGTCAATATTTGCCTGATTGATATCCCAGATGATTAGTGCCGCAGCACCCTTCTCAAGTGCCATAGCACCCATTAGTCTGCCTATGCCCGACGCTCCGCCAGTAATAAGCACTCTTTTGTCATTAAACTTTCCCATAACACATATTTTTACACTCACACAGTAGAATGCAAAGAGTTTTTTAGTATTTTTGTTGTGCAAATGTAAAGTAAAAAAATGAAAACTCAAAACAATATCCTTCGCCGACAGTTTCTAACTCATGTGGCACAAACATCTCCTGCACCCCAACTTATAGAGGTTGCAAGGGCCGAGGGCGTCTATTTTTACACCCCAGAGGGTAAAGAGTACTTTGACCTTATCTCTGGCGTGTCAGTGAGCAATGTAGGCCACGCAAATAGTGCTGTTGTTGAGGCTGTATGCCGTCAGGCGCGCGACTATATGCACATTATGGTCTATGGTGAGATGGTTGAGCGTCCGCAAGTTGAGTATGCAACTCTTATCGCCTCACTGCTCCCAGAGCCACTCAACAGTGTATATTTTCTCAACTCGGGCGCCGAGGCTGTTGAGGGTGCGCTGAAGCTTGCCAAAAGGTATACCGCAAGAACGGAGATGATATCTATGCGCCGAGCATATCACGGCTCTACCCATGGAGCGATGAGTATGATGGGCTTCCCAGAGGGCGAGGAGTGGAAAAATGCCTTCCGACCGCTGCTGCCCGACTGCAAGGCTATTGAGTACAACAATTTTGACGATTTGCAGCAGATTACCGAGCGCACAGCCTGCGTGTTGTGTGAGCCAGTGCAGGGCGAGGCGGGCGTCAGACTGCCAAAAGATGGATACCTTGAAGCTCTGCGCCGTAGATGTACAGAGGTTGGCGCACTGCTGATTTTTGACGAGATACAGACCGGTATGGGGCGTAGCGGAGAGATGTTTGCAATGACAAAATTTGGCGTAACGCCAGATATCGTCTGCCTTGCCAAAGCCTTTGGTGGAGGTATGCCGTTAGGTGCTTTTGTCAGCTCAAATGAGATTATGAACACCCTGCAATCTAACCCCGTACTGGGACATATAACAACTTTCGGAGGCCATCCTGTTTGTTGTGCAGCGGGACTTGCGGCTACGCAGTATCTTATTGATAATAAGGTTGTTGAGGATGTAGAGCGTAAGGGTGCGCTATTTGAGCGTCTGCTTGTGGACCATCCAAATGTCGTTGAGATCCGCCGCAATGGACTGCTCCTTGCCGTTGAGTTGGGTAGTAGTGAGCGACTGTACAAAATTATGGATATTTTTATCGAGCGCGGAATCCTTAGCGACTGGTTCCTCTACTGCGACACGGCCTTTAGAATCTCGCCACCGCTTGTGATTACTGACAGTGAGATTTACAAGTGCGTGAAAATTATTGAAAACTGCTTAAACGACCTTTAGTATGGCAGATAACTACTTGGGAAAGAAGATGGAGGACTTTTTGGCGGGTAAAACCTCTGCTCCA
The DNA here is from genome assembly GCA_015059785.1 of Rikenellaceae bacterium. Taxonomy (GTDB): domain Bacteria; phylum Bacteroidota; class Bacteroidia; order Bacteroidales; family Rikenellaceae; genus Alistipes. The sequence continues at coordinate 17,109 of SUZS01000033.1, forward strand.
AAGCGCACGATGAGTTTTGCAAAGCTCGTTGCTAAAAACCGCAGTTACCGAGGCTTTGACAACACTTTTACCGTCAGGGCTGACCAACTGCGCCGCATTATGGAGGTTGTGCCACTCTGCCCATCGGCACGCAATCAGCAGGTGTTGCGCCTGCGAGCCGTGCTTGCGGATGAGGCTGATAAAGTGCTGCCACACATCCGTTTAGGCGGTGCGCTGAGGGAGTTGAAATTGCCACTGCAAGGCACCGAGCCTCGCGCATTTATCGTTATCTGCTCAACGGTAGAGGAGGATAAGTATGTGAATATGGATATCGGCATTGTTGCCCAGACGATGCTCCTTCAGGCGGTAGAGATTGGTCTTAACGGCATCTGCATAGGTGCTTTTGATAAGCAGGCGGTAACTACGAGCCTTGACCTACCTTATGAGCCGATGCTAATCCTTGCCCTTGGTCGCGGTGCAGAGACTATCCGCACGGTAGAGATTTCTCAGTCCGACAGCCACAACTACTACCGCAAAGATGGCATCCACTATGTCCCAAAACTGCCATTGGATAAACTTTTACTAAAATAAAATATACACATTGCGCCAAGTGTTATTCGCGCACCTCGGAGGAGAAGTGATAAGGAGATTAGGGAACTTAAGGGAAAAATCCCTAAATTCCTTAATTTCACTAAATTCTCTGTACTGCGTAGCAAAATATACTGTGTAGCAAATCCACCGCATATGGTCCCTCGCTCATCAGCAGGTCCAGTATAGATAGATTTTCGGCAAAAGGTATGCGGTCAGAAAAGAGCTGGAAGTAGTTAGGCGTGGTGAATGTCGTGGTGCGGTGCTTAGGGCGCAAGTCCGTATCATCCGCTGTCGCCTGAACATACTCCGTTGTGGTCTTCAGTGGGGCGGTATAGCCCATAAAATCAAGCAGAACTCTAAGCAGGGCGAGGTTAAACTGAACAAGGTTGTCGTGGCGTGCGGTGTAGAACGGTTCAAGTCGCTCGGCAATCTCGTCAAAGTATGGCGAGGAGCGATATGCAGACCTAAGTGCCACCCAGTGTTGGTGTTGCCACGGCTTGGAGTAGTCAATCCTTACGGTGTGCATAGGTGTGCGCGGGCGGTTAGCGTTCACTACGGGAACGGTCAAATCAAGCGTTCCATTGGCCGTCATAATCTTGGCACGATTGCGCGCCGAGCGCTTTATATAGTGCTCGCCACAGTCAATAATATAGTTGTCGCCGGCGGCAATAAGTCGCGCAACATACTCTATATTAGGAAGGTATTCTGCTGATAGGATTAACATTCTACCCAATCTCCATTCTCTTTAATAATCTCAATAAGGCGATCTAATGCCTGCTCCTGCGGGATGTTGCGCTCGATAACCTCGCGACCCTTGTATAGGGTAATCTTGCCCGCTGCAGCACCCACATATCCATAGTCTGCATCGGCCATCTCACCCGGGCCATTGACAATGCACCCCATAACACCAATCTTAAGCCCCTTTAGGTGCGATGTGCGTGCCTTTATCTGCGCCAGTGTCCCCTCAATATCGTAGAGCGTACGGCCACAACTTGGGCAGGCAATATACTCTGTATGAGACATTCTCACGCGCGAAGCCTGCAGTATGTTGAGCTCTATCTGCTCCAGTTCGCTATCGCTAAACTGAGGTGCTACAATCCACACGCCATCCGCAAGTCCATCAAGCAGTAGCTGACCCATATCAGCAGCAGCCTTGACAGCAAGGGTTGTAATATCACTGTCACTATACTCGCGGCGGATAACAACTGGCTGCGTAGCACTCTGTAGGCTCAGAATTGCTGCTCGCCACTCCGCTGTAGGGTTTTGTGAAACGGCATCAAGGACCAAAAACTCCTCTGTAACCTCGCTATGAACTATCGGGGTCTGAATATTTGAGCGGCGAGAGAAAACCGTAGGGCTGTATCGCTCTGGATGCTCAACGGTAAACTCGCCACTGCGAGAAGCAAAGTGCTCAACAAGTAGTTGCGCCACAGGAACCTCGTTCTCTGGAGCCTCGGTAAGCGAGACGCGTATAGTATCGCCAATGCCGTCGGCAAGCAGTGCGCCAATGCCCACAGCGCTCTTTATACGACCCTCAATGCCATTTCCAGCCTCGGTGACACCAAGATGTACTGGGTAGTGCATATCCTCACTATCCATAGCCTCTATAAGAAGACGGTAAGCGTGGACCATCACGCGGGTATTTGAACTCTTCATGCTCACCACCACCTGGTCAAAGTCTGCAGCACGACAGCGACGCAAAAACTCCATTGCTGAGGCAACCATACCCTGCGGAGTATCTCCGTAGCTATCAACAATATGGCGAGCCAATGAGCCATGATTAACACCTATTCTTAGAGCCACGCCACGCTCTATGCACTGCTCAATGAGTGCTTCCAACTCTCCGCTGTCAGTGCGGTAGTTGCCCGGGTTAATTCTCACCTTATCAACATATCGTGCCGCTATTGCCGCAATCTGCGGAACAAAGTGGATGTCGGCAACAATGGCAGTATTGTATCCATCGGCGCGCAGAGCTGGCATAATCTGAGCAAAAGCCTCTCCCTCAGCCCTACCCTGAGCCGTCAGGCGAACAATCGGTGCGCCAAAGTCGGCAATACGCTCAATCTGCTCTACTGAGGCAGCAACATCTGCCGTAGCTGTATTTGTCATCGACTGCACAGCAATCGGGTTGCAGCCACCTATCTTTGTTTTACCAACAGTAACCTCAATGCTCTGCCTGCGCAAAAACTTAGTCAAATTCATAGTTAGTATATTGTTCCGACAACAAAAATAGGCAAATTTTCTCAAATGACAACACATTACAGAGGTATAAATACAGCAACACAAAAAAGGAGCAACTGAGTTGCCCCCTTGGTATTTAAGTTCTATTCTCTAACACTCCGCGATGTAGACTCTTGTAGGAATTGCTTCGTTAATCATCTGGCGGTAGTCGGGAGAGAGTTTGTTGTAGGGTTTGTTATAGACGCGGCGGGAGAGCTCTTGGCGGAGGTCACTGTAAGCCTCGTTAATGGTTACAAGAACGCTCTGTACTGCGTCAAAGGTGGCATTACTATCGCTTGTGACAGACACAATGCCATTGCTTACTGGGCAGCAAAGTCTATCTCCATTTGGCATTGTAAGGGCGGTGGTAGAGAAGTCGGAGTACTCGCTATTCTTCAGATTGCCCACATGCAGGCGGCGGATATTCATGGCGTAAACATGGTAGTTTTGTACAAAGCGTTTTACCTCGCGCTTAAGTTCGCCCTTGCTACACTTCTCGCCTCGCAGCAGGATAGCCCCGTCGGCAGTGATATTTACCTGAAGAAGATTGCGCGCCTTGACGGTCTTGCTCTGTGGCTCAGGCTTGGTGCTCTGCTCTACTACTGCCTCAACCTCTGGCTGTTTAACCACTGGTTTTGCGTAGTTAATCTTTAGGTGTTCAATGCCTCGGAGCGCCTCCTTGACATCTGTAACCTTGCCCATTGGCACATCTGCCTCGGCATCTATGGTTACAACGCGGTCGTCGCTCTTCTCTATAAGCACAGGTAGCTCTGTGAGTGTTACTGGTTTGCTGTTGAGAAGAATCTGCTCGCCACCCTTGCGTATCTCTACAACATTTTTTGGTTCTGGGACTTCTGCCTTTGCAGCCACTGCGCCAAAGGCGAGAACAATCACCACCACAACTGGAATTACTGCTGTCAGGCGCAACCATTGGTAGCGACCTGTTTTAATTTTTGTCATCATAAGAAATCGTTTTTTAGTTAAATTACTATTCAACCCGCAGGTAATATCCGGACTATACCCAAAGAGTTGGTGGAAAATGATTTTTCTGTAGTTGTTAATGTCATAGCCTCGGCTAATAACATCGCTATCTGCCTGCCACTCACACACTTGTGCGGCACTCTTGGCTATAAGGTGCACAAAGGGATTAAACCACATACAACACCTTGCTAACTCGTAAATTAGTCGCTCAAGGGTGTGGTAATGGCTGATGTGGCTCCGCTCGTGGACAATAACTTCGGCAGCGACATCCGTTCTACTCAAAAATATGGTGCGACCAAAGCTAAATGGCTCACAAATCTCACTGCTAACAGCAATAGAGTAGCCATTGTGTCGCGAGACGGAACACCTACTTCTAAGGCGCAGAATACGGACTATGCTATACACAAACCTTGCAAAGAGAAGTACTGCAACGGCATTGTATATCCATAGCAGCAGTGCTGTCCAATCAAATACTGGCTGTGCAACTGCTTGAGTGTCAAATGCTTCAACCTCTGTTACAGCGACATCTACAAGCAGACTATCCGCTACTGGTACTGCAGGAAGTATCGGCAACTCAAGCAGTGGCACGACTGTTGCCACGACAAGTGAGCCGAGGAGCATTGCCCGCGCAGTACTGTGAGATATGCGCCCCTCAAGTAGTAGTAGGTAGAGGAGATAGAGCGCGCCACAGCAGATTATTGTCTCTAAAGGGTACATACTACTGTTTGTCTTGTAACATCTTGATAATCTCGTCCGCCTCGCTTACGGTTATGCCCTTGTCGCGTGACAGAAAGCTGACCATATTGCCTACCGAGCCGCCAAAGAAGCTATTTAGAACGCCCGTCATAAAGGTGCTTGTGTAGCTCTGGCGCGATATTAGAGGGTAGTACTCGTGGCTCTTGCCATAAGCACGATGCGCAACAAAACCCTTCTTCTCAAGTATGCGCACGATGGTAGATACAGTATTATATGCCGGCTTTGGAGCTGGCATAGCCTCAAGGATGTCGTTTACAAACCCCTTCTCTTTTTGCCAGAGTATCTGCATAATCTCAAGCTCGGCTCGCGTTAGCTCTTGTGTCTTTGTATTCATAGTTGTCTAAAATCATTTTCCACTGACAAAGATATAACTAAATATTTAGTTTTCCAACTAAAACTTTAGTTATTTTTAAGAAAATTTTGTTAGCATATATAAGTTTATATATGCTACTATTTCAGCAGGGCGACCAGTGCTGGTAGGAAGTCTGGGTAGGTGTTAAGGGTTTTCTCTGTGCGCAGGTAGAGCTCGCGGGCGAGGGCTGCGCGAGATGGGTGGTCGGAGTTTATGTCGCGCGAGTAGGCTTCGTCTGTCGGATGGTCAGCGAGTTTAAGTTCGGCTGTAAACTCCTTATAGCGAGCAAGTTCAGCAACTGTTGCGCTCTCAATTTTACCCGTTGTAACAAACTGCTTTAGTGCGCGGAGCAGTGGCGTAAGGGCTGTTTTATCGCCAAGGTCAGGCTCTATATCCTCAAGGCACTCCCACTCGCCAATCATCGCGTAGCAGAGCGCAAGGATAGGGGTAGCCTCCAGTGGGTCCTCATCGTCACAGTCAAGCAGAAGTTCAAGTTGCGCTGCGGCAACCTCTCCCTCGTCGGCAAGGTAACTATCTACGGCCGAGGCGAGGATAATCTCCATCGCCGCAAGGGTATTTGGGTGGGTGCGGTCAAGGGTTACTGCCCCCTCCTCATCATCAGGAAGAGTCGCTAAAATATCCTCAAAGGCCTCATAGCGTATCATACAAGCCGCTGGGTAGTCGTCGTTTTGCTCCGCCTTGTATGACTGCTCAAGGCGTGCGTTAAGATTTCCGCGAGCGGAATTGCCGATAAGGCGGAAGGTCTGATTTACTGTTGGCTGTAACTCTAAAAATGGTCTCATAGCTGCTTGATAATGTTATATGTACTCTGTAGCATTGTCTTGCCTATCTGCTCCTGCTCTGCACTCCCCTGTAGGATAACGCTCTGGGTGGTGCAGTCGTAAATTGTTGCGCCTGTGGCATCTACAACGCCAAAGCCATTGTTAAATGTGTAGTATCCAAATTTATATGGGTTTGGAGCAAAGATGTCACGGCTCAGGGCAAAGTCGCTGTGTGCAATGCCCATCTGGGCGAGTAGCGTTGCGGCAAAATCGCTCTGTGAACAGTAACTATCTACCCTTTTCTGCCCCTTAAGTGCCCCGCCAAGCCAAAGCATAGGTATGCGATAACGCTCAACGGCGCTCACGCTAATGCCGTATGGGTAAGGGTAAGCGTGGTCGGCAATGATAATGACAAGGGTGTTGTCCCACTCGTCACTCTGGCGCAGACTCTCAACAACGCGACCGATACAACTATCGGCAAAGTGCATAGAGTTAAGCATCTTATCCTCAAAAACGGCAGTCGGAACATCAAAAGGCTCGTGGCTGGACAGGGTCTGCTATACGGCAAAATATGGGGCAGACTGCTCACTCTGCGCAATGATGTGCCCCGTAAAATAGTCCGCCAAAACATCGTCTGCATAACCCCACTTGGAGGTCGGTGCATCAAAATGCAAGTCCTTGTATGCCACCAACTTATCAAACCCCGTGGCGTAGAGATATGACGCCATATTTGTGAAGTTCAAATCGCCGCCATGTATATAACTTGTGCTATAACCCTCACTGCGAAGCGAGCGGGCAATAGATGGCAGGTGTGACGCCCTCTGAGGCTCCTTCATAATTGACATTGTCGGCTGTGCGCAAAAGCCACTCAAGGTGGCCAGTACGCCCCTATCTGTGCGGAACGAGGAGGCTATCATATTCTCAAACCAGACACCCTCGCCCTTCAGTCGCTGAAGATTTGGTGCAACGGCCTGCCCACCGACGGTGCAGTCGGTAGTCGTGCGACCAAAACTCTCGGCAAGGATAAGCACTATATTCGGGCGGCTTTGCGTGAGAAGGTTTTCAGTCGGCTCAGCATCGTTGTCTGCCATAATGGTTGCCATTTGCGCTGCGCACTGCTCAGTTGAGTAGTAGTCGTAACGGTCAAGGTTCTCGCCATCCGAAATAGACGAAAGCAGTGAGAATGTAGGATTTACAGCGGCGTGATTGAGGAATATATTATCGCTAAAGTAGACCTTTGAGACATTCGCCACAGCCGTAGTTGTGCCTCCTCGGATAGCTAAAAAATCAAGTCCCGCAAAAAGCAGTAGCAGTAGTGAGTAGATAAGTTTTCTGCCCCAATTACCCGCAACCTGAACCTTAAAAATCCTCAACACAGTATGATACATCGCTATCAGCAGTGCACCATAGACTACTGCTACAAGGCTCTGGATACAAAATTGGCTCACTGTCACGCTTGCCATAGCCTCCTTAGGTGTGGCGAGGTATTGAAAAATAGAGCCATCAAGTGGAAAACCCCAGAACTCATACAGCCCAAGGTTTACTGAGAAGGTTACGGCAACAATAACTGCTGCCGTATAGCACCACACTCTCTGCACTCTATGCCACCAAACACTTGGCAGCCAGAGGCACAGCAGGGTAAGAAGTATAGGTATTGCGCAGATATACCCCGCCATAGTGGCATCAAGGCTAATGCCGTGACTTACCACACCCCACAACTCCGCCACTTCAGCCTCGGAGGCGAGTTCGGCATACCAGAGCAGAAACAGAGGCTTCTGTAGTGTCAGCAGCACAACTGTGCCGACAAAGAGCAGTAGTAGGTAGAGTATATTGCTTACCATATTTTACCGTTCAATTAGCCCCTTCTTTCTATCTGCATAGAGCTTATAGCACATCAGTGCAGTAAGGAGCAGAGTCACAACACCGCCCAAAGCGTATGCTATAGTTGTTGAGCCAAGACCAACAAATTGGTTAGAGACAAAGACAAATGATGAGCAGATGTATGTCATAAACACAGCTGGCGGCAGAGCAACCCATATATTACGCTTGTGCAGATTGAGATATACAACTATTGTCCACAGCACAACTGTTGCCAGAGCCTGATTTGTCCAAGAGAAGTAACGCCATACAATGTCAAAGTTTACGAATGTAATGGCAATACCAACAGCAAAGATTATTGCGCTGATAGATAGTCGTTTAACTACGCTCTTCTGGTCAATGTGGAAGATGTCGGCAATAATGAGTCGTGCAGAACGGAAGGCCGTATCGCCCGAGGTTATCGGTGCAGCAACAACACCAAGTATGGCAAGTATAGCACCAAACTTACCAAGTGTAGTCTGTGCAATGTGGTTTACTGCCCACGCGGCGTTGTTCCCGTGCTCTGCAAGAGCAGTTGTCAGTTCGCCTGCACCACCAAAGAATGCCATAGCTATAGCAGCCCAGATAAGGGCGATGATAGACTCTGAAATCATTGCTCCGTAGAATACCATACGGCATTCAGCTTCGTTATTCACGCAACGAGCCATCATCGGCGACTGTGTGGCGTGGAAGCCAGAGATAGCTCCACACGCGATAGTTATAAATAGTGTAGGCATAATTGGCATCGCCTCGGCATTTGCCTGAAAGTTCTTTAGCGTCATAGCTGGGATGGTGTAGTCGCCCACAAAGAGAACTACACACAGCGCAATGGCCATAAATAGTAGCGCAAAGCCAAAGAGTGGGTATAGCTTGCCGATAATCTTGTCAATAGGCAGCAGCGTTGCAACAAAGTAGTAGACAATGATAATACCTATCCACACCCAGTATGAAATAGATGGCACCATTTCGCCCAATATGCTTGCAGGGCTTCGCAAGAAGACAACGCCCACAAGAATCAGTAGCACGATAGAGAATAGTCGCATAAACTGCCTCATCCCGCCACCTAAATATCTACCAACAATCTCTGGAATGCTCAATCCGTCATTGCGAACAAGAATTACACCTGAGATAAAGTCGTGCATAGCACCCATAAGTATACCACCTGCCGTAATCCATATGAAGGCTACAGGGCCAAAGCAGGCACCCAGTACAGCACCAAAAATTGGGCCGATACCCGCAATGTTGAGCAGCTGAATCAGAAACACTCGCCAACGAGGCATTGGCACATAGTCCACACCGTCATAAAGAGTAGCACTTGGCACAGCGGCCTTGCTGTCAATCTTACATACACGCTCAAGGTAGCGGCCATATGTAAAATACGCCACTACAAGAAGTACTAAACAGATAACAAAAGTAAGCATATGGTTAGGTTTTTTAAGTTTCTCTACGCGAAGATACAAAAAAAGAGTGTCAAAAAGCACAATCAACCAAAATTTTTACGATATTTGCTCCATCAAAAGCTGAATTAGCTCAGTGGTAGAGCACTTCACTCGTAATGAAGGGGTCCCGGGTTCAAGTCCCGGATTCAGCTCAGAGGAACATCGAGCAAACAAGTTACCACCCGTAAGGGTGGTTTTTATTTATCACATCACTCAAGTTTACTTGAATGCGATGTGGAAAAATAAAAACGACATAGTCGTAACTTGTTTGAGAAGATACTCCCTTAGCGCACGGGACTCGCGGAGGTTTTGAAAACTTTCGCAAGTCCCGGATTCAGCTCTGACTGTGGGCGCGGATTCTCCGTCGCTCAATTTTTGCACTCTGATAACACCCGGGACCCCCAAAGTCCTCCTTAACAAAGGAGGATTTAGGAGGATTTTAAATATGGTCCCAACGGGATGCGGTAGCATCCCCGGGTTCAAGTCCCGGATTCAGCTCAGAGGAACATTGAGCAAACAAGTTACCACCCAAAGGGTGGTTTTTATTTATCACATCGCTCAAGTTTACTTGAATGCGATGTGGAAAAATAAAAACGACATAGTCGTAACTTGTTTGAGAAGATACTCCCTTAGCGCACGGGACTCGCGGAGGTTTTACTAAAACTTTCGCAAGTCCCGGATTCAGCTCGTGACTGTGGGCGCGGACTCTCCGTTGCCCATTTTTGCACTCCCTTAGCGCACGGGGGTGACTAAAAAGTAAAATAGTCACCCACATTTTGTTCGGAGGTTGAATAAAAAGATGTAGTTTTAGGCTTGCGAAGCCCGAAAAAGCGGAGTTTACTAATCGTAAATAAACTCTTGATTTGCCAACCTTAAATATCTATTTAATTATCAATTTATTACTTACTAATATTATGATTGTATTATAAATTTATAACATACAATTTGCATACAAAATCGGAG
>SUZS01000034.1 GCA_015059785.1 Rikenellaceae bacterium
TTGTACATCAATGCAAATCATGCAAGTATGTAGAAATCAGAACAGTTGCCAACTCATTACCTCGTTCTTGAACTTTCCGCATAAACTTTTTATTCTTAGCGGATTATGAGATTATTCCAAATATAGGAATTATTTTCAAGAAAACAGCACTTTGTCAAGAATAAAATAGCGACTATTTAATCACTTCATCGGGACACTAATGTTAAACTATGAAAAAGATTGAGTATGAAGAGCCTGTTGGCAAGTTGAGCGAGCTGGATGACTTGTATATCGCTAAAATGAAAGAGGTGCTTAAAGAGCGAGGAATTTATGGCATCCTCTTTTAGAATTACGCACCACATCTGAGCCCTGTTGGTGTATATTATGATGCAAATGAGCCCGACAATGTGGCCTGGATGCTAAAATTTGAGCAGGGCAAAATCTATTTGACGTTATACGATGAGGATCGCACGTTCGACATCGAAAATGATCTTTGCTTTACCAAGGAGCAATACGAGCAGGGAATTCTTGCTGATATAGACCAGCAGCGGGAAAGCGATTGGGCAGATTACTTCGCCGATAAAAGGGTGTGGATGCAGGTAGAAGATTTAATGGATGAAGACGATGAGTTTAATTTCTCAGGTGGTCGAGCTTATCTGTATGATGATATCTATGATAGCATTTGCAGGGCCATCAATGAGTGTGCTGACGAGGAATAATCACTAAAAATAACCTCCAACGGCCACTTGTGCAAGATTTTGGCACAAGTGGCTGTTATCTTTGTTACGGTTAAATCTTAAAAAACTGAAATTATGAGTAACAAAACATCTACTTTACAAACAGCAATCTATGTTCACGGTCTTGCATCGGGTGCTTATTCGTTGAATCTCAAAAAGATGACTGACAGATTTCCGCAATTCACTTGGGCTATAGCTGAATATGGCGAAGACCTTGCCAAAAATGTTGAGCATCTGAATCGCCTTGTCGCCAAACTGAAACCCTCGCTCATTGTTGGCACCTCAATGGGTGGTCTAACGCTGCTCTATGCCGATGCACCTAATGCTACAAAAGTCGTTCACAACCCCGCGCTATCAATTGCCGATTGTGTGCGTAATACCATTGGTTTAGGAGAGCACCCTTACAAGTGCCGCCGCCTTGACAAGAAGACAACTTTTATGCTGACCGAAGAGATGTGCCAAGCCTACGAAGCCTACATTGCCTCGCATACACCCTCACTCGGCCGAGCTAACTACGCCATCTTTTCAGCCCACGATGAACTACTTGGAGATGATGCCGCTACTCGTGCTCAAGAGTTTGTCTCTTCGCTCGGCTACAAAGTAGTAATAGACCCCGAAGGTGTCCACTCGCTAACGCCATCGACCATTGACCTAATTGCAAAAGAGGTCATTGACAAATAGTTGTTTTCGGAAATTAGATACCGTTATCTCTATTCTCGCCTGTTGTAATATTATTTCATAGTGGCAAATGGGGCACAAACTGTGTAAAAGGTGTAAAAATTGATTTTTTGTATTGAAATTTTTACTACCTTTACTACAAATTTAACTACGATTAACTATGAAATACTTTGGAGCGCATGTAAGTGCTGCGGGGGGCGTGGAGAATGCACCCCGCAATGCCAAGGCTATAGGCGCGACAGCCTTTGCTCTATTTACAAAGAATCAGCGCCAGTGGATTGCCCCAACTCTTACTGAGGAGCAGTGTGATAAATTTAAGCAGGCGTGTGCCGAGTGTGGATATGCTCCGCATCAGATTCTTCCGCACGACAGCTACCTTATAAACCTCGGTCATCCTGAGGCTGAAGGACTTAACAAGTCGCGCGAGTCGTTTTTTGAGGAGATGGCGCGCTGTGAGGCGCTTGGTCTTGACCGCCTTAACTTCCACCCGGGTAGCCACCTAAATAAGATTACAACGACACTCTCGCTTGACCGCATTGCCGAGAGCATTAATATGGCGCTTGACCGCACACATGGCGTTACGGCAGTGATTGAGAATACGGCGGGTCAAGGCTCAAACCTCGGCTTTGCGTGGGAGCACCTCGCTTATATTATTGAGCGTGTGGAGGATAAGAGTCGCGTGGGCTACTGCATAGATACCTGCCACAGCTTTGCTGCGGGGCATGATTTGAGTACTACCGAGGCTTGCCAAAAGACCTTTGCAGAACTTGATAGCATTGTGAGCCTCAAGTATCTGCGCGGAGTGCATCTTAACGACGCACTGAAGCCGCTTGGTAGCCGTGTAGACCGTCACGCACCGCTGGGCGAGGGTACTATCGGCTGGGATTGCTTTAAGTTTATAGCGACAAGTCCTCTGTTTGACAATATTCCGATAGTGCTTGAGACACCTGACGAGAGTCGCTGGCCGGAGGAGATTGCAAAGTTGAAATCATTTAGCGAGGGTATATTATGAAAAGGTCTTTAACTCTTCTTGTTTTTGTTCTGACAGCACTTGCTGCATCGGCGCAGAGTCGTGCAGAGCGCATCTTGGCGGAGATTCGCAATCCAAAGTCAAAGTATGTCGTCGTGATTGCCCACCGCAGTGATTGGCGACACTATCCAGAGAACTCGCTCGCCGCTATGGAGGGCGCAATAGCTATGGGTGTGGATATGGTGGAGATAGATGTTCAGCGAACTAAAGATGGAGTGCTTGTCTGCTGTCACGACAACTCTGTTGACCGCACAACAACAGGTAGTGGCAAGGTTAAAGACCTTACATCGGACTATATTGCTACGCTCAAGCTCAAGACCAAGCAGGGGGTGACCGAGTATGGTATGCCGACACTCGCTCAGGCGCTTGACCTTTGCCGTGGTAGGGTGCTGATAAATATTGACAAGGGCATGAACTACTACGACCAGATACAGGCTATGCTCGCAGAGAGGGATATGGTGGAGCAGGTGGTTATTAAGAGTAGCAAGAAGCCAACAACTGTGGCTAAATATTTTGCAAAGCATAGCCAGAATATGCTCTATATGCCGATTATCAACTACCGCGCTAAGAACTGGGAGAAGCACGGTCCACTCTTTGAGAGCTACCTTGCATCCGATGTTCCTGCTATAGCCTACGAAATCTGTTGGGATAGTAGCCTTAAGGGCGAGCGCAAAATCTTCAATCGCGTGCTTAAGAGTGGCGCAAAGCTCTGGGTAAATACCCTCTGGGACTCAATTTGTGGCGGTAAGGAGCATAGTTTTGCAGATAATAATGCGCTGAATGGCAACGAGCATAAAATCTACGGTACACTGCTCAAGTATGGCGTTACGATGATTCAAACAGACCGTCCACAGCTACTTCTTGACTACCTTGAGAGCCGAGGACGACACACACTACCATAGTATGGGATTGTTTACAAAAATAGGCAAATTTTACGCTATCAGCTCTCCTGCGCCGCTTTCTGACGATGTCGGCACACCAAAGGGCGACAAGCGTTACCGCCGATTAGCTTTTGAGTCGTTTGTGGCAGCGACAGTTGGCTATAGCCTCTACTATGTCTGCCGCACGAGCCTCAATGTGATGAAAAAGCCGATTATTGACTCTGGCTTTTTAGATGCGGCGGAGCTTGGTGTTATCGGCTCGGCACTGCTCTTTGCGTATGCCATCGGTAAGGCAGTAAATGGCTTTGTGTGCGACTACTGCAACATCAAGCGATTTATGGCTACGGGACTTGCTGTGTCACTTGCGGTAAACCTTGCGATGGGCCTACTGGGCTTTGTAGATAGTGCAGTGCCTACGGCGGTAATCTTCGGAATATTTGTTGTTCTGTGGGCTATAAATGGCTGGTCGCAGAGCATGGGTTCGCCACCCGCTATTATATCGCTATCAAGATGGTTTCCACTCTCGCGCAGGGGAACTTTCTACGGAATCTTCTCGGCAAGCCATAACTTGGGCGAGTTCTTCTCGTTCCTCTTTGTGGGTAATGTAGTCCTTGCTGCGGGTTGGCAGTGGGGCTTTGTAGGCTCGGCCGTTGCGGGTGCTATAGGTGTTGTGCTAGTGCTCTTTCTGCTTCACGACACCCCGCAGTCAAAGGGTCTGCCCGCTATAGAGACTATAGCCCATGAGAAGGCACAGAGTGATTTAAGTACACGCGAAATACAGCGACAGGTGCTTCTGACCCCTGCTGTGTGGGTGCTTGCGGGTGCAAGTGCATTTATGTATATCAGCCGCTATGCGATAAATGGTTGGGGTGTGCTCTTCCTTGAGGAGGTCAAGGGCTTTGATAGCCAGACGGCAGTATGGATTGTCTCTATAAATGCACTATTAGGCATCTTTGGCACAGTGCTGTCGGGTTGGTTCTCGGATAGTCTGTTTAAGGGCGATAGACGAGTGCCGGCACTGATTTTTGGTGTTGTGAATACCATTGCGCTACTGCTCTTTGTCTATGGAGGCAATGCTCTGTGGGTCAATGTATTGGCGATGTCGCTCTTTGGCGTGGCTATGGGTGTGCTGATATGCTTCCTTGGCGGACTTATGGCCGTAGATATCGTTCCGCGAAGGGCTACGGGCGCGGCATTAGGTATTGTTGGCGTGGCGTCGTATATCGCGGCAGGACTGCAGGATGTTATTAGCGGATGGCTTATTGAGAGTAATACAACAATACTTGCTGACGGTAGCCGAGAGTATGATTTTACATTAGCAACGATCTTTTGGATAGCAGCCTCTGTCGTTTCGTTCCTGCTACCACTATTAAATTGGAGATATGGCAAAAAAGATAGAGAAGACTAACGCCGCACGACTGCTCGATAGGGCGAAGATTGCCTATGAGCTTGTGCCATACGAGGTTGATGAGAATAACCTTGCTGCAACGCATGTGGCAGAGCAACTGGGCGAGCCTATAGAGCGCGTGTATAAGACCCTTGTGCTTCGTGGCGACAGAACGGGACACTTTGTCTGCATCGTTCAGGGCGACAGAGAGGTGGACCTTAAGGCGGCGGCAAAAGTCTCTGGCAACAAGTCTGCCGAGATGATACCTATGAAAGAACTGCTCCCAACGACAGGATATATTCGTGGAGGGTGTACGGCAATAGGTATGAAAAAGCGATTTCCAACATTTATTGATACTACAGCAACGGCTTTTGACTATATCTATGTCAGCGCGGGTGTCAGGGGTCTTCAGCTTAAAATTGCCCCAACAGACCTTATCGCCTATGTGGGCGCGCAAGTTGCCGATATAGAGAGTGTTGCAGAATTGGAGTAGAATGTCTATATTTGCATAACAAAACAGTACAACTATGGCTATCGGTTTACAATTTCAGAGAGTGACTGACTCCCTTGAGGGTCAGAGTAAGTGGTGGGGCGCACCAGACCTGCCGTTAGATATGGACTACCCATGCGCGTCAGATGGCGAGCCACTGCTCTTTGTCTGCCAAATTCGCCTTGAGGATATTGCGCAGTATGACACTGAGGGTCTGCTACCGCATACGGGTATGCTCTACTTTTTTGCCGATATGGCGGAGTATGTAGCACCTCTTGAGGGCATATCTGGTGAGGAGCATAATGGCCTTGGCGAGTGGAGCCAGAGCTGCTATAAGGTTATCTATAGCCCTACTTGCGACAACCTTGAGGCCTTTGAAGTTTTAGACGATGATGATGAGCCAGCCTTTCTTGAGGCGGAGAAGATTCTCTTTAGTGAGGTTGGGAATAATCACGATACCTTCAAGCTCCTTGGTCGCCCATACTACGACGAGATTGCAGAGGAGTATCCAGACGATATTTGCTTGCTACAGATTGACGAGAGCGACGAGTGGTCTCTTCGCCTCTATGACTGCGGTATGATATGTTTCCTTATCTCAAAACAGGCCCTTGCAGCCCAAAATTGGGATGAGACAAAGGTCTATTTCCACTCATTCTAAACAGTACAGCTATGAAACTTACTATACAGGCGGCTTGCGAGCATAATGCAACGCTAACAGTTGCGGGAAATGTGATTACCAATGGTAGCAAAGACTTTGTCTTTGACTTTGAGAAGGGCGAGCACTTCTACTTCGCCGTAGGTAATGGCGATGGCGTGTTTAAGGGTCAGACAACCACCGAGGCGGCCCTTGAGCATCTGCGCGACAGCTTCTCCTTTGGCGATATTACTGCCGAGGCGAAGGGTATGTATGAGCAGCTGGAGTATCTGCACAAGGAGTTTAACGGGGTGTACCCGCATCTTAAGGCTGATGAGCATTGCGGCGTAAGTATCTGCGGAGCATACGGCTCGGGAGATAGTCTGCTCTCTTTTAATGCGGGCGGAGGTGCTGTGTTCCTCTTCCGCGACTTTACCCTTATGCCTATCTCTGACCCGACATATCCGCTTGGATATAACGAGGCTGAGTCGGGTATGGATGTTTGGACGGTGGAGGATAAACTTAAAGATGGCGATGTTATCCTTATCTGCTCTGAGTGCGTTATGGATATTCTTGACGAAGAGACTATTGAGGGCGTTATGAGCTATAGCAAGTACCCTGCAGCCCACCTTCTTGATGAGGCTACGGCCGATGGAGAAGATGTTCCTCTTGCCATTGTGGCAGTCTTGGTTGGCACTGGCGACTTTATCCCTGATATGATTGACGAGGAGGATTTGCAGGACGATAGTGGTGCATTTGACGCTTGGGCATAGTAATTTTATACAACTATCCGAATAGTTGTTAATGTTTTTATCTCTTGGCACAATTTTGGGAATTTAGTCACAAGTACTTACAAATTTCCACTATGAAACAGGAGAATAAAAAACATTTAACAGCCGAAAATGGGCGAGCGATTGCCGATAATCAGAATACGCAGACGGCAGGTGTTCGCGGCCCAGTAACGATGCAAGACCCTTGGCTGGTTGAGAAATTGGCCCACTTTGACCGCGAGGTAATCCCTGAGCGTCGTATGCACGCCAAAGGCGCTGGTGCATACGGCACATTTACCGTTACTCATGACATTACAGCCTATACGCGCGCCTCAATCTTTTCTGAGGTGGGCAAAGTGACCGACTGTTTTGTCCGCTTCTCGACCGTTGCAGGCGAGCGAGGAGCTGCCGATGCTGAGCGAGATATTCGCGGCTTTGCGATGAAATTCTACACCGATACGGGAAATTGGGACTTGGTGGGCAACAACACACCTGTCTTTTTCTTGCGCGACCCACTCAAGTTTCCAGACCTTAACCACGCCATAAAGCGTGACCCGCGCACTGGTATGCGTTCGGCAAATAGTAATTGGGACTTCTGGACTCTTCTCCCCGAGGCGTTGCATCAGGTGACAATAACAATGTCGCCGCGAGGTATTCCCGCCTCATTCCGCCATATGCACGGCTTTGGCAGCCATACCTATAGCTTTATTGACGCCGATAATCGCCGTACCTGGGTAAAGTTTCATCTCAGCACCTTGCAGGGTATCAAGAATATGACCGATGCCGAGGCTGAGGCTGTGATAGCGGTAGACCGCGAGTCTCATCAGAGAGATTTGTTCGAGGCAATAGAGCGTGGCGAATATCCTCGCTGGAAGATGCAGGTGCAGCTGATGACAGAGGAGCAGGCGAAAGAGTACCATATCAACCCCTTTGACCTTACAAAGGTGTGGTATCATGGAGATTTTCCGCTGCACGATGTGGGTATTCTGGAGCTTAATCGCAACCCCGAAAACTTCTTTGCCGAGACCGAGCAGGCGGCTTTTAATCCGATGAATATTATAGATGGCATCGGCTTTTCTCCCGATAAGATGCTGCAAGGACGACTCTTTTCGTATGGCGATGCGCAACGCTACCGCTTGGGTGTTAACCACCACTTAATACCCGTAAATCGCCCTCGTTGCCCCTACCACTCTTACCACCGCGATGGACAGATGCGAACAGATGACAACTCAGGGCGCACAATCTCATACGAGCCTAACAGCTATGGCGAGTGGCAGGACTCCCCGCAGCTTAAAGAGCCGCCTTTGGCTGTTGTGGGCGAGGTCTATAACTACGACGAGCGAGAACTTGATAACGATTACTATACCCAGCCAGGTAAGCTGTGGCGACTGATGTCGGCAGAGGACCAAAAGGCAACTTGCGAGAATACCGCCCGCGCAATGGGCGATGCTGCTCTGTTTATCAAGCAGCGCCATATCCGCAACTGTCACCGTGCTGACCCAGCCTATGGTCAGGGCGTAGCAGAGGCTTTGGGACTATCTCTTGCAGAAGCTCTGACGGCTGAGGACCCTGCACATCCTGTTTGGGACTGTAGATAGATTAAGGGACTACCCCGCGGGGCAGTCCCTTAATCAGTTTATAGAGCCTCTATTTCAGTTTTTTGCCATCCGAAAAGGCGTTGCCGACAACGGCTCCGAGCTCAATGTATTTATGGTTAATGGGGTCGTAAGTTATCGGGCGCAGGAGGCGGTAGTCAATCTTGCCGTCAGTAAGAATTGTCTCGTCGGCACTAACATTCACAATGCGACCAACAAGGTGGTTGCTATTACTATCATACGACACCAACTCACACTCCAAGGTCATTGGTAACTCATTGATAATTGGCGCATTAACCACTTCTGAATGCACCGCTGTAAAGCCTGCTTTTGCAAACTTATCCCTCTCTTTATTGCCCGACACTATGCCTACATAGTCGCACGCCGCAAGCTGCTCGACAGTAGCCATGCTTACGGTAAAGGCTCTGGTCTGTAGGATATTTTTTGTCGTTTTGTGACCCTCCGAGATACAGATGCCGATAGTCTCATCTGTATATATGCCACCCCACGCGGCGTTCATCGCATTTGGCACTCCCTCGCTATCATACGCCGCAACAATCAGCACCGGCATAGGGTAGAGCCAACTTTTCGCTCCAAAATTCTTTCGCATAGCCTCTATTTTTTATGTAAGCCTTTGGTTGATAATCCCTTATGCGGATTCTCTCCTTCGACAATATCTTTGCACAATAGCCAATGTATCTCGCTTGATGTTGAGCCGTTGTCGCCCGAACTGCCACTAACGACTGTATATGCCTGCAAAAAACTCCAGCCCAGAGAGTCCATATGGTTTAGTGCGTCAATCTTTGAGTTGAATACAATCTCCTTGCCGCGCTCATCAACAAGTGTCTGCTGCGATGGCCTCAATTTCCGCTTTTGCCCAAAGTCAATCATTACCTTGACCTTCTTGCCCATTGTTTTCCTCTCAACAATCTCGCAATATACCCTGCCCTGCGCATACAAAGTGGCACAGCAGAAGCAGAGCATTGTAAAAATTAGTAGTCGTCTCATAGTTTAGTTTTGTTTTAACTTTTGCGAAAGAAACTCTGCCCTTGCGCGGACTTTCTCTAACTCAAAGTCAAAAGGCTCGCAATCTTTCGTGAGTCTTATTTTGTCGCTGTTTACATACCCCTCTAATATATCTATGCGGGCAACAAGAGATTGCAATGTCTCTATTGAGTCAATAGTTAAAAGCTCCTTTTTGATTTTATACAGCTCTAAAGTCAGTGTATAGTCGCGATGAGCTACGGTCGTACTAATAAGGCTTATATCTGGACACTGTGCCATTTTTTTATAGAACTCGTGGTCATAGTTCGCAGTTAAACCGCTCTGCATATATCTGACAAACTTCTCTTTGAGTTTATCGTTAAACTGCGAGAAGAAAGTGTAGTCCGAGAAGAACTTATCGCGCAGTGGCCACAACTCCTTCAAGTATGTCGTATCGGCATTAGGACAGAGAGCATTAACGGCACTACGCTGCAAGGCTGGCTCAATATTAAATCGTGGCAGACCCGCAAAAAGACACTTGTATGTATCTACATAGTTGTCACGCATAATTGTATTACGCACCCTCTCAAGTGTAAAGAGCAACTCTTCGGGCGTAGTGCAAGAGCGGAAGGCCATATCAGAGAGTCGTTCCGAATTTTGATAGTCTCCCATCATATGATAGAGGAACATAGCCAATGTATAGTAGTTATAACCACCTTTGGACTCAAGTTTTTGTGCTGCGGCAACCATATCTGCTCGGAGCTTTGCCGTATCGCTCAGATTATAAGTTTTATAGAGGGCTGCCTTGAAGGCGTACTTGTCAATTTGTGGTACAACAAAGTCGCCGCAGTTGTTGTATATAGCAATCAGTGCAAGGACATTTGCTGGCGCCCAAGCGTTTTCTGATAGGCTGCCCACATCTATAACCCAGTGGCGGTCTTGCACCACTCGCCAAGGGGCAAACGGGTCGCCATCTGTGCCGTACATAGTATGAGCTACCGTTCCACCGTGGCTTGTGCGCTTATTTGTGCGTGGTGTCTGGTACATCCTGCGCGAGCAGGTGACAGTGCAAGGGGTAGCTATTCCAAATAGATTATAGGTGCTACTATATGTTCCTAATTTCGCAAGTTCATCCTCTTCAAACACAGGCTCAATAGGGTGTCCATCCTTGCCGTGGCGGCAGACTGTCTGTATCTGATTCTGCTCATCTATAATCCACTTTGTAGGGCTCATCTGCACCGTATAGTAGCTATATGGGCCGTTTATACAGACTTCATACGGCTCTCCATATCTCTCATCTTCACAAGGGATTTTTCTAAGCTCGCGGGTAGTATACTTAAACTTATGGTAACCATTGGCGTATGTAAGCATATCCTTTTTGAATTCTATAGATATACCCGTACCATTCTCTACTATATAATCATCTCCTCTCTCTATGGCTTCAATGCTCTTTCTGCCCTTCTCAACCACGCTCTCTACAGTAGCAAACTCTCCCCACTGCTGGACATCTACTGGGTTGTCATACTCTATCTTTGCGAGATATCCATACATAGAATTGAGGTTGTGAATCTTTAGGTCAATATCCTCATAATCCTCGGTCTCGCGGGCATAACACAACACCTTCATCCTATTCTCCACATCTTTGAAAGAGCCTCTAACCTCACTATCCGTAGCAAGTGGTAGGATATGAAACACCTCATTTTGATAGTGGGCAAGGTCTCTATCTGCATCGTCTATATGTCTTGGCTCTCCATTACAGTTGCCTATAAACTTCCTAATTTTTATATCATACAGATTTCCATCGCCCTTATATCTCAACCAAGTCTTACCAACCTCTCCGTTTATCAAAAATCCATCCTCTGAAAATCGCCACAGCGAAGCGACAAGAGTACTTCCCCACGGCCTTTGAGACCAACGATACTTATTTCCATAGTTAGAATTTAGGTTAGTAAGGGTGAGTATCTGTCCATCCTTCTCAAAACAGAACCACATTGAAGAGTCTACATCTGGTAGCTCTCCATTATCATCCTTTCCCTCTCCAAGGCAATACCAAATTGTCACTAACCTATTGTCTAAGCTCTGCTTGTCATCAATCATCTCGCCCTCTATTCCCACAGGTACCATATCGAGCTTCAGCTTCTTGCCATGCCCCCACTCAATAGCGGTGTCACTCAAATATTGAGGATAACCATTGTCAAGCATTACATACTTTTTCGTACGAGAGCTAATCACATAGCCATCTTTATAGTTCAACACCGTCTTACCAAAGGCTCTGTTAATAAGAAAACCATCCTCCGATATACGCCATAGAACATTGTCTATCTCATAATCATACGCAGATGGTCTCTCCTTCAGACCAAACCTCTCATCAGAGCCTGGATATGCACTAGTCAGACAGAGCGCTGAACAGTCACTGACAAGGCAATACCAAGTCTCTGTCTCAGATGTCTCAACCCTCTGCTGCGCCTGAGCAAAACCGAGCGACAAAAGAGCCACGATGCCTACTAATAATTGCTTCATATACTGTCTCATAACCTTTTCGTTTGTCAAAGATAGTAAATTTCTCTCTATTTCTCCACGGCAAACCACATTTCGTTCTCACGGCGAGCGGCAAAGGCACTATTAAAGCGCGCGGCGGCAAGGGAGTACTTAATGCCGTAGAAGCGACGGGCATTTATCGGGCAAACTACAATGCAACGACCACATTTGATACACTTTGTCTTGTCCACACCCTTCGGCGAGGCGGGGTCTATCGCACCCGTTGGGCAGAGGCGCGCACAAGCCCCACAGGCAGTGCACTTTTTAGACGCGGTGGGGAAGATTGGTATTCCACCAGGTGCTTTATATGGTCTATTGCCAGGCAACTCTATATCGCCAAAACCAATTATCAGCAACCTCGCACTCCTCTTTGTAAACCTCTCTATATCAGCTTTGTCCGCAGCATCTGGGCGAGCTTTGCCAACCTTTGGGAAAATGGAGTGCTGTGCAACAAAAGCACCTGCTGAGACAGTGCGAAAGCCTTGCTCGGTTATAATATCGTGCAACTCCAACACCGCATCGTCATAGTGGCGATTGCCATAGACCGCCACAACCACCGCAGGGGTATTCTCGCCACGAAAACGACGCAGACGCTCCGCTGCCATCGCCGGCACACGACCCGCATAGACTGGCACGCCAACGACCACAAGTTCATCGGCGGGAATTGTGACCACATCTGTTGATGTGTCGTTTGTAATATCGTAGGTGGTAACCTCGTTTGAGAGGTTAGCGGCAATAGCCTCAACCACGCGACAGGTGGTGTAAGTGGCACTGAAATAGATGGTTGTAACCTTCATATTCTTACTTTTCCCTCTTTATTTTTGGCTTTGTCATATTGACTATCGTAGCCCTTACAATATCTGCCAAATAGTCCCTATTGTCCACATTGGTGATGTAAAAATAGTCCTTTGCACCATTGTATGGCTTTCTGAAAACTACTTCGTCAAGCAACGCCCTGACAGCCTCTGTCGGCTTGATATATAGAGAGTTATCGCAAATAAGACCAACGACCACGCCGTCACAATAGAGACAGTAGTCGCCCATCATCTTGCGCGCCACAATCTCCCCCGCACCAGAGCACTGCTCCACTATATACTGCACAAAATCCTCACTACAAGCCATAGTAACTATCTTATTGTATGTTACTCAACCACTTCAACATAAAAGCTAACTGGTCTAAAGCCATCATTGCACGAGAGCATAGCCGAATAAGGGTTCTGCATCCACCCATCAAAGAAATTTCCCCCACCCTCTGCCAATTCGCGCACAAATGGAAGCAGTGTCTGCCAAGCACTATCGCACATACCTTCAGGTTTTGTACAATTCTCAACGGTAAAGGTCTGCCCAAGACGCATATCGCAAGTGTGTTCAATTGGATTTTCGTATTGCGCCATAAGGTCTGCATAGTGCGTAATACGCATCACGGTAATTTTTATCTTCTTCATTTTATCTCACCATTAATTCTACGCCTAACGGCCGAAAAAGCCTTCTGATAGAGTGCCGAGTCGGGCATCGTCTGGAGCATCTCATTAAATCGGCACATTGGCACGGCAAAGGTCAGTTCGTTCTTCGGCACAAGAGGTCGCGCTGAGGGGTCAAACATCCCCAGAAAACAGCTTCTACCACCCTTGCGGTTCTCTGTTGTAGCAAACGAAACCACCGCGGCACAGCCCGAAGCAAACTTTGTCACAACGGCATCTTCGCTATCATTATCATAAAACGCCCATGTGCAAAGCCCCGAAAGGATGTCGGGCGTAGCGAAAAATACCACAGCCTCAACACCCTGCCAGCTCTGCAACTCGTCCACGCGCACAAAGTTAAGGTATGGCTTATCTGTAATCTCAATTTCGAGGCTCTCTACATATCCTCTAACCTGCTCTGGACTCTGCTTGTAATGCTCCGTTTCGGAGACGAAGAGCGGCACGCGCTCGGGCATCGGGCGAAAGGCGGTATAGAGCCCACCACCTCCACACTGTACATTTTCGGCAGCGAGTGTCAATGAATTACCCTCACACACCTTGCGTATTGCACCAATCATACATCGCGGCACGCGGCTCTCTGGATTTACTGCCGTATCTCCATACCAAAAGGCGATAGGCATCGGCGCAACATCACTAAACGCCTCCCGAAATCTCACAACAAACTCTTGCGGTGTCATAATAGAGTATATTTATTAACGACAAAGTTACACAATATCTCAAAAATGTATTGCTAATATAGACAAAAGTAATGAGAAAAATCGAAAAATAGCAATATCTTGCTGGATTTAGAAAATTTTTATTATCTTTGTGAACCGTGTGTGATTTTTTGAAACAAACCTAATCATTTAATAATTTTATTATGAGAAAATTTGCACTATTTCTAATTCTGATGTTGGGGTGCGGACTGGTCGCTTGTGAAAAGCAAGGTGACGATGTTCTTGAGACTGCATACCCATCTCCAGAGGCGGTTATCGTGGACGATGACGCGTGTGGAGGAAGCACCATTACAATCCGCTTTGATGGCAGTGCTGCTGAGAAGGCTGGAGCAACAAAGTTTGTCTCTACCCTTACCCCAGAGGGTTCAGCAGAGCCTATCACTATGACTAAGGATGCAGGCCCATCAACAGCTTGTACCCACACCCACAAAAATCTTCCTATGGGTGTCTACACAGCATCTGTACATGCTATCTATCCAGATGGTACAGCTACAGACCCTGTATTTGTAACCGACTCAAAGGGTAATGTTGTAAAGCTCAAGCTTGCTGGCTCTAACCTTGCTGTGAAGTTCGCTTATGCAACATCTTCTACACTCGCCTTTACTTGGAGTGCAAGTGGATTTAAGGACGCTGCAAAGGACCTTAAGACCGCTTACAGTTTCGGTATCTACCGTGATGCGCAGTGTACTGACCTTGTTGTATCTTGGGCTTCAAAGCCAAATGAGCCAATCTGGGAGGACCTTGCAGATGGTTATCCACAGTTTGAGTTCTCTGGTTTGGAGAAGAATACTAGCTACTGGTTTGTAGTTGAGGATACAACAAATAAGACTATTGCAGACCCTATTGAGGGTAAGACTCTTGACTTTACCGTTGTTGAGCCAAGCGCAACATCAATGGTTGAGGTTGGTGGTATTGCTCTTGCGGAGGACTTTAGCGAGCTTGTTTGGGGTGGTAACTACCTCCGTGGCTCTGCTGCATACTCTGCTGACGACCGTAACCTTGCAACTGCGTTTGACAAGGCTGAGGGTGTAAACCCTGTTGGCGGTGGTCCTTGGAAGTGGTATCTTGTTGCTCCAGGTGTAGAGATTGGTCTGTTCTCAACAATGAAGAACGCTATTGAGAACTCTCGTCTTGCTACTTGGGGTTGCTGTAACGAGGTCTCTGGCGACACTACCTCTCCACTCTGCGGCCGTATTGGTCACATTAAGCTGGGTGCAAGCAGCAAGACTGGTCTTATGTGTACTCCAGAGCTTGTAAACCTTAAGTCTGTGGCTACTATTGAGCTTCAGTTTGATCAGGCTCTCTACGATTCAGACCCTACAACTGCTGCTGTATATGTAATCAACAACTCAGAGCACGCTGGTAAGAGCGGCGCATCTTCTATAACTCCTGCAATGGAGAACCTTACTCCTGCAGCAGAGTTCAAGATTAAGGCTGGTCGTACATTTACAACTGAGAAGATTGTCCTTACAAATGTAGAGCCAGGCGCTCGTATCGGTATCGGTCCTATCCGTAAGGATGGCTCAGCTCCAGGTTCATCACAGCACCGTATGTACCTTGATAATGTAATTATTAAGGTTGTTGCTTACGAGGTAACCAAGACTCCACTTGACAAGCCAGTTATCGCTTCTGCCGTATCTACAGCAGACCAGATTATGGTTAAGTGGAACAAGGTTGAGAACGCTACAGGCTATGTCCTCGAGTATAAGGAGAGTGCAGCACAGAACTACACTGTTGTAGAGCTTGATAAGGTTCTTGAGTATAATATTACTGGTCTTAAGAGCGCAACTGAGTATCAGATTCGCGTTAAGGCTGTTGAGCCTACTTCACAGAGCGAGTCAGAGTACTCTGATGTCTACACTGTAAAGACCGTCGCTAAGGCTTCATTCCCAATGACAGCTTCTAATGCTGACGAGTTTATCGCTATCCTTAACGATGCTGACGGATTGCGTTCTGCAAGTGCTACTGACGAGATTCAGATTCTTGGCAACCTTAACTTTGCTGGTAAGACCCTTCCTGCAGGCCCTGTATTCCCAGGTACACTGGTAGGTAATGGACACACTATCAGCGGCGTTACTTCTGACCACGCACTCTTCGCTACTGTAGGTAGTGTTTCTAACCTTACTATTGATGAGAGCTGTACATTCGCCGCTTCAAAGGCTGGTCTTATTGCTGCTCTTGCACAGGAGGCTGTCGGTACATTTACAAATGTAGTAAATAAGGCTAATGTAACTCTGGCTATCGCTGGCGATGGCGATGCTACTGTTGCTGTTGCTGGTCTTGTTGCTTCTGGCGAGGTTGCTATGGATGGCTGTAAGAACTACGGTAACATCACTTATACCGCTACTGGTGCATCTTATGGTGCTCTTGTTGGTGGTCTTGCTGGTTACAACAACGGCGCAATGAACAAGTGCGAGAACCACGGTAAGGTGACAATGGCAGTTCAGACCCTCTCTGCATTTGGTGTTATTAAGAGCATTGACAATCTGCCAATCCACATCGGCGGTCTTGCCGCACAGCTCGGCGCTGCTGCCCCTGTTACAGAGTCTACTAACAATGGCGAGGTTGACTACGACATTACAAAGATTGAGAAGATTGCAGTATCTTGTGGTACAAACCGTCCTCGTATGGGTGGATTGGTTGGTCTTACTCAGAGCTCAATCACAAAGAGCGTTAACAACGGTAAGGTTGATGTTAATGTTGTAACATCTGACGGCTCTGTATTTACTGGCAAGAACTATCCAGTAAATGTTGGTGGTATCTCTGGTGGTGCTCCTGCAGACGCTTCTGGTGCTACAGGCGCAGATATCGTTGAGTGCGTAAACAACGGTGCAATTAACTGCGTATCATACTGTAAGGGTACACGACCAACTTGCGGTGGTATTGTTGGTTATCCAGGCTTTGAGGACCCTTCACAGACTAACCAGATTACTCGTTGCGAGAATAAGGGCGAGATGAAGGTTGTCTCTCACGACCTTATGCGTGCCGGTGGTATCTCTGGTGGCTCATCTAATGTAACTTACTGTAAGAATACTGGAACAATCATCGGTGGAATCACTGTTGAGGATGGTAATATCGGTGGTATTATCGGCTGGTTGGATAAGGGCCATAAGTTTGAGTACAACGAGAGCTACTGTACACTGAGCAACGACAGAGGCGGTTCTGGCGGTACTTCAGAGATTGGTGGTCTTATCGGTCAGCACGGTAACTACGACAGCTGCCCAGGTGAGGGTCGCGGTTGTAAGGTTAAGTGCGACATTACTTACGACTATAGCAATGAGAAGTGGTATGGTATGATTCTGGGTTACTTCTGGTCAACATCTAACACTGTTGTTCTGGGTACTGAGGATGAGCCTATCATCGTTCTTGGTGGTAGTATGACCTATGCAGGTGGTACAACACAGGTTACTGCAGAGAACTATCAGGAGTATACAAACCACAGCTCTGCCGGTGGTAAGTCTGGTAGCAAGCCATTTACTGTTCATGTAAAATTCGGAGAATAAAACTATGAAAAAGATATTTTATTTATTGAGTATGGTTATGTTGTTTGCTGTTGCCTGCGACAAGGATAACACAAACAACGAGGAGCAAATTGTGTCTCCAACATCGCTTGAGTATGCAAGCGTAACTATCGCTGACCACAACGCTGTTGTTATTAAGCCAGAGGGTATTGCTCCAAATGCACCAGTTGTAGTTGTTGCTACTAAAGACCTTGAGCTTAAAACCCGCGCTGCGGAGCAGCTTGATATCAACTTTAAGGCTGCCGAGCACTGCCTTATCGGTAAGTATATCCTCTGCATCGTAGAGGTAGGTAATGAGGCTGATGCATCGTTCTTGGCAGAGGTAAAGAATTCATTCGCCTCTGCAACAAAGGCATACTTGCTCAGCTATCGCACAGAGTTTGCTTATACAGCAGCTATGCAGATACCTGATGCATTCAACGCCTATGGTTGCGTGTCAGCGACTATGAATGCTAAAACTTATGCTGCAAATAACTTCACAAAGCCAGTCTCATTTGTTCATGTACACGCTACAGAGAACTCTCTGTACAAGTGGTACGGTGTTGAGCCAAACTATGTTGCTGTACCTTTGTGCGTAGGTGCTCTTGTTGCTATCAACGAGTGTACACACTACACCACTGGCGAGCTGCTTCCACGCGACGGTATGGGTCTTGTATCTTATACTAAGTATCTTGGTGGTAAGGATGGCCACGAGGTTGTTCTCTACTCTATTGATGGAGCAAACGAGGGCTGGTGCGATGCAGAATTTGAAGTTTATAACCAAATCTGGAATTTCTTTAAAAATCATTAATCAATATGAAGAAGTTTATTTTCTTACTGTCAGCACTCTTTGTATGCTTTGCAGCTAGTGCTGGATCGCTCAAGTCAGAGACTATTGAGGATCAGGGTGTTACAAGATCATACTATATCTACCTGCCAACAGACCTTCCTGCAGATGCTCCGCTGGTGTTTATCCTTCACGGATATGGTGGTAGCGCAAATGCCTATGTAAACAACTCATCACTTACTTTCAAACAGCTTGCAGAGGAGTATAAGGTGGCTCTTTGCTACCCACAGGCTACTACCGACCCTCGTCCAAATACAGGTTGGAATGTATACTACCCTTGGCAGATTGACAAGATGAAGATTGATGACTGCGAGTTTATCTGCAACCTCGCAAAGCACCTTCACACAAAGTACAATCTTTCGGCAAAGAATACCTTCCTTACAGGTATGTCAAATGGTGGCGAGATGTGCTACCTGATGGCTTATCGCAAGGCGAGTGAGTTCGGTGCTATTGCATCAATGGCAGGCCTTACCCTTACTGAGATGGCAAAGCGTCACGACTACACTACTCCAGTAGCATTTATGGAGGTTCACGGTACTGGCGATATGACCTCTCGTTGGGAGGGAGACCCTACAAACCAGTACGGTTGGGGTGCTTACCTTGCTGTTCCAGTGGCAGTAGGTGCAGTGGCTGCAGCAAACAAGTGTATGTATCAGGAGACTACCGAGCTTCCAAAGATTAAGAATAAGGTTATCTTCCACCGCTACTATGGCTCGCCATATGGCAAGGAGGTACACTTCTACGAGGTTCGCAATGGTGGTCACAACTGGGCAACAGATTCATTTGACTCTTGCCGCGTGATTATGGAGTTCTTCAAGAGCAATATGAGATAGTCATTTGCTACTATAAACCAGAAGGGGTGGTTCACAGCTGTGAGCCACCCCTTTTTTATGCCTATAGCCGAATAGTTATTGTATAAACTTGATATTTTTTTCGCCCAGCCCCCTCTTTTATAGTAAGATAGGTCGCAAATTATTAACTAAAAATATTACAAAATTATGACTACAAAGAGATTAAAAGGGTATCAGCCTCCTAAGTTGGAGAGCTACCGACTGAATGTTGAACAAGGATTTGCACTGTCAAACCTTGAGGATTTTGAGGACGAAAATCAGGATATGGATTGGTAACAAAAGAAGAATACGATAATGAAAAAGTTTATATTTTCTACAGCTGCTCTTTCACTACTCTTTAGTGCGTGTACAGAGCATTATGAACAGGACCAGGTAGTTGTCCTGACAGAGTATCAAGACCTTACGGCATCTTTTGATGAGCAGAGCCGAACTTATGTCGAGGATGGAAAGGATTTGCGTTGGCACGCTGATGATAGGCTAACGGTCTTCTACGGCAATACGCTGAACAATCAGTATAAGTTCAATGGCGATACGGGCGATAATAGCGGTACATTTAGCGTTGTCCCATCTTCAGATTTGGGTACGGGTAATGCTCTGAATAGCATCTACGCCCTCTATCCGTACGATACAAGTGCAACAATTCTGGAGAGTGGAGAAATTACTTACCATCTGCCAGCTGTGCAGAGTTACGACGAAGATAGCTTTGGCCGTAATGCTAATAGTATGGTCGCCGTAACAAATGGCTTGACTGATAACTTCCTCGCCTTTAGAAATCTCTGTGGCTGCCTAAAGATTAAACTCTATGGAGATATTACTGTTAGTCGTATTGAACTGCAGGGAAATAATGGCGAGAAGATTGCCGGCGCAGCGACCATTCTCGCGGCGTATGATGATGTTCCTACGCTGACAATGGCAGATAACTCTACAGAGAGCATTACTCTTGATTGCGGTGCGGGTGTTGCGCTTGACAATAGTGCTGACAATGCTACGACTTTCTGGCTTGTAGTGCCCCCAACAACCTTTAGCAAGGGTATAACTGTCTATGTCACCGATTCGGCAGGAAATGTATACGGCAAGAGGACCGAGAAGAGCATAACCATTGAGCGTAATGCAATACAACCGATGGCCGCTATTAAGGTTATTACCGCTCAGATTAGTGAAGTTGAGGCTATTCCAAACAATGAGATTTGGTACACCTCAGTTGATGGTCAGGTCGTTATGCCAAACTTTACACATATCTTTGGCGCTACATTCTTGAGTAACTCATATACATCAGCTATTGTTCGCAATCAAGATGGTTCAACTAAGGGTATTATTCGCTTCGATGGTGATATCATAGAGGTTGGAGACGGGGCATTCAGTGGTTGTCAGAGACTCACTACGCTTACACTTCCTGCAAGTGTTACAGAGATTGGCAATGAGGCGTTTAACGGCTGTAGTGCACTTACGGCTCTCTACTGTAGCACGCAAACCCCACCAACTCTTGGTGAGAAGGTCTTTGAGCAGTGCGGCGATGGTTTTTCTATCTATGTGCCAGAGCAGACAACAGAGGAGTATAAGAATAGTTGGAGCAGCTACTCTTCAATAATCAACAGTACTGGTAATACAGAGAGTTGGACAACACCAGACGACCCTGCTGTAATCTACTACAAGACTAATGATGGTTATGCTCTTGATCCATATGAAACAGAGGGTTATGGCGCAAACCTAATTTCAAACGATTTTAATGCAGCGACAGGAGAGGGGGCTATGCGCTTTGATGACAAAGTGACAACTCTGCCAGAGAATGCGTTTGCAGTTTGTACAAACCTCTCTCATATGCGAGTACCAAGTGCAGTAACTACTATAGGTATTAAGGCTTTTAATGGTTGTTGTTTCTTGGAGGAGCTGATAATTCCAAGTTCTGTTACAAAGATTGGTTCTTCTGCTTTTGCTGGCTGTACTGGTCGAGTGATAATGCACTGCAATGTCCCTGCTGTGTTTAGTGATTCAGCCTTCTCTGAGCTCGTTGTTGATGAGGGTGCTACAGTAATTGGAGATCGTGCATTTGAGAATAATACTTCACTAAAAAGCGTGAAGATTGGTAAGGGAGTGCTTACTATTGGTAGGAATGCGTTCAGACAATGCACCTCTTTGTCAAAGGTTGAGATTGGTAGCTGGGTTAAGCAGATATTAGGAGCGGCATTCTACAACTGTACCTCTCTTAAGTCGATATATATACCTGGAAGTATCGTTCTGATAGAAGGTTCTGCTTTTGATCGATGCACTAGCCTTGAAAGGGTCGATATTGATGATATAAATCCTTGGTGGAACATTAAGTTTGTAAATCAATCGTCCAATCCACTATACTGTGCAAAAAACCTCTATTTGAAGGGTAAGTTAGTAACAGAGGTGTTTATCCCTGCGACGAGCACTACAGTGCCACAGTATATACTTGCTGGTGCGGCTTGTATAGAGAAAATTACTGTTATGGATGGTGTTACCTCATTTGGTTACCAAGCATTTGCTGGGTGTACTAACTTGAAAGAGATTGTTCTTCCAGATAGCATTACTAAATTTGACGGCTACCTATTCGCCGAGACGGGCCTTATCTCATTTACAGTACCTAAGGGGGTAAAAGAGTTGTCGTATAGCCTTTTTAATGGTTGTGAGAACCTTGTTAGCGTTAATATTCATGATAATGTAACAACTATAGGAAGTGGTTGTTTCAGAAATTGTACTTCGCTAAAGAGTATCAAGATTCCAAATAAGGTGCTAAAGATAGATGATTATGCGTTTGCAGATTGTACCGCGTTAGAGGAGGTAACTATGGGTAGTAGGGTTGCAGAGATTTGTTCTCATGCTTTTTGTAAATGTTCTGCTCTTAAAAGTATAGTAATCCCGCGAGGTGTCAGCAAGATTGATTCGCGTACATTTAATGGTTGTACTGCTT
Source organism: Rikenellaceae bacterium (assembly GCA_015059785.1). GTDB lineage: Bacteria > Bacteroidota > Bacteroidia > Bacteroidales > Rikenellaceae > Alistipes. Next base: position 22,031 of record SUZS01000034.1, read on the forward strand.
TGACAACTGTTACCGTACAGGGTAATTTGACAACCATTGGACTCGGGGCATTTAGAGATTGTACAAGCTTAGAGAGTGTCAATCTATTAGGCACTGTTGCAAATATTAATAATGAAGCGTTCTATAAGTGTCACGCCTTGGCGCAAATGACTTTGAATAAGGGATTGCAAACTATTGGAAATGATGCTTTTTATCACTGCTATGCTTTGAAAGAGGCAGCGTTGTATAGTGGACTACAATCTATTGGCACAAGAGCTTTTTATATGTGCAAGAGCCTTAAGTCGCTTGATATACCTGAGGGAATTACAAATCTTGATTATCTGCAGTATTGTAGTGGCCTTGAGTCAATAAAGCTACCAAGCACCATTACACACATCCCATCAGAGGCATTTATAGGCTGTACATCTCTGAAAGATCTTGATTTTACACACATTAAAACAATGGGTACATATTGTACCTTTGATGGTTGCCAAAGCATAGAGAAAATTATAGTTCCAGATACAGTTACAGAGATCGGCCATCGTATGTTTGCCCTATGTTCTTCGCTAAAGAGTATTGAGTTTCCTCAGGGTATTACGAAATTTAATGCCTATGCAATGACGGGATGTAAGAGTTTGGAGAACTTAATAATCCCAGAGAGTGTGACGACAATAGATAAAGAGGCGTTTAGCTCTATGGAGAGCATAACAACAGTAACCATACCGGCATCTGTAACCTCTATTGGAGACTCAGCTTTTCTAAAGTGCAAAAACCTGACTTCTGTCTATTGTGAGCGTGTAACACCACCGGCACTACTGGGTAAATGGGTGTTTATGCGTGACAAGAAGGGTAATGCGTACTATCCGATGAACGGAAATATATATGTGCCAAGCGGATCAGAAGGCGCATATCAGAAGGCCACTAACTGGAGTGTGTATAGTAATATTATTACGGGCTACAACATAGAGTAACACCAAAGAGGCTGAATAAAAAGTGTATTTTGTCGTGACGCTCGCCCTCAAAATGCTCATTTACGCCAAGTAAACTCCGCTTTTTCGGGCTTCGCGAGCCTAAAACTACATCTTTTTATTCAACCTCCGAACAAAATGTGGGTGACTATTTTACTTTTTAGTCACCCACTTGTTTTTTCGGTTAATATTTTTCGCCACTTTTGAGCTCTTCTGTTGTCAGTGACTTTTTGTCCATCTGACGCCAGAAGTAGGCGATATATGCCACAACAAATGGGATGATTAGCGATACGACAGCCATTGTGCGAAGTGTGAATTCGCTTGAAGAGCTATTGGCAAGGGTTAGCGACGACTGCAGGTCGGCTATAGATGGGTAGTATGCCGTGTGGTTATATCCCACGACCATAAACAGTGCCATAACGGCCATTGTCGTGCCTGGGCCAGCGAACCAGATGCCTCGTCGAAAATCCTTACGCAGAAGAGTCAGCATTACGCCCGCAACAAGCAGCACAGCGCCTACCACAAGCATCGCAAGCACAAGTGGCATCTGTAGTAGATTTGTAAAATATTTGCCCTTTTCAAGAGTAACTATCCCCGCGGCATCTACAGCAAAGCCATCCATAGTGACAAGGTGGTAGCAGACAATGAGGAACAGCACCAAGAAGAGTCCAAAGCAGATAGCAAGGCTGCGGCGTAGTTGCGAGGCGAGCTTTTCGTTGTCAATATTGTTTATCAAATAGAGCGCGCCGAGCGAAATAGCGAGTAGCATAACCATTGCTCCAAACTCCACATTAAACGGGTTTGCTACAGCCTCAAGGCCATGCCAACCATTGCCCCAACGGCTGATTACTGGCGAGGCGATATCTGCCACAGCTCCCTTATTGACTGTAAAGTCAGAGCCTGTGAAGAATGTACCTACGGCAGTACCTATAAGTAGTGGCGCGAGGCATCCGTTGAGTGTGAGGAAGGCGCGGAAGGTGTTTTTACCAAGAAGATTGCCCGCCTTGCTCTGGAACTCGTATGATACGGCTTGGAAGACGAAGGTTATAAGGATAAGAATCCACACCCAATATGCGCCACCGAAGCTGGTACTATAAAATAGAGGAAACGAGGCGAAAAATGCACCGCCAAAGGTTACCAAAGTGGTAAAAGTAAGTTCCCACTTGCGACCTGTAGAGTTGACAATAAGCTGACGCTCGTCCTCATCCTTGCCTGCCAAGAATATCAGCGCATTACCACCTTGTACAAAAAGTAGGAACACCAGCAGACCACCTAAAAGTGCGATAAGAAACCACCAATAGTGTTGTAAAAATTCGTATGTAATCATTGTTGTATAGTTTATTCAGTTTCAATATTTGGACCCTGCTTAATGGCCTTAATCATAATACGAACCTCAATAGCGAGGAAGAGGGTAAAGATAGCCACAAACAACCAGAATGTTGTCTTTACTGCGGCTACGCTGACACTTGATACAGCTGCGCTGACTGGGAGCAGTCCGTCAATAACCCACGGCTGACGACCCACCTCGGCAACAATCCAGCCCGCCTGCCCTGCAAGATATACAAGTGGCACAGAGAGTAGGGCTATCCAGAGCAACCAGCGCATTCCAGCAAGACGGTTTTTATACTCAAACCACAGTACAGCTATCATAATGAGCAGCAGCAGACCTCCCACGCCTACCATAATGCGGAATGCCCAGTAGACAAGTGGCACCGGCGGCACAAGCTCCTCCTTAGAGCCTATATATCCATAGCCGAAGTACTCTATGTTCTCATCAAGAGTCTTGCGAGCAGCCGCTGCTGCCTCAGGATCGCTATCTTTCAGTGTGCGATATGTCGCAAAGGACTCTATAGCCACCTTTCCGCGCTCAATCTTCTCCTCAGCAGAGAGGTGGTACTCTCCGTCTGGAGTGGTGTAGCCGTCAAGAATGTTGTTTATGCCAGGCACATACCCGTCAACATCGTGTGTGGCAAGTATTGAGAGCATAGCCGGAATCTCTACACCAGGAACTATTGAGAATGGTGCACGCTCACCTCCCTCTTTCAATCCCTCGGCAGCAGCAAGTTTCATAGGTTGATATTTTGCCGCGTGAATACCAGAGCTATCACCGCTCAACATAACTGCAAAAGTGCCTACAATGCCTACAATAGCAGCTACGCGAATACTTGCAAGGGCAAAGCGCTTCTCGCGACCCTTAAGCAGGTAGTAGCAACTAATGCCAATAACAAACACAGCACCAGTCATCCAGCCGCTAAATACAGAGTGGAAGAACTTTGATATTGCTACTGGATTTAGCACTAATGCCCAGAAATCAACCATCTCGTGACGCACTGTGTCGGGGTTAAACTCCATACCCACAGGGTGTTGCATCCACGCATTGGCAATCAGAATCCATACAGCCGAAATAGCTGCACCAATACCAGTAAGCCAAGTTGCCGCCAAGTGGAAGCGCTTGCTAACCTTCTCCCAGCCGAAGAACATCACAGCGAAGAATGTCGCCTCCATAAAGAAAGCGAATATACCCTCTATAGCCAGTGGCGCACCGAAAATATCTCCCACAAACCACGAGTAGTTGCTCCAGTTTGTACCAAACTCAAATTCGAGAATAATACCTGTGGCGATTCCTACGGCGAAGTTTATAGCAAAAATTTTCATCCAGAATTTTGCAACTCGCTTCCAAAACTCGTCACCCGTTTTCACATAAATAGTCTCCATTGTGGCCATAATAACCGCAAGTCCGAGCGTTAGCGGCACAAATAACCAATGGTAACCAGCCGTAAGTGCAAACTGCAACCTCGACCAATTTACTAAAGCCGTTTCTACCATAATAGTCTAATTTTTAGAAGGTTTATAGTTAGGGGTATTTAATAGTTGATTTCCGATGTATTCAATTCTCTGCTGCTCATCTTTACCTGCTAATGTAGGCCTAAAAAAGAATGCTCGTAAGATAACAAATAGCACAATTACCTTGAGTAGTATCACCCACCATAGCTGCCTACCCCAAGTCATCGCCTTAAAGCCCTCCACATAGAAATTCCAGATACTAATCAGTAGCCTTTTCATACACAGCCTCTATTTGTCTACGCAAATATAATCAAATAAACCAATATTTGCAAAAAATGGATATTATACATATAGGTATGGTTGTATATATCTGAAAAATGTTAGCAACCATTGTTCCGCTGAGTTGAAGAAGAGGCTGAATAAAAAGTGTATTTTGTCGTTATGCTCGCCCTCAAAATGCTCATTTACGCCAAGTAAATTATAGGGTATTTTCACCCATTTTCTAAGATTTGCTAATGATATGCAAAACATTGTGTTTTAGCGTATTCTGGCAAATTTTCTTTTCTTGCGATTTGCAAAATTTGCCGATAATATCTA
>SUZS01000003.1 GCA_015059785.1 Rikenellaceae bacterium
CTCTGTGTAACAGAGGACAATTGAGCAAACCGAGTGCAGAGTAGAGTTTACTTTAACTATGCCGAGGTGCCGCCAATTGAAGCCGAAAGGATTGCAACGCAATCCTCGGCAAGTTAAGCTCACTAAATTCTTTAAGCCAATCCATTAAGGGTTGGCTTTTTTGTTTTGGTTGTCTACGGTTGATTGTCTACCGTTTTGCACTTTAATTTTGTGGCTTAAAGAGTCGGCTGAGCCGATTGTTGTGTCACCCACCCCCTAAATCCCCCTCCTGTGAGGGGGACTTATGTTTCTGTAGGTGCAAATAATCCATTACACCAACAATATAACGATAGATTTATTTTATTACAAAGCAATCTTCGGCAAGTTAAGCGAGAGACCTATTCTATTCAGATATAGGCACAAAAATAGGGAACGAACCACTTGTTCCCTATTGAATTAGTTTGATAATGATTGCTACTTTGTGATGTGGTCGTAGAAGTCTGTGGTTGCCCAGGTGAAGCCCAAGTCCTTGGCGATGTTGTAGGTATATGGGCTATTTACCATCCAAAGGAAGGTCTCTATGCCGTAGCTCTTGAACTGATCAATCCACTCGGGGTGGTTAAGGATAACATTGATGTTATAAGATACAGCATAGTAGCCGCGCTCTTTAACCTCGGCTGGGGTGAGTGAGTGGTGCAGGCTGCTTGAGTTAAGAATAACCTTCATATTTGGCTCCTGACGGAGTACTTCGTCTACTGTTGAGCTCTTAAATGAGAGCATATAGACTTGGTCTACCATATCAAGCTCGCGGATAATTTCAAGGCTCTTTGTGATAAGTTCCTTCTCGCGCTCGCCCTTATGAGACTTAATCTCAAGCATCTGGTAGATGTGTGGAGTCTTCTTTGCCTGCTCAAGCCACTCGCGAAGAGTAGGAATCTGGTGGCCAAATGGTAGGCGGTGGGCGCGAATCTCGTCAAAAGTGCTTCCCTGACAGCTCAGCTCATCTGTAATCTTATTATCGTGGCGGATAACAAGCTGGTCGTCTGCTGTAAGGTGTACATCAAACTCAATACCTGCGAAATTCAGCTCCTGTGCGCGACGAAGAGCGTCAAGGGTATTCTCATCTGTTGTAAACTCGGTGCCTGTGCTGGCATTTCCGCGGTGGGCGAGGAGTTTAACATCGGCGCTCGCCTGCTTGCAGCAAGAGCTTAGAGCAAGTGCTGCAACAGAGAGAATTGCTAAAATCTTCTTCATAGCTATCTTTCATTTGGTAGGTTAAACACATCGCGAATCTCTTGTACAGCCTCTGGTGTCATACCTTCGGCAGTAAAGCCGAAGTTCTTGGCAGTCATATAGATATTTGCGGCCTTATTAAGCACATCGGTCTGGTCAAAGGCCTCCATCATATCTGGGCCAACAGCAACAGTACCGTGCTTCTCCCACAGAACAACATCGTATCGTCTAATCTGCTTTAGTGTAGGCTCTACAAGCTCTGTTGATGATGGCAGGGCGTAAGGCACAACGCCAATGCCGAGCGGTGCAAAGGCAAGGGTCTCTGGAATCATTGACCAGAGAACCTGTGTAAGGTGCTCTGAATCGAGGAACTCCTTTGAGTGTGACAGAGCCACAAGCTCAATAGGGTGGGTGTGAAGTGTAGCCTTATAGCCTGAGCCACACTCAATCATATAGTCCTGAATTGCAAGGTGAGAAGATATCTCAGATGTAGGAACGATAGGGTTGTCGGCGATAATCTCGTATGATGCGCAGTCGTCAAGGATGCGGACAATGCTTCCAGCGCACATTGGGTCGCGAGCAAGGTCGCGCATACGCTTGCCTGTACCCTTGCAGTAGAAGTAGCAACCCTTAAGGTGTGGAAGTGTCACGCCAATAGCCTTTGGAGCACATATTGCAGGCATAGCGCGCATACTATCGTCTACATACTCTGTGATATTGAGCGTAAGATTACCACCATTGCGCTCTGCCCAGCCCTTCTGCCATAGATAGCCTGCAACCTCGGCAACGCTATCAAGAGCCTTCTTAAGTTCAGGGCGAGATGAAAGAATAGATGTCATATTAGTTTGAGTTTTTAGGTTTAAGGTTTATGAAAGTTGCTTCTTGTTCACCCAGAAGGTAAGCTCGCCACCAGCCAAGAAGTTCTGATAATTCTTGATAGCGAAGATAGGAGCATCGCAGAATGAGTTTACTGTAATGCCACCAAGGTGGTTAGTAAGGGTGATGTTGTCATACTTGAGGTAGAACTCTGGGATATCTGGCTCGGTCTCAAATACATCAATAGCTGCACCAAGCAGTTTGCCACTATCCATAGCGCGCTCAAAGGCCTTTGTATCAACAAGATATGAGCGGGCTGTGTTGATAAGGTATGAGTTCTGCTTCATAAGCCCAAACTCACGGTCGGTCATAATTGCACCATTTGAGCGGGCGTGGAGCGTTACGATATCTGCTGTTGCGAGCAGCTCGTCCATAGGAACTACAGTAACATAATCCTCCTTGCACTCCTTAAGGAATGGGTCGGCAACAAGAATCTTACAGCCAAAGACAGAGAGTTTATAAGCCACAAGGCGACCAATAGAGCCATAGCCAACGATACCAACGGTCATATCGGTCATCTCCTTGACTGAGGTCTCGGTATTTGGATATACGATTCTCCACTCGCGGTTACGCAGAGCGATATTTGAGCGGGAGATGTTACGAGTCTCGGACAGAATAACGCCGATAGTAAACTCTGCAACGGCATTTGCGTTGTGTGCAGGGTTGTTTGACACGATAATACCAAGCTCTGTTGCATCCTCAACATCAATATTCTCCAATCCGCCACGGCAGGTCATAATAGCCTTGAGGTTTGGAGCCTTCTCAATCATACGGCGCTTGATAGGGCAGAGGTGCACGATAATAAGGTCGGCAGCAGCGATAGCCTCCTCAAGACCCTCTGGATAGACGATATTGTCGTGGCGACGAGCCTCAATGTCCTTAATAATGTCGCGCATCTGCGACTTATCCGGCAGACCAAAGAAGAAGGTCTCCATAGTATCGCCCTGCTGAAGGTAAGGGCGTACGCCTTTCTCCATCATCTCAGTAGTGATAAAGGCGTCAGCAATACAAACAATTTTCATAGATATGTGTTTTTAGGTTGTTATTTTGGTTACTGATAACAAAGGTAGTAATTTAATGTTAGTTTGCAAAAAAAATAGGTTGGCAAAAACTTGCCAACCTATCTATAGAGTGAATAAATATTAGTTTTCAGCTGTAAGAATACCCTCTACATCAGCTCTAAGACCAACGACAATGTCGTCGTACTCGCGAAGACCTGTACCGCCAGGGATACGGCCACCGCAGATAACATTCTCCTTAAGGTTTACAAGGTGGTCGGTCTTTGCCTGGATAGCAGCCTCGTTGAGCACCTTAGTAGTCTCCTGGAAGGATGCAGCTGAGATGAAGCTGGTTGTCTGAAGTGCTGCACGAGTAATACCCTGAAGTACCTGATTTGATGTTGCAGCAACTACTGGACGAGTCTCAACAAGTCTCATATCGCGACGCTTGAGTGATGAGTTCTCATCGCGAAGCTTACGCATTGAGATAATCTGACCTGCATAGACTGTCTGTGAGTCGCCTGCATCGGTAACAACAACCTTATCGTAAAGCTCGTCATTAACATCCATAAACTCCCACTTATCGACAATCTGGTTCTCGAAGAAGCGTGAATCTCCTGGGTCCTCAATCTGAACCTTGTTCATCATCTGGCGAACGATAACCTCAAAGTGCTTGTCGTTAATCTTCACACCCTGCATACGGTAAACCTCCTGTACCTCGTTCACGATGTACTCCTGAACCTTTGTAGGTCCGAGGATGCGAAGGATATCGCTTGGAGTGATAGCACCGTCAGAGAGTGGCATACCGGCACGAACGAAGTCGTTCTCCTGTACGATAATCTGGCGTGACAGTGGTACGAGGTAACGGCAAATCTCACCAGACTTAGAGGTGATGATAATCTCACGATTACCACGCTTGATCTTACCGAATGATACCTCGCCATCAATCTCTGATACGATAGCAGGGTTAGATGGGTTACGAGCCTCGAAGAGCTCTGTAACTCGTGGAAGACCTCCGGTGATATCACCACCGCTCTTACCTACAACACGAGGAATCTTGAACAGGATATCTCCGACATGAACCTTACCGTTGTCCTTAACAGCAATGTGGGCTGATACTGGAAGGTTGTATGAGCGAAGCTCCTCGCCCTCCTTGCTCACAATCTTGATTGATGGAGTAACGGTACGACGGTCACGAGACTCGATAACTACTCGCTCTGACATACCTGTCTGCTCGTCACGCTCATCGCGGTAGGTAATACCCTCCTTGAGTGAGTCGTAGACTGCCTTACCATCGTGCTCGGCGATAACTACTGCGTTATATGGGTCCCACTCGCAGATAAGGTCGCCCTTCTTAACCATCGAGTCATGCTCCATAAAGATGGTTGCACCATATGGAAGTGCGTGAGTGTAGAGTGTAATCTCGGTCTTAGGATCAACAATACGGAACTCTGACTGACGAGAGATTACGATGTTGATAGCCTCACCCTGTGAGTTCTTACCCTTAACGGTACGGAGCTCATCAATCTCAAGGCGACCCTCATACTTAGAGACAACATTGGTCTCAATAGTAGAGCCACCCGCAACACCACCGACGTGGAATGTACGAAGAGTAAGCTGTGTACCTGGCTCACCGATACTCTGTGCTGCGATAACACCTACAACCTCGCCCTTCTGAACCATACGAGCGGTTGCAAGGTTACGGCCATAACACTTAGCACATACGCCGTGGCGTGATGCACAAGTGAGTACCGAGCGGATATCTACTGACTCGATTGGAGACTTCTCAATAGCCATAGCGATGTCCTCTGTAATCTCATCACCAGCGCGGCAGATAACCTCGTTAGTAAGTGGGTTTACCACATCGTTAAGAGCTGTACGGCCCAGGATACGGTCGTAGAGAGTCTGAACAACATCGTCGTTACGCTTGATAGCTGTCGCATTAAGACCACGAAGTGTACCGCAATCCTCCTCAGTGATAATCACATCCTGAGCAACATCTACAAGACGACGAGTAAGGTAACCTGCATCGGCAGTCTTAAGAGCGGTATCCGCAAGACCCTTACGAGCACCGTGAGTAGAGATAAAGTACTCAAGCACTGAAAGTCCCTCCTTAAAGTTAGAGAGGATAGGGTTCTCGATAACCTGCTGACCACCCTCAACACCAGACTTCTGTGGCTTTGCCATCAGACCACGCATACCAGAGAGCTGACGAATCTGCTCACGGGAACCACGCGCACCTGAATCAAGCATCATATATACTGGGTTAAATCCGTCGTCATCGTTTGTAAGTGTCTTTACCACCTGTGCTGAGAGTCGGTTGTTTACATTGGTCCAGACATCAATAATCTGGTTATATCGCTCGTTGTTGGTGATAAGACCCATGCTATAGTCGTCCATAATTGCCTCGGCCTTCTGGTAGCCCTCAGCAACCAACTCCTCCTTAGCCTCAGGGATAATTACAGCGTCAAGGTTAAATGACAGACCACCGCGGAATGCCATCTGGTAACCCATATTCTTGATATCGTCAAGGAACTTAGCTACCTTATCAGCACCCGCCTTCTTCATCACTACAGAGATAATATCACGCAGTGACTTCTTTGTCAGGAGCTCATTTACATAGCCAACCTCCTCTGGAACAACCTGATTTACAATGATTCGACCTACGGTTGTGTCTACGAGCTTAATAACGGCCTGGCCATTCTCGTCGATATCGCGCACGCGGCACTTAACCTCAGCGTGGATATCTACGCGACCCTCGTTATAGGCGATAATTGCCTCCTCAGGACCGTAGAACTTAAGACCAGTACCCTTAACGCCCTTGCGAGGCTTTGTAATGTAGTACAGACCAAGGACCATATCCTGTGAAGGGACAGTAATAGGTGCACCATTAGCTGGGTTAAGGACATTGTGAGAACCGAGCATAAGCAGCTGTGCCTCAAGGATAGCTGCGTTGCCAAGTGGCAAGTGAACCGCCATCTGGTCACCATCAAAGTCCGCGTTAAACGCAGTACATGAGAGTGGGTGGAGCTGCATTGCCTTACCCTCGATAAGCTTTGGCTGGAAGGCCTGAATACCGAGACGGTGAAGGGTTGGAGCACGGTTCATTAGCACTGGATGACCCTTAATAACATTCTCAAGAATACCCCAGATTACTGGGTCCTTGCGGTCAATAATCTTCTTTGCGCTCTTTACAGTCTTTACAATACCGCGCTCAATGAGCTTACGGATGATAAATGGCTTGTAAAGCTCTGCTGCCATATCCTTTGGAATACCCATCTCGTGCATCTTCAGCTCTGGACCTACGACGATTACTGAACGAGCTGAGTAGTCAACACGCTTACCGAGCAAGTTCTGACGGAAGCGGCCCTGCTTACCCTTCAGTGAGTCTGAAAGTGACTTAAGCGGACGGTTGCTCTCGTTCTTTACTGCGTTGCTCTTTCGTGAGTTATCAAACAGTGAGTCTACAGCCTCCTGAAGCATACGCTTCTCGTTGCGAAGGATAACCTCTGGAGCCTTAATCTCAATGAGTCGCTTGAGTCGGTTATTACGGATAATAACACGACGATAAAGGTCGTTAAGGTCTGAAGTTGCGAAACGACCACCATCCAGTGGCACGAGTGGACGAAGCTCTGGTGGAATTACTGGAATAACATCCAGCACCATCCACTCTGGGCGGTTCTTACCCTGTGATGCGCGGAAAGACTCAATAACATTAAGCTGCTTGAGGCTCTCGCTCTTACGCTGCTGTGAAGTCTCGCGTGATGCGCGGTCACGAAGCTCGTAAGACATCTTGTCAAGGTCTACCTCCTGAAGCAAAATCTTGATTGCCTCAGCACCCATCATAGCTACAAACTTATCTGGATCGCCATCAGGAAGGTTCTGGTTGCCTGCAGGAAGTGCCTCAAGAACATCGAGATACTCCTTCTCTGCAAGGGTCTGGTATTTTGCAATACCCTGCTTCTCTGCTGCACCAGCGTTAATAACTACATAACGCTCGTAGTAGATAATGCCCTCAAGCTTCTTTGATGGAATACCAAGCAGGTAGCCAATCTTTGAAGGCAGTGACTTGAAGTACCAGATGTGTACCACTGGCACTACGAGTGAGATGTGTCCCATACGCTCGCGGCGTACCTTCTTCTCGGTAACCTCTACACCGCATCGGTCGCAGACAATACCCTTATAACGGATACGCTTGTACTTTCCGCAGTTACACTCATAGTCCTTCACTGGACCAAAGATGCGCTCGCAGAACAGTCCGTCACGCTCCGGCTTGTAGGTACGATAGTTGATAGTCTCAGGCTTGAGCACCTCGCCGCTTGATTGAGCCAAAATCTCCTCTGGAGAGGCGAGGCTAATCGAAATGCGGCTATAACCGGTTGTATTATCTTTATTGCTTGCCATATTTCTTACTTTTATTTATACCTACTTATTATTACTCAAGTTTTACTGACAGAGCAAGACCGCGAAGCTCGTGCAACAGCACATTCATAGCCTCTGGAATACCAGGCTTTGGAAGGTTGTCGCCCTTAACGATTGCCTCGTAGGTCTTTGCACGACCTGTTACATCATCACTCTTAACGGTAAGAATCTCCTGAAGGATATTTGCTGCACCGAAGCCCTCAAGAGCCCAAACCTCCATCTCTCCAAATCGCTGACCACCAAACTGTGCCTTACCACCGAGTGGCTGCTGGGTGATGAGTGAGTATGGACCGATTGAACGGGCGTGCATCTTATCGTCAATCATATGGCCCAGCTTAAGCATATAGATTACACCCACAGTTGCTGGCTGGTCGAAACGCTCGCCTGTACCACCATCATAGAGGTATGTACGGCCACTGCGTGGTATACCTGCCTGTGCTGTATACTCGTTAATCTGCTCAAGTGATGCACCGTCAAAGATTGGTGTTGCGAACTTCAGACCAAGCTCACGACCTGCCCAACCAAGTACAGTCTCATAAATCTGACCGAGGTTCATTCGTGAAGGCACACCAAGTGGGTTCAGACAGATATCTACAATAGTTCCGTCCTCAAGGAATGGCATATCCTCATCGCGGACAATCTTAGCTACAATACCCTTGTTACCGTGACGACCCGCCATCTTATCACCTACCTTAAGCTTACGCTTCTTACCGATGTAAACCTTAGCAACCTGAATAACACCTGCCTGTGGAAGCTCGTCACCATTTGTAAGGTTAATCTTCTCACGCTTAATAGCCGCGTCAATCTTCTTAAACTCAACGATATAGTTGTTGATAATAAGTGCTACAAGGTCATTGGTATGAGCATCATCAGTCCAGTTGCAAGGGCCGAGGTTCAAGTAGCCTACATTGAGCTTGCTCTTCTCGTCAATGCTCTTGTGAGCAATATCCTCAAGCATCTTCTGAGTGAACTTAGCGCCTGCAGCATAGAGCTCAACGCCAAAGTAGTCTACAATGCCTGTAGTGGTCTTACCCTGAAGAACCTTCCACAACTTAGATACAAGCACCTCAGTAAGTGCATCTGCCTGCTCGCGGTGCTTCTCGTCAATCTTCAGCAGAGCCTCACGCTCAGCTGCGCGGTTCTTCTTATCTACAGTACCTGCGCGGCTATAGAGCTTAGTGTCAATAACAACACCGTGCAGTGAAGGCTGTGCCTTGAGTGATGCGTCCTTAACATCGCCTGCCTTGTCGCCGAAGATAGCGCGGAGCAGCTTCTCCTCTGGAGATGGGTCGCTCTCGCCCTTAGGGGTAATCTTACCGATAAGGATATCGCCTGGCTTAACATTTGCACCGATGCGGATAATACCGTTTGCATCGAGGTCGCGAGTTGCATCCTCGCTAACATTTGGAATATCTGAAGTGAGCTCCTCCTTACCACGCTTAGTGTCGCGCACCTCAAGAATGTACTCGTCTACATGCACTGAAGTGAACAAATCCTCGCGCTGGATACGCTCTGAGATAACAATAGCATCCTCGAAGTTGTAACCCTTCCATGGCATGAAGGCAACCTTAAGGTTACGACCAAGGGCAAGCTCGCCGTTCTGAGTAGAGTAGCCCTCAGTAAGAATCTGACCCTCCTCTACGCGCTCTCCGGTAAGAACCAGTGGACGCAGTGTTACAGAGGTGTTCTGGTTTGTACGGCGGTAGCGTGGTAGGGTGTATGTAGTAATCTCTGGCTCAAAGGTGCAGATATCCTGCTCCTCTGTGCGGTCATAGCGGATGTCAATGCGAGTAGCATCTGCAAAGACAACCTCTCCCGCGCCGCGTGCAACAATCTGTATGCGGCTATCAGAGATCATATCCTTCTCAATACCAGTTCCTACGATAGGGGCCTCACAGTTTACAAGCGGTACTGCCTGACGCATCATGTTAGAACCCATCAGCGCACGGTTAGCATCGTCGTGCTCAAGGAATGGAATAAGGCTCGCTGCGATAGAGGCAACCTGATTTGGAGCAACATCCATAAGGTTGACATCTGTGTCGTGAACTACAGGGAAGTCTGCCCCCTCACGAGCCTTAATACGGTCGTGGTTCACAAAGTGGCCATCGTCAGTAAGCTGCTCATTTGACTGAGCTACAATCTGACCCTCCTCCTCCTCGGCTGAGTAGTAGCGGATATGAGAGTTGTCAAGGTCTACTACGCCATTCTCTACTGTGCGGTATGGAGTCTCAATGAATCCCATATCTGAAATCTTCGCAAATACGCAAAGAGATGAGATAAGTCCGATGTTTGGACCCTCAGGAGACTCAATAGGGCAGAGACGACCGTAGTGAGTGTAGTGTACATCTCGCACCTCAAAGCCTGCGCGGTCACGAGAAAGACCACCAGGACCCAGAGCCGACAGACGACGCTTGTGAGTAACCTCAGCAAGTGGGTTAATCTGGTCCATGAACTGTGACAGCTGTGAGGTTCCGAAGAATGAGTTGATAACGCTTGACAGTGTCTTAGCATTAATCAAATCAACTGGAGTAAAGACCTCATTATCACGCACATTCATACGCTCGCGGATTGTACGAGCCATACGAACAAAACCAATAGAGAACTGGTTTGAAAGCTGCTCGCCTACAGTACGAACGCGACGATTTGACAAGTGGTCGATATCATCAAGCTCTGCGTGTGAGTTGATAAGCTCAATAAGGTACTTGATAATGGCGATAATATCCTCACGAGTAAGGGTGCGGATTGATGGATCGATGCCAAGCTCAAGCTTCTTGTTAATGCGGAAACGACCCACATTACCGAGGTCATAGCGCTTGTCAGAGAAGAATAGCTTATCAATTACATCACGAGCTGTATCATCATCTGGAGCCTCAGAAGCACGGAGCTGACGGTAGATGTAGCGTACTGCATCTACCTCAGAGTTACAAGCGTCCTTCTGAAGGGTGTTATAGATAATTGAGAAGTCAATGCCTGACTGATTCTCCTTGTGGAGGATGATTGTCTTGACACCGCTCTCAAGAATAGCATCAATATGGTTCTCCTCAAGAATGGTCTCGCGGTCTACTATAACATCGAAACGCTCGATAGATACAACCTCACCAGTATCCTCGTCAACAAAGTCCTCAAAGCGAGAAGAGAGAATACGAGCTGCAAGCTTACGACCTACCGCCTTCTTAAGGTTACTCTTTGTGACTTTAACCTCATCTGCAAGGTCAAAGATATCAAGAATCTGTCTATCAGTCTCAAAACCGATAGCACGAAGAAGGGTTGTTACAGGCAACTTCTTCTTACGGTCGATATATGCGTACATCACATTGTTGATGTCGGTAGCAAACTCAATCCATGAACCCTTGAATGGAATGATTCGTGCAGAGTAGAGCTTAGTACCGTTAGTATGAACGCTCTGACCAAAGAATACACCCGGAGAACGGTGGAGCTGCGAGACAATAACACGCTCAGCACCGTTGATGACGAAGGTGCCTCGCTCCGTCATATATGGGATGTTGCCAAAATATACATCCTGAACTACTACCTTGAAATCCTCGTGCTCATTGTCGTTGCAAGAGAGGCGCAGCTTAGCCTTGAGCGGAACATTATAGGTCAGTCCGCGCTCTAAACACTCCTCAATGGTGTAGCGTGGTGGATCAATGTAGTAATCGAGAAACTCCAACACAAAGTTGTTGCGAGTATCTGTAATAGGGAAATTCTCCTGAAAGACTCTGTATAGACCCTCACTCTTACGCTGCTCAGCGGTGGAGTCCATCTGGAAGAAGTCTCGGAATGACTTGAGCTGAATCTCCAACAGGTCTGGATAAGGCACACGGTTCTTAACTGTGGAGAAGCTAATACGATTTTGTGTTTTTGTGGACATAAATTAATCCGGTTGTTTTTTGTGAGTACTCGAAAGGGAAAAAACTACCCTCATTACGGTTCTATTTCACACCGCTAATGCCCTCAATATTGGCGCATAGCACCCCTGAGAGCATCCAGAGGACTCAGACATTGCCATACTCTTCATAGACGAACTGTTTTTCGCACTGCCGCGTGAAGCTCTCCCTCACCCTTGATGCGAGCTGTCTCTTCGCTCTATCAAGATTATGGATTCTTCTGAATCCTTTATCCCCATTTTCGGCACAGCAAAGCACTCCGAAAAGGGTGATTTTTTATTTGCTTTGGTCGCCAACCCGTCATATTGCGCAAAAAACGGATTTTAAGACCGGAAAAGGCATAGAGCTTACACTGCAGTAGTAAGCCCTACGCCTGAGTTGCGTTTGGATAAACCAAGTAACGAATTACTTAAGCTCAACCTCAGCACCAGCCTCCTCGAGAGCAGCCTTGAGAGCCTCAGCCTCCTCCTTAGAAACACCCTCCTTAACAGCCTTAGGAGCTGCATCAACGAGAGCCTTAGCGTCACCAAGTGAGAGACCAGCAGCCTCCTTAACAGCCTTGATAACCTGAAGCTTAGCCTGACCTGCAGCCTTAAGAACTACATCCCAAGTAGTCTTCTCTGCAACAGCAGCCTCACCTGCAGCAGGTGCAGCAGCAACTGCAACAGCTGCAGCAGCTGGCTCAATACCGTACTCCTCCTTGAGGATGGTAGCCAATTCGTTTACCTCTTTAACAGTCAAGTTTACCAACTCCTCTGCCAATACTTTTACATCTGCCATAGTTGTAATTTTTATTAAATTTGTTTTTTGTTTCTTTTATTAATTGTTTCTTTCTTCGAGAGTCTTTACCAGACCCGCGATCTTCTCGCCTGCATTAGCACGCAGTGCAGAGATAACATTCTTTGCAGGTGACTGGAGCAGTGCAACGATGTCGCCAATGAGCTCCTCTCTGCTCTTGATGCTGCACAGTGTATCCAACTGATCATCACCAACATATACGCAACCCTCTACGCATGCAGCCTTGATAATAGGCTTGTCGCACTTCTTGCGGAACTCCTTAATAAGAACTGCTGGAGCCTTACCTGTGTTGGTAAGCATGATAGCAGTTGAGCCTGCAAGTACGTTTACTAACTCCTCATCTGCCTTCTCTACACGCTCCAATGCCTTACGAAGAAGGGTGTTCTTTACAACGATAAGCTTAATCTCGCTGTCAAAACACTTGCGACGAAGAGCAGCAGTCTGAGTTGCGTTGAGTGCCTCAATGTCTGTGATATAAAAGTGAGGATACTCAGTGAGCTGTTGAGCAAGATTGTCGATAACGACAGCTTTTTGTTCTTTAGTCATTGTTCAATCCTCCTTTTATTTTGTTTCTACTGATTTTGGATCAACCTGTACGCCTGGGCTCATTGTTGTTGAGAGATAGATGCTCTGAACATAAGTACCCTTTGCAGCGGATGGTTTGAGTTTGATAATGGTGCTCATTACCTCACGAGCATTCTCCTCGATCTGCTCAGCGGTGAATGAAACCTTACCGATAGAGGTGTGAACGATACCGTACTTATCAACCTTAAAGTCAATCTTACCGGCCTTCACATCCTGTACAGCTTTGCCGACCTCCATAGTAACTGTACCAGTCTTAGGGTTTGGCATAAGACCGCGAGGACCGAGGATACGACCGAGCGCACCTACCTTACCCATAACGTTAGGTGTACAGATGATTACGTCTACATCAGTCCAACCAGACTTGATCTTGTCTACATACTCATCCAAACCTACGAAATCGGCTCCTGCAGCCTGTGCCTCTGCCTCCTTCTCAGGTGTACAGAGTACGAGAACTCGTACTACCTTACCTGTTCCGTGAGGGAGAGTTACAACGCCACGAACCATCTGGTTAGCTTTACGAGGGTCAACGCCTAAACGCACGTCAATATCTACTGAAGCATCAAACTTTGTAAAGGTGATTTCCTTCAGAAGAGCGGCAGCCTCACCGAGCTTGTAAGCCTTGTTTGGCTCAATCTTTGCGTAGGCAATCTTTTGATTTTTTGTCAACTTACTCATCTTTGTAATTTAATTACGCGTTAGGAAATTCACCAACTACGTTGATACCCATACTGCGTGCAGTACCAGCAATCATACGCATTGCAGCCTCAATAGTGAAGCAGTTAAGATCAGGCATCTTATCCTTTGCAATCTCTGCAACCTGCTCCCATGTTACCTCTCCGACCTTAGAGCGGTTAGGCTGTGCGGAACCGGACTTGATCTTTGCAGCTTCCTTGAGCTGAACGGCTACCGGTGGCTGTTTTACGATGAAATCGAAAGACTTATCGCTATAAACTGTGATGATGACTGGGAGAACCTTTCCCGCCTTGTCCTGTGTACGAGCATTGAACTGCTTACAGAAGTCCATAATATTGACTCCCTTAGAACCCAATGCTGGACCTACCGGAGGTGAAGGGTTGGCAGCACCACCTTTGATCTGCAACTTAATAAATGCAGCAACCTCTTTTGCCATAATTTTCCTTGGTTTATTATTCTTTTTCTACTTGTGTGAAGCTCAACTCCATTGGAGTCTTGCGACCAAATATCTTCACCGAAACAACAAGCTTACGCGCCTCGCTATTGACACTCTCAATGGTACCTTGGAAGCTTGAGAATGGACCATCTGTAACCTTTACGGTCTCGCCAACAACGTACGGTATCTCCTGTTCCTCTTCCGCCTCACTCAACTCATCGACGCGACCTAAAATGCGACTTACCTCTTGTGGACGTAGAGGGGTTGCAATTAGTTTGCGGCTCTCTTCCTTAGTATCACCAAGGAAACCGAGTACGTTTGGCGTATTGCGAATGATATATGGAATTTGTCCGTCTAAAATAGCCTCTACCAACACATAACCCGGATAAGAGACTCTCTCCTTTGAGACCTTCTTTCCGTTGCGAATGGTATAGACCTTCTCTGTAGGAATAAGTACCTGGGATATCTGCTCTTGCAATCCGTTACGACGAATCTCCGCATCAAGGTACTCTTTAACCTTATGCTCCTTGCCGCCGATTGCGCGAACTACATACCACGCCCTCTCCTTCTTTGTTTCGCTCATTGCTTGTAACTATTACTGACCTAAATTACCGAGGAACTTGTAGATTCCCTGCATAATGGTCTCAAACGAAACATCCATAACAAGAACAATAATGGCAAAGATCAGTGATGCGACCATTACCACAATTGTTGAACTTTGTAACTGAGCAAAAGAAGGCCAGCTAACCTTCTCTACTAACTCTTTGTATGAGTCTTTAATATATCCCATAGTCTTTTACTCTTTTATCTTAAGCAGGAGCAGAGAGATTCGAACTCCCATCAACGGTTTTGGAGACCGCTATTCTACCCTTGAACTATGCTCCTAAAGTGGGAGAGGAAAAACCTCTCCCTATGTTGTCAAGTTTAATTACTCAACGATTGCAAGTACCTGACCAGCACCTACTGTACGACCACCCTCACGGATTGCGAAACGCAGACCCTCGTTGATAGCTACAGGATAGATAAGAGTAACTGTGATAGTTACGTGGTCACCTGGCATTACCATATCTACACCCTCTGGAAGAGCAACCTCACCGGTTACATCCATTGTACGGAGGTAGAACTGAGGACGATACTTGTTGTGGAATGGAGTGTGACGGCCACCCTCCTCCTTCTTAAGGATATAAACCTCAGCAGTGAACTTAGTGTGTGGCTTAATTGAACCTGGCTTAGCTACAACCATACCACGCTTAACCTCCTTCTTGTCGATACCACGGAGAAGAAGACCTACATTGTCACCAGCCTCACCCTCATCGAGGAGCTTACGGAACATCTCAACACCTGTACAAGTAGAGTTCATTGACTTCTCGCCAAGACCTACGATCTCAACTGGATCACCAACGTGGATGATACCTGTCTCGATACGACCTGTTACTACAGTACCACGACCAGTGATTGAGAATACGTCCTCAACTGGCATAAGGAATGGCTTCTCGTTCTCACGAGCTGGGATTGGAACATACTCATCAACGCTGTTCATGAGCTCCATAATCTTCTCCTCCCATACAGGCTCGCCGTTAAGACCACCGAGTGCAGAACCACGGATGATAGGGCAATCCTCATCGAAGTCATACTTAGCGAGAAGGTCGCGAACCTCCATCTCAACGAGGTCAAGCATCTCTGCATCGTCAACCATATCACACTTGTTGAGGAACACAACGATCTTAGGAACGTTTACCTGCTTTGCAAGAAGTACGTGCTCGTTTGTCTGAGGCATAGGACCATCAGTAGCAGCAACTACGAGGATAGCACCGTCCATCTGAGCAGCACCAGTAACCATGTTCTTTACATAATCTGCGTGACCTGGGCAGTCAACGTGTGCGTAGTGACGACCTGCAGTCTGATACTCTACGTGTGAAGTGTTGATGGTAATACCACGCTCCTTCTCCTCTGGTGCGTTATCGATAGAGTCGAATGAACGAAGCTCAGAGAGACCCTTCTTTGCAAGAACGGTTGTAATAGCAGCAGTAAGAGTAGTCTTACCGTGGTCTACGTGACCGATAGTACCGATGTTTACATGCGGTTTCGAGCGGTCAAATTTTTCTTTTGCCATAGCTGTAAAATTATTAAGTTTTTAAAAAGTTACTTTTATATTTGTTTTAAGGTTTCTTTTATACTATGCAAGCAATACACCCTATTAAGGTGTATTGCAAACATTGAGCGGAAGACGAGGCTCAAACTCGCGACCCTCAGCTTGGAAGGCTGATGCTCTATCAACTGAGCTACTTCCGCAAGTGAAAAAATATTGTGCTTCGTGTCGCCGCCACTTGAGTGGGAAGAGATGGATTCGAACCACCGAAGGTAAAAACCAGCAGATTTACAGTCTGCCCCATTTGGCCACTCTGGTATCTTCCCGATGGTTGGAGTTGTGAATTTAGAGCCGATGGAGGGATTCGAACCCCCGACCAGCTGATTACAAATCAGCTGCTCTGGCCAACTGAGCTACATCGGCAGATGTTTCCCCAACCGCGGTGCAAAGATAGACTAAAAATTTTAATCTGCAAAATTTTTTGCACAAATTTTTCAAATTTCTTTCAAAGAACCTGATTTCGCGTTCTCTTTAAGTTTTAGTCGCAAAATCGAGTGCAAAGATAAAATAGTTTTGTGAAAAATGAAAGAGTCTGAGCAATTTTTATCAAAAAAGTTGCAATTTTCTTCATTTTCTCGATATACCTATATTTATATATTATATTAAGCACCTCCCAATTTTTCTCTGTGGTGTTAAGAAATGAAAAAATAGGTATTTTTACGATACAATGTTCCGAATTATTTACTACCTTTGCGTTGCATTATGTCTAAAACACTTTATTTTATATTGCTATATGGTAGATATTTTTGAACGCCTTGAAAGGAATACAGGCGGACCTATCGGTCAGTACATGCAGAATGTACACGGTTACTTTGCTTTCCCAAAGCTTGAGGGTGAGATTGGACCTCACATGCGCTTCCGTGGCAAGATGATGCTCAACTGGAGCCTTAACAACTACCTCGGTTTGGCTAACCACCCTGAGGTTCGCAAGGCTGACGCAGCTGGTGCAGCGGAGTTCGGTATGGCAGCCCCTATGGGAGCTCGTATGATGAGCGGCCAGACTAAGTATCACGAGCAGCTTGAGCGCGAGCTGGCTGAGTTTGTCGGCAAGGAGGATGCCTTCCTTCTTAACTTCGGTTATCAGGGTATGATCTCTATTATCGACTGCCTGCTCACACACCGTGATGTTGTTGTCTATGATGCTGAGGCTCACGCTTGTATTATCGACGGTCTGCGTCTGCACAAGGGTAAGCGTTTTGTATATGCACACAACGATGAGGCTTCACTTCGTCGTCAACTCCAGCACGCAACTGACCTTGCTGAGGAGCAGAAGGGTGGTGTGCTCGTAATTACAGAGGGCGTATTCGGTATGAAGGGCGATTTGGGCTTCCTCGATGTTATCGTAAAGGCTAAGAAGGATTTCAACTTCCGTCTGCTTGTTGACGACGCTCACGGCTTCGGTACTATGGGCCCTGGCGGTCGCGGTACTGCTGCCCACTTCGGCGTTGTTGATGGAGTAGATGTGCTCTTCAATACTTTTGCTAAGTCTATGGCTGGTATCGGCGCATTTGTCTCTGGTCCACGCTGGCTTATCAACCTCTTCCGCTACAATATGCGTTCACAGCTCTATGCTAAGTCACTGCCAATGCCAATGGTTATCGGTGCACTGAAGCGTCTTGAGCTTATCCGCAACCACCCTGAGTATCAGGAGAAACTGTGGGAGATTACCCGCGCATTGCAGAGCGGTCTTAAGGCTAACGGCTTTGAGATTGGCGTTACTCAGTCTCCAGTAACCCCTGTCTATATGAAGGGCGGAAATGAGGAGGGCACAAACCTTATCGTAGACCTTCGTGAGAACTACGGCGTGTTCTGCTCTATCGTAATCTACCCTGTTATCCCTAAGGGCGAGATTATCCTGCGCGTAATCCCTACCGCAGCCCACACCATGGAGGATGTAGAGTACACCATCAACGCATTTAAGGCCGTTCGCGATAAGTTTGAGTCTGGTTATTACAGCTCAATGCCTATTCCGATGAAGGCCGACCCTGATTTCAAAGTCCGCTAAATTACATTTTAAGTGGAATTTACTTCCGCTAGCTTATAAATCAGCAAAGGGTTGTACCGAAAGTACTACCCTTCGCTGTTTTATAACCCGAGCGTGGTAACTTCCTACTTAAAATGAAATTTAGGGGAGGTGTTTTTGCCGAGCGTGGTAAATCCCTGTCTAAAATCAGATTATTTCATTGGCTAATGGCTAATGGCCAATAGCTAATGGTTATAAAACAGCAAATGGTTGTACTCACTGTACAACCATTTGCTGTTTTATAGGCTATTGCGAAATGTTACTTACGCGCCTCTTTGGCCTCAATGCACTCTGTTGCGTGAGGTACGCGCAGCAGGCGCTCGCGAGGGATGAGCTTGCCTGTAGTTTTGCAGATGCCGTAGGTCTTATGCTCAATGCGCACAAGGGCCATCTCAAGATTCTTGATAAACTTGAGCTGGTGTGCAGCAAGGCGTTCTATCTCCTCCTTAGAGAGAGTCATAGCGCCCTCCTCCAGCACCTTGAAGGTTGGCGAGGTATCCTCGGTGTCATTATCAGCCGAGCGAGTTATGGAGGCACGCAACTGCTCATAGTCGTTTCGCGCCACCTCTAATTTTTCCAGAATGAGCGCCTTGAACTCGGCTAATTCGGCGTCACTATATCTGGTCACAACAGTCTCTGCCATAGTTTTAAGGTTTTGTTTTATCAAAGATAAGAATAATTATCTACACTTACAAATTTTTTGCCGATTTTATTGACCTACAATATAATACCGCCCCTTTCCGAAGATAGGGACGGTATAAACTTCCTGTGCAGATAATCTACAGGCGAGCCTTGATAGCAGCAGTCTGCTCCTCGTAGCCTGGCTTTTCAAGAAGGGCAAACATATTCTTCTTATAAGCCTCTACGCCTGGCTGGTCAAATGGGTTTACGCCGAGCATATAACCGCTAATGCCGCAAGCCTTCTCGAAGAAGTAGATAAGTGCGCCAAGGGTGCGCTCGTTGATTTCAGGAATCTCTACGCGTAGGTTAGGCACGCCGCCATCTACATGGGCAATCTTAACGCCAAGCTCTGCCATGCTGTTGATGTCGCTCAGGCGGCGACCAGCGAGGTAGTTAAGGCCGTCAAGGTTCTCCTCGTCAGAGCATACGCGAACCTCGTATTTTGGAGCAGCGACAGAGATAATAGTCTCAAAGAGTGTGCGCTCGCCATCCTGGATATACTGACCCATAGAGTGAAGGTCGGCAGTAAGGGTTACAGAAGCAGGGTAGATACCCTTGCCGTCCTTACCCTCGCTCTCACCATAGAGCTGCTTCCACCACTCGTTGATATTAACAAGTTTAGGCTCATATGAACCGAGAATCTCAATCTTCTTACCTGCGCGGTAGAGGGCGTTACGAACAGCAGCATACTGAGCAGAGATGTTATCCTCATAAGCAGTGCCTGCCTTAGTAGCCTGCTCAACAGCCTTTGCACCAGCAACGAGCTCGGCGATATCTACGCCACCAACAGCCAGTGGAAGAAGACCTACTGGAGAGAGAACAGAGAAACGACCACCTACATTGTCAGGAATAACGAAAGTAGGGTAGCCCTCCTGAGTTGCAAGGGTCTTGAGTGCACCACGAGCCTTGTCGGTAATAGCTACGATGCGGTTCTTTGCATCCTCCTTGCCATAGCGACGCTCAATCTCCTCCTTAACAATGCGGAAGGCGATAGCAGGCTCGGTAGTTGTTCCAGACTTTGAGGCAACGATAGTAGCGATAGAGTAATCCTTCAGTGCCTCCATCATCTCGCCCAGATAGTCCTCAGAGATATTCTGACCAGCGAAAAGAACGATAGGGTTCTTGTGGCTCTTGTGCAGAAGCTCAAAAGAGTTTGTCATTGCGTCAATAACAGCCTTTGCGCCCAGATATGAGCCGCCAATACCGATGCAAATAACAACCTGAGCAACCTCACGCAGCTTTGCGGCCTGAGCGTTGATAGCATCAAGGTGAGCCTGGTCAATATCTGACGGAAGGGTTATCCAACCAAGGAAGTCGTTACCCTTGCCCTCACCTGCGTGGAGAAGTTCGTTTGCAGCGATAGCCTCGCGCTTAATCTGATCTGAAATTTCGATACCAGCACTACGGGTATCAAGCTTAATTAATTCCATAAAATGATGTTTATTATATGTTTATATGTGTTCATCTAAAAGCACACCAAAGATACGAAAAAAAATCTGAAAAAAATATAAGATTGTGATAAAACTTTCCCAAGATTTTTTTATACCTTTGTGTCCAGATAGCTCACCACTCCGGAAACGGATGGTATGTTATGTTGAAATCAAAAAAATAAATAACAATATGGGATTCTTTTCATTAACTCACGAGTTGGCGATAGACTTAGGTACTGCCAACACGCTAATCGTCTACAATGATGAAATTGTAGCAGAGGAGCCATCGGTAATTGCGGTGGACCTCCAAGGTAAATTGAAGGCATTTGGTCACGAGGCGGCACGATATATAGGTAAGTGTCCGGACAATCTTCGTACCATTCGTCCTCTTCAGAATGGTGTTATTGCAGATTTTGATGCCACTGAGATGATGCTCAAGGGTATGATTAGCCGCATTAAGACAACAGGCTCGCTCTTCTCTCCATCGCTCAAGATGGTTATCTGTATTCCGTCGGGCTCGACAAATGTCGAGATTCGTGCTGTGCGCGAGTCTGCCGAGCATGCTGGTGGTCGCGAGGTGGCGATGATTTTTGAGCCTATGGCTGCTGCTCTTGGTGCTGGATTGGATGTTACTGCGCCAGAGGGTAATATGATTATCGACATAGGTGGTGGTACATCAGAGATTGCTTGTATCTCTCTGGGTGGTATTGTCTGCTCAAAGTCTATCAATGTTGCGGGCGATGTGTTTACTAACGATATTAAGAACTATGTTCGTGTACAGCACAATATCCGTATTGGAGAGCGTACTGCCGAGCAGATTAAGTGCCGCATTGGTGCTGCGCTGCCAGAGCTTGAGGATGAGCCAGAGGATATGTCAGTTAGCGGACCAAGCGTGCTTACATCGCTGCCACAGACCGTAACGCTCAACTATAGCGAGATTGCTTATGCCCTTGAGGGTTCGCTTGCTCAGCTTGATGATGCACTGATGTCTGTGCTTTCAGATATGCCTGCCGAGCTATACTCTGATGTAGTGAAGAATGGTGTATACATCGCTGGTGGTGGTGCTATGATTAAGGGCTTGACAAAGCGTCTGTCAGATAGAACAGGATTGCAGTTCCATATTGCCGAGGATCCGCTGCGTGCAGTTGTGCGTGGTACAAATTTGGCCCTGAAGAATATGGATCGCTACTCATTCCTTATTCGCGCATAATAGGTTGTAACAGCTTTTGGTAGGCTGTCTTTTCGGGCAGCCTATCTCGTTTACATATTCGCTATGAACAAGCTAATATACTTCATAAAGAAGATATATACGCCACTGATTTTCTTTGTTGTTGAGATTCTGGCTATATATCTCTATGCTACATCGTCTCCATATACAACGGCGCAGCTCAGAAGCTTCAATCACCATATTTTGGGTTGGAGTAGCGGTGTGTTTACAAAGGTAAGCCGATTTTTCTCTCTTGAGCACGATAATATTGCACTCAACGAGCGAATAGCGGAGCTTGAGACCCTGCTTGCAAACTATCGCCGCCTTAATTCAGATGTTGTTGAGACCGATTTGGATATATCTCCAGAGCTATATGTGCCGGCAAAGGTGGTGAGCAATACGCTTAATAGAGAACAGAATTATATTGTTGTCAATAAGGGTATTGATGACTGTGTCCGCATAGGTATGTCTGTGCTCTCGCCTGAGGGGTATGCTGTAGGCTATATAACAAACTGCTCTGAGCGATTCTCTATAGCAACCTCCATTCTTAGCACCTCGCTCAAGATTAGCTCTCGCCTTTCGACAGACAAGAGTATGTGTTTGGCATATTGGGGTGGTGGAGATGCCTCTACATTTAAGGTGGCAGATATCTCAAAGTATGCAAAGATTGAGGTCGGAGAGACTATTGAGGCTATAGACTTCTCGGAGTACTTCCCAAGTGGTACTATTATCGGCACTTTAGAGAGCTTTGAGATGAACGATGACAAGACTATGTATAGTGGCACACTGCGCCTTGCAGCCGACTTTTCGCGTATTGATAATGTTATCTTGGTCGATAATCGAGATATTGACCAGGTGCGCCTGCTCAAGAAAGAGCCTATCCCAGCACTGGACTCTGTTTTGCCAGAGCAGGAGGATAAACAGGAACCGACAACAAACTGATAGCTATGAAAAACCGATATCAATATATACTCTTTGTAGTGGTAGTGCTGCTTGTGCAGATACTGCTACTCAATAATTTGACCTTCAGCCCCTATGTCGCACCGATAGCATATATAGTACTCATTATCTTGACTCCACTTGGAACTTCGTCTCTCAAGATGATTTTTGTGGGTACTCTTTTGGGTCTTGTTATGGACCTGGCTATGGGAACGATAGGTATTAATGTTGCGGCAACGCTTCCATTGGCATATTTCCGTCGTCCTATACTCCACTTCTTTGCTTCGTATGCCGATATGGATGGCGAGGGTGGTGTGCCTACACCGTTGCGTGTCAGTGGTTTCCATAACTATGTTGTGGCTATGGTTGTGCTTCATTGTCTGCTCTTTTTTGCTCTTGAGCACCTCTCGCTCCAGAATTTGGGATTTATGGCTCTGCAGTTTGTGATAAGTACACTTGTCTCGCTTGCTGTTGTCTACTTCTTTATTGGGATATTCACCGCTAAACTGACACGAAGATGAGTAACCCTCGAAATGATAAGTGGCGCCCTATTGTGCTACGCTGGATTGTAATACTCGCTTTCCTCTTTTTAGGGATTTCGGCTGGTTATCTTCAGCTTGTTGAGGGTAACGAGTATTTTGATAGGGCAGAGCGAAATGTGATAAGATATATAACGACCTACCCTCCGCGAGGAGAGGTCTTTGATAGAAATGGAGAGTACCTTATTCAAAATCGTATCTGTTATGATCTTATGGTAATCCCCGTTGAGACCTCTAAGCAGGGTTTAGATACTCTTCGCCTCTCGCAGATTACGGGTGCATCAGTAGCATCGCTCAAGCGCGCCTTTAAGGATGCGCGCGCTACGGGTCGAATAGCCTCGCCAGTGGCAAAGTATCTTACGGCCGAGGCGAAGCTGAAGCTGGATGAGTGGAATTTGCAGGGCTTCTATACTGTGCCGCGTACAGTAAGACAGTATCCGCGAAATATTGGCGGAAACCTTCTTGGAAGCCTTCGTGAGGTGTCTCGCGAGTTTTTGGAGCATAAGAATGAGGATAATTACTACATCGCTGGAGATTACTATGGCGAGCAGGGTATTGAGTCTGCTTATGAGGAGGAGCTTCGTGGAGAGAAGGGACGCGTACGCAGAAATATATATGCCGACCACGCATCCACCGACGAGGTTGAGAAGGAGGCAGTACCAGGTAAAAACCTTGTCTGCACTATTGATGCTCGCCTGCAGGCCTTTGCCGAGGAGCTGATGGAGGGAAAGGTTGGCTCTGTGGTGGCTATAGAGCCAAGTACAGGAGAGATTCTTGTTATGGCATCCTCACCAACTTTTGACCCTAATGAGCTTGTTATTGGTCGTGACAGAGGTAATAACTATATGCGCCTGCTTAATGAGCCACGCCGCCCGCTATACAATCGCGCGGTGACATCGTCACAACCTCCAGGCTCTACATTTAAGCTCCTCAATGGACTTATTGGATTGCAGGAGGGTGTGCTCTCTCCGCATAATCGCTACACATGTAATAAGGGATATCGCTCTGGTAGTGTGAAGATGGGCTGTCACGAGCACCGCTCGCCACTGGACCTTGACTACGCTATTGCAACATCGTGCAACGCATACTTTGCCAATGTGTTCCGTAATATTCTGGAGAATAAAAAGTATAAGTCTCCAAAGGAGGGCTATGAGGTGTGGCGAAATTATGCCGAGAGCTTTGGATTTGGTACTCGCTTGGGTGTAGATATTCTTGGCGAGCGCAAGGGCGTTGTAAAGCATCGCGACTACTACGATAAGACATACCGCCGCTCGTGGAACGCTCTTACGGTGCTTTCGGTATCTATCGGTCAGGGCGAGATTCAGTCTACATCGCTTCAGCTTGCAAACTTTGCAGCGACAATCGCCAACCGAGGTTACTACTATACTCCTCATATTATCAAGCAGATACAGGGTCAGGACTCTATTGATATAAAGTATCGCACACCGCACTATACACCAGTTGATAAGCGGCACTTTGAGACCATTATCAAGGGTATGTGGCGAGGTGTAAACCGCGATGGAACTTGCCAGCTTGCAAAGCTTGAGGGTTATGATGTCTGCGGAAAGACCGGTACGGCACAGAATCCTCAGGGCGATGACCACTCGACATTTATCTCCTTTGCGCCGAGAAACAATCCTAAGATTGCTATCGCTGTATATGTTGAGCATGGCGTGTGGGGTGCTACTGCGGCAGTGCCTATAGCGTCGCTTATAGAGGAGATGTATCTTACCGATACTATTACCCGCCCATGGCTTGTTGAACATGTTAAGAACCTTGAATTAGACTACTATAAGGCCTATGACAGACATAAGAAGAAATAACGAAATAGCACTCTTTCAAGGTGTCGATTGGGGAACGGTTGTTCTCTATGTGCTGATAACCTTTATGGGCTTTGCTGCGGTCTTTAGTGCCTCTTATGTAGAGGATGCTCAGGATATGTTTAGCTTTGACCACTACTATATCAAGCATCTGTTCTGGATGGGTGTGGCGTACTTTATAGGACTGATAATACTGCTCTTAGATCGTAGCTTTTGGCATAAGTGGGCTTATATACTATACCCGCTCTCGTTGTTAGTTCTCTGCCTGACCTTTATTCCTGGACTTGGTAAGGAGGTCAATGGAGCAAAGGCGTGGATTGAGGTGGCAGGCTTTACGCTCCAGCCTATGGAGATTGCAAAGGTGGGCGTGTCGTTGGCCGTGGCGCGTATGATGAGTAACTACGGCTTTACGGTGCAGCGTTTTGGCGATGTGGTGAAGGTGTTACTTCTGCTACTTGTGCCGCTGCTTATTGCTGTTGTGCAGAATGATACCGGCTCGGGTATAGTTTTCTGCTCTTTCCTCTTTATGTTCTATCGCGAGGGATTAGACCATTGGATTTGTGTGCCGGTAATATTCTTTGTTGCGCTGCTTATCCTCTCGTTCCTGCTTACCCCTTTTGTGCTGCTGGTTGCGTTGTTACTTATCTTTACCTTTTGTGCAGGAATGCTTATGCGTGACCGCTGGAAGGTGTGTGTTAAGTATGTGGCTGTGTTGCTCTTTGTAAGTACTCTTCTGTTTTTGTTGCTCGGATCTGTCGCTCCAAAAAAGTTTAATTTCTACGACTGCCTGCTCTATACCACTATGGCATCTATGATTGTTGTTGTAGTGTATGCCTATAGAGCAAATATCCGCAAGCTATACTTTCTGGTGCTTATATTCTTTGTGTCGGTTATCTGTCTGCCAACCTCGGATATGATGTTCCGCCACCTTAGAGCACACCAGCAGGATCGTATCAGAACTTTTCTCGGCCTGCACCATGACAAAGATTTGCTCTATAATGTCACTCAGTCCAAGATTGCTATCGGCTCTGGAGGCTTCTCGGGTCAGGGATATCTTGAGGGCGTGATGGTGCGATATGGACGAGTGCCAGAGCGCCATACAGACTTTATCTTCTGTACTGTGGGCGAGGAGTTGGGATTTATTGGCGTTGCAGTGCTGTTTACACTGCTGGCAATGCTTATACTGCGTATTATGAGGATGGGAGATCGTCAGCTTGACACCTTCGGTCGAGTCTACTGCTATTGCGTGGCGTCAATACTGCTCTTCCACTGCTTTATAAATATCGGAATGACTATGGGTGTGGTGCCAATTATGGGTATCCCACTGCCACTTATAAGCTATGGAGGCTCATCAATGTTGGGATTCTCGATACTCATTTTTATAGCTATCGCCCTTGATGCCTCCCCTATAAAGAGACAATCATCACTAAATAAATGGTAAGAATATGAAAAAAATTGTGCTTATACCACTACTGCTGCTCTCTATGGTGGCCTGTCAAAAGCAGGACGAAGAGCCAAAACCCAAGTCGATTACCCTAACCTTTGAAGGAGGCTCTTTCGCGGGTGGCGATGCTGAGAGTGATAATACAATAACAACCGATTGGTGGAGCCAGTATATTGATAACCCACAGTATGGCGGAAATCTGCTCTATGGCGGAAAGGGATATGCGTGGTATGATAATGATACAAAGCTAACATCCTATCTGCCAGACTATTGGAAGGATGGAACATTCTTCGGTGGCGGTATCGCTATCTCAAACTATGTTGAGAATGCTCCAAACACAACCTATGAAAAGCAACTCACTATCGGTGTTGGACCTGTGTCGGGAGCAAACTTTGCTGTCTGCTATGTAGCTACCAACGAGTGCCCTCCATTTTTAGAGTTTAAGTATGGCACCGGCGTAATTGAGAACCTCTATATTGTACCAACAGCCTACCTAAATGAGGTTGTTCAGAATGGAAATGCCTTTGCAAAGGCGATGACTGCAAATGGCTATATCCGCGTTGAGGCTACAGGCATAGATGCTGCTGGCAAGACAACTGCTACAGCTACTATCTATCTCTACGACGGCCCTACCTTTGCCGGTTGGCGCAAGTGGGACCTCTCTATGCTCGGAGAGGTTAAGCGCGTAGAGTTCCGTATGTACGAGGGTGAAGTTGAGGGTGGCCTTAGAGTTGATTCAACAGCCGAGTATCCTAACTTTCCTAACTATTTTGCCATTGACAATATAACCGTTAGCTTTTAGCTGTTGGCTTGCCTTCGGCAACCCGACCCTGCTCCGCCTCGGCAATTCAAACAAGTTTGATTGCTCTCGGCTTAATCGCGGCGTTAGCTGGCTGACGCAGAACAGAGAATTTAAGGAGGTTAGGGAAAATAGTGAATTTAATGGTACTAAACTACTCTCCTTAAACTCACTAAACTCCTTAATCTCCCTATACTTAGTCTTATAGAGAAACGAAGTTTACGGCATTCTGCCGTTTCCTCCTCGCGGCTCGGCAAAGCCTGCGAGCAGTCTCTGCTCTCGCTCCGCAGCGTCGGTTTTCAGAAAGTTTTTGGCAGGAGGGGTTTTAATCTTTCTTGCGATGTTATTTGTGAGATGTTTTTTGGAATTTGGCGCGCAAACTCTGCAGTCACATAGCGCGGACTATTTGACAAAGAGGTTGTGTGACAAAAACTAAAAACAGCCACAAAGAACGAAGTAAGGAGGGTTAAAACAACTCCTATGCTTTTTCGCGAAAAAGCGGGCAGTACTGCGTAGCCACAAAAAATCAGCGGAGGAGGACCTCCGCTGACGACACACACATTATGATTACCTTTTAAGAGTTGCTCTTAAAAGTGGAAATCCACACCGATACCCCAAGCCCAGCGGTTGTACTTATAGGTGTCAGAGCCACCTAAGCCGAGGGTGTTGCCGTTATAACCGCTCTCTACGCTCTTTGTAACATCTTTATAGAGAGGTTTCATCACGCCAGCGTTGAGGCGTACATGCTCGCTGAAGTTATATGCGAAGCCAAGGCCGATAGTATGAGCCTCGCAGACGAAGTCGAGGTCTGAGTACTTTGCTACATCAAGGTTGAAGTCTGTGAACTGATAGCCTGCGCTAACGAGCCACTTATTGTTGATATAGTACTCTACGCCAGCAAGATACTCGTTTGTGTTGCCAAGCACAGTGCCTGCAGCTGTAAAACCGTTGTCGGCGTTCTTCTCAAAGAAGTGGTGCCACTCAACAGTAAGCTTAACCTTGTCGGCAAATGTACGGCTTGCGGCGATAGCGAGCTGAGCAGGCATATCTGCGGCAGTTACTGCGCCGTCTGGGAAGATGCCACCGATAACAGGGTCCTTTGCAGATACCTCAGCAGCCTTTGTTGTAAGGTCAAGATTTGAGCGGAACTCATACTTTACGCTTGCAGCCCACCCCTTGTGGTTGAACATCAGGGCAACAACTGGCGAAATTGACCAACCATTCTGCTTAACATCAAGCTCGTGGTCTGAAGTAAGGGCAGCGTAGGTCATATACTGTGTATATGCAGCGATAGCCTCCTGGTTTCCAGCCTGCACGCCTGGAGCGTACTGGTTTGCCATTGCAGTAAAGAACTGAGGAGCAGAACCCATTGCCTGTGTGAGAGGGTTGAACATCTGGATATTCTTAAGGTAGCCAGTGTAGCTCTTTGTTGCGTAGTGTAGTCGAGCCTGAGCAGCTACAGAGAGCCAGTTAGTGATGCGGAAAGAGACGCCTACCTGACCCTGGAAGGTCATAGAGCTACCCTTGATATTCATATCCATAGAGTATGGGAAACCCTGCTGTCCTTGAGTCGCCTGCATACCGACACCAAATGGGATTTGGGCGAGCATACTCTCAAAAGAGGCAAGTCCCTGGTCGTACTTTGCAGTACCTCCTCCGCCGCCAATTCCGAACGATGCCATTACCGCCCAACGCTTTTTCTTCCACACAAGGTCAAAGCTCGGAATGACTGGCGCGAAGGTCTTACCTACAAACTCCTTTGTAGGATTTCCTGTATTATTTGTGCTTAGTGCAAAAGGTGCGAATGTTGATACTGTAGAACGCTTCTGTGATACCTCTTGTATATTAAGAGCAAAATGAAAACCGTCGTTCATAAATGATGCTCCTGCAGGGTTGTGGTATACTGCATCAGGGTCAAGAGTTGTTCCGCGTGCTACGCTACGCAGATATGCTGCTGCGTGGTTTGTGTTTACATTTGTTCCGCCGGCAAATGCTGTAGCCACAGCCGCAAGCGAGATGATAGTAAGTAAAATTTTCTTCATTTTTTTCTTGAATTTTGATTTCAACAGCGGCGAAGGTAGTGTATTGTTTTGCCAATCCGAAATTTAAGTGATAGCGACCCCTATTTAGGGAGTAAAACGCGGTTTTAGGGGTGAAATTCGCTATTTAGGGGCGAAATACTTTGACGCGATAGGTTGAGAAGGTGAATTTTTTTCGTTTTTTGTCAGAAAAGTAGCACCAACTATGGAGTAAAAATAGACTCTTGAGTTGCCCGCGCGCGCGTGCCTATTGTTATTTTTAATAAAAATTTTTAACTTTGCACGATTATATACACACGCAAACAAAATCAAAATTATTATAGTATGAAATTTGCACAGTACAATGGATTAAACTTGCCACAGGTTACCGATGAGGTGTTGCAGCTGTGGGATGCGGAAGATACCTTCCGCCAAAGTATCGAGACTCGTGAAGGACATCCTGCATTTGTCTTTTATGAGGGTCCGCCATCAGCAAATGGTATGCCGGGCATTCACCATGTTATGGCCCGAACACTTAAGGATATTATCTGTCGCTATAAGACCCAGAAGGGCTTCAAGGTTCACCGTAAGGCTGGTTGGGATACGCACGGACTGCCAGTAGAACTTGGTGTTGAGAAATCTTTGGGTATTACAAAGGAGGATATTGGTCGTACAATCACTGTTGAGGAGTATAACCGTCACTGTCGCGCCGATGTGATGAAGTACACAGGCGTGTGGAGCAAGCTCACTCGCCAGATGGGATACTGGGTAAACCTTGACGATCCATATATCACATACGACAACAAGTATATTGAGACTCTGTGGCACCTTCTTAAGCGTCTGTTTGATAAGGGCTTGCTATATAAGGGTTACACTATTCAGCCATTCTCGCCAGCGGCGGGTACAGGTCTTTCAACACACGAGCTTAATCAGCCAGGTTGCTACCGTGATGTTAAAGATACAACTTGTACTGCTCAGTTCCGCGTAGTGCGTAATGAGAAGAGTGAGCATCTGTTTGCAGATGTTGAGGGCGAGCTGTTCTTCCTTGCTTGGACAACAACTCCATGGACCCTCCCTTCTAATACGGCTCTCTGCGTTGGTCCTAATATTGACTATGTGAAGGTTAAGTGTCTCAATCCATATACAGAGACTCCGCAGACAATTATCATGGCGTCAGACCTTGTGCCAACCCTCTTTGGTAAGAAGATGGCAGGTAAGTTTACCGTTACCGACGAGCACTATAAGGGTACAGAGCTTGAGGGTATTCGTTATGAGCAGCTCATTGGCTGGGTAAAGCCTATGGAGCAGTATGGCGATGCTTTCCGAGTAATTCTGGGCGACTATGTGACTATCTCTGACGGTACTGGTATTGTGCACATTGCCCCAACATTTGGTGCTGATGATGACCGCGTGGCTAAGGCTGCGGGCATTGCTCCACTCTTTGTTGTAGATGCTGCGGGTAAGAACTGCCCAATGGTAGACCGCTCAGGTCGTCTGTTCCGCCTTGAGGATATGGATAGCGACTTTGTGGCTGCAAATGTAGATGTTGAGGCGTATAAGGAGTGGGCTGGTCGCTATGTTAAGAATGCCTACGACAGCGAGGCAACTGATGATACCCCAACTCTGGATGTGGATATCTGCGTAGCTCTGAAGGCTGAGAATAAGGCGTTTAAGATTGAGAAGCACACCCACTCATATCCACACTGCTGGAGAACTGATAAGCCAGTACTCTACTACCCACTTGACTCTTGGTTTATCAAGGTTACCGAGCTGCGTGACAGAATGGTAGAGCTGAACAAGACAATCAAGTGGCAGCCAGAGAGCACTGGTAGTGGCCGCTTTGGTAAGTGGCTTGAGGGACTTGCTGACTGGAACCTCTCTCGTTCTCGCTTCTGGGGTACTCCACTGCCTATTTGGGCTACTGAGGACTACTCTGAGATGAAGTGTATCGGCTCTATTGAGGAGTTGCTGGCAGAGATTGAGAAGTCTGTCTCTGCGGGCGTTATGACCGAGAATCCATTTAAGGACTTTGTTGTGGGCGATATGTCAAAGGAGAACTACTCTACAGAGCGCATTGACCTTCACAAGCCTTATGTAGATAAGATTGTCCTGCTCTCATCAAAGGGCGAGCCTATGCACCGCGAGAGCGACCTTATTGATGTGTGGTTTGACTCTGGAGCTATGCCATACGCGCAGCTGCACTACCCATTTGAGAATGCAGAGCTCTTTGAGACTGTCTTCCCAGCAGACTTTGTTGCCGAGGGTGTTGATCAGACTCGTGGTTGGTTCTATACACTCCACGCCCTTGCTACAATGCTCTTTGATAAGGTTGCCTTCCGCAATATCATCTCTAATGGCCTTGTGCTTGACAAGAATGGTATGAAGATGTCTAAGCGTCTTGGTAATGCTGTAGACCCATTTGAGACTCTTGATAGGTTCGGTGCTGATGCTACTCGTTGGTATATGATTAGCAACTCTCAGCCGTGGGATAATCTTAAGTTTGATGCCGATGGTGTGGATGAGGTGCGTCGCAAGTTCTTCGGAACACTCTACAACACATACTCATTCTTCGCCCTCTATGCAAATATTGACGGCTTTACTGGCCAGGAGGCTGAGGTTCCTGTAGCCCAGCGTCCAGATATGGACCGTTGGATTCTCTCGGAACTCAATACACTCATCGCTCGCGTTACTGAGTACCTTGACAGCTACGATCCAACACCTGCAGCTCGTGCAATCCAGACATTTGTCTGCGACAACCTCAGTAACTGGCATGTGCGTCTAAACCGCAAGCGTTTCTGGGGTGGTGGTCTTACGGAGGATAAGCTGGCTGCTTACCAGACCCTCTACACCTGCCTTGAGACCGTGGCTAAGCTCTCGGCTCCATTTGCACCATTTATCTCTGACCGTATCTACCGCGACCTTAACGCTGTTAGCGGCCGCAATGCAGAGCCATCTGTGCATTTGACCTCTTTCCCTGTCTATGATGCAAGCCTCTGTGATTCAGACCTTGAGCAGACTACTGCCGTAGCGCAGCAGCTCTCTTCAATGGTTCTTGCCCTGCGCCGTAATGTGAATATTAAGGTGCGTCAGCCACTTGCAAAGATTATCATCCCTGTGCTGGATGCAGAGCTTGAGCGCCGCGTTCGCGCTGTTGAGGCACTGGTGGCAAACGAGGTAAATGTTAAGACTATAGAGCTTATCCATGACACAGCGGGTATTATTACTAAGCGCATTAAGCCAAACTTCAAGACTTTAGGTCCAAAGTATGGCAAGTATATGAAGGCTATTCAGGCTCTTGTAGCAACATTTGATCAGGCTCAGATTGCAGCTGTTGAGTGTGGACAGATTACCTCTCTTGACATCGCTGGCGAGGCTATTGAGGTTACAGCAGCCGACTTTGAGATTACCTCGGAGGATATGCCAGGCTGGCTTGTAGCTTCAGAGGGTAAACTTACTGTGGCTCTTGATATTACAGTGACCCCAGAGCTTGAGCGCGAGGGCGTTGCTCGTGAACTTGTAAACCGTATTCAGAATATCCGTAAGGAGTCTGGCCTTGAGATTGTTGATAAGATTCGCGTTGAGGTTGAGGATTGTGAGCTTGTTCGTGAGGCTGTAGCCCAGTGGACAGACTATATCTGCCAGCAGACCCTCGCTGTTGAGGTTGTTTTGGTAGAGAGTCCAGCAGGTCTGTCTATAGATAAGTACAACAAGGTTAACGATGCGCCAGTAAAGATTGCTATTTCAAAAATCTAATACACCTTAAATAGGCACTTGGATGAATGAGAGACTGATTTTTGTAACCAATGATGATAGCTATCAGTCAAAGGGTTTTAAGGCGGCAATAGAGGTTGCTCGCCAATTTGGAAAGGTTATTGCTGTGGCTCCAGATACCGTGCAAAGCGGTAAGAGCCAGGCAATTACCATATGCGATACTCTTCGACTTAAGACTATCAGCATAAGTGACGATGTTGAGATTTACTCACTCAATGGTACGCCTGTGGACTGCGTAAAGTTCGCCTTTGACTACTTTCTGAAGGGTCGCAAGGTTGATATGACTATCTCTGGCATTAACCACGGCACAAACTCGGCGGCTAACCTGCTCTACTCGGGCACTATGGGCGCGGCTATTGAGTCGGCATTCTACGGTGTGCCATCTATAGGCCTATCAAATGTCGACCATAGCGATGATGCAGACTTTGAGGCCTCTGTAGAGTACGGTATAAGGATTGCTAAGAGCGTGATTGATAGTGATATACGCCCTCTATGCCTTAATGTCAATGTACCAATTCTGCCCGCAGAGCAGATTAAGGGTATAAAGGTGTGTCGCCAGACAAAGGGCTTCTGGGTAGACGAGGTTCTTGAGCGCAAAGACCCATATGGCAAGAGCTACTACTGGTTTACGGGCGGTTTTCAGAATGCTGAGCCCGAGGCGGTTGATAGTGACGAGTGGGCACTGAAGAATGGATATGTCTCAGTAGTACCTGTGCAGGTGGACCTTACATCATACGCGCAGATGAGCTCTGTGGCTGATATTTTGGAGTAGATTTTTTTAACGACTATGGGAACGCCTCTCGCACTAAAGATTGTGGTGGTTATTGCGCTGTTTTTTCAGCTCATAGCCATTATATATGCCATTCGCCTTGTCAGAAGAACTAAGTATAATTCTATCTGGATTCTCTGTATCATTGGCTTTGTGCTTATCGCCGTAGAGCGATATTTTGAGGTTATCGGTATTGAAAACACTCAGGTAGGACTCTATATATCTATCGCTTTAGGTGTTAGCGTATCGATATGCGTCTCTGTTGCCGTTATGTTTGGCCATAGATTGGTCAGCTACATTGAGCGCGTAGAGCGTCAGCGTGCAACCTTTAATCGCCGAATTATGACGGCGGTGCTCAGAGCTGAGGAGCGTTCAAGGCTAAACTTCTCTAAGGAGCTTCACGACGGTATGGGGCCGTTGCTTTCGTCGGCGAAGATGTCTCTTTCGGCCCTGTCGCAAGAGGGACTTACAGCGCAGCAGCGCGAGATATTGAGCAATACAACATATGTTCTTGACGAGGCTCTGCGCTCTGTGCGTGAGATATCTAACAACCTATCGCCTCAGGTGCTTCTGGATTTCGGATTGCGCCAGGCTGTGCAGAACTTTACAACACGATGCTCGTCGCTACATGGCGTGACTATTAAGTTTAACACCACGCTGCGTGCCGAGCGATTTGATAACGATGTGGAGGTTATTATCTACCGAGTGATTTGTGAGCTGATAAACAACTCACTTAAACACTCAGGCTGTACGACTATCAAGCTCAAACTTGATTATGACAACAATTTACTCACGCTTAGCTATGCCGATAATGGACGGGGCTTTGAGCCTCAGGCGATGATGGATTGCGGTATGGGATTGTCAAATATGTCGTCGCGCATAGGCTCTTTGGGCGGTGTATTTACCATTGATAGTGCTAAGGGGAAGGGTATGAAAGCCCAGGCGTCGGTGCAAGTAAATAGTGTTACGGTATGATAAGAATCGCGCTTGTAGATGACCATACTCTCTTTAGAAATGGTCTTAAGGGTCTGCTGTTGACAAACTCGCGCTACACAGTAGTTGGCGAGTTCTCTGACGGCTCACAGCTTATTGCCGCACTGCCACACTTGGAGGTAGATGTGGTGCTGATGGATATATCTATGCCAAATATGGATGGCAAAACAGCCACAATCCTTGCGCTGCAACAACGCCCCGAGCTGAAGATTGTCGCCCTTACAATGTACGGCGAGGAGCAGTATGTCCAGCAGATGGTAGATGCCGGTGTGGTAGGCTTTATCCATAAAGATTCTGATATCAAGATTGTATTTGAGGCTATTGATACTGTTGTCGCTGGTGGCGAGTATCTTCCAGAGATTCAGATTGTTGAGGGGCTTGATGACCCTGATATGCTAACTGAGCGAGAACTCGCAGTTCTCACCTGCATCTGCAAGGGACTCTCAACCCCTCAGATAGCCGAGCATCTCAACATCTCTAAGCGCACCGTAGATGCCCACCGCGCCCGCATCCTT
The DNA here is from genome assembly GCA_015059785.1 of Rikenellaceae bacterium. GTDB lineage: Bacteria > Bacteroidota > Bacteroidia > Bacteroidales > Rikenellaceae > Alistipes. Next base: position 35,005 of record SUZS01000003.1, read on the forward strand.
GAAAAAACCGGATGTAATAATACAGCCAGTTTGGTGGTTCACGCAGTTACTAAGCTCAAAATTTTGCCGTGATTTTGTTGTGAAAATGGGTATTTACTTCCGCTAACGAGAAAAATTGTCTTGGCTGTACGTTTTGAGTACTATCCTGCGCCAATTTTTCTCGCCGAGCGTTGTAAATCCTCCATTTTGACAACAAAATGGGGCGGTACTCTAATTGAACTTTACCGAGCGCTGGCTCGCCTTTGGCGACCCTTCCCCGCTGCGCCTCGGCAGTATCAGTCGCAGTGCAAGCACTTCAAAATGCGAAATTGAAAATCTGTGAACAAGTTCCCATTTTCAATTGTCGCCTTTTGCACCTTCGGTGTGCGACCGCTACTGCTCTCGGCTTAATCGCGGCGTTGTAAATCCTCCATTTTGACGACAAAATGGGGCGGTACTCTAATTGAACTGATAGTAGTGAATTAAGGAGGTTAATGAGTTTAGGGAAAATCACTAAATTCCCTAATTTCACTAATCTCCTTAAATTCTTTATTCAGAGGAACAAAGTTTACGGCATTCTGCCGTTTCCTCCTCGCGGCTCGGCAAAGCCTGCGAGCAGTCTCTGCTCTCGCTCCGCAGCAAAAAATCGTGAATTTTTTGGAAATAATATATAAATCTGTTATCTTTACACAAAAAAGAGGAATTATGCAGGTCTCTATCAGCCGTTATACGATTACTTCGGTGCTGCTTGTCTTGGTGGCGGGGGTTGTGTCGTGGCTGTTGGAGGCTATTGTGGGGGCGTTTCCGATAGATTTTTTCGCCTTCCCGATGAATGTTATCCTGATTGTGATATGGGGAGTGGTTGTTGTTGAGCTTTATAGGGCGAGGGCGCGCAGTGTTGTTGCGCGTTATCTTCTCTCTGTCTCGGCGACTATCACGGCTCTTGTGCTCTCGGCTGTGGGTTGCGTTGTTGTTGGATTGCAGAGTGAGCCTGCAACGCAGAGTTATGGTTTTGTGCTGTTGGTTTTATATGTTATGACAGTTCTTGCTATGGTTACTCTGAGAGGATGGTATGCAGGCGGAGTTCGTTGGAGGTTTTTGTTTAGCCACTTGGGACTTCTGCTTGCTCTTATTGCGGGATTTTGGGGGGCGGCGGATTATGAGGAGCTTCGTATGGTTGTGGATGATGAGCCACGACAGGAGGCTATATATATAAATGGTATGGCAACAAATCTTGACTATACACTTCGCCTTGCAGATTTTGATGTTGAGTATGGTGCTTCGGGTGTTCCAGAGCAGTACCGAGCAGATATTGAGGTGGATGACAAAACTGTTGCCCTTGAGGTTAATAGCCCGTATAGAGTTGGTTTTGGTGAGAGCATCTATCTGATGAACTTTGATAGTGCGGAGCAGGGTGTTCGCCTTGTTGTGCAGATTGTCCGTCAGCCGTGGCGTGGTGTTATGGTTGTGGGCATTGTGATGATGATTTTAGGTGCGTTGTTAATGTTTTTAGGAGGGGCAAAGCGATGATTGGTTGGGGTATTTTCTCAGTTTTTGCCATTGTGGCGGCTTTGCTGGGTGTTGTAGGCTCTGTGGCGGCGTTGCGCGGTAAGGAGAAGAGTCGTGTGGCAACTGTCGCTATGTGGGTAGCTACGGCAGTGCTCCTTCTGTTTGTCGTGGGGCTGTGGATAACCCTTGGCCGACCACCTATGAGGACAATGGGTGAGACAAGAGTGTGGTATAGCCTCTTTCTCTTTGCCTCAGGAGCCTTTACCTTTCAGCGTTGGGGCTATAGATGGGTGCCTACCTTTGCGACAATGCTCGCTACGGTATTTATGGTTATAAACTGCTTGAGACCAGAGATTCACGACGCTACGCTGATGCCGGCACTGCAAAGTGTGTGGTTTATACCGCATGTGGCTATCTATATGTTTGCCTATGCGCTGTTAGGCTGTGCGACACTGCTGTCGGTCTACTCGCTATTTGGGCGTCAGAGTGTTGATAACGCCGTAGAGAGTCTGCTCTATGGCGGAGTGGCTTTCCTTACAGTCGGTATGCTTACGGGTGCGCTGTGGGCAAAGCAGGCGTGGGGAGACTACTGGAGTTGGGATGCTAAGGAGAGCTGGGCGGCGGCTACATGGTTGTTGTACCTGCTTGCTATACACCTTTTGAGGCTCAAGAGGGGTAGTAAAGGGGTTGTTTGCGCAGTTATAGTAGTGGCTTTTCTGTCGCTACAGATGTGTTGGTATGGGGTCAATTACCTGCCATCGGCAAAGCAAAGCGTGCATGTATATAATAGATAAAACACATTAAACCAAACAGTTATGATGAAAAAACTACTTTATGGATTGTTGGCTCTTGTGGCGGTGCTCTTTGCGATTTATCGCATAAGTTGCTCAGCGCCGTCTGATAAGTTGCCTGAGAATGAGCAGCTGCTCGCAATTCTTGATGAGGGAGGCTGCTTGAGCTGCCATAGTGCAGAGCCACAGCTGCCTTTTTACGCCTCTTTCCCAATTATTGGCGACATGGTCAAGGCAGATAGCCAGACGGGCTACAAGATGTTTGACATTGCGCCGATGATGGCGGCACTGAAAAATGGCGGTAAGATTTCTGTTGTAGATGTAGCCAAGGTTGAGAAGGCTGCCCTTGATGGCGATATGCCAATGGCAAAGTACTACCTTGTGCATTGGGGTAGCCAGATGACAAAGGCTAAGGCGGCTATTGTAGATAGCTGGGCAGATAACTATCGCGCACAGTACTACAACGACGGTCTAAAGGGAGAGGTTATCCGTCCTATTGCGCAGAGCATACCTACAGATGCGGCAAAGGTTGAGCTTGGTCGTATTCTCTATCACGACACACGCCTTTCTATTGACAACACTGTCTCATGTGCCTCTTGTCACGGTCTTAACACCGCTGGCGTAGATAATAAGCAGTACTCCGAGGGCGTTGGTGGACAGTTTGGTGGCGTAAATGCTCCAACGGTATACAATGCTGTATATAACTTTGTTCAGTTCTGGGATGGTCGCGCAGCTACGCTTGAGCTTCAGGCTGCAGGACCTCCGCTCAACCCAGTAGAGATGGGCTGTGAGACTTTTGACCAGATTGTGGCAAAACTGGCAAAGGATAAGGCGCTGACAAAGAAGTTCAAGGCGGTCTATCCAGATGGCTGGAACGAGAAGAATATCACTGATGCTATTGCCGAGTTTGAGCGCACGCTCATCACCCCTAACTCTGCCTTTGACAACTATTTGCGTGGCGATATGACGGCAATTACCGAGGAGCAGAAAGAGGGTTATGAGCTCTTTGTAAAGTACAACTGCGCGACCTGCCATGTAGGCGCAAATCTCGGTGGAGAGTCGTACGAGCTGATGGGCCAGTATGCAGACTACTTTGCCGATAGAGGCACAGAGCTGACCGTTGAGGATAATGGTCGCAATAAGGAGACAGCCCTTGAGCGTGACCGCCACCGCTTTAAGGTTCCTGGCCTTAGAAATGTCGCCCTTACAGCACCTTACTTCCACGATGGTACCGAGCCAGAGCTTAAGGAGGCTGTCTGCAAGATGGGTACTTATCAAGTAGGCGTATCGCTTACCGATGCTGAGGAGGAGAAGATTGTCGCCTTCCTTGAGAGTCTTACTGGCGAGCATAATGGTACACTACTTACAAACGACAATATGAAATAGTAACCAATTTTCTTGGTTCTTTATCTAAAAAGCACTACCTTTGTAGTAAATACTGCAAAGGGGTGCTTTTGTTTTGCTCTGAACGGCATATGGCGTTTGGGTTAGCCTACAAATCTGGTTGGGTTTGTCGGTGGCTCAAGATTGGTTTGGCAGATGTGGTTTGAGCGGGCGTAAGGCTGAGATTATACCCTTGAACTTGATGTAGTTAGTACTACCGAAAGGATTGCGCGGCTTAGGCCCTCTTTGTATCTATACAGTTACTATTATGAGACTTACTGTGAACAACAAAGAGGGTCTTTTTCTATCTACAACCCTCAGTCAGCTCATCGCTGAGCTATCAATTACCACTACGGGCATCGCTGTGGCGGTAAACAGAAAAATTATCCCCCGACAACTCTGGGAGCAGACAAATCTGACCGAGGGGGACTCTATTGTTATAATTAAAGCAGTCTACGGAGGATGATACAGTTTATATCTCACTTTACGGCGCGCTACTCCTATTTGGACTCCGTAAGACTCGCCCTTGAGGGTGGTTGTCGGTGGATTCAGCTCAGAATGAAGGACGCTACGCAGACAGAACTCTATCGTACAGCACTGATTGTTAAACAGATGTGTAGCGACTATGGCGCGACTTTTATTATTGACGACAATGTGCATATTGCCCATCGTATATCTGCCGATGGGGTGCATCTTGGCAAGAACGATATGCCGATAGCCTGGGCGCGAGACATTTTGGGACCAAATGCCATTATTGGCGGTACGGCAAATACCTTTGAGGATGTTCTGTCTATAGCAAAGGCGGGTGGTAACTACATCGGCTGTGGGCCGTATCGCTTTACCAAAACAAAGGAGCGGTTAAGTCCTATACTTGGTCTTGAGGGTTATCGGGATATTGTCAGGCAGATGCGAGAGCATAATATAACACTTCCGATAGTGGCTATAGGAGGAATTACGGCTGAGGATTTGCCCGCTCTAAAGCAGACGGGCGTAGATGGTATAGCACTAAGTGGCAGTGTGTTAAGGGCTGATAATCCAGAGTGTGAAATGAGTAAAATTATAAAACTATGGGAAAGCTTGTAATTGGAGGTCGTGAGTTCAGCTCGCGCCTATTTTTGGGAACGGGAAAGTTTTCGTCAAATGAGGTTATGACCGAAGCGATTAAGGCTTCAGAAACGGAGATGGTAACCCTTGCAATGAAGCGCGTGGAGTTAGGCGAGTGTGAGGATGATATGCTACAGAGTGTAGCGATGCCTAACATACAGCTGCTGCCAAACACCTCAGGCGTAAGGGATGCTGAGGAGGCTATTTTTGCGGCGCAGATGTCGCGCGAGGCTTTTGGCACATCGTGGCTCAAGCTTGAGATTCATCCCGACCCGCGATATCTACTTCCCGACTCTGTGGAGACGCTGAAGGCTACCGAGGAGCTTGTAAAGATGGGCTTTACGGTGCTGCCATACTGCGCAGCCGACCCTGTGCTGTGCAAGCGACTTGAGGAGGTGGGTGCTGCGGCAGTGATGCCACTTGGTGCGCCTATAGGTAGCAACCGAGGTCTTGAGACGCGCGAGTTTCTGAAGATTATCATTGAGCAGGCGACAGTGCCCGTTGTTGTAGATGCAGGCATTGGCGCACCGAGTCACGCTGCTGAGGCTATGGAGATGGGTGCCGATGCGGTGTTGGTAAATACCGCTATCGCTGTGGCGGCAGACCCAGTAGCTATGGCAGTGGCCTTCCGTGAGGCGGTTGTAGCGGGCAGACGAGCATATATGGCGGGCTTGGGCCGCAGAATTGATAACTTTACGGCGGAGGCATCCTCGCCACTAACATCATTTTTGGGATGATGAAGGGGCATAATAGCGAGTTTGGCCGCGAGAAGGTATATCTCAGTGGTCAAATCTACCCAGAAGTGAGGGTCGGTATGCAGCGCGTGGTGCTTACCCCTACAGTTACGGTGGTAGATGGGCAGAGAGTCGCCCAACCAAATGAGCCAGTCTATATCTACGACACGGGCGGAGCATATACCGACCCAAATGCAGAGGGTGTCGTGCGCATCCGCGAGCAGTGGATAGAGAACAGAAAAAAGGAGGGTAAGCCATTGACGCAGTTATCTTTAGCTCGTGCGGGTATTATTACGCCCGAGATGGAGTATGTCGCCATTCGTGAGACGATGAATTGCCGAGAGTGTGGCGTTGAGAGCCACATAACGCCAGAGTTTGTCCGACAGCAGGTGGCTGCAGGTAGGGCGGTAATACCTGCAAATATAAACCACCCAGAGTGCGAGCCGATGATTATCGGAACGGACTTTTTAGTCAAGATAAATGCCAATATAGGCAACTCGGCAACAAGCTCTGATATTGATAGCGAGGTTGAGAAGGCTATTAACAGTTGCAAGTGGGGTTGTGATACGCTTATGGACCTATCTACGGGAAGCGATATACACACTACGCGCGAGCGTATTCTACGGGCCGTTCCCGTGCCAGTAGGTACTGTGCCTATCTATCAGGCACTTGAGAAGGTCGGTGGCGATGTTGAGCAACTCTGCTGGGAGGTCTATCGCGATACGCTTATAGAGCAGTGTGAGCAGGGCGTGGACTACTTTACTATCCACGCGGGAGTAAGGCTTAAGAATGTAGACCTCGCCTCATCGCGCCTTTGTGGTATTGTTTCGCGCGGAGGTAGCATTATGAGCCGCTGGTGTAAGATTTATAATAGAGAAAACTTCCTCTATGAGCACTTTGACGATATCTGCGACATCCTTGCGCAGTATGATGTTGCCGTCTCGCTTGGCGATGGACTGCGCCCAGGAGCTATTGCCGATGCCAATGACCGTGCGCAATTTGCTGAGCTTGAGACTCTTGGCGAGCTTGTCCTCAGAGCGTGGGCAAAAGATGTACAGGTTTTCGTAGAGGGGCCAGGGCATGTGCCTATGCACAAGATTTGTAAGAATATGGAGCGACAGATAGAACTTTGTCACGGCGCACCATTCTACACTTTAGGACCTATTGTTACCGATATCGCGCCTGCATATGACCATATAACATCCGCCATAGGCGCAGCGCAGATAGGGGCGTTGGGTACGGCTATGCTCTGCTATGTAACGCCAAAGGAGCATATCGGTCTGCCAACAGTTGAGGATGTTAGGCAGGGCATTGTAACTTACAAAATCGCGGCACACGCAGCAGATATTGCCAAGCAACACCCCGGGGCAGTTATTCGCGATAATGCACTGAGCAAGGCGCGCTTTGAGTTTCGCTGGCGCGACCAGTTTAACCTCTCGCTTGACCCAGAGAGGGCCTTTGAATATTTCAAGCAGAGCGGAAAAACAGAGGGTAACTTCTGCACGATGTGTGGACCAAATTTCTGCGCTATTAGATTGTCTCACGAATTGAAAAAATGATGTTTTCAGACTATTTAGATACCCTAAAATGGGAGCAGATTACAGAGCGGATATACGGCAAGACCGAGGCGGATGTTGTTCGTGCACTTCGTGCGGAACGGTGTGATATAGAGGATTTTATGGCTCTTATCTCGCCTGCTGCGGAGGGGTATATTGAGCCTATGGCACAGATGAGTCAGAGGTATACATATGCCCGATTTGGCAAGACTATGAGCCTCTTTATTCCGCTCTATCTAACAAATTCGTGCATCAACTCTTGCCTCTACTGCGGATTTCACGCCGAGAATCACATCCCCAGAACAATTCTTACAGCGGAGCAGATAGAGGCGGAGTGTCGCGCTATTAAGGCTCTTGCCCCCTTTGAGAATATCCTGCTCGTTACGGGCGAGAATCCATATCGCGCGGGGGTGGAGTATATAGCCGAGGCAGTGAGGATTGCCAAGCGATATTTTGATAATGTGAAAATTGAGGTTATGCCGCTGGATACGCCTGATTATAAGAGCCTTAAAGGCAGTGGCCTCAATGGGGTAATCTGCTTTCAGGAGACCTATAACCGCAGTAGATACAATATCTACCACCCTCGCGGGATGAAGGCTAATTTTGACTGGAGAGTCAATGCTCCCGACCGTATGGGGCAGGCGGCGGTCCACTCTATCGGTATGGGTGTACTTATCGGCCTTGAGGATTGGCGGACTGATATTACAATGCTTGCCCACCATCTCAGATACCTTGAGCGTCACTACTGGAGAACGCGCTACTCGGTAAACTTTCCGCGTCTGCGCCCTGCTGAAAATGGTGGTTTTCAGCCAAATGTGGTAATGAGCGATAGGGAGCTTGCGCAGCTAACCTTTGCCTTTAGAATCTTTGACCACGATGTGGATATATCATACTCTACGCGCGAGCAGGCGGCATTTAGGGATAATATGGCAACGCTCGGCGTTACGACCGTAAGCGCGGGTAGCAAGACCGACCCGGGTGGTTATGCGACCTATCCGCAGTCGCTTGAGCAGTTTTCGGTAAGCGACGACCGCTCGCCCGCAGAGGTGGCTGATGCGCTGAAGAGGTTAGGTAGAGAGGTTGTGTGGAAAGATTGGGATAGAACTTTTGACCTATGGAGAGATACTCAAGACAGATAGCCCTCGCGGAAGTAGGCGAGGCGGGGCAACAGAAGATTAAGGGCACAAAGGTGCTTGTTGTGGGCGTTGGTGGACTGGGTGCAGTCGTGGCTCAGTACCTTGTGGCGGCTGGAGTGGGAAAGGTCGGAGTTGTTGATGGCGACAGCGTGAGTGTCAGCAACCTACATCGCCAAATTCTCTACAGCGAGCAGGATGTCAGAAGACCAAAAGTTGAGGTTGCAGCCGATAGACTGAGGGCGATGAATAGCGAGGTTGAGGTTGTTTCGTACAACACCTTCCTTACGGCAGAGAATGGGGCAGAGATTATTTCCGATTACGATATTGTCGTTGATGGGGCGGATAACTACGCTGTGCGGGCTGTAGCAGAGAGCATTTGTGCTGAGCAGAATAAACACTTTGTACACGGGGCTGTGGAGGGCTTTGTGGGGCAGGTGTCGGTCTTTTGGGGCGATAGAACACACCGCTATAGTGAGATTTTTGAGCCTAACCAGAGCACAGAAAAGGGGATTGTTGGCGCTACGGCAGGGGTTGTTGCGGCAGCCGAGGTGTCGGAGTGCCTGAAGATTATCTGCGGCTATGGCACTGTGCTGTACAACCGACTGTGGAGGGTCGATTTAAGAACGATGAACTGCGAAATTTTTGAACTATGAGACTACTTGCTATCACTCGCCCAGAACTCTATGTTGAGGAGATTCGTGAGGCTATATATCTGCTTGAAAATGTGGTGGATATCCTGCATATCCGTAAGCCAAATGCTACGGCAGAACAGGTGGAACACCTTCTCTGTGCATTGAGAAAATATCGCGACCGTATAGTGTTGCACGACCACTTTGATTTGGCGGTAAAATACTCGCTTGCTGGTGTGCATCTGAATAGCCGAAATAGCACTGTGCCGACCTCTTTTCGGGGAACAATTAGCCGCTCGTGCCACTCGGCGGAGGAGGTTGTGCGGTATAAAGCCGAGTGCGACTATGTTTTTCTCTCGCCAATCTTTGACAGCATATCTAAGGAGGGGTATCGCTCGGCCTTTTCTGCTGATGAACTTGAGGCACTTCGTGATAGCGGAGTAATTGATAGTAAGGTCTATGCACTGGGCGGAGTTACGATGAATAACCTTCAGAGGCTTAAGGCTTTAGGCTTTGGTGGCGCGGCGATGCTTGGCGCGGCGTGGAAGCATCATCTTACGCCACCTGTGGTGCTGACTGTTGCAGGGTCTGATAGTAGCGGTGGCGCGGGCATTCAGGCAGATATAAAGACCATTTCGGCACTGCGTGGCTTTGCTGCCTCGGCAATTACCGCCGTTACGGCACAGAATACAATGGGGGTGACAGATATTGTTCCTCTCACTGCCGATGCCGTTAGAAATCAGGCTGTTGCAGTCTTTGAGGATTTGGATGTAAAGGCCGTGAAAATCGGTATGGTGCATAATAGTGAGGTCGTTAAGGCTGTGGCTGATGTGATTGAGAAGTACACTGCGCAGTATACAGTTTGTGACCCTGTTATGGTGGCGACAAGTGGTGCAAAACTTATTGAGGATAAGACTGTTGCGACGCTCGTAAGTCGTCTCTTCCCACTCTCTACGCTTGTGACGCCTAATCTGCGCGAGGCGGCAGTTTTGCTCGGGCGTGAGATTAACAGCGTGGATGAGATGAAAAGAGCTGCAAAGGAGCTCTCCGAGCAGTACAGAACGGCAGTGCTTATCAAGGGTGGGCATCTGTTGGATAGTACAATGTGTGATGTGCTGTGTAGTGGTGGCGAGATATATACCTTTGTCAGTCAGCGAGTTGAGAGTCGTAATACTCACGGCACGGGTTGTACTCTATCTTCTGCTATTGCCACTTTTTTGGCGCACGGATATGCTCTTAACAGCGCTGTCAGATTAGCAAAAGAGTATGTAACAAAGGCCATTGAGCAGGCAAAGGAGCTCTCATTTGGCAGGGGAAACGGTGCGCTGTGGCACTTTGGAGAGTAATAATTTGGGCGAAAACCTTTGTACTTTCGTACAAAAGCACTACCTTTGCCGATTATGAACTCACTCAAACAATTTTTTCTTTTAATCGGCATACTACTGTTGAGCCTTACGGTATACTCTCCAGCTGCTGCGCAAGTGGCTGCTGGTCGCGTGACGGTAAGCGGTACGGTAGTATCTGCTGAGGACAACCAACCGCTACTCGGAGTGGCGGTTGTTGTGTTAGAGACGATGCAGGGAGTGACATCCAACTTTGACGGTACTTACTCTATTGACGCTGCCGTGGGTAACACTATCTCCTTCTCCTTTTTGGGCTATAAGGAGGTAGTATGGAGAGTACCTGCATCACAGACAAACATTACGCACAACATTACTATGCAGCCTGAGACTGAGGCTATTGACGATGTTGTTGTTATTGCCTATGGCGTGCGCAAGAAGGGAACTATCACAGGCTCTGTCTCAACTGTAAAGATGGAGAAGGTTGAGAAGACCCCTACAGCGGCCTTTGACCAGGCATTGCAGGGTCAGGTGCCAGGCCTTACGGTTATGTTCAACACGGGCGAGCCAAGCGCAGCGGCGGTGATGACTATTCGCGGAACAAACTCAATCAACTCTGGCACCGCTCCGCTCTATATCCTTGACGGAGTGCCTATTGCGGCAAGTGACTTTAACACAATCAACCCCGCAGACATTGAGTCTATATCAGTGCTTAAGGATGCCTCCTCAACATCTATCTACGGTGCGCGTGCGGCAAATGGCGTTATTGTTATTACTACGAAGCGCGGTAAGGCTGCCGAGCGTCCTCGTATTGAGTATCGTATGCAGTTGGGCGTCTCGCAGGTGGCTTGTGGTAAGTGGGACCTTATGAATACCGCCGAGCGCATTGAGTATGAGCGACAGATAGGTATGGATGAGGGTCAGAACTACGCAGTACTCTCGCAGACAGATATAAATTGGATGGATGTAGTCTTTAACTCGTCGGCTCTGCTGCAGAACTACGAGCTTGCTGTGTCGGGTGCAGACGACAAGACATCCTACTATGTTTCGGGCGGCTACTACAACCAGCAGGGAACGGCTTTGGGCTCTGGATTCAAGCGATTTTCTACCCGTCAGAACTTTGAGCGCAAGGCTGCCAAGTGGCTCAAAATAGGTGTGAGCAATATGCTCAACTATCAGCTTATTCAGCAGGCGGATGAGGGTGCTTATACCCTTGTAACGCCAATCTCGGCAGCAAGATTTATGATGCCATACTGGAATCCATATCGCGCAGATGGAACTACAGCCTCTATTGCTGACGGTAGCTGGCGCGGAAATGGACAAAACCCGCTTGAGTGGCTTGAGCATAACCCAGTGACATTCAAGAAGTACAAGGTTCTCTCTACACAGTTTGCCGAGGCAACGCCTATTGAGGGGCTGACATTGAAGACGCAGTTTGGTATAGACTACTCACATACAACCGGCTTTGGGCAGTCATTGCCAAGCTATGCACCAAATCAGGGTCAAGGCTCTGCTTCGCGTAGCTCTACGGATAGCTATAGCCTGACAATCACAAATACTGTAAACTACCGCTTTGACATTGACAGAGTTCATAACTTCAACTTCCTCATTGGTCAGGAGGGCGTGGATAGCCACTACGAGGCGTTTAATCTCCTTACGGCGGGTCAGAATAATGATAAGTTGACAAACCTCTCGTCTGGTACGCGCGCCAACTCGTGGGGCGATACTACAGACTCGGACTACGGCTTTGTATCCTTCTTTGGTCGTGGCGAGTATAACTACGACGACCGCTACTTTGCTGACTTCTCGGTGCGTACAGACGGTAGCTCCCGCTTTGGAGCCTCTCGCCGTTGGGCAGGCTTCTGGAGTGTCGGCTTTATGTGGAATATGCGCAACGAGGCATTTGTGGAGACGGCTAAAACATGGCTTACAAATGCGCAGATATCACTCTCTACGGGTACTTCGGGTAACTCGTCAATACCGAACTATGAGCATCTTGCCCTTGTGGGTGGTGGTGTAGACTATGTCGGCAATGCGGGCGTAGGACTTATGCAGCCTGGCAATGAGCGACTGGGCTGGGAGAAGCCGTGGACAACAAACCTCGGCCTGCACTTCGGATTTTGGCATCGCCTAAATGTAGACCTTGAGCTCTACTATAAACACACCTCTGATATGCTTATGCAGGTGCCAGAGCCATACTCAACTTCGGGCTTTGGATACTACTGGGATAATGTGGGCGCAATGGTAAATAAGGGTGTTGAGATGAATGTCGTGGGCACGCTTCTCTCGGCAAAGGATTTCCTGTGGACGGTAAATGCAAATGTGTCGTACAACAACAATAAGATTACAGAGCTCTATAATGGCGTTCAGGAGTATGAGCGCTCGGGCACAAACACAAAACTTGTTGTGGGTCATCCACTTGGCGAGTTCTACATCAACCGCTATGCAGGTGTAAATCCTGCCAATGGAGATGCGCTGTGGTATACAAAGGATGGCGAGCTGACAACAGTGTTGCGCGATGAGGATAAGGTGCTTGTTGGCAAGAGCTACATAGCCCCTTGGCAGGGAGGTTTTGGCACGGCACTGCAGTGGAAGGGCCTTCAGCTTACAGCGCAGTTTAGCTGGGTGGCAGACCGCTGGATGCTAAATAATGACCGATATTTTGATGAGTCAAATGGTCGCTTTGCATCCTACAACCAATCTTCGCGCCTGCTGGAGCGTTGGCAGAAGCCGGGCGATGTTACGGACATCCCTCGCCACGGAGTATATACAGAGTTTGACAGTCGACTGCTTGAGGATGCCTCATTCTTGAGACTTAAGAACCTGATGCTCAGCTACTCGCTGCCAGATAAGGCTATTCGCCGCACAAAGGTATTCTCTGGAGTTAGAGTATACGCACAGGCGCAGAACCTCTTTACATTCACTCGCTTCTCGGGTCTTGACCCTGAGGGAACGACAAATTTATATGCGGCGCAGTATCCAATGTCGCGCCAGTTCACTTTCGGTATTGATATAACCTTCTAAATGTGTGGATATGTTGAAAAATGTAAAGATATTATTTGTTGCACTTACAGCACTCTGTGCCGTATCGTGCCTTGACAAGGTACCTCAGTCGGCTATCCCACAGCAGCAGGCTATGCAGACTTTTGACGATGCCGAGCAGACCGTTACGGGCATATACTCGCTACTTAAGAGTAGTGCGCTCTATAGCGGTTACCTTACAATTCTGCCCGACCTGCAGACCGACCTTGTGTATGCCGTAGATGGTTATTCAAATACCTATGGCAACTTCTGGTTGTGGACAATTCGCTCTACAACTTCCGAGATTGAGAGCGTATATGCCTCTCTGTATCAGATTATTGCTTCTTGCAACTTCTACCTTGACTATGTGCCTCGCGTAGTGGCAGCAACGACGGATGAGAATAAACTTAACGACCTTAACACCTACACTGGCGAGGTCTATGCTATTCGCGCCCTTGCATACTCGGAGCTGCTCAAGTGCTACTGTAAGGCCTATAAGCCAGAGACGGCAGAGAGAGAGCTTGGTGTCGTGCTCCGTACAACGACCCTTGATAAGCAACCACTGCCTCGTGCATCGCTCTACGACTCTTACCAGCAGGTTATTAAGGATTTGGAGCGTGCAGAGGAGCTTCTTGATGAGGATAATGACGCCTACAGTAGTGCCTTTGTCACCCGCGCAATGGTCCTTGCACTCCACGCCCGCGTGGCCCTCTATATGGAGGATTGGCAGAGCGCAGTTAAGTACTCTACAGAGCTTATTGAGAGTCGTAACTTCGCGCTGAGTTCGGCTGTGAGCTACTATACAAACAATATGACCTACTTTGACTATATGTGGAACTACGATGTGGCTACAGAGATTATCTGGCGCATCGGCTTTACCACAACATCGTATGGTGGCGCACTGGGTCAGTCGTTCTTGGGCTTTAATGTAGACTATACATACTACTATCCAGACTATGTGCCTGCACAGTGGGTGCTTGACCTATACTCTAATAGCGATATGCGCTACAGTAGCTACTTCTACACCCTGCCGACAGGCTATAATCACGGATTGCAGTGGCCGCTGCTTGTAAAGTACTTTGGAAATCAAGACTTTATAAACAATGCACTGATTTATCACACCGTAATGCCAAAGCCGTTCCGCCTTGCTGAGCAGTACCTGATCCGTGCTGAGGCCCTCTGTCGTCAGCAGACGCCTAACTTCTCGGCAGCGACAAAGGATATCAATACACTGCGCGCTTCGCGTATAGTCTCTGGTGGCGGAGTTAACCTTACGGCGGATAACTATATTGAGCAGATTGCTGCCGAGCGTGTGAGGGAGCTCTATATGGAGGGTTTCCGATTGCACGACTTCAAGCGTTGGGGAGAGCTATATCGTGGTGGAGAGGGCTTTACCCGCACCCCGCAGTCTAACTCTCTAACGGAGGGTAGTAGCTTGAGCGTAAAGGCTGACGACCCGCTCTTTGTCTGGCCGATACCTATTCACGAGATTGAGGCTCCGGGCTCACTTGTTCAACCAAACGAAAGCAATTAGGATATGAGAAAGTTACCTATTTATATATTAGTGCTCTTGGCACTCTGCAGTTGTAAGGAGCAGTATACCACATATAGCGATGCGGAGTATGTGATGTTTGCCGACAGCCTATCAACAAATATGGTTGAGAAGAGCAACAGCCGCTTTAGTGTGCCTATTGCCTCAACCGTTGCTCGCGACTATGACCGCACATTCGGCGTTGAGGTTGTAGATGCGGGGAGCAATGCCGTTGAGGGTAAGCACTACCGCATTGTCTCAAATACCGTTACAATCCCTGCGGGTAAAACATCCGCAAATGTTGAGGTTGAGGGTATTTACGACAATATCGGGGCTACCGACTCGCTCGGCTTCAGACTGCGCCTTGTGATGAATAGCGCACTGAAGTGGGACCTCTATAAGGACTCGGATATGACAAAGGTCGTAATGTATAAGAGCTGTCCTTATGACCGCAATAACTTTACGGGTTATGCAGTGCTCTCGTCACTGCTTCTGCGTGACTATCCGGGCGAGAATGCCTCTTACCAGAAGGTTGTCTATACCGAGGCGCACCCTACAGAGCCCGATATGATAATTATCCGCGATGCCTTCTACAATGGCTATGATATTACCCTTACTTTTGATGGAACAGACCCTGCCGAGCCACGCATTACGATGGATAGCGACCAGGTGTTGAGCGATGAGGCGTCGGTCTTTGGGCAGATTTTGGGCGATAACCATATCCTTGGCGACGATAGTCCGATATATGCCTCTTACTTCAACTCTTGCCAGCGATTTGCGGTGTTGTGGCTCCATGTATATGTTGAGAAGTTGGGCGAGCCTATCGGCACGGTAGGCCACTTCTACAATATCCTTGAGTGGATATCAGATGAGGAGGCAGAAAGACTTAAACGAGAGGGATTTTAACAAAAATAGATATATGAAGAAGATTTTTAGTTTGGCAAGCCTGATGCTTGCTGCGTCAATGATTTTTGTGGCGTGTGGAACAGACCCTGTAGATAACCCTACGGAGGAGCCTACACCGACCCCAACGCCAGATGTTGAGGAGCCAGCCTTTCCAGAGGCTGTGACCGCGACTGTGGCACCCGGAAGTGAGTATACCCTTGCTATTGAGCCAAATATGGCGTGGGAGGTCAGTGTGCCAGAGGCTACAGCGGCTTATTTCCACATTAAGAGTGGCGAAAATGCTGTCTACACCCTTCGTGGCGAGGCCGGTAAGCACAATGTGGTTATTGCAGTTGCTGATGTTGAGGAGTTTGACGCTGACCGTGTATGTGAGGTGACAATGAAGATGCAGTCTAAAACTAAGACCATTGCAACCCTTACACTTGCCCGCAAGGCGCGCGAGATGAAGATTTACCCTGTTGTGGTTGAGAATAACGCCTTTAGTTACGCAACAGAGGGCGAGCTAATCTATTCCTATCAGACCACAGAGGTTACTGCCGAGGGTGTGAAGATGATTTGGCCAGAGGAGATGGCACTCTACTCTACCCGCGTGAAGGTTGAGAGCAACTTTAACTGGATTGTAGATGGCGCGCCAGAGTGGATTGCACCTATTGAGGGCGGCGCAGCTGGTACAACAGAGCTCTGGATAAAGGGCAATGCGGCCAAATATCCGATGACCGAGCAGAGCGCTGTGCTACGCTTTGTAGATGCAGCAGCAGTAGATAAGGAGGCGATGAGCCTTAAGGTGGCTATCCCTGCGGCTACAGAGATATTTATGGTTGACGGAACGACCGAGAAGACAGAGTTTAACTATCAGGGTATGGTCTACAACACTATGATTGGCGAGTATGTTGAGGGTGGCGTGAATGCAACGGTTACCGCTGTAGATGGCTCGGCTGTTGTTGCTGTAGAGTTTACCGAGACTGCGGGCCTTGTTCAGCCTACACTCGCCCCTGCTTGGCTTACGCTGGACTATGCAGCGTGGGATGCAACGGACGATAGCGTTATCCAGAGCCGTAGCCTTACAATCACTGCCGCTGTAAATGAGGGTGCTGCGCGTAAGGCAACGGTGCTTGTCCTTCCACAGAGCGTGGCTACAAACGATGTAGATGTTATCGCTGTAAATGGCGAGATAACTGCTGACTATCAGCAGTATATTGCCACTGTCGTGGAGCAGGCGGGCGACCCGGGCTCTATAGAGATTGTTGGCGAGCAGACTATGGAGGCTAATGGTGGAAGTATTGAGCCACTGGACGCTTCACACTGGATTTTTAGCAGCTTTGCTACAGCAAAGGTTGGCTACGATGTGCTCTACACCTCACAGTGGGCATATGAGGATTGGTATGTCAATGTTGTGCGCCCATATACAGAGATTAAGTGCTACTCATTTGACGCTGCGGGCGCAATGGTAGAGCTTACAGGCAGTACTGCGTGGATTACAACTACCGTTTTTGGTACCGCTTCCGAAAAGGTGCGCATTGTTATGGATGCAACAAAGCCTACGGCTGCACAGTCAAAGAATGCTCTTACTGGCGACTTTGAGGGTGTTGTGACCTTTGCCGATGCAGATGGCGTCTTTGCGCTCATCTTCTGTAGGTATAACGAGTCTGCGGCACAGCAATCTACGGGCGTGGCGTTTAGCTATCCAGAGTATGCGGCACAGCAGAACTCAACACTCGTAGAGCTTACCTCAGGTGACCTCTATACAAAGTACGCCTCTTATGGCGAGAAGGTCTACCACCTAACATTTACAACCGCTACACCAAACCTCTCTATGCTCAAGGGCCTACCACAGGAGTGGGGCTATATTGATGAAGCTGATAAGAGCTGGCTGAGCTACGAGTATAGCGATGAGAATCAGATGATTTTGATGAATGCCCAGACAGGAAACGGCAAGACTGGTGCTCTACAGTTTGGTCAGGGCAAGATAGTACTTATTTGTACACTCAACATTGCTCAGTAATGAATAGACTACTTTTAATACTATCCGCACTTATCATTGCGTTAGGCTGTACGAAAAGTGAGCCTGACTATCGCAATGATGACTATGGATTTGCACAGTTCAAACTCTACAAGCAGGCCAGCTATGGCACTCGCGCAGTAAAACCTACGCTTGACTATCTTGCTGAGGCTTGTAAAGTCAAAGTTACGCTCGGCTACGGCGAGACGACCCTTGCTCAGACCCTTACGCTCTACTCTGTAGAGGGTGGTGCAGAGTTCGGTCTGCGCTCGGATAAGCTGCAACTGCTTACGGGCGAGTATCGCCTTGTGGCATTCTCTCTCTATGATACGGCGGACGAGTTAATCTATGCCGGCACGCCAGAGGCTGAGAGCGTTTTTACAGTTACCAGTGGCGGACTTACTGTCCACGACATTACCGTAAAGGTTGCCCAGCGTGGTAGTGCGCGCTTTACGCTCAAGAAGGCAAAGGAGGATTTCTCTAACGCTCCAACACGCGCCGTTGCTCGCCAGTATACCTTTGACGAGATTAAGTATGTGACTCTTACCGTAGGTCAGGTGCTTCAGTCGGGTAGCGTGACAAACCCTATAAAGATTGAAAAGCTGCCTGCAAAGTTCTCAATGCACTTTGACGAGGATAATGAGATGAGTAGTGTTGAGGGATACCGCACATCGACTGTAGCCTGCGACTCGCTCGTTTCGCTGCCTGCGGCAAAGTATCGCGTAGTGGCATACGAGACCTACGACAGCGGTAAAAATCTACTTGAGAGCAATGCCTCTCCAAAGCTCTCGGAGTTTACTGTTGAGGATAACAAGACAACTCAGGCGGATGTGCGCGTGACACTCTACCAGAGCGATGAGTATCTAAAGGACTACTACGCTCTGTATGAGATTTGGAAGAGCCTTGATGGCGAAAATTGGAGCTATGTGGGCGAGAACTTCCCTCGTGGAGCAAATTGGGAGTTTAACAAAGACCCAGACTTGTGGGGTGATCAGCCAGGTGTGCAGTTGCACTCTAATGGTCGCGTGGCAAAGATAGATATCAGTGGCTTTGCCTTCCGTGGCGACCTCTCGCCAGCTATTGGCCAGCTGACAGAGCTTATAGAGCTCTATCTGGGTACGCACAACGATACAAACCTTATCTCCTACGACCCTACGCTTGATAGCAGCAAGAGTCTGTCGGAGCGTAACCGTACACGCCTTCAGAGTCACGGAGAGTATCTTCGCATTATACACCCTGCAACGCAGTTTGCCGAGCCTTGCGCCCGCGCACTTGCCGAGAACAATATCCACATCGCAGCAACATCGCTCTACGATACTATGTCAGAGGGCGATATTATAGACCGCAAGAGTGGAGAGCAGAGAATCCGTAAGATGGATACCAACCACGGCACAATGTGCAATGGACTAAGGTCTCTGCCAGCAGAGATAGGTAAATTGACAAAGTTGCAGTACCTCTTTATTGCCAATGGCGCGCTTGAAACACTGCCAGAGGAGGTCGGGGAGCTTGTCTCTTGTACCGACTTTGAGCTTTATAACTGCTCAAAGCTCAAGCAATTCCCTCTGCAGATTGCCCGTATGCCAGAGCTTGTATCTATCAATATCTCAAACAATAGTCAGTGGAGTGCCGAGCAGATTTATGCAGGTATGGATGCTATTGCTCGCGGCGCATCAAAGGAGAAGATTCAGATTCTCTATGCCCGCCAGAATAGCCTTGAGGAGCTGCCAGAGTCATTTAAGAATATGACAAAGATTTCGCTCCTTGACCTTGCCTATAACAAGATTTCAAAGGTCTATCCGTTAGGCAAAAATGTCTCTCCAGTGCAGTTATACCTCGACAATAACCTGCTTGAGACGCTGCCAGCCGATAGCGAGGGCTATTTCTGCGGTTATGCCGACTCGGAGGCCTTCTCGGTAAGGTATAATCGTCTGAAGAAGGTGCCAAACATCTTCTCGGCAAAGAGTAGCTCGCCACTCACATCTGTAGACTTCTCTGGTAACGATATTGATGGCTTTGAGGGCGAACAGGATGGTACATATCGCGGTATTAAGGTGGAGACGCTGACCCTTGCGCAGAATCCGAAACTTACGAAGTATCCAAAGGCTCTTGCAACGACAAACTCTACAGTGGCATATATTATCCTTCGTGGATGTAATATAGACCAGATTCCAGAGGGTAGTTTTGAGTATGAAAATTCTATCTACCTGAACTCTCTCGATTTGTCGTATAACAACCTTACAGACCTGCCACGCGAGATGCACGCCGTCAACTTGCCGTATCTCTATGGCGTGGAGCTGTCGTTCAACAACTTTGAGCACTTCCCATTTGAGCCGCTTGATAGCTCATATCTTACAGTGTTTGCCATTCGTAGTCAGCGAAATGCTGCGGGCGAGCGCTGCTTAAGAGAGTGGCCAGAGGGTATTTTCAACCATAAGGGTCTGCGTGGCCTCTACCTCGGTTCAAATGACCTGCGCAAGATTGAAGATACTATATCTACGCTGATTTACTACCTTGACATATCGGACAATCCAAACATCATTTTTGATGCTACGGATATATGTTACGCATGGCAAGCAGGTGCTTATATACTTATTTATGACAAGTCGCAGACAATTCTTAACTGTGACGCAATGCTTGAGTAGTATGAGAAGAGGATTTCTATTTTTCGCCACAATGTCACTACTTGTAGCTTGTGGCACAGATACGACTGAGAGTGCCTTTTCAACCGAGGGCATAGAGTTCGATGTTGAGGCAGCGGGCGGCGTTGTGACAAAGACAATCACCTCGTCAAACCGCTGGATAGCCTCTACAGACAACCAGTGGATTACAGTATCGCCTGCCAATGGACACTCAACAACAGAGTGTAACTTTATCATTGATTCGGCCCTTACAACAACACCTCGCCGTGGAGTAGTTATTATTGAGAACCTTGACACTTGGGAGCAACGACAGATTGTAGTCAACCAGAAGGGATTTGATTATACCATTGAACTTGAGCAGCCAAAAGTAGAGATAGCAAACTACGACCGCCTTGATAGTCGATATTTTGATGTTACGGTAAAGTCAAATATTGACTTTGAGGTCGCTATTCCAGACAACGCCGGTTGGCTCAGTAGCGAGCGACACCACCTTGACCTTAACCGAGGTGCTCGCCCACGCACAACGACTGTTCGCTTTAAGTGGGATATCAACACCTCGCCAAAGGAGCGACTTGCACAGGTTGTCTTCCGCCCAAAGGGCGAGGTTGCGCTCGCCCATCAGGATAATCTGAATGTTACACAGCAGGCTGCCGAGCCAATCGTTCCAGATAGCCGTGCGGGCGACTCTGTGGCACTGCTCTCTATCTCTCGCACACTGCAAACTATGGCTTCGTGGGATGCTTCACAGCCTATGGAGATGTGGGACAATGTTGTTCTGTGGGATAAGAGTATGAAGGGGTGTACAGATGATATGGTAGGCCGTGTGCGTAGCGCAGAGTTCTACTTCTTCAATATCAAGGAGCCTATGCCGTATGAGGTGCGTTACCTAACGGCTGCCGAGGAGCTATATTTCTTCGGAAATACAAACACCTTCCTCCTTAGCCTTGACTTGGGAGATGATATCTCGGAGTTGACACAGCTCAAGAGACTCACTGTGGGTAGTTATGGACTTACTTCGCTTCCAAAGAGCCTTGCAAAGCTGAAGAATCTGGAGCATCTTAATGTCAGCTCAAATAACTTCCAGACAGTTCCAGAGGTGCTTACAAAGGAGAATTTTCCTAAACTTCGTACGCTTATTCTCAATGCCAATCAGCGTAGCGTGGTCACTGATTTAAGTAATACCGTGCGTACAGACTTGGGAGGTTTTATTGACGAGCAGACATTCCCAGTGGACCTTATTAAGTGGGATTTGGATACCCTTGTGCTCTCGGTAAACTATCTACAGGGTACACTTCCGACCTTTGAGGATGACGACACGGTGCCATACTATACGCAGGAGGAGATTGATGCAGTAGACTCGCTGCCGCAGATTCTTGTAGACCGCAAGATTAAGAAGGTTATGCCTTCGTGCAAGCGATTCTCAATAAATCATAACCGCCTCTATGGCCGTTTGCCAGATTGGTTGCTCTACCACCCTGCGCTTGATATGTGGATTCCATATAGCCTTGTCTTCCCACAGGAGGGAAGAGCAAAGAATGGTACACTTGCCGTCTTTGAGAATGAGCCATCAAATATGGACTACTATTATAAGGAGTATACAACAAAGAAAAAACCGATGGAAGATGAAGAGTAGACTATTTTATATACTAACCCTGCTGCTTATTTTTGCCTCTTGCAGTAGATTTGAGGAGCAGAGCGTAACTACCACTCCAGCACCATATACGGCGGATGAGATACTTGTAAAGTTCACTGAGCAGGTGGCGCAGATGATTGCCGAGGCTGGTGTTGAGGGTAGTCGCGTAACTCGCAGTGGCGATATAGAGTTAGACGAGGTGCTTGAGACTATCGGCACTTGCACTATTGAGCGCGTCTTTGCTGTAGATAGCTCTGCTGAGGAGCGAACAGTAGAGAGTGGACTTAACCTTTGGTATGTGGTCCGCTTTGATAGTAGTAAAACTCCTGTAGAGGATGTTGCTCGCCGCTTTGCCCGCCTTGGTCAGGTGCAGAAGGTGGATGTTAATAGAACAGTGAAGCGTAACTATACACACCGAGCAACACCTCTGCCACAGAGTAAGTTAGATGTCGCTATGGCGGCTACTCGCACAAGTGTAACCGACCCGCTACTCCCTGCACAGTGGAATCTGATTAACAGCGGCGACCTATTTGTTAAGGATGGCGTTGTAAAGAGTGTTAAGGATGCCGATGTGCAGTGTCAGGGCGCGTGGGAGAAGTGTACGGGCGACAGTAGTGTTGTTGTGGCAGTGCTTGATGAGGGTATCTTTGTAGAGCACCCAGACCTGTTGCCAAATATGTGGGTAAACGAGGGCGAGAGACTACACTCGGATGTAGATGCCGACGGTAATGGCTATAAGGGCGATGTATACGGCTACAACTTTGTGCATCAGTCAGGTAAGATTGTCTGGGATGATGCCTACGACTCTGGTCACGGAACGCATGTGGCGGGTGTAATCTCGGCAGTGAATAGTAACGGCATTGGCATTAGCTCTATCGCTGGTGGCAATGGAAGCGAGAATAGCGGTGTGAAGATTATGTGCTGCCAGATATTCTCTGGAAATGTGGCAACAAGCATCCTTTCGACTGTCCGCGCAATAAAGTATGCGGCAGATAATGGTGCAGTGGTGCTTCAGTGTAGCTGGGGATATGTATCTCCTTGTGCAAATGTCTACGACTGGGGTGCTGCGGGCTTTGGCTCAAAGGAGGAGTGGATAGCCGGCTCGCCACTTGAGCGCGAGGCTCTGGAGTATTTTACCCACTATGCGGGCTCGGCAAATGGCACTGTTGAGGGCGGTATAGCTGTCTTTGCGGGTGGTAATGAGAGTGCTGCGGCTGCGGGTTATCCGGGTGCTGCTGAGGAGTATATCTCTGTGGCGGCCACAGCGGCGGACTTTACCCCTGCCGTATATACAAACTATGGCACAGGAACTACTATCTCTGCTCCTGGTGGTGATCAGGACTACTACTATGAGTATGTAGACAGTGAGCATAACTATGGCGAGGTGGGCTGTATTCTCTCTACACTGCCTTACCATATCGCGCCAAGCGGATATGGATATATGGAGGGTACATCTATGGCTTGCCCACATGTGTCGGGCGTGGTGGCATTGGGTATAAGTTACGCTACACAGCTGCGCAAGCACTTTACCGCTACAGAGATTAAAAACCTACTCGTTCAGAGTACAGTTGATATTGACAGCTACTTTGTCGGCACAAAGAGATACTGCCGTTATGTTGCCGATGTAGGCCCAATTCAGCCTATGCAGATAAATATGGCGGACTATCGTGGCGGTATGGGCGGACAGGTAAATGCCGAGGCCTTCCTTGCAGCTATTGAGGGTGCGGGCGTAGATATGCGCTTCCCGAACATATATGTTGCAACAGATCGTCAGGTGGCTGTTGCCCCTGCCAGATACTTTAAGGGGGATAACCAGACCTTTGCGGTGACTATTGCCGATACTGAGGTGGCAAGTGTTACTAAGAGCGGGGCTATGCTTGTTTTCAAGGGTCTTAAGAGTGGCTCTACTGCGGCGACAATCACGGCGAGTGGTGGTAGCAGCCAGACATTTACAATCACAGTTCGCCGTGGTGCAAACGATAACGGTTGGCTGTAATGCGTAATTTTCTAACCCTTATACTCAGCCTTGTTTGGGCTGGTGCGGTGGCGCAGATACGCCTTGTGCCAAGGTCGGTGCTTGATAGCATTGCAAACCCTCGGACCGTAAAGACTGCGCTTGTTGTGGAGCAGCAGAGAGTTGATTTTGGACGCTTAACGGAGGCAGATAAGGTAGAGTATAGGGTGGCCGTGAAAAATGTCGGCACAGAGACGATGACCTACCGTACAGTGCCCTCCTGCCGCTGTCTTAAGGTGACGGATGGTGTAGTTCGGGCAGGCGAGAGTGGCGAGATAGTTATATCTTTCTCGGGCAAAGGTCTGCCAGGACCCTTTACCCATATGGTATCTGTCTATGCTGCCGATATGACAACACCTACAGCCGTTATTTGGGTTAGGGGCTATGTTAAAGCGGGTAGAGACCACCGAGGTGAATACTACCCATACACTTGCGGAGCGTTGCTACTTCGTCAGCCAGGCGTAAAGATTAGGAGTAATTCTATTGAGTGCATTGCTTGTATGAATAACAGCGATAGGGCTGTGACAATAACACAAGATAGCCTGCTTTCGTCTGCGGGTATAGAGGCCTGTACCTATCCAAGGACTCTGCAGGCGGGCCAAGAGGGCGATTTGCTTATTTCGATTCGTGGACAGAAGCAGCAGAATATGAAACTATTTATAGTGGGGGAGTATGCACCCTCAAAACGAGAGATAAAAATTGAGTAATATGAGACGATACATTACACTACTTTTTGCGGCACTGGCACTCTGCTCGTGCGTGAAAAATGAGGCAGAGCAGGGAGAGCCTTTAGTAGATGTTACACCAGTAAATCTTGCTGGCGTGTGGGAGCTGACAAGTTTTGACAATGGCGCAACGCTGCAAGAGGGGGATTATGTCTACATCAGTTTTGAGCTTACCGACCGCGCCTATACTATCTACCAGAATATTGGCACGATGTATGGCGAAAAGCGTAGCGGACACTACTTTGTAGATACCGACCCTATGCTTGGTGCGGTGATTCGCGGAAACTATGGCACCGATGAGTACAACTTTTTTGACTGGTCGCACCGCTACAAGGTGGAACTCAGGGCCTCAACAATGCGCTGGACAGCTACAGACGATAGCCAGAATGTGTCGGTATATACCCGCATTGAGAGCCTACCAGATGCTCTGCGGTAATCAACAACCTTAAACTTTTAATATTATTAAACGACTAACCCTTTTAGCACTGCTTGTTGTGGCATACGCAGCTACAACAGCACAGAATGTACAGCTTCACTACGACTCTTGCCGCTAAGTGGACTTTCTAATGCTACAATATCCAAAAAAATAAGCACCGCTTTGGACGGTGCTTATTTTTTTGCGTACTCTGTTAAGATTATTTCTGTGGCTTCTCGTAACCCTTAATCTTTACAAATGGAAGGTTCTTCTCTGCCCAGTCAGCAACCTCAAAGAAACGGTCGCAGCACATAGCATCGCAACCAAGAGCAGCTCCGAGGAAGAAGTCCTCCTTGTTGTTGCCTGGCCACAGAGATACAATCATACCGAGCTTGTGGCCCAAGCGGATTGTTGAACGAGTCGTGCCGTCCATCTTACAACCTACGCGCATAATGCCCATATTGTAAGCCTCCATAAGAATCTCTGGAGATGCAGGCTTGCTCTTAAGAAGCATCATCTCAGCCTCAGGGTGCAGACGCTTCATAACATTGAGCGCGCGCTTGTCAAATGATGTAAATAGGTAGAGTGAAGACTCTGGCTTCTGTGGCATAGTCATATTCCACAGCTTCTCGCACAGCTCCTCAAGCTTAGCCTCTGTATAGAGCTCTGGGATGGTCTTAATCTCCCACTCAATATACATATTAGGTTTGTCAGCCAAAAAGTCTGCAAGCTCCTGACACAGTGCAAGAGGGTTGCCAGACTTAGTCTTAATCTTCAGGCACTCCTTAGTTGTAAGGTCCTCAGTCTGAACATCTACACCACAAGTGCGGTAGAGTGACTCGTCGTGGCTAAGAATAAGGTCGCCAGAGCCAGTCATACGGACATCGGTCTCAAAGCCGCGTGCACCACGAGCATAAGCCTCGCGGAAGGCAAGCATAGTGTTCTCATCATACTCAAAACGGCTACCACGGTGTGCAAAGAACTGAATGGTTGGGTAGTCCTCAACTCTGCGCTGTGCTGTTGCAAAGTCCGTAGAGAAGAGCATAGCAGCAAATGCTGCAAACATAAAGAATCTTTTCATCTCTGTTATTCGTTTAAGGTTAAAAAATCTTTCTAATCGTCAAAGGTAGTAATTTTTCTTCAAAATGCGAAATTTAGAGGCTGTTTAAGATTAAAACTAAAACAACTTCTTAACTTTTTCGTCCCAAAAAGCTCTATATAGATGAAATAATTATTAACTTTGTGATATGAAAAAGATACTATCAACACTACTCTTTGTTATGGCGGCAGTCACTGCGCAGGCTCAGAGCTTGGCAGCTGTAAGTGGCACTCCAGTGCCAAAGAAGAGCGCGCAGGCAATCTCTGGTGCACTCGTTACATTTACCTCAGAGTGGGATTCTGAGCTCAAATACCAGCGCAAGGTAGATAGCGAGGGCTTTCGCGTTGTGCTTCCTCCGGGTGGCTATATCCTCACCATAGAGGCAGAGGGCTACGAAACCTTCCGCCAAGAAATCGAGGTCGATGAGCCAAACATAGACCTTGACCTTATCGTTATGCTTACTAATGAGCAGGCTGGGGAGAGGGATTTGAAGCGCAAAAAGCGAGTAAAATTTTAATTTCAGCGGTGCTCTCTTCCGCTTTTTTGCCGAGCGTGGAAAACCCTCCCTATCTGACGATAGGGAGGGTAGACTGATTTTAGGGCCGTAGATTATCTCTTCTCTGGTTTGCCCATCATACAGATTGCTGTAGAGATGATACCGCCGATAGGTGCCCACCAGGTCCAAGCAATATACTGAGTACCGAAAAGCTGCTTCTGGAACATCAGCGGGATGATAATCAGCGCGCCGACAACAATAGCGGCAACAACGCTGGCTGTATTTCCGCGCTTAGTAAATATCGCAGTAAGGAATACGCCAATCATACCTGCATATGCAAAGCACATAACGCCTGTAGCGAAGTCTACAAGGTTAAGCCCGCTCGCCTCCTGCATCACTGCCGTAACGATAGCAAAACCAGTAAGGAGCATACCCATAAAGAAGACCATCTTACGAGAAGATGACAACTGCTCAGCATCGCCCTTTACCGCCTTGCCCTTATCTGCACGGATAGGCAAGTAGAGGTCCGTCACGAAACTTGACGCCATAGCGTTAATAGCCGAGTTAAATGACGATAGGGCAGCCGCAAGTAGACCAGTAATCATCAGTCCGCGCACACCCATAGGGATATGGTTCTTGATATACTGCGGGAAGATGTCGCGAGCATCCGTAAAGAACTGCGAAGGGACTCCTGTAGCCATAAACTCACTCTTATACTTAACAAAGAGCAGTGAGCCGATAAGTAGGAACACCAGCACGATAGGCAGTGAGATAAGCTGTGACCAGACAAGCGACATTGATGCCTGCTTAACATCGCGGCAGGCGAGCTGACGCTGTACAAACTCGTGGTCTGTAGTGTACTGGCAGACCTTGAAGAATGCTACGCCAATCATACCACCAAGGACAGTGTATGGCGATGCCCAGTTAATTGAGAAGTCAAACATCTTGAGTTTGCTACCCTCCTGCCAACCGACAAGTGAACCATCAGCAGCCACAGCACCTGCATCTGCTCCTGGAACCTTTGTCAGACCACCATCGGTAAGCATTGCCCACATATCTGATATTGGCATATCTATAGAGCAGAAGACCATAATAAGTGCCACAACACCAGTACCAACAAGCAGCAGTGTCTGGAAAGTATCAATATAGAGCAGACCCTTGATACCTCCCATCATTGTATAGATAGTAGATACAAGGCCGAGCAGGATGATTGAGTAGACCATAAAGTCAAACTTAATACCACCAAAGACAATTACCGAGATTGCAATAGCAGCAATAAAGAGTCGTGAGCCAGAGGTAAAGAGCTGTCCGAGAAGGAACATAGCACTATTTACTCGCTTAGACTTCTCGCCGAAGCGGTCACCGATATATCCATAGATAGTAATAGTATTTGCCTTGTAGAGCTTTGGCATAATAAGCGCTGCCACAAGCATACCACCTACAATAGCACCCAGCAGGTTGAGCACATAGGTAAGGTCTGTATTAAATCCCAACTCTGGCGAGCCAACGAAAGTACCCGCCGAGATAGTCGTTCCAGTAGCGGCGATAGCCACAATCCAACCTGGCATAGAGCGACCTGCAACGAAGTAGTCTTCAACATCTTTGTTCTTGCGAGAGAAGGCATAGCCGATAGCCATCAGCGTGCCTAAGAATAGGGCTACTATGAGCCAATCAATAAAAGTCATACGGTTTTTGTTTAGGTTTATATTGTTACAAAGGTAATAAATATTTGCAAAGAGTCAAAATTATTGCTAATTTTGTGTAACAAAATTTCAAATAACATAAAAATATGAAATTAAGCAAATCAAATTCAGTAATGGTCTTGGCAACGACCTTTGCTGAGCGTGGCGACTGGACTGTAGAACAGCAGTTTGTACTTCAGATGGGCTCATCCTATCTGTTGGCTCACGGAATTGGTACTCCACTTGCAAAGGATGCTGTAACGACTGTCTCTGTTCCTTGTGATGGCGAGTATAACATCCTTGTTCGTACAAAGAACTGGACAAAGCATTGGTCTGATGGCCCAACTCCGGGTATCTTTGAGGTAAAGATTGACGGTGTGAGCGACGGCACAACATACGGCACTGACTCTGTAAACTGGTACTGGCAGCGCGGTGGTAAGGTTGCGCTCAAGGCTGGCGAGCATACTGTTGCCCTGCACGACCTTACTGGTTTTGATGGCCGTTGTGATGCTATAATCCTTACAACCGAGGACTATACACCATCTGAGAGTCTTGAGGAGTACTTTGCTCTTCGTGAGGCACTGCTTGGCAAAGTGGCTCCAGAGGATAAGGGTAGTTACGACTTTGTTGTTGTCGGCGGTGGAATCTCTGGTATCTGCGCAGCCTTGGCAGCTTCACGACTCGGTCTTAAGGTGGCACTTATTCAGGATAGATATGTCCTTGGTGGAAACAACTCGTCAGAGGTGCGCGTTGGACTTGGTGGTCAGATTAACATTGACCCATATCCATCACTTGGCTACCTGCTCAACGAGATTGGCCCAGATAGAATTGGTAACGCCCGCGGTGCGCACCACTATCAGGACGACAAGAAGATGAAGGTCGTTCTTGCTGAGAAGAATATCTCACTCTTTATGGGTTACACTGTAACTGAGGTAGAGAAGGATGGCGACAAGATTGTCTCTGTAGTGGCTCAGGAGGCGACCGTTCAGAATAGAATTAAAATCTCGGGCAAGTACTTCTCTGACTGTACTGGCGATGCACACCTTGGTTATATGGCTGGTGCTGAGTGCCGTATGGGTCGTGAGGCTCGTGATGAGTTCAACGAGCGACTTGCTCCAGAGAAGGCTGACGATATGACTATGGGCGTATCTATAGAGTGGTACTGCGAGGATTGGAACACCCCTTGCGACTTCCCAGACTCACTGGACTGGGGTCTGCGCCTTGATGAGTATACTGTAGAGCCTGTACACCGTGCAAATTGGTACTGGGAGGTTGGTATGATGGACGACCAGGTTGCTGATGCTGAGAAGATTCGCGACTACGGTATGTATGTTGCCTACTCTACATTCTCATACTGCAAGAACCGCTACTCAAAGAAGGAGGATTGGACCTGTACTCACCTTACTTGGGTGAGCCATGTATCTGGTAAGCGCGAGTCTCGCCGTATTATGGGCGACTATATCCTTCGTGAGCAGGACCTTACCCGTCCTATACGCCACGAGGATGAGACCTGTACTACCACTTGGCGTATTGACCAGCACTACCCTATGGAGAAGAATAGCAAGGACTATCCAAATCAGGAGTGGCTCTCATACGGTGTGCTGACACCAATCGACTTCTACGCTCTGCCTTACCGCTGCTTCTACTCAAAGGATATTAGCAATATGTTTATGGCTGGCCGAAATATCTCCGTAACACACATCGCTCTGGGCTCTACCCGCGTAATGCGTACCTGCGGACTTATCGGCGAGGTGGTAGGTATGGCTGCGGCTGTATGTGCTCGCCGCAACGCTTATCCACGCGATGTATACACAACATACTTTGAGGACCTTAAGGAGCTTATGCGCAAGGGTACAGGCCGCACGGATGTGCCTTACACCCAGTTCTACCATCAGGTAGACCGCACAGGCCATCAGGCTGAGGATAGATAGTTTGTGTTACTATACAAATAGGTAAGGAGGCTGAATAAAAAGTGTATTTTGTCGTTACGCTCGCCCTCAAAATGCTCATTTACGCCAAGTAAACTCCGCTTTTTCGGGCTTCGCAAGCCTAAAACTACATCTTTTTATTCAACCTCCGAACAAAATGTGGGTGACTATTTTTCTTTTTAGTCACCCACATTTCTGTATTAGTTGGCAATATGTTACTCCTCTGGAGCGAACATAGGGTCCCATGCCGGAAGCATAATAGGCTTTTGCTCAAGGAGCTTGAGAATGTCGGCTGGGACATACTTGCGCTCGGCAACAAGACGGAACATATACTGGTCAAACCACTGGTCGGTCATAATAAGGTTGCCGCGGTAGCCGCTACTTGCACCCCAGCTATTCTCGACCATCCACTTTGTAGTTTTGCCACTATCATCAGTATCTACGGCGATAAGGGTCATGGCGTGAGATGAGCCACTGGCAAAGGTGCTGATTCTCTGCTTCTTATCCATTGGGAAGTCGGTAGCAAAGAGTGAACCGTAGTCCAGATTTGTAACATCCAGCACTCCGCGCTTGCGGTCAAAGAACTTACCCACATCGCAAGAGAAGTACATTGCCGTATTATCCTTTATAGATGCTAATGCAACCTCCTTTATGCGCTCTATAGGCAGGTTGATATAGAGCCAGTTGTCGCCGTCGTATGTGTGGCGGTCGTAGTCAATCTCATATACCTTGCCATACTCGCGTGTAGGGTCGTTCATCAGCATAACATAGTTATTCTCAAGGTCTTCGCCCACAAACTCGGCATAGAAGCTCTGCGGGGTATAGGTTTTACTGCTCACCCTCTCTCCCTTGCTGTTGTAGCGAGTCCAGACAAACTCTGTAGGTGGCACACCGAGGCACTTTACAAGAATGCCATAGATATTTGTGAGCATCTGAGTCTTGAGTGTCTGCAACTCGCCCTTGCGAGCCTCGCGAAGTTTAAGAGCATACTCGCGCAACTTGAGCGAGAGAATCATTCTCATATCGCGGGTGTTGTTGCTCTGGTAGGTCTCTGGCATTGCGCTGCTTGGTACAGCACCATATTTTGTAATAAGGTTGCTCACGCCCGTAAACTGACCTCCGTCGCCGATAGGATTTTTTAGCAGCCACTCAACTTTGCGGTCGTCAAGTGGAAGGTCGCGCGTGTCGATAATACCCTGCAAGAAGAGGTTTGACTTCTCCAGAAGGTCGTAGAATGAGAGGTAGTTCTGCGAAAACTCAAACTCCTTCAAGTCGTGCTTTGCTATCATCTTGGCACGCAACACATTAAGACCCGTAAAGAGCCAGCAGCGACCCGATGATTTCTGGTCGGTAATACCATTTGTCTTTACTTGGTGCTTAAAGTGTGTGTCACACATAGCAAGGTTCTCGCCATTTTTGGCAAGGGTAGAGATTGGCGTAGAGGCAAGGGCGTTCTTTACAGCGATATCTGCTGCCTCGCCCTTATATCCAGTGCGAATCTGATTCATCATTGCGGCGTCAATGCCACCGCTTCGTTGCGCTACAGCCGTAAGAGTGGCAAGCGCGCATAAAATTGTAAGTACTCTTCTCATATTGTAACTATTTGATTAACATCGGTCTAAGAATTTTTACCCACTCGGCATAACCCTTTGCGTTGAGGTGAATTTTGTCGTCTGTAAACTTGCTGGCATCAATCTCTCCATCCTCAGTAAGCAGAGGGGTGCAGGTGTCTACATATATAACTTGGTCGCTAATCTCTGCATACTCACGCATAAGAGCGTTGTAGTTAGCCTGACGGTCGCGAATAGCCTCACGGCGCTGGCAGTGCTTCATGGCAAGGAAGTAGATTGGCACATCTGGGTAGTCCGCCTCAATGCGCTTAAAGAGTAGACGCACAAGGTCAAACAGCTCGCCTACGGTGATATTAACCTCTGGCATTGTTCTCAAGTCGTTGTCGCAGTAGAATACAAACGCCTTAGGCTTGTAGTGCGCCATAACGGTGTTGTAGTTGTAGTGCAGGTCTCTTAGCGTAGCACCGCCATAGCCGCGATTGACAACTGTCAGCGGCGCAAAATCCTCTTTCAAGCTCTTCCATAGGCGGATTGATGAGCTACCGAAGAACATCACATCACACTCACTCGGCTCAACCGCTGCCCTCTCGCGCAGAGCCTTGATATACTTATCCTCGTAGCGGAGAATCCACTCCAAATCACACTGCTTAGTTACTGGCAGAGAGCTGTCAATGGTGTAGATATTGCTCTGCTCAGGTTGCTGACTCTCGGCGTTCTGGTTGTTGGCACAGCTAACTGCAATCAGAACGGACAGAATAAAAAGTATCCTCTTCATAACTATTTATCTTTTTACAAAGATACAACTTTTCTTGCATAACCGCAAAATGGTTAGTAACTTTGTGTAAACATTTTTTTAGCGATGAATAGCTCTGTTTTTCTTTTAGCGTCTCTATTTGACGACTATGGCGGTTGGAGTGCCGATAGTCAGTTTTTTGATCTTATGGGCTCTACGCCGCTGCTTGCACACGGCCTGGGCGAGGCTGTGGCGGATGCAAGGAGTCAATTTATAGCACCTACAGAGGGAGAGTATAATGTCTATGTCCGCACACGAAATTGGACTAAATATTGGTCTGATGCGCCTACGCCAGGAGTTTTTGAGGTTTTTGTTGATGGACAGAGTGTCGGTGTTTTCGGTAATGAGATGTCACAGTGGCACTGGCAGCGCGGAGCAAAGATAACGCTTGCACAGGGTAGCCACTCTGTTGTAGTTAAGGACCTTACGGGCTTTGATGGCAGGTTTGATGCCATACTACTGACAAAGTCAAACAGAGCGCCTAAGGATGAAGTTGACTCTTACCGCGCTCTTCGTAAACGCCTGCTTGGACTCCCTCTGCCGCCAAAGCGCGCGGGGTCGTACGACTTTGTAGTCGTTGGTGGTGGCGTGGCGGGTATGTGCGCAGCTATCGCTGCTGCCCGCACTGGTACTCGCGTAGCCCTTATTCAGGACCGCAAGGTGCTGGGTGGCAATAACTCATCGGAGGTGCGTGTAGGTCTTGGCGGACGATTAAACATAGGTCTCTACCCATCGCTCGGCTACCTACTTAACGAGTTTGCGCCCGTAACGAAGGGCAACGCCCGCACGGCAGATGTTTACGAGGATGAGAAGAAACTTGCCGCAGTGCTATCTGAGAAGCGCATAACACTATTTATGGGCTACCGCGTGAGTGAAGCTGTTGTAAATGAGGAGAATAAGATAACCGCCGTAGTGGCTACAGATGTTATAAACCATAGCCGTATACGCATTGCGGGTCGCCTTTTTGCCGACTGCACGGGCGATGCGAACCTTGCAGTGCTTGCGGGAGCTGAGACACATATGGGGCGTGAGGCAAGAGATGAGTATGGCGAGGTCTCTGCGCCAGAGACTGCCGACACAATGACTATGGGAGCATCGCTGCAGTGGTACTGCCTTGAGGATAGTGTTGTCCGCCCATTTCCAGATATCGACTGGGGCCTTAAGCTTGACGAGCAGAGCGTGCAGGTTGTGCGCCGAGGACAGTGGTACTGGGAGGTGGGTATGCGCGACGACCAGATTGCTGATGCCGAGCGCATACGCGACTACGGAATGTATGTGGCGTACTCAAATTGGGCATACCTTAAAAATCACTACTCAAAGCGAGAGGATTACGCGTGTAGTTACCTCGGCTGGGTGAGCCATGTGGCAGGAAAGCGCGAGTCACGCCGTGTGATGGGCGAGTTTGTGCTGCGCGAGCAGGATTTGAAGAGTAATGTTATCTACCCAGACGGCTCGGCATCTACTTCGTGGTATATAGACCAGCACTACCCAGACCCAGAGAATAGCCTTCGCTTTCCTGGGCAGGAGTACCTCTCTTGCGGACATCTTGACCCTATGGGCTTCTATCCGATACCTTACCGCTGCTTCTACTCAAAGGATATTGTAAATATGTTTATGGCGGGCCGAGATATCTCTGTCAGCCACATCGCTCTGGGTACTGTCCGCGTGATGCGAACAACGGCAATGATGGGCGAGGTTGTGGGTATGGCAGCAACCCTCTGCCGTCGCCATAAGTGCCTGCCTCGTGATATATACTACACCTACCTTGATAGTCTCAAGGGTATGATGCAGCGCGGAGTGGGTCGTACAGATGTGCCGTATACGCAGATTTATACACTAATTGATACTACGGCAGCCCGTAGTGAGGAGTGTTAAAGATTTTTTATTACCTTTGTGGCGTTTTCTGATTGAAAAGAGTGAAAATTGAGAGTATGAAGAGATTATTAACCCAAATTTTGGCTGTTGCGGCATTGGTGGCTTGCAGTAGCGAGGAGATTATTGAGACACGCTATTTGGCTTCAGAGCGACCAGAGGCATACCTCTATGCCGCGGATGAAAAGGGCGAGGTGCTCTCTGTGGCTGATACCCTTGTGCGTGGCGCAGCACTGAATGTTGTTGTAAATGGTGGTAAAAAGTTTAACGATACAGAGTACCTGCCTGTAAAAGTTGATAAGCAGACGCTCTATGCTCCAGCCGCTGCTCTTGTAGCTACTCACCGCGAGGTGGTTTTGGAGAAGAGCATCTTTGTCCGTACATCGGCATCTATTATCTCCGATATAGCCACATCAAAGGTCGGCGCAAATGCAGAGAAGGGTGCTGAGCTTGAGGTTATAGGTTACGATACACTCTACACAACTGGTCGAGTAAATCGCTATATTGTTCGCCAAGGCGATACTGAGGGTTATATCTATGCTAAGTATACTGTATATAGTAAGGAGGAGGCCCTAAAGCGTTATAAGGCAGATGTTTACGACAAGGTGCATAAAGCTGTAAAGAACTCTTTTGGTGGCGGCGAGGCTATAGGTTGCGACTTCTACCCAACAGAGCGCGTAGTCTTTGAGAATAATAAGATGCCAGAGGCGTGCTACTCGCTCTACCTCAATATCTCGCCAGCTATTTTGGGTAATATTGAGGCCTACATAGCCTTTGCTAAGCAGACAAAAATCAACACCTTTACAATAGATATCAAGGATAACGAGTGCCCAGGTTATAAGGCTGAGGCTATGAAGCTCTACTCGCCTACAAACTACGCTCGCGCGGGTGCTACTAAGGAGGTACTCTACAAAAAGGTTGTTAAGCGTCTGCATGAGGAGGGTTTCTATGTTGTGGGTCGAATAACCTGCTTCAAGGACTCATATCTTGTTAAGGACCACCCTGAGGTGGCTATTACCGAGAAGGCGACAGGACTGCCATTTAAGCACAACAAGGCATACTGGCCAAGTCCATATGACCGTAAGGTTTGGCAGTTTAATGTTGAGCTGGCTAAGGAGGCTGTTCGCAAGTTTGGCTTTAACGAAATTAACTTTGACTATGTCCGCTTCCCAGACCGAATGACTAAGGTTGAGGATATTATAGACTACCACAACAAGTATAACGAGAGCAAGGTGCAGGCAATACAGCGTTTTGTGCAGTATGCGTGCGACGAAATTCACGCCGTAGGTGCTTATGTCTCTGTCGATGTCTTTGGCGAGGCTGCAAATCCTGGCTATACGACCGCCTATGGTCAGTACTGGCCTGCAATCTCAAATATCGCAGATGCTATCTGCGGAATGCCTTACCCAGACCACTTCTCAAATGGCTATTATGGCATTAAGAAGCCGTGGAACAACCCTTACCAGATTCTCAAGGCGTGGGGCGAGCGTGTGCAGGGTCGTCAGGAGGTTACTCCAACACCAGCCGTTGTCCGTACTTGGGTTCAGGCATACGATGTTATGCGCCATGTAGACCGCAACGGTATTAAGTACAACGCTGAGAATGTTGAGAAGGAGATTCGTGGACTCTACGACGCTGGCCTTACGGGCGGTTATACCACTTGGCACTCAGGCTCAAAGCTCGCTAAGTATCAGGAGCAGAAGGCGGCTTTCCAGATTGATTATCTTAAGGAGTACCGCGCAAAAGAGTAAGAGGCTGAATAAAAAGTGTATTTTGTCGTTATACTCGCCCTCAAAATGCTCATTTACGCCAAGTAAACTCCGCTTTTTCGGGCTTCGCGAGCCTAAAACTACATCTTTTTATTCAACCTCCTAACAAGAAGTG
Source organism: Rikenellaceae bacterium (assembly GCA_015059785.1). GTDB lineage: Bacteria > Bacteroidota > Bacteroidia > Bacteroidales > Rikenellaceae > Alistipes. Next base: position 71,374 of record SUZS01000003.1, read on the forward strand.
GGTGACTAAAAAGTAAAATAGTCACCCGCCTTTTGTTATATGCAGGTATATCCGCCATCGACGGCGATATTCTGCCCATTGACATATGTGCTCATTGGCGAGGCAAGGAAAAGGGCGCAGGTGTTCAGCTCGCCCTCACGACCATAGCGACCAAGAGGAATGTTCTGCTTGGCAATGCTCTGGAAGTAGTCGCTGTCAAGGGTCGCCGTTGTAAGCTCTGTATAGAAATACCCTGGGCAGATGCTATTCACCGTAATGCCGTGCTTGCCCCACTCTGCTGCAAGGGCGCGAGTGAGGTTTACTACGCCACCCTTGGCTGCGTGGTATGGAGAGCTGCCTGCAATCATATTACCCACAAGACCATACATAGAGGCGATGTTTATTATGCGGCCATAGCCTGCGGCAATCATCTTTTTGCCAAACTCGCGAGCGCAAACAAATGTACCAAAGAGGTCAATCTCAAGCTCGTGCTTAAACTGCTCGTCTGTAATGCTCTCTGCATCGCCAATGGCACCCGTACCAGCGTTGTTTACAAGAATATCTACGCGCCCAAAACGCTCCATAGTAGCCTCTACGGCAGCCACTACAGCATTTGTGTCTGTAATGTCGCAGGCAATAGGTAACACCTCTACGCCATACTGCTCTGAAATTAGCGCTGCATTCTGCTCCAAAAGATTGAATCTTCGAGCCAATAAAACTATATTTGCCCCCTGATTTGCAAATGCCTTTGCCATCTGTAGACCCAAGCCTGTTGAAGCTCCGGTAACTACAGCAACCTGTCCTGTTAAATCAAAATATTGTGTCATAATTGTTATTTTTTATATTTCTGTAACTAAATAACGGAAAAACTACACTAAATATTGTGCATATATAAGAGGGATGTCAAATTTTATACAAATATTAATATTGGTGTGGGCGCTAATTTTTGAAAAAGTTTGTAAAATCAAAAAAAATACTATACCTTTGCGACCTAAAGCGCACAAAAGTGATATGAAGAGATATGTAATTGACGCCCAGACAGTGCAGCAAAACGACTTTGAGTTTGAGTTGCAGGTGGGTATGGAGCTTTTTGAGGCAATGGAGATAACAGATATTTCTGGTGCCGATTTTAAGCTTACAGTCAGTGGTCATAAGGAGGCTCACAACCGTAGCGTTATTGAGTTGAGCGGAGAGGGCACTATGGTTATGCCGTGTGACCGTTGTCTTGACGATGTAACTCTACAGCTTGATGTTGAGGCTGAGATGACTCTTCTCTTTGGCGATCAGGCTAAGGCCTTTGATGGGGTGGAGGTGACACTTCAGCGAGGCGATGAGTTCAGTATCGCACAATTTGTGTACGACAGCATTATGCTGGCTTTGCCGATGATTTGCGCACACAAGGAGGGGGAGTGTGACCCCGATATGGTTGCGCGCATAAGTGGAACAATGGAGTAATTTTAACAACTTAATATTAAGAATAATTATGGCACATCCAAAACACAAAGTCTCGTCTACTCGACGCGACAAAAGAAGAACCCACTACAAGGCAGTAGCTCCTACAGTAGTGGCTTGCTCAAACTGCGGTGCATCAGTACTCTATCACAGAGTTTGTCCTGAGTGCGGTTTCTACCGTGGTAAGCTGGCTATCGAGAAAAAGGTAGTTGAGTAATTGAGTAAACATTGACTCAATAAAGCACCGGCAGCGGTGCTTTATTGGTTTTAGAAGTTGTTTGATTAAACAACTTCTAAATTTGTGAGGTATAGATGATAAAAATTGGTATAGATGTCTTTGGTGGGGATAATGCGCCAGAGGCGGTAGTAGATGGAGCGATAGCTGCGCAAGGTGTTTTGTGTGGTCGTTGTCGTATTGTGTTGTTGGGAGATAGAGTCTCTATTGAGGAGTTGCTTGTCTCAAGGGGTTGCTGTGCCGAACTGTTTGATATTGTCCACGCTCCTGAGCGTATTGAGATGGGCGATCAGCCTGCCGAGAGTTTCCGAAACAAAAGGCAGTCGAGCATTGCTGTGGGCTTTGAACTTCTTGCAAAGGGGGAGATTGACGGCTTTGCAAGTGCAGGAAGCACCGGCGCAATGATGGTTGGCTCTATGATGGTGGCAAAACCTCTGGCAGGGGTGTTGCGACCAACGATTGCTATATCCATACCTACGGTAGGGGGTGGCAAAGTTACGATATTAGATATAGGTATCAATGTTGATTGTCGTCCCGAGGTGCTTGAGCAGTATGCCGTCATTGGTTCTGTATATGCATCCGAGGTGCTTGGTCAATCCGCTCCGCGCGTAGCACTTCTTAATATTGGCGAGGAGAGTAGCAAGGGAAATGCCCAGGCGAAGGTCGCCTATCAGCTTATGAGTCAGGCGGCAGAGCGAGGCCGTTATAACTTTGTGGGCAATATTGAGCCTTCGCATATCTTTACGGGCGATGTTGCTGATGTGGTTGTCTGCGACGGTTTTGTGGGCAATACGGTGCTCAAACTCACTGAGGGATTTTATGCTATAAACGCATCTGAGGGTGTTGTGACCCCATTTTGGCGGGGTATGAACTACGAGCAGGCGGGAGGTACGCCAGTGCTTGGCGTTGGCGCGGTAGTTACTATCGGTCACGGCAAATCTACGCCCGAGGCTATCAAGAATATGATTCTCTCAACACTCCACAGCGTGGAGACTAACCTTGTGGGTAAACTTAGAGAAAAATTCTAACACACTAAAACTAAACCTATATGAAAACCTTTTTTAGACTTATTGTGGCAGTAGTCGCAATATCTTGCGCTGTTGCTTGTGGTGAAAAATCCTCTTTGCCAGACTATCTCAACCCTGAGAAGGATATTGAGGTGCGTATTGACGATGCAATGTCAAGGATGACTCTTGACGAAAAGATTGCAATTATTCACGCGCAGAGTAAGTTCTCCTCTGCTGGTGTTCCTCGTCTGGGTATTCCAGAGTTGTGGACCACAGATGGCCCCCACGGCATTCGCCCAGAGGTGCTTTGGGATGAGTGGGTGCAGGCTGGTTGGACAAATGATAAGTGTGTAGCCTTTCCTGCCCTTACAGCTCTTGCAGCAACCTGGAACACAGATATGGCAGCACTCTATGGCAAGAGCATTGGCGAGGAGGCTCGCTATCGAGAGAAGGATGTGCTGCTGGGTCCAGGTGTGAATATCTATCGTAGTCCGCTCAATGGACGAAATTTTGAGTATATGGGCGAGGACCCATACTTGGCTTCTCGTATGGTTGTGCCTTATGTTCAGGGCGTGCAGCGTAATGGCGTGGCGGCTTGTGTAAAGCACTATGCACTCAATAATTCAGAGACTTACCGCCATACTACCGAGCCTGTTGTTGATGACCGTACGCTCTATGAGATTTATCTGCCTGCATTTAAGGCTGCTGTTGTTGAGGGTGGTGCGTGGTCTATTATGGGTGCGTATAACCTCTTTCGTGGAGAGCACGCCTGCCATAACGACCTGCTGCTCAATAAGATTCTTAAGGGTGAGTGGGGCTTTGACGGCGCGGTAATCTCAGACTGGGGCGGCACGCACGACACCCGCGAGGCGATTACAAATGGCCTTGACCTTGAGTTTGGTACTTGGACAGACGGCCTTACTATGGGTAAGACAAACAGCTACGACCTCTACCACCTTGCAGATGCCTATAAAAAGCTAATTGAGAGTGGCGAGTATACAACTAAGGAGCTTGACGATAAGGTTCGCCGCGTGCTTCGCCTGATGTATCGCACATCGATGAATACGGATAAACCGCTTGGCTCGCTTGTCTCTGATGAGCATATTGATGCCGCATATACTATTGGTACTGAGGGTATTGTACTTTTGAAGAACGATAATGATGTCCTGCCGATAGACCTTGAAAAAACAAGACGCATTGCCGTTATTGGCGAAAATGCAATCAAGATGATGACTATCGGTGGCGGTAGCTCTTCGTTGAAAGTTAAGAAGGAGGTCTCTCCGCTTGAGGGTCTTAAATTCTGGGTAGCGGACCGCGCTCAGATTACCTATGCTCGCGGATATGTCGGCGATACTACATCGGTATACAAGCGCGTTGACTCTGGTCAGCGATTGGCTGATGATCGTAGCGAGAAGGAGCTTATTGCTGAGGCTGTTGAAACAGCAAAAGCGGCAGATGTCGTTCTCTTCTTTGGTGGTCTGAATAAGTCAAAGAGACAGGATTGTGAGAGCACAGACCGCGAGGAGCTCGGACTGCCATATTCACAGGATAAGTTGATAACAGCCCTTACGGAGGTTACAGATAAACTTGTGTTTATCAATATATCAGGTAATGCAGTGGCTATGCCGTGGATAGATCGCGTGCCTGCTATTGTTCAGGGTTGGTATTTAGGCTCGGAGGCTGGAAACTCACTTGCAGCGGTGCTTGTGGGCGATGTAAACCCTTCTGGAAAGTTGCCATTTACATTCCCAGTGCAGCTTGCAGATACTGGTGCGCACTCTATGGGTCAGTTCTCAAAGGACGGCGAGGAGAACTATGGCGAGGGTCTGCTTGTGGGATATCGTTGGAACGATGCCAAGGATGTGGCACCGCTCTTTGCCTTCGGTCACGGACTCTCATATACCACCTTTGAGTATGGCGAGGCAAAGATTAACCGCACAACAATCAAGCAGGGCGGTAAGGTTACTATTACAGTTCCTGTGACAAATACCGGCAAGTGTTTCGGTAAGGAGGTTGTGCAGCTCTATATTGCTGATCGTGAGGCGACAGTTATGCGCCCAGAGAAGGAGCTGAAGGGCTTTGTAAAGGTTGCTCTTGATGCTGGTCAGACAAAAGAGGTTGAGTTTACGGTAGATAGTAGCGCACTGAGTTTCTTTGATGATAAGAGCCATAGCTGGGTGGCAGAACCTGGTGAGTTTGAAGCCCTTATAGGCGCAGCATCAAATGATATCCGCACTTCGGTGCTATTTAATTTGCGATAAATTTCTGTTTTTAGCGAAAAATTCATATCTTTGCCTTAACCTAAAATTTACAAAGATGAAAAGATTTCTTTTAACAGTTATGGCTGTTGCGGGCGTTATGACCGCCTCTGCACAGTTTACGCCCAACAAGATTGTCGTGCCAGACATTGAGGGCTACAAGACCTTGACAGGCGATTTCCACATTCACACCGTATTTTCTGATGCCTCTGTATGGCCTTCAACTCGTGTGCAGGAGGCTATCTGGGAGGGTCTGGATGTTATTGCTATTACCGAGCATATTGACACTCGTCATCAGAAGATGGTAAACAACGGCACTTTTGTTAAGGAGAAGTGCGACCGCGACTACTCTTACAAGATTGCAAAGAAGGCCGCAGGTAAGAATATCCTTGTTGTTCATGGCGGTGAGATTACCCGTCTTGGAATGCCTCCAGGTCACTTTAACTGCCTCTTTGTAAAGGATAACGACGAGATTTGCGCCGCAGCTGAGGAGTTTGACCACGACCATGTACTTGCTATGGAGGCCGGTCTTCGTGAGGCTCGCAAGCAGGGCGCATTCCTTATGTGGAACCACCCTAACTGGTGCAAGCAGGCTCCAAATGAGACAGTGATGCATAAGGCTCACAAGAAGATTCTCAAGGAGGGTTATATGGATGCAATCGAGATCTACAACATGGCATGTGGTTACACCCCTGAGGGTCACCAGTGGGCTCTTGAGAACAATCTGGCTATGCTTGGAAACTCTGACTGCCATGCTCCATTCTTTATGGAGGTAGACTATCTTCACGGTGCTCACCGCCCAGTAACACTCGTATTTGCTACAGAGAAGTCGCTCGCTGGTGTTCGCGCAGCTCTTGATGCTCGTCGCTCAGCTGTCTTTGCTGAGGGTAATGTATACGGTCGTGAGCAGGAGGTTCGCCCTCTACTCCACGCTTGCCTAAAGGTTAAGAGTGTTAAGTTCCGCGAGAAGGAAATTATTATCGACTTTGAGAATGTATCTTCAATCCCTGTAACCCTTACAAAGGGCGAGGGCTCTGAGGATACTTGGTATGCTCGCTATGCTGTTATCCCTCCATTCTCAACATACTCTTACAAGGTGCGCCCACTGCTTATTGATAACAAGCAGCCTGCATTTGATAAGAATCTTAAGGAGTACGAGGTTAGCTTCGTGGCAGAGAACTTCTATATCGGCCCTAATAAACCAGTAGCATTTACCGTTAAGGCTACCCGTTAGTAGATTGATATTTACCACAAAATCCACCTTTGGTTGTCCATTGGTGGATTTGTTTTGTTCGCTTGTAAGTAGGTATTTTTACCTACTGAAAATCGGAGTCAATGTGCTAATTTTGTGACAAATGTGGAATAATTAACTTAAAAAATCAATATTATGAAGAGATTTATACTTACTATCTTTTCCCTCTGCGTGCTTGGTGTAGTGGCTGCACAGACCACTTCAGAGGCAGAAGTCGCTGCTCTGCAGGAGCGTGTAGCAAAGCTTGAGAAGCGTTCAGCTGTATGGGATAAGCTCAAGCCCACATTTAAGCTCTCTGGATATATTCAGGCGGGTTATGACTATCTGTGGAATGAGGATGGTACATCTACCTCTGCTTTTCACCTTCGCCGTGCGCGTATGACTATGCAGGGCGATGTTTTCAAGGGTCAGAAGGGTGCAAAGGCGAGCTATCGTCTGCAGATTGACTTCTGCCGTACCCCTGTTATTGTCGATTTGTGGGCTAAGTATCAGCCAGTAAATCAGTTTGGTGTGCAGGTGGGTCAGTTTAAGTTGCCTATCTCTATTGAGAATACCGACTATAACGCCACAAAACTTGAGTTTGTGAACTATGCGCAGGCCGTTCAGCGCCTTGCTCGTCTTGGTAGCGGCGATATGACTGGTATCAGCTCTACTGGTCGTGATATCGGAGTACAGCTCTATGGCGGTTTTATTAAAAAGGATGGCTACAGCATTATCAACTACGAGGTTGGAGTATTCAACGGTGCGGGTCTGAATGTCAAGGATAACAACAAGACTAAGGATGTCGCTGCGCGCCTTACAATCCAGCCACTCAAAAAGCTCAAGATTGCGGGTTACTACCTCTGGGGTGAGGCCGATGCTACTACCCTTGCAACAAAATACCCAGCAATTATTAATGGTTGGAACAACACAAAATATGTCGGATATAGCCGATATGGTGGTGGTTTTGACTTCAACAATAAGTTCCTCTATGCTCGAAGTGAGTATATCGGCGGAAAGACTGGCGACCAGACTTCTGAGGGTGTGTACGCACAGGTCGGTTATAAGTTCCTCGGCAAGTGCGCTGTAGGTGTTCGCTTTGACTACTTTGATGAGAATGTAAATGTTGATGGTAGCCAGATAAACTACTCGGCAGCAATCTCTTATCATCCGTGGAAGCACCTGCGTCTGCAGGCAGAGTATACTCTTCAGCACTATCGCAAGCTGGGCGATAAGCCAAATGGCAACTGCCTCTATCTGATGGCAACAGCTCTGTTCTAATAGTAAATCTGTCAAACAAATATCAATATTATGAGTAAACTTAAGAAATTGTTGGTTGAGGACTGGGTAGTAACTTTTCTATCTATTCCACTCCTTATTATTGCAGGTCTGGCGACATTCCTTCCTAAGGATGCACTTAAAATCTCGTCAGATTTGACCCAGTCTGACTCATGGATTAATATCGGCGCACTATTTCTTATCGCGCTGGTAGTCCTCTATGTGGGTAATAGGCTTCTATCACGCCCTCTGCGTGGATTGTTCTGGTCTTTTGTAGTTGTCTTTGCCGTTTCAATGCTTGCGCAGCTTACAGCAAAGGTTGGCTTTATCAAGGCTTGGGGCTTTGAGGCTGTATTCTTCTCTGTAATCTTCGGACTTATCATCCGTAATGTCTTCCACATCCCAGAGTGGCTTAAACCAGCTATCCAGGGCGAGTTCTTCATCAAGATTGGTGTTGTATGTCTCGGTGCTACAATTCTTTTCCGCGACTTCTTGGCTGCGGGCTCGCTGGCTCTTATTCAGGGCTGTATCGTGGTCTTCTGCGTCTGGATGTTCGCCTTCTTCCTCTCAAAGAAGATGGGCGTAGACGAGCGTAGTGCTATGACACTCTCTTCTGGCCTTTCAATCTGCGGTGTGTCTGCTTGTATCACTGCTGCGGGCGTTGCAAATACAGATGGTAAGAAGCTCTCTTATATCGTATCTGTGGTACTTATCATCGTTGTACCTATGATATATATAATGCCTTACCTTGCAAAACTTATCGTGCCACTGCTTACTGATGATATCACTATCCAGCAGCAGATTGCCGGAGCTTGGATTGGCGGTACTGTAGATACAACAAGTGGCGTAGGCGCAGCATCGGCTATCTATAGCGACGAGGCAAATAAGATTGCAATGATTGTTAAGGCTACACAGAATGTGCTTATCGGCGTTGTGGCATTCTTCATCGCCCTCTACCTCTCATCTAAGAGCGCTGGCGACGGAAAGCTCCACCGCCCATCACTGAAGATTGTTTGGGAGAAGTTCCCTAAGTTTGTTCTGGGCTTTGTTTTGGCATCAGCTGTCTTCAGCCTGCTCCAGAGCTACGAAATCTTCCCAGACTTCGCCGCTAAGAAGCTCGCCGAGACCTCTATGGCAAAGAACTTCTCAGGCTTCTTCTTCTCTCTGGCCTTTGTCTGCATCGGTATGGATACCCGCCTCAAGGATATCGTGTCAAAGGAGAATCGTAACATCCTCTACACCTTCCTTGGCGCACAGACCTTCAACATCATCTTCACCTTCTTTGTTGCGTGGTTGTTGTTTGGTGTGGTAAAGCCAGCTCTCGGACTATAGTTTTGTCGTGATAGCGGGGCATCTACTTCCGCTAGCCTATAAAACCGCAAAGGGTCGTACGCATTAGTACTACCCTTCGCTGTTTTATAGCCCGAGCGTTGTATATGCCCCACTCTGACGACAAAATGGGGTGCGCTGATTGTAGTGAGATTAGTGAGTTTAGAGATTTTTTCTCTTTGCTCATTATTTTTTTCTGCGTAGCCTAACACTGTCCTTTATTCGCGCACCTCGGAGGAGAAGTGGGCAGAAACATCTGCCCGCTATGACGACCAAGTCCCCCTTTGCCAAAGGGGGATTTAGGGGGAATGTCAATACTATATTATTTTAAGATAATGAAAACGGGTTACTCAACTTTCTCACCTCCAATGGAGGTGGCGCAGAGATGGCCACGACTGCAAATTTATTTGCTTGGTCGGTGACTATCTCTGCGTCAGCAGTCTGCTGCGAGAAAGCTGAGTAACCCTAAATTGCTCATATTCAAAGATTATTAAACAAAAACTTTGGAAAACCTTTGAATATTCAGAAAACTTTTACTACCTTTGCCCCGCTATTGTAGCAAATAACTAAAAATTAAAACATTATGAACAATTACGAAACCGTTTTCATTGTCACTCCGGTGCTCTCTGAGGCTCAGGTAGCAGAGGTTGCTGACAAATTCCAGGGCATCATTACCGAGAACGGCGGATCTATTGTGAATGTGGAGAACTGGGGCCTTCGCAAGCTCGCTTATCCAATTCAGAAGAAGTCCACTGGTTTCTATTTCTTGGTAGAGTTCACCGGCGAGGGTAGCCTTATCAACACCCTCGAGACACAGTATCGCCGTGACGAGCGAATTATCCGATTCTTAACATTCAAGCAGGACAAGTACGCTAAGGAGTACGCTGACCGTCGTCGTGCAAAGCTTGCTAACAAAAACACAGAGGAGTAAACTATGGCACAGGATGTAAACCAGGCAGGTGAGCTGCGTTACCTCAACCCAGTATCGGTTGATGTAAAGAAGAAGAAGTATTGCCGTTTCAAGAAGCTCGGCATTAAGTATGTAGATTATAAGGATGGCGAATTTTTGAAGAAGTTCCTCAACGAGCAGGGTAAGATCCTTCCTCGTCGTCTTACTGGTACCTCTCAGAAGTTCCAGAAGAAGGTGGCTCAGGCTGTTAAGCGTGCGCGTCACCTCGCAATTCTGCCATTTGTAACCGATTGTATGAAATAAGGAGGAGGCACTATGGAGATTATTTTGATTAAGGATGTAGAGAACTTGGGCTACGCTAACGACATCGTAACTGTTCGTCCTGGCTATGCTAACAACTACCTGATTCCACAGGGCTTCGCTAAGGCTGCTACCGCTTCTGCAAAGAAGATTCTTGCAGAGAACCTCCGCCAGCGCGCTCACAAGGACGCTAAGATTCTTGCTGACGCTCAGGCTCTTGCAGCTACACTTGAGAACCTTAACCTCACCTTCACCGTTAAGGCTGAGGAGGGTCGTATCTTCGGTTCTATCACCTCTGCTGACGTTGCTGAGGCACTGGCTGCTAAGGGCGTTGAGGTTGATAAGAAGAACATCACCGTTGAGGGTATTAAGACCGTTGGCGAGTACAAGGTTGCCGTTAAGCTTCACCGCGAGGTTAAGGCTGAGGTGGCTATTTCTGTAGTTGCTGAGGAGTAAAATACAAAACCGCAAAAAAAGGGTTGCTTGATTGTCAAGCAACCCTTTTTTTGCTTGCCATCAGAGCGGCTCTTTTGTCGTTACGCTTGCCTGCAAAATCCTCACATACGCTCAGTATGCTCCGGTTTTGCAGTCTACGCAAGCCTAAAAATAGCTCGCTCTGATGGCATTTTGGTTGGCAGTGCTAATTTTTTTGCCGAGCGTTGTAAATGCATCCCTCTGACGACAAAATGACCGTTAGCCGTTGGCTATTAGCTATTGGCTTTTTTAATCTCCTTAACTTCACTAAATTCTCTGTTCTGCGTCAGCCAGCTAACGCTGCGATTAAGCCGAGAGCAATCAAACTTGTTTGAATTGCCGAGGCGGAGCGGTGAAGGGTCACCGAAGGTGAGCCAATGGCTAATGGCTAATAGCTAACAGCCAAAAATTGGTTTCGTGGATAAAAATTGCCGATTCGTTGAAAATTTCTAAAATTTTTTAGGAATTTAGTGTGTTATAAAAATTAAAAATTGTACCTTTGCCCCGATTTCGGCTAAAATCGGACAGCCCGCAAGTCATTGATTAGGTAATATTTAACTAACAAATAATAGTAGAGATGATTAAGAAGATTTATGAGCAGCCAACCATTGAAATGGAGGTTATGGCGTGCGAGCAGGGCTTTTCGCTCAGTTCAGGATTTGATGTACCAGATGGAGAGAACAACGGAGAAGAAGGATGGGTTTAATTTAAGGTAGATGACGATTATGAGAAAGATATTTTTTGCAATTATAGCACTTGCAGCACTTGTTGGCTGTAATACAGATATGATGGAGGAGGTTGTTTCCACTCCGCAGTACCTTACAACCTCTTTGGAGGTTGCTCTTGATGACCAGACTCGTGCATACGACGAGAATCTTAAGTGGAGCTGGGAGTCTACAGACAAGATTGCTGCACTTCAGCTTGCTGGCGACCAGATTGTAAACACCCTCTCACTTAAGGAGAATGGCAAGTTCGGAACAGAGGAGTTTAACTACTCAACAACTGAGGTTGCAGACTTTAAGTTTGTTTACCCTGCAGCAGCTCTTAATGCCGATAAGACTCTGGGCTACGTTCAGACAGGAGAGTGGACCCCAACCCTTGTAGGTACAGTTGAGGAAACTACTGTTGATAACATTGGCAGCGAGTCAATTGCAATGAAGCACCACTCTGCAGCCTTTGAGATTCGCGTTTGGGATGAGGGTCGTGCTGCTCGTAAGACTATCAGCGCGGCTACAATCACCTCTGAGTCAGACTTCTGCAATGGCACAACTGCTACTGTAGAGGGACTTAATACCGACACTGTAGTGTTCAACATCGCAGAGGGAGACTTCGCATTTAACTTGACCCTTACCGCAACCGACGGCACAACCTACACCGTAGCAGTTCCAGCAAAGAACTTCGTAAACGGCAAGCGCACAATCCTTAATGTTGAGTGGAAGAACCCTAAGCCAGCAACAGTGTCATGTAACATCTATACTTCTTATACCAATAAGGATAACTCACTCGATGGTCGTACAATCTATGTTAAGGATGTAGTTCTTACTAATGCAGACTCTGCAACTATCGCACTCTACCTTAACGGTAATAAGGCTGCAGATCTTACTCCAGGTAAGACTACAACTGTTTCAAACCTCGCACTTGGCGAGTACAAGGCTGTGGTTAAGTGGTCTGTAAATGGTGAGGAGTATGCATCAGATGTTACAACAGTTTATGTTACTGGTGTGCCTTGTGTAGCTGATTATTTGAACGATAGTTATAGAGATTGGAGCTTTGCAGGAAGTTTATCCTTTACAACTAAAGAGGTTAAGGTAAATGTTGGTTCTTTCTTCAGACCTTCATATGAGTACTATTATTACAAGTGTGCATTTATTGCTGGTGCTGGTACATTTAGTAGTGATGTTTATAATGGAGCTATTGTATCGCCAGAGTTTGGAAAGAATGTGTCGTTTGGAGTAACTGTTGATATGGCGGCTCAGTCGCGCAATGTTGATTTTTCAAATATGGATAGCGCAACTTATGGAAATGTTTATTTGTCAGCAGGCACAAAGGCGTCTACTGGAGTAAAGAGTGATATCTATTGTACTTCAACATACTCTGCAGAGGAGAACCCAGTTGATGATGCTATGAATACATATACCGGCGCTGTCAGCGGTGTTGCAGTGAGTCCTTCGGCTCCTTGCCTTGTATGCTATCGAGAGTCTAAACGCTATGATGGCTATATCTATAAAATTAAGGTTGAGTACACAAAGTAAAACCGTATATAATATTCTCACAAAGGCTCTCCAATGGAGGGCCTTTTTATGTTGATATATCCAAAATGTGCAGATGGGATAGCAGATTACAATAATTTTCACTATCTTTGCGTTGCTTACTGTGTAAAGCAAAAATTATGATGAATTTTTTTAGTACTCTTTGGGAAATAATCAAGCGAAATCCGCTAACAACCCTATTTGTAATTATGCTCGCCATAGCTGCTCCAGGGGTGTTGGGGGTCTTTGCGCTGATACTTATAATTCCGATGCTCATTGCTGTAATTGGTTGGGTAGCAGTGATGTATCGCGTGCGTAGGGTGCAGAAGGATATGGAGGACCAGCTCCACAATCACCATCGCCGTACTGCTGGCGCTAACCCCTCAGGCTCCAGCAGCAGAACTCACACCTCTCAGGACGGCAAGGTTACCCTGCACGTTCCGCACCATGAGCCCAAAGTGAGTGATGATGTGGGGGAGTATGTGGACTTCAAAGAGGAGTAATTTTGTTGTGATAGCGGCGGATTTACTGCCGCTAGCGCCAAATGTCTGCTGGCCTGTATGTCTTGATACTATCCTGCGCAGCCATTTGTCGCCGAGCGTTGTAAATCCTCGCCTAAAATAAAAAATTGGGGTTGGGTATAAATCCACCACTCTGACAACAAAATTATGTCGGGCGTTGTAAATTCCTGCCTAAAATAAAAATTGGGGTTGGGAGTTTGTTTGGCTTTTCGGATTGGGAGCTACTGCCGTAGGCAGTGAAAGAAAAATAGCTATCTGAGGTCAAACTGGTTTGGAAGCGATGATAGCTATTTTTATTTCAATAACTTAGCAATAAGTTATTCCCAATCCGCAACGGTAGAAGCAAAACGGAGTTTCGCCAGAAGTTTTTGGTGCCGCTTTTTTCAAAAAGGGGCGGTACTGCGTAGCGAGTAGATAATATTATAAACACTGTCGGCATAGCTGACACCACTAAAAGGCTAAAGGCTAAAAGCCAAAAGCCAACAGCTATACTATGAAATTTTTTGAGACACTTGGGCGCTACTGCATCTTGATGGGCAAGGTTTTTTCTCGCCCTGAGAAGTGGAGCATATACTACAAGCGAGTGATTGTTGAGTTGGAGCAGTTAGGTGTAGGCTCTATACCTCTGACGGCGATAATCTCCTTTTTCATTGGTGCGGTGATAACCATTCAGATGGCTATTACCCTTGAGTCGCCATTTATTCCGCAGATGATGATTGGTTATGCGACAAAGGAGACGATGATTCTTGAGTTTTCGTCTACGGTTATCGCCATAATTTTGGCGGGCAAGGTGGGCAGTAACATCGCCTCGGAGATTGGCACTATGAGAATCACTGAGCAGATTGATGCGCTGGAGATTATGGGTGTAAATTCGGCGGCGTATCTTATTCTGCCAAAGATTATTGCCACGATGATCTTCTTCCCATTCCTTGCGGCGTTCAGTATGATTGTGGGCATAGGCGGCGGATTTTTGGTGGCGCGTATGGGTATTATGTTGCCTAATGACTTTATTGATGGACTGCTATACTGTTTTGACAGTTATGAGGTTACCTATTCGCTTGTGAAGATGGCTGTTTTTGCATTTCTAATCACCTCAATTTCAGGATTTTATGGTTACTACGCCAAGGGCAACTCGCTTGAGGTGGGTAAGGCTTCAACGACGGCGGTGGTTATGAGTTCTATTATGATTATGATTTTCAACCTTATCCTAACACAGTTGATGCGATGATTAAATGCGAAAATATATTCAAGTCTTTTGAGGGTCGCACGGTCCTTAACGATATATCGGTAACTTTTGAGACGGGCAAGACCAACCTTATTATCGGTCGTAGTGGCTCTGGTAAGACGGTGTTGCTCAAGACATTAGTGGGACTGCACGAGCCAGATGAGGGTCGCATATTCTTTGACGACATCTGCTACACCGACCTCAATTTCCGTCAGCGCAAGGCAATTCGCAAGGATGTTGGTATGATATTCCAGGGCGGTGCGCTCATTGATGCATCGACGGTCTACGAGAATGTCAAGCTGCCCCTTGACCTGTTTACAGAGCTCTCGGAGGCGGAGAAGCGCAGCAGGGTGGAGTTCTGCCTTGAGCGCGTAGAGCTTTCGCACGCACCACACCTCTATCCCTCTGAGCTTTCGGGCGGTATGATTAAGCGTGCGGCTATCGCAAGGGCTATAGTGCTCAATCCGCGCTACCTCTTCTGCGACGAGCCAAACTCAGGTCTTGACCCGCAGACAAGTATCGTCATTGACAACCTTATCCAGAGCATTACTCGTGAGTATAACATCACCACCATCATCAACACCCACGACATGAACTCGGTGATGGAGATTGGCGAGAAGATTGTTTACATACACACTGGTTACAAGTGGTGGGAGGGCACTAAGGACGACATTCTAAGTGCCGACAACCCCGAACTGAACGACTTTGTCTTTGCCTCGGCAATGGCAAAGCGTGCGCGTGGTAAATAATCTGGCTGTACAGCAAGAATATAGACTAAAAACCTCTATAAGGCAAACGGCTAACAGCTAAAAGCTAACGGCTAATATCATAAATCCGCTATGCGGATACCTCTTAAGGCTAATGGCTAACGGCTAAAAGCCAATAGCTATAAAAAAACTTTAATTTTCTTTGCTGTTTTGCGTAATCTTTGTAACTTTGCGCAGATATTGGTGAACAAACGAAAACGTTTCATTTTTTTAATTATAATTTTATAAAAACTATGGCAACAATTAAAATTGGTATCAACGGCTTTGGTCGTATCGGTCGTATGGTTTTCCGTGCAGCTTGCAATCAGACTGACAAGTTCGAGGTAGTAGGTATTAACGACCTCTGCCCAGTAGATTACTTGGCTTACATGCTTAAGTATGACACTATGCACGGTCAGTTCCAGGGTACTATTGACTTCGACGCTGAGAAGAGCCTTCTTATCATCAACGGTAAGGCTATCCGCGTAACTGCAGAGCGTAACCCAGAGGAGCTTAAGTGGAACGAGGTTGAGGCTGAGTATGTAGTTGAGTCTACAGGTCTGTTCCTCACTGCTGAGAAGGCTGAGGCTCACATCAAGGCTGGTGCAAAGTATGTAGTTATGTCAGCTCCTGCAAAGGATAAGACTCCTATGTTCGTTTGCGGTGTAAATACCAACACATATGCTGGTCAGACTATCGTTTCTAACGCGTCTTGTACTACAAACTGCTTGGCTCCTATCGCTAAGGTGCTTAACGACAACTTCGGTATCGTAGACGGTCTGATGACTACCGTTCACGCTACAACTGCTACTCAGAAGACTGTTGACGGTCCATCTCTTAAGGACTGGCGTGGTGGCCGCGCTGCTGCTGGCAACATCATCCCTTCTTCTACAGGTGCTGCTAAGGCTGTAGGCGTAGTTCTTCCAGAGCTCAACGGTAAGCTCACTGGTATGGCTTTCCGCGTTCCTACTCTTGATGTTTCTGTTGTTGACCTTACTGTAAACCTTGCTAAGCCAGCTACTTACGCAGAGATTTGCGCTGCTATGAAGGCTGCTTCTGAGGGTGAGCTCGCAGGTGTTCTCGGTTACACTGAGGAGGATGTTGTATCTTCAGACTTCCTCGGCGACGCACGCACTTCTATCTTCGATAAGAAGGCAGGTATCGCTCTTACTGACACCTTCGTTAAGGTTGTTTCTTGGTACGACAACGAGTGGGGTTACTCTAACAAGGTGCTTGACCTTATCTCTGTGATGAAGGCTTACAACAAGTAAAAATCCGATTTTAAGCGGTATTTACTGCGTTACACTTCAATAGCCGAGTTGCTCACATACGCTTTAGTATGCTGCGCACTCGGCTTTTTGTGTGCCTTGGCAAATCCTCGCCTAAAATCAGATTTTTGTCGTCAGAGCGGGGCTGGTACTAAAAGTAGTGAAATTAAGGAAGTTAATGAGTTTAGGGAAAATCACTAAATGCCCTAACTTCACTAATCTCCTTAAATTCTTTATTATAGAAAAAGCTTCGGTACAGTCAATGTGTTACTCCACATCGATTCGGGAGACTTCGTCCACACCGTCGATATTGGCTATGGAGGCTATAGCCTCTTCCAGTTCGCTCAGGGAGTGGATAGCAAAGTCTATGGTGCAGATGCCGATATGGTCTACGGTCTCTGTAGAAATTCCGCTCATAGAGAGGTGTAGCTGTTCGGTGATGCAGAATATCAGGTCAGAGAGCAGGTGGTAGCGGTCGATACCTCGTATGCGTATACGCACGGGGTAGAGCATATCATCGCGCTCTGCGAATGATGTCAGGTCATTGACTATAGAGTCGCCCTGTTCAGAGGCGAGGCGTATAGCTGTTGAGCAGCCACGCTTATGGAGGGTAATATCCCCCTTTTCGTCCTTAAATCCTACGACCTCATCGCCAGGCAGTGGGTGGCAGTGGCGGCAGCGTAGGTATTCGAGTTTTGGCCGTGAAGCGAAGAATAGATGCAGAGCCTTCTTGGCCTTGAAGGTGCGTACTGCACCGAGCCAATCGGGTTGTGGGTCTATACTACGGTCTGTAGCTATCTCTACGCAGTCGCCGCGGCTAAGTTGGGTCTTTACTGAGCATAGGCGGCCGTTTATGCGGGCATAGTGGGCGTAGCGGCCGATGTCGCTATGGATTTCAAAGGCGAAGTCCAGTGCAGTAGCATTCTTTGGGAGGATGATGCCCTGGCCTGCTGGTGTGAAGACCATAATATCGTCGTTGTAGAACGATGAGGTTACCCCCTCCATAAACTGAATACCATTTACCGCAACATCAGTTCTAAGTATAGCCTTTAGCTTCTCTAACCACTTATGAACATTCTGCTCTGTACGCTCGGCGGCGCATCCGAGGCGGGAGTTTCTGACCATTCGCTCAGATGAGATATGTATCTCCTCCCAAAAGCCCTGCTCACGGAGTAACTTGACATGGAAAGATTGGTATCCGTTCTCCTTTGGTGCGTTGATATAGTTTGACACACTTCCAGGACGCTCCTTGAAGTAGTCTGTCAGTGCGGCGTAAATCTTCAGCGCATACTCCTTCTCTGAGTACTGTTCGCTCTGAGGGTAGATTATACGGATATAGTGTCGTCCAGGGACATGCATAAAGTCGCAGTGATTTGCCTGCATCTTGCGCCAGATGCTATATGGGCGGCGGTAGCGAACCTCTGTGCGTGCCTGGAGTCCTTTGGCAGTAAGAATCTCGCTCATCTTGGCTATAAATGCCTCTATATGAGGACGCTTCTGCTCTATGTCGCGCTCTACAAGAGCCTCTAATTCAAGGTACTCGCGTGGACAGCGGTAGCGGAATGAGAGGTTCTCAAGCTCGCTCTTGACATGGTACAGTCCAAGGCGATTTGCAAGTGGAGCATAGAAGTAGTCGGTCTCACCGGCTATTTTCATCTGCTTATCAGAGCGCATGCTGCTCAGTGTTCGCATATTGTGCAGTCGGTCAGCCAGCTTTACGAGCAGTGCGTGGATATCGTAGCTCACAGACTCAAGAATTTGGCGGAAGTTGTCCACCTGCTTAGAGTGCTGATACTTAGCCTTTTTCTGCTTTGTTACGGCCGCTACAAGTCGTGCCACATCGGCTCCAAATCGTTCGCCAATCTGCTCTATAGTATAGTCGGTATCCTCTACCACATCGTGCAGAAAGGCGGCGATAATAGGATTGGCTCCAAGCTCTAACTCCTCGGCTACAATGCGAGCAACGGCAATAGGGTGGATGATATAGGGCTCGCCGGTCTTGCGCTTCTGCTCTGAATGTGCCTCTGCGGCAAGAAGATAGGCGCGCTCAACGCGCACCATATCCTCTGTTGAAAGACGCTCTGATATACTACTAAATAGAGCCTGAATACTATTTTCTATCTGTTGGGTATAGTCTATCATATCTCTATTAATCATTTTTTAGATGTTTCTCAATTTTGTCTAACACCTCGCTCATATCATCTACATCAATAGACTTCTGTACGCGGTGCATATCAATAAACTTACCGATAAAGAAGCAGACGCAACCAAGGAAGAGTGCTGCGGCAACCTTTGTGGTAATACCACTTACGGTAAACTCTCCATTAAGTTCAATAATGCCTATACATACATCGGCAATGATTGCCGCTGCCACAAGGATAACCAGTATAGAGCTGCTGTGGTGTTGTGTAGGTTTGTCGTCCCCCTTTTGGCCACTGTTGTCCTTGATATCCTTCTTGTGGCGCTTAAGTACATACTCTTCAAGCATAAAGATAAGCCACTCGATAGATATCATCATAATAGGTATGCAGAGTGACAAGCAAATCTGGACGAAAAGATGGGCAAGATGGCACTCGCCTTTACTTGGAACCTGATCGTGGAAAGAGACGAAGAGATAGATTATTATCGCTGTTGTGATAAAACCCATTAGGGAGTGACGATACCTCTTCTTGTCGTTGCGGAAGATATACTCACGCTCAAAGGTAAGCTCACGCTGCAATACATGGTAGATGCCATCCACAATAGGACCTTGAATATGGTAGAATTCAATAGCCTTACGAATGGTCTTGAAGTCGTTTACATCGACAAGCTTTTTACGCTTAAGCTTAATGTTAATCTGCATCAACTCCTCTTGGGAGAGGTTGTAGAGCATATTCCAGAGCTTGCGAGAGTTGCGGATTTTGAAAACCTTGCAGATTATGCGGAACGCCTCGCGCTCGCGGTCTGTCACAGAGTCATCGGCATTGATAACCTGCATAATATCCTTAAGCTCAGTGATAATATCCTCCTCCTCTAAAGCCTCAATGTTCATAAAGATGCTGCGGCGCATAGACTGGTCGGCGCAAAGCAGATGTGCATAGAGTATAGATGGAGAGTCGCCTACATCTGGGAACTCTTTCTTGAGGGAGTTGATGATATCCTTGCCCTCAGTGTCGTTAAAGATTCTGTTGTAGATGCTGTCGAGCAAAATCTGCTCTTTATCTTTAATCTCGCCATCTTCCACCATTGCTACTGCGCAAAGACGCATAAACTGCTTCTTCTTGCGGAAGATGTTGCTACTTACGATAGTTGGGTTCTTCTCCATTTGGCTACTCTTTTAGGGTTGTTACTCAATAATTGCAGCCTGAGCAACGCGTCTATGCTCCTCCTTCTCTATATCAAGCGAGAGATCTATTGTCTTTGGCTGCGAGGTCTGTTGTGTTGTTGTTTGGTTTGTGAAGTTGGCTATATGCTCCTGCTCGGCGCTCTCTACAAAAATCTCGTCCAGAAGCTCCAGGGCGTGCTTGCGGTTGCTCTCATATCGCTCTGCCAACTCTTCGTCGGTGTAAGGGATAACAGATATAGGGTGGATATATTCGCTCATATCAACATCCATATCGAGCTCGTTCATTGACAGTGAGATGTTTGAGATAATATCGAGCTGCTCGGGGTTACGACTCAGGTAGTCTCTAATTGCCTCTAACTCCTGATCGCTAAGCTTGCCACTATCTACGATATATTGACTTAATAGATTGTCAGTTACTTCCATATTGCTTTTGTTTTCAGTTGTTTAACTCTATTAGCGGTTCTTGGTTTTTACAACGACTTTTTTGCGCATCTTGCGCTCAAATCCCATCTTTAACAGTATTGGGCGTAGTGCTTCATACGCGCGATGCCTGATGTTGTTTACATCCGCCTCTGTCGCTACATGGCTATTGCCCCTCTGCTGTCGCCACGCTGTAAGCTCTTTGGCGATATTTACCGAGCGACCAGCCTTGCCTGGCTGTAGAGAGAGCTCAAGAACTATGCGTTGCTCATCCTTCTCAAGCATAGCTATCGCCTCGCGTAGCTTAATTTCGTCATCAGTGTCTAAAGTACACTCCTCGGCTGGCACAGCGATAACACACTTGTCAATATTACACTCTGGCCGACCCAGATGCTTGCGACGCACTTCGTTAAATTCGCGACTTGCTGTAAGTCTCAGCCAGCTGTAGAAGATACGCTTCAAATCCTCGCCGCTATATTGAGCACTACCCTTAAAACTCTTTATGGCTTGAAAATCGTTCTTGGTAAGATGAATATAGAGGTCGTTAATAAGAGAGTCAAAAAGCTCATCAGTGCCATACTTAAAGTACTGTAGTGCCAGTTTGCGAAGGTGAAAGTTGAATGTGTAGTTGATAAATTTTGCTGTTAGCAGTATGTATGCCACAGCATCTTTGTCGCCTTGCTGAGCAAGGCGTATCAAGTCATCAAATGCAATGTCCTTGTAGTGGTTGGGTGTTGTAGTCATATCTAACTAAGTTTTATGCTCATTTTAACCATCTCATCGTAGTACAAATTTAGTCTAAAATATCTATACTTCAAACAATTTGAACTAAAAATCGGTGTTTTACTACTTTTATAGAGGGGCAAAATTCAAAAATATGTCAATTTTTTTGCGGAAAATGATCTTTTTTTCTAACTTTGTAAAAATTGTTTAGGTTATGAGACGACTTATCTATCTACTATTTGGTGCGCTCGGCTTTACAGCTTGTAGCGAAAGTATGATGTGCGAGTATGGCACGCCAACAGCTCACTTTACCGTTAAGGGAAGGGTTACAGATGCCGACGGCAAGCCTATCAAGGGCATTGTCATCTCCTCTAAAGATGTTTACGGTCTGGATGCTGTTACAGGCGAGGATGGGCATTTCGCTACGCAGAAAATCGAGGCTATTGGCATACACGGCACACTTCTCTTTACCGATATTGACGGAACGGAGAATGGTGGCGAGTTTGAGACCCAAACTGTTGACCTTGACGCCCTGCCAGAGACCAAGGTCGCTAAGGGCGATGGTCACTGGTATATGGGCGAGTATGAGGTTACTGCCGATGTAAAACTTAAGGCGAAGTAGATATGAAAAGAGTGTTAGGTTATCTGTTGCTTGCCCTATTGGGCTTTGCAGCATCTTCGTGTTGTCCAGAGGAGCAGGAGCTTATGTATGGCACTCCGAATGGCGAATTTCAGGAGCAGAGTGGCAAGACAGGCAGTGTTGATAGTACCGACCGCATCGCACCAAATGGTGAGCAAGAGTAGCTATGAGGGATGTAACAAAACTTGGCCTTCGTCGTCGGTTGGCTCTTGAGCTGTGGCGTAATCTTGAGAGTGATAGTGTAAAAAATCATCCACTGCGTCAGCTCTTCTGGGAGTGTACCCTTCGCTGTAATCTTAATTGCCGACACTGCGGTAGCGACTGCAAAAATGTCGCTACTCAGAAGGATATGCCTCTTGAGGACTTCCTTGCAGTGCTCGATAATATTGCCCAAAATACCGACCCGCACAAGGTCTTTGTAATTATTACGGGTGGCGAGCCACTTATGCGTGCAGACCTTGAGAGTTGCGGAAGAGCAATCTATGAGAGGGGCTTTCCGTGGGGTATGGTTACAAATGGACTTGCCCTTACTCGCAAACGCTTTGATGCTCTGCTTCGTGCGGGACTGCATGCGGCAACAGTCTCATTAGATGGCCTTGAGAGTGACCATAACTTTATGCGTGGCAACCCAAAAAGTTTTACTACTGCTACGGAGGCTATCCGTATGATGGCGCAGACAGAGGGTTTTGTCTTTGATGTTGTCACCTGCGTGAATAGACGAAATATAGACCACCTTGACGATATTAAAAACCACCTTCTCGCGTTAGGCTGCAAGCGCTGGCGACTCTTTACTGTCTTTCCTGCTGGTCGCGCAGCCACAGACCCTGAGTTGCAGCTTGACAGAGAGCAACTACACAAACTTCTTCAGTATATCGTTGATACCCGCAAGGAGGGCAAAATTACGGTTCAGTATGGCTGTGAGGGGTTCTTGGGCGCATATGAGGGCGATGTAAGAGACCACTTCTTCTCTTGCCAGGCGGGCGTTACTGTAGGCTCTGTGCTTGCCGATGGAGCGATATCTGCTTGCGCAAGCATCCGCGCAAACTATAATCAGGGAAATATCTATACAGATAAATTCTGGGATGTCTGGACTCAACGCTTTACCCCATACCGCAACCGCGAGTGGATGCGTACGGACCAGTGCGCCGACTGCTCATACTTCCGCTACTGCAAGGGCAACGGAATGCACCTGCGCGACGACGAGGGGAAATTGATGTTCTGCCACCTCAAGCGGTTGATGTAATCAAAGGAATTTAAGGAAGTTAAGGAGTTTAGGGAAGTCATTAAACTCTCTAAACTCCTTAAACTCACTAATAACTACTCTTGCTACGCTTGTCGTACGAAGCCCTGTGCGCGGAGTTCTATTTCGCCGCCGTCAGGGGTTACGAGGAAGCAGCCTGTTTGAGGCTCGGTAATGTGTCCGATGATATCTATACAGCCGAGTGCAGCGACCTTCTCGCGAGCTTCAAGAGGCAGGGTAAAGAGTAGCTCATAGTCCTCGCCGCCGTTGAGGGCTGCTGTTACGGGGTCTATATGCATCTGCTCGCCAAGGGCAGTACACTGGCGCGCTATAGGCATACGCTCAAGGTATATTCTTGCACCGCAGAGTGATGAGCGGCATATCTGCATAAGGTCAGAGGCGAGTCCGTCGCTAATGTCAATCATAGATGTAGGCATAACGCCCTCGGCAGCCATCGTGCGAACTATGTCATATCGTGCGCGAGGCTTAAGGTATCGCTCAAGAAGGTACTCAAAGCCGTCAAACTGTGGTTTTTCGCCCACCACACCCTCAAGGACTCGACTCTCGCGCTGCAGGAGCTTTAGTCCGAGATATGGGGCTCCGAGGCTACCAGTGATGCAGATAAGGTCATTGACCTTTGCGCCACTGCGGTAGACAACACTCTCCTTCTTCGCGCGACCAATGGCAGTGATAGATATCACCAGTCCGTTTACCGATGCGCTTGTATCTCCGCCGACAAGGTCCACCTCCGCCTCGCGGCAGGCGAACTCAATACCGGCGTAGAGGTCCTTGAGAAACTCTACAGAGATTTTTGACGATACGGCAACAGAGACAGTCACCTGTTCAGGCAGTGCGTTCATCGCAACAATGTCGCTAATGCCCTTTGTCACAGCCTTGTAGCCAAGGTGCTTAGGTGGAAAATATGTCAGGTCAAAGTCTACACCCTCAACCATCATATCTGTCGTTACTATCATTGCGGTGCTCTTTGACGCCTCAATTACTGCTGCATCATCGCCCACGCCCTTTATTGTTGTCTTGCGCGTAGCCTTAAATGGCTCGGTAAGAGTATCTATAAGCCCAAACTCGCCCAGCTCGGCAATCTCTGTTCTGCCCTTAATCTTTCCCATAAAAATGTTGTTGCTCCTTAAATTTTTTGCAAAGATAGTAATTCTACTTTATATATAGGCTAAAAAATTTCCATATCTCATCGGCAGTATCCATATCATCACTTGCCCATGAGTGCTTGCCGCCAACAACCTCGTAAAACCACACTTGGTTGCCGCCTGTTCCGTTAATATATCGGTGCGCGATAACGCGATTACGGCGCAGAGGCAGGGTGTCGGTCTTCTCGTGTGTACAGCGGTTTTTGGCTGCCCAGAGGCCTATGGCGCGCGGTGTGGCGATGTCTGCGCCCCACCCATCGTTGTTATATGGGTCGCCATTCCAGCGCGAGAGGGCATCCTTGGTGCCGTGTACCTCCATTACTGGGATAGTGTTTACGGGCTTGAGCGTGCGGTACATACACTCCATAATATGTCCCGACACTGAGGCTACAGCGCGGAAGGTATCTGAGGCCTTGTATGCCAACATATAGCTCATTGCACCGCCATTGGAGTGGCCCGTAGCAAAGAGATTTGTCTTTGAGAGGTTATACTCCTTCTGCAGATACTTTGCCAAGCGGACAGCAAAGCCTACATCGTCCCTTACTCCGCCATTCTCAATATGGAACTGATAGCCGACAAACCAGTATGGCTTGCCCTTGTGGTCTTTAGGTCCGCGAGGATAGCAAATGGCAAATCCCTCTCGGTCAGCAACGGGCTGAAAACCGTAGGGGATGGAGGGGATATTCTTTGAGTTATAGCCGTGAAAGACCATTAGCAGTGGTGCATCGGCCTTCAGACTCTGTGGAAGGTAGAGGTAGTAGGTGTACTCCACACCCTTGTGGCGAAAAGTGTGCTCGGTAAGGGTACCTGTGCCGTTGATGTCACTTGCCAAGACAACACTTGATAGGCACAAGGCACAAATAAGTGTTAGTAGTCGTTTCATAGTTGTTTGTAGTATAAAAAAAGAGCCAACTATGTAGCTGGCTCTATCAGTTTTGTTTTGGGTGCTAATTATGCCAGCTTCTCAATCTCAGCGGCGATGCGATTAAAGACCTCATCAATAGTGCCGAGGCTTGGCACTGCAACATACTTGCCCTGTGCGCGGTAGTAATCGGCTACGATAGCAGTCTGCTGGTTGTATACCTCAATGCGGTTGCGGATAACATCCTCAGAGGCGTCATCAGCTCTGCCAGAGTCCTTGCCACGAAGCAGAATTCTGCGAACAAGCTCCTCCTCAGGCACATCCATATAGATCATAATATCTACGCTGTCGCCCAGCCTCTCCAGTAGCTTGTCAAATGCCTCTGCCTGTGCTGTTGTGCGAGGGAAACCGTCAAAGATTGTACCCTTAATGCCCTTGTTTTGGTTGAGATACTCCTCCACCATACCAATTACCACGCTATCTGGGGCAAGCTCGCCACGAGAGATATACTCTGCCATCTGCTGTCCAAGTGGAGTTTGAGCCTTGATGTGTGAGCGGATAATCTCGCCGGTGGAGATATGCGATAGACCAAATTTTTTCTCTAATAGCTCCGACTGTGTGCCCTTACCACAACCTGGAGCACCAAATAATACTACATTAAGCATAACCTAAATCGTTGTAATTATGTGCCACAAAGTTAATCAAAAATTTTAATATTTTGATTTTTAAGCAAAATAAATTATATTTTCGGTAAATTTTTAACTCTTAATATGTAGCCTGCTTGCCAGTGCCTCGGCAGTTGAAACATCTACCAGAGCCGTTGCAAGATGGGCAGGTGTCGTTATGTCCAGAGTATGGGTTGTACTTATATCCGCGACCCCCACAAGAGCTGCATCCGCCACCGCCACCGCAATATTTACAAGGTCCGTCGACATAACTTCTGCCACTGTCGTTGCTGTTAGAACTACCGTTATTGCTGTTGTTATATCCGCCGCCGGTGTTAATATGGCCTTTTGGCTGGAGAGAGTCAAATTTTTCTTTAGAGATAGGTATATTAAACACCTCATTACCCTCCTTGATATAGCTCCAGTCGTTGGCTACATATAACTTTCTGCCATTTGACATCACTCGACCATACATATCGCACTCAATGAACACCCACGCTCCATTTTGGCTATAGGACCTACTATAGTAGCGGATATAACCTGTGCCAGCGCCGCCTCCTTTGTAGACAAAGAGCTGACCGCTCCAGTATGCTTTAGGGGTTAGACTGCCTTTCTCATAATACTTTGTAGAGATGCTCGCTATATGTCCAGCCTTATTCATATAGTAGACCTTCTTTGTCCCATTTGGCATAGTGTTTGGCGCAGGAGTGTATTGTGAATGTTTTGAGGAGCTGCTTGAACTACTTGTGCTACTTGAACCCCTTGAGGCTGACTGCTGAGGTCTGGCCGTAGCTTTGTTCTTCAGCGCAACAACCTCGGCAATCATCTCGCTGGCCGTTGACTTGTTTGTCGGTGTGGTGTTCTGATGGAACAGTCGTAGGTAGTAGAGAGATGTGTCATAGTTCTTCTCACATCCTCGCCCCGACTTATACATACCTCCCAATATCATACAAGCAAACCAGTAGTCGTTACTTGATGGGGTTAGCTCTTTGACACACCTCTTGTACCAACTATTCGCCTTTTGGAACTGCTTGGAGTTGTTGTAGCTATCGGCAAGGCAGCGGTAGGCAGGGTAGTGCTTACCCTCTGCGGCACGAAGCAGCCACGGAATAGCCTGCTGGTATTTATCACTATTATATAGCTCTTTACCCCTTTCGAAGCACTCTGTAATGGTGTAGTCAGATACATTTGGATGCTCCTGAAGATGTGCAATATGGGCACTTAGACTCTTGCCTGAGGAGCTATATATTGGCAGGCGATTTGCCGCAGCGATATACTCCTCGTAGCGTATGCGGTTGGGGTTGTTAATCTTCTCCTGTATGCTCTGCATAACATAACCTCGGCGCATAAAGTGTGGAAGGATGGACTTCTTAAAGTTTTTCTTTATCGCCTCAGTTGCGTTTTTATAGATCTTTGGCTGGGTTAGCTGCGATCCAGACTGGTCATAGATGGTGTAGTAACTATCTCTTTGAGCGACGAACAGGCCAAGAGTAGAGAATAGATGACTGTCGTATAGCTTAGGCAGTTTTGTCTTGTCGAGTTTACACTCATATCTGAGCTCGTTAAAATTAAAGGACTCTACAGAGCTATACTTGCAAGGCACAAGCACATCTCCTAACGAGTTTAACACTCCACATTGAGACGCTTGGAAGTTGCTAAATATAATTGCACCAGAGGATATTGGGGTGTAATAACCATTTAGTTTGCCACTTACAACTTCATTGTTGATAGTTACTAATTGGTATCTACTATTTTTGTCGCCTTTTGGTTTATTGGCAAAGAGATAGAAACGATTTTCCCCACTTAATAGGGATATAGGAGAGACAGATTTACCCGGAAAAAGCTCCTTGCCATTGCAGTCAATAGCTAAGTCGCGATTTATGACAACAAACTGGTCGAATGTCATTGGTAGCGCGCGACCAGCGTTAGCAACTATACAACCCTTGCGGTCAACAATAAAGTACTCTTTGTTGTACTTAACAGTGATCATATACTCTCTCTTGTAGTAGGTTTTTATATGGTCTAAGACATTGGGTACTAAACATTTACCACTGTTGTCAGATAGGCCATACTTACCATCTTTTTGAGTGACCCTTACAATTGGTAATTTAGGGTTTGAAGATGGTTGCGCTACTGCTGATAGGGTAGCGCACAGTACAAGAAAGAGGAGCAGCTTTTTCATAGTGCTTTAATTTGTAAAAGGACTGCCAACCGCGGGTTAGACAGTCCTTTTTACGAGGATATATGTCCGCTACTTTGATGTATACGGCTTAATTACACCACGCTCAGAGCTACGGATAAACTCAATAAGAGCATCGCGCTCTGGAGACTGAGGTACCTGTGCCTCAGCCTCGTTGCAGGCGTTGTTGTAGTTCAGTCCGCTCTGGAAAAGTATGCGGCAGCTCTTTGTAAGGATATCAAGCTGCTCGTCAGTAAATCCACGACGCTGAAGGCCGATGCGGTTAAGGCCTGCATAGCTTGAGGTATCGCTTCTGACAGTGATAAATGGAGGGACATCCTTTGTAAGCAGTGTTCCGCCCTGAAGCATTACATGGTCACCAATCTTTACCCACTGGTGGATAGCGCAGTGACCGCCGATAACAACCCAGTCGCCAACCTCTACCTCGCCAGCAAATGAGCAACGGTTTGCAACAACGCAGTGGCTACCGATAACATCGTCATGTGCAACATGAACATATGCCATCAGCAGGTTTCCATTGCCCACAACGGTCTTACCACGAGAGGCGGTACCACGGCTGATGGTAACATACTCGCGAATATCATTATCGTCGCCAATCTCGGCAGTGGTCTTCTCGCCACGGAACTTAAGGTCCTGAGGTAGGCAAGAGATTGAGGCTGCGGTGTGAATCTTACAACGCTTACCAATGCGTGCGCCATCGTGGATAACAGCTCCTGGGCCAATCCAGCAATCATCACCGATTGTAACATCGCCAGCGATATAAGCAAATGGCTCTACGGTAACATTATTTCCAATCTGTGCATCTGGGTGCACATATGCAAGTGGACTAATCATAGTTTGGTATCTTTTAGTAGTTATTATTTGTTCTTAACAATCTGCGCCATCAGCTCAGCCTCGCAAACAAGCGTTCCTGCAACAAATGCCTTGCAGACCATCGTTGCAATACCTCGGCGCACAGGCGCTGCAAGCTCACACTCAATCTGCAGTGTGTCTCCTGGGGTAACCTTGTGCTTGAAGCGGACATTGTCTATGCGCAGGAAGTAGGTCGAGTAGTTACCCTTATCCTCTACCTGACTGAGGACGAGCAATCCACCACACTGAGCCATCGCCTCGACAATCAGCACGCCAGGCATTACTGGCTCCTCTGGGAAGTGGCCCTGGAAGAATGGCTCGTTGGCTGTAATGTTCTTAATACCGGCGATAGATGTGCCGTCAATATGGAAAATGCGGTCTATAAGCAGGAAAGGGTAGCGGTGTGGCAACATCTCGCGAATCTGATTAACCTCGTATACAGGAGCTGTGCGAGGGTTGTACTTGAAGCGTGGCTTAACGCCCTCGCGGCGGATTGTTGCGCGAATCTGCTTCATAAACTCCGTATTTGCGAAGTGACCTGGACGGGTAGCCCACACACGCCCCTTGATTCTGATGCCTAACAGTGCAAAGTCGCCAAGTAGATCAAGCAGCTTATGGCGAGCAAGCTCGTTATTTGCACGAAGCTGAAGGTTGTTGAGATATCCGCCAGTCACGCGGATATCCTTCTTGCCAAAGATGCTCTTAAGGTGCTCTAACTGCTCGTCAGAGACTGGGTTCTCAACCACTACAATAGCGTTGTCAAGGTCTCCACCCTTGATAAGGTTCATCTTAAAGAGCGGCTCAAGCTCGTGAAGGAAGACAAAGGTGCGGCAAGGGGCAATCTTTGAGGCGTAGTCGTCCTCTGGAACAAGCACGGCATACTGATTACCAACCACCTTTGAGTTGAAGTCAATATGGACAGATACACTGAACTCCTCATCGGGGTAGAGCACAATAGCCACACCCTTCTCTGGAATGGTGTACACCTGCTTCTCACGAACTTCGTAGTATCTACGCTCGGCAGCCTGCTCAACAAGACCTACGCGAGCAATACCCTCGGCATAAGCCTTTGCAGAGCCATCCATAATCGGAGTCTCGGTGTTGTCAATATCAATCAGCGCGTTGTCGCAACCCATAGTCCAGAGTGCTGACATAATATGCTCAATGGTGCTGATTCTCACGCCGTTAATCTCAATGGTTGTTCCGCGAGAGGTATCTGTAACATATTCGCAAAGTGCTGGGATTGTTGGCTGACCCTCAATATCTATACGGCGAAATACTATGCCGTGGTCTGCTGGGGCTGGGTTTACAGTCATGGTAACCTGTACACCTGTGTGCAGACCCTTGCCAGAGAAGGTAAGAGGAGCGGCAAGTGTCTGCTGTTTTGTGGATGAAGTTGTTGTCATATTTCTTCTTATAAAAATATTTAATGGGACAAATATAGTAATTTTTCGGAAATTCTACTACATTTGTAGTGACAAAACTGAAGATAGATTTAATGGACCAGAATATAGACAGTAAAAAAGCGACAAATAGAACACCGCAGGATGCGAAGCGACCTGCTCGTCGTCCTCGTCTGAAGTTGCCCTTTGACAACCGCAGTGAGGATATTGGCAGTTGGGCGTACGACCATCGTGTGGGGTTGTGTGTGACAATTATCATCTACCTTCTGTTGGGCATAGGATTTTTCGCCTCTAAGATTGTTATCGGCCGTAAGGTTACGCAGCAGGGTATGTATATTGACCTTCAGGAGCTTGCTCTCCTTGAGCAGGAGCGAGATAGGCTTGCCGAGGAGGTGCGTCGTGCAAATCAGAATATAGATTGGAGTAAGATTCGCAACACCTCGTCAAATGAGAATGCGCTGAACGAAAACCTTGCCGACGACCGTGGGACTAATACCTCTTCGCTCAATGATGATGCCGAGGCTGTTGAGCAGCGTATGAAGGCTAATCGAGAGGCGTATGAGAAGGGCCTTCGTGATGCCAAGCGTGCGGGGGAGCGCACGGATGAGGATCAGAGCGTAGATGATAGCAGTGGAAATAAGAGCGACAAGCGTGTTAAGGGAAGTGTTACGGTGAGCTTCTCCTTTGACAACCCTGTGCGCTACTCGCGTAAGCTCATAAAGCCAGCCTACCGCTGTGAGGGCGGTGGCGAGGTGGTCGTTAAGGTGGCTATTGACCGCATGGGCAAGGTTCTATATGCCTATGTTGAGTCGGGTGGCGATGAGTGTATGCGTAATACGGCAATCTCGGCAG
The DNA here is from genome assembly GCA_015059785.1 of Rikenellaceae bacterium. Lineage (GTDB taxonomy): Bacteria > Bacteroidota > Bacteroidia > Bacteroidales > Rikenellaceae > Alistipes. The sequence continues at coordinate 102,181 of SUZS01000003.1, forward strand.
CAAAGGGCTCTCGCTTTGACCACAACAACTCTGCCCCTGCAAAGCAGGAGGGTACGATAACTTATATCTTTATACCGCAGTAGAATCAACTTCAAACTATATTATAAACAAATGGAACAACAGACCTCACTGCTTAAGGATGTCGTGATTCGCTTCTCTGGCGATTCTGGCGACGGTATGCAGCTTACAGGAACGCTATTCTCGGAGACTTTGGCGCTCTCGGGAAATGCTGTTTCAACATTTCCGGACTATCCTGCCGAGATTCGCGCTCCGCAGGGAACAGTAGCGGGCGTATCTGGTTTTCAGGTACACTTCGGCTCGCAGACAATTAACAATCCGGGCGATAAGTGCGACCTACTTGTGGCGATGAACCCAGCCGCGCTGAAGGCAAATGCAGCCTTTTTGAAGCCAGATGCGACGGTTGTCGTTGATGGCGACTCACTGACTGCCGAGAATATTGCAAAAGCGAACTTTACGACAGATGACCCTATCTCTGAACTAAATCTTGATGGTCGTAATGTTATTATTGCTCGCATAACAACAATGACTCGCGAGGCGCTTGTTGATAGCGAACTTGATAATAAGTCAAAGACCAAGTGTAAGAATATGTTTGCACTCGGTATTTGCCTCTACATAACTAACCGAAGTACCGCCCATGCGCACGACTACATAAATGCCAAGTTTGGTAAGAAGAACCCCGATGTTGCCGTTGCGAATAACCATGTTATTGAGGCGGGATATAACTACGCTGCAAACAACCACCTCTCGCACAACGCCTATGCTGTTGAGCCTCAGGGATTACCAAAGGGAAAGTATCGCACAATAAATGGCAATGTAGCTACGGCGTGGGGATTTATCGCAGCCTCTGAAAAGAGTGGTCGTCCGCTCTTCTGTGGCTCATATCCTATCACTCCTGCAACGGTTATTCTGGAGGAGCTTGCAAAGCATAAATCATTAGGGGTCAAGACAGTTCAGGCGGAGGATGAGATTGCGGGTATCTGTACTGCTGTGGGTGCGGCCTATGCGGGTAACTTTGCTGTAACGACAACTTCAGGTCCAGGTCTGTCACTTAAGAGCGAGGCACTGGGTCTGGCTGTTATGGCGGAGCTACCGCTTGTAGTTGTGGATGTTCAGCGCGGAGGCCCATCTACGGGTCTGCCGACAAAGACCGAGCAGAGTGACCTACTGCAGGCGCTCTATGGTAGAAATGGCGAGTGTCCAGTGCCAGTTATCGCTGCCTCATCGCCAAGTGACTGCTTCCACTACGCCTTTGTAGCCTCTAAAATCGCTATGGAGCATATGACGCCAGTGGTTCTTCTTACTGACGGATTTATCGCCAACTCATCCGAGGCGTGGGCAATACCGCAAATGGCTGATATGCCAGCAATTAACCCTCCTATTGCTCAGGCTGCCGAGGAGGACTTTATGCCATATAAGCGCGATAGTCGATTTGTCCGTAGTTGGGCATTTCCGGGCACTGCATCGCTTGAGCATCGTATAGGAGGCCTTGAGAAGAATGCAACTACAGGAAATATCTCATACGACCCTGCAAACCACGCTACTATGGTGGCTACGCGCGCGGCTAAGGTTGCTGCTGTTGTTGCGGATGTTCCAGAGCAGAGTGTTGATGGCGACAGTAGCGGAGAGCTACTCGTTGTCGGTTGGGGTGGAACTCGTGGACACCTCGCTTCGGCTGTTACGGCTATGCGCGAGGCTGGTAAGAGTGTGAGCCACTGCCATCTGAACTACCTCAATCCACTGCCAATAAACCTTGCAGAGATTTTTGCGGGCTTTAAGCGTATTGTTGTCTGCGAACTTAATGCAGGTCAGGCGGCGTCGTACCTTCAGAGTCAGTTCCCGCAGTTTACCTTTGAGCGTTGCAATAAGGTTGAGGGTCAGCCATTTACAGTGGCGGAGTTAGTAAGTGTGTTTAACGAAAAATTGAGTTAATTATGGCAGAGTACAAATATACACCAGAGAGTTTTAAGTCTGACCAGCAGGTAAAATGGTGCGCTGGTTGTGGCGACCACGCTGTGCTCAATGCTGTGCAGCGTGCACTGCCAGAGGTTGCAGATGCGCTTGATAAACCACACGAGAAGTTCGTGTTTATCTCAGGTATCGGTTGCTCGTCGCGATTTATCTACTATATGAAGACCTTCGGCTTCCATACTATCCACGGTCGTGCTGCGGCAGTGGCTACGGGAGTGAAAGTTGCAAACCCAGACCTCTCTGTTTGGGTATGTACGGGCGATGGCGACAGTCTTGCTATTGGAGGAAACCACTTTATTCACGCACTGCGTAGAAATGTGGACCTAAATATTATCCTCTTTAACAACGAGATTTACGGCCTTACCAAGGGTCAGTACTCGCCAACTACAAAGCTCGGCACAGTGACAAAGACATCGCCTTATGGCACTGTTGAGTATCCGTTTAACCCTGGCGAGTTGGCTATAGGCGCGAAGGGAACATTCTTTGCCCGTACTGTCGATGCGGAGGTTATGCTTACAAAGGAGCTGCTCGTTGAGGCGGCAAAGCATCGCGGAACATCTGTCGTGGAGGCACTTGTAAATTGTATGATTTTCAATAATAAAACCCACGCATCTTTTGCTGCCGATAAGGCTACTCGCGCAGAGAATACAATAACCCTGCGTCATGGCGAGAAGATGCTCTTTGGAAAGGATAAAAACCGAGGTCTTGTCCTTGAGGGTCTGAAACTTAAGGTTGTAACTGTCGGCGAGGATGGGTATACACTTGACCATATCCTTACCCACGACGCACACTGCGAGGATACAACACTCCACTCTATGCTCGCCGCAATGAAGTACCCCGACTACCCTGTAGCATTAGGTGTTATCCGCTCCGTAGATGCCCCTTGCTACGATACCGAGGTTCAGGCACAGGTTGAGAGCGTTAAGTCTGCATCCAAAATTCAGTGCGTGGATGATTTGCTCAATTCAGGCGAAACCTTTGTATTATAATTTTGTCGTGATAGTGTGTCACCTACGGCACATCCCTTAAAAACCAGTGGCGGCTGTACCTTTGAGTACTATCCGCCACTGCTTTTTTGCACGATGCACCGTATCTGACGCACTCTGATGACAAAATTGGCTGTTGACCATTAGCCAATAGCCAATAGCCAACGGCTAACGGCCAAACTATACCATCTCCTCGTAGCGGGCGATAGGGGTAAGGTCGAGGGTTGCTAATTCGCCGCGCAGGTAGCGGTAGTAGCCCGCCACGGCAATCATCGCTGCGTTGTCGGTTGTAAACTTCAGCTCTGGTAAAAATGTACGCCAGTGGTGTCGCTTGCCCTCAGCCTCTATGCGGGCGCGGAGAGCGGAGTTTGCTGATACTCCACCGCCGAGGGCTATATCCTTGATGCCGAACTGCTTAGAGGCTTTGACGAGCTTATCGGCAAGAATGTCTACAACGGTATAGAGCAATGATGCACATAGGTCGGCCTTATTCTTCTCAATAAAATCTGGGTCTACGGCTACTTGGTCGCGCAGGGTGTAGAGGAACGATGTCTTGAGGCCTGAGAAGGAGTAGTTAAATCCCTCTACGCGAGGCTTGGCAAACTTAAAGGCATCCTTGTCTCCCTCCTTAGCCAGTCGGTCAATGACTGGGCCACCTGGATAAGGCAGTCCCATAACCTTTGCACACTTATCAAGAGCCTCGCCAGCGGCGTCGTCTATCGTTGTGCCGACAATCTCCATCTTATCTGGTGCATCAACCTTGACAATCTGCGTATGTCCGCCGCTGACAAGCAGGCAGAGGAACGGATATTGAGGATGTGGAAGTTCGCGGTCAGGAAGGTCCACAAAGTGGGACAAGATGTGTCCATGAAGGTGGTTTACCTCAACCATTGGGATGTTGTTAGCAATAGATAGTCCCTTGGCAAATGATGTGCCGACCATAAGCGAGCCGAGTAGACCTGGACCGCGAGTGAAGGCTATGGCGTCCACCTTGTCAATAGTGATGCCCGCCTCCTTGAGGACTGTGTCTACAACGGGAACGATATTTTGCTGATGTGCGCGCGAGGCGAGCTCAGGAATTACGCCGCCATACTTCTCATGCACTGCCTGTGAGGCAATTACGCTTGAGAGCAGTGTTGTGTTGTGCAGCACAGCTGCCGAGGTGTCGTCACAAGAGGACTCAATGCCTAAAATTATTATATCATCCATTTTTGCAAAAATCTGCGAGTTTTTTCAAAAAATAGTACTATCTTTGTAAGTTATAAAATATAACTTAAGGATATTTCGTGCGCAAAGTTACAAAAATATTTACAATGATAGTATCAACAGTGATTTTATTGTTGGTGCTACTGCCTGTTTTCGGCACTCTGCTGCTCTCTATGCCGAGTATGCAGAACCGTGCTGTGAGGTGGGCTACAGGCTTTGCGTCCGAGAAGTTGGGGGCTACAGTTAAGATTGACCATATCACTGTGGGTATGCTCAACCATATCAAGGTTAGGGGTCTCTATGTGGAGGATTTGGATGGCGACACGCTACTCTATGCCGGCTCTGTAATGGCGCAGTTAGGACCTTTGGCGGGTATGTCAGAGCAGTTTGTTATCAACTCTGCAAAGGTTGAGGATGCGATTTTCTGTTTGCGTGAGACTGAGCGCGGGCCGATGAATGTTAAGGAGATTACGGACAAGCTTACAAATCCAAATAAGAAGAATAAAAAGCCGTTTCGCCTTCTTATCCGCTCTATAGATGCAGATAGCCTTGACTTTAGGTTACAACGACTTGTTAAGCGCGGAACGACCTATGGCGTGGACTATACCGATATGCACCTTGGGGGTATAGATGGCCATATAGAGAACTTCTATGTTGATGGGGCTGCTGTGGGTGGCGATGTGACTAAGCTCAACTTCTGGGAGCAATGTGGCTTTGTGCTTGACAATATGTCGGGAACATTTTCGGTAGATAGGGGTGTGATAACGCTTAGTGATGCGTCACTTATTGCCGACAACTCGCAGATAAACATTCCGACAATGACCCTTACGGGCAAGAGTTGGGATAGCTATAAGGGCTATATCCGCAATGTGAGGATGGATATAGAGGTTCGGGATAGTTATGTGACAAGCCGTATGGCGGGCTACTTTGCCCCCTCGCTGCTTGCGTGGGATACGGCGGTAAAGGAGGTTAATGCCTCTATGCACGGCACGGTGGCGAACTTCAAGGGTCGCATTGATAACCTTACGCTTGAGGATGGTGGAAAAATTGAGGCTACGGCGACAGTGCGTGGACTTGTCAATATACCTCGCACCCGCTTTGATATTGATGTTAGAAGGGTAGATGTCACAACTGTAGAGTTTGTGCGCCTACTCCGTAATATAGCCCATCTGGATGTGCCAGAGAAGGTCCGCCCTTATATTGAGCGCACAAATCGCCTAAATATTAAGGGAAATTTCAAGGGCCTGCTCTCCTCATTTGATGCCTCGGCAGTGGTAGACCTTCAGAGTGGTGGTAGCCTTACAGCCCAGTGTAATATGAGTAGCGCAGAGACTGGTCAGCGTGTTACGGCAGAGTTGGTTGCCGATAAGCTTAATGTCTCTCCGCTGATAGTCTCGTCTGCACCTCTAAATACGACCTTTAGGGTCAAGGGGGCGGCAGAGCTTGGCGAAAATATGTCGGCAGAGGTTGTTGGTCGCATTGGTGCACTCCATTTTAATGATTATGACTACAGCAACATCAGCTTTGACGCCTCGCATAACGACGGTATGACGGCTCTAAACCTGGGTAGCACAGATAAAAACCTCAAGGCTCGTCTGCAGGCGGCAATGATGAAGTCGGAGGATGGAACACCGGCATATAGTGCCGTAATGCAGGTAGATGATGCTAATCTTAACGCTCTGAATATCAACCGCAGAGATAGCCTGTCAACTATTTCGGCAACACTGTCGCTTGAGGCTATGGGTAGGGATATTGAGACGCTGAATGGTAAGGTCGATATTGCCGATGCACTCTATAGCTATAACGATAAGCAGATTAGTTCTGACCTTATAGAGGTTGCTGTTGATAGTAGTGAGGATACCCGCCAGATAACGCTCAGCTCAGACTTTGTGGATGCTGTTTTTGAGAGCCGATGCTCATATAAAGATGTGGCATACTACCTCTCAACACTCGTTGCGCGCTATTTGCCGCAGCTCTATGACTCTACAACGCTCGACCGCATAGAGAGTAAGGAGGCTGTTATCAAGGATAATGTGGCACTGCTCTCTGTGACGGCAAAGGATTTTTCGCCTCTGCTGGGTTGTTTTGCCGAGGGTGTTGAGGTGGCTCCAAACTCTACGGTTAAGGTCTATATGGACCCTGCGGCAAATAAGTTTGTTATGCGCGGTCGCTCGGAGTGTGTAGAGCGTTATCCGTACCTTGTCTCTAATGTGGAGATAGATGCAACAAATAGCGGTGATTCGCTTGTGATGAATCTCGGCACTTCGGAGTTGTGGGCTGGTGTTATGCGCCTTTCGGATTTTAGTCTGCACGGTGGTGCGAAGAGCAATACCCTTGATTTGTATGGCGAGTTTGCCGATACTCTGCACGATGTGCGTGGAGAGCTTGCTGCAAGGGCTTTGGTCTCTCGTAAGGATGGTATGCGCCATCTGCGTGTAGATTTGCTCCCGTCTCGTGTAGGTAGTAGGGATAATATCTGGCGCATCTCTTCAGGGGGTATTGAGCTTGACTCTTCGCGCGTAGATGTCAACGATTTACGCATCTATAATGCCAAGGAGGGTCAGGATCTTACTGTTGACGGAGTGGCTTCGCGCTCAAAGACAGACTCACTGCACCTCTACTTGAAGAACTTCTCCCTTGCGCCATTTGCACAGTTTGTTGAGCGTATGGGTTATAGGGTTGAGGGTCGTACAAATGGTTATGTTACGGTCCGCTCTGCGCTTAAGGATACACGCATAGAGGCAAATGTGGACCTTGACTCTGTCTATGTAAACTCGCTTGCCGTTCCAGATTTGAAGCTCTCCTCGCGCTGGGATTTCGGTCGCTCGCGAGCAAAGCTCTCTGTTACTACGGCTGCTGAGGGGCGCGAGGTGGCGCGAGGATATCTCTTCCCATCGCAGGCACGCTACTATGCACAGATTCTTGTCGATAATGTAGATATGTCGCTGCTGGACCCTCTGCTACAGGGCGTTATAAAAGATACTGGCGGTAAGGCAAAGGTTGACTTGACCCTTACAGGTCAGCGGCGTGATGCTTCGCTCAATGGAGAGATTGCTGTTACAGATATGCACACTACGCTGGACTATACAAAGTGTACATATTCGGCACCAAAGGCTCGCGTTGTGGTTAAAGATAACCGTTTCTACCTGCGTAATGCACCGATATACGACAGCAGTAAGAATAGCGGTCTGCTGAGCATGGACTTGAGCCTTGACCACCTCTCAAATATTGAGTACTCGCTCTCTGCTCAGTTTGATGATATGCAGGTGCTTGGTACTACAAAGCGCGACAACGATATGTTCTACGGAACACTCTTTGCCTCGGGAGATGTGCGTGTGTCGGGCGATAAGGCGGGTGTGAAGATGGATATTACAGCCACTTCGTCAGATAACTCCAAGTTCTTTATGCCTCTGACAGATAAGAGTAATATCTCCTCGGCAGACTTTGTGACCTTTGCTAAACCTATGGCGGCAGATACGACAAACTACCTTGTGCGCAAGAAGATAATGTTTGAGCGTAGGCAGAAGCAGCGTACCGCATCGGGTGGTGGTATGGATATCAATATGTCGCTCGATGTAAGGAAGAATACCGAGGTGCAGATTGTTATTGACCCTACCGTGGGCGATATTATTAAGGGTACAGGTAATGGATTGCTGAACCTTAGAATCAACCCAAAGGCCGATATCTTTGAGATGTACGGACTCTATACTATTGACCAGGGTAGCTATCTGTTTACACTGCAAAATATTATCAACAAGAAGTTCGTTATTGAGAAGGGCTCGACGATACAGTGGACGGGTGAGCCGTTAGATGCACTACTTAACATTGCAGCTGTGTATAAGATTAAGACCTCGCTGCAACCGCTGCTTGAGGGGTATGTAGATACATCTATACCAAATCGCGCTGTGCCAGTAAATTGCGTTATCAACCTTACCGACCGCCTCACAAAGCCTACGGTAGACTTTGATGTGCAGGTGCCGAGTGCAGATGCAAGCATACAGGCCGTTATTGCCAATGTGCTTAGTACTCCAGAGCGACGCTCACAGCAGTTCCTCTACCTACTGCTCTCCAACTCGTTCCTCTCGGAGTCCTCTACAGAGGCCTCATCGTTTGGTGTCTCGTCTGCAGCCGTTACGGGCTTTGAGCTACTCTCTAACCAGTTGAGCAACTGGCTCTCGTCCGATAACTTCAACATTGTGCTGCGATATAGACCAAAGACCGAGCAGATGATGAGCGACGAGGTAGACTTCGGCTTCTCGCAGGGTCTTATGGGCGATAGGTTGCTCATCGAGGTGGAGGGTAACTACTTGGGCGATAAGTCACAGGTTGTCAACGCTTCATCCTCATTTACGGGCGAGGCTTATGTCACTTGGCTCATTGACCAGGCAGGAACACTGCGTCTTAAGGGCTTTACACACACTATCGACCGCTTTGACGAGAACCAGGGTCTTCAGGAGACGGGACTTGGTATCTACTTCAAGGAGGATTTTGATAATGGTAAGGATTTGAAAAATCGCCTTACAAACCGCTTCTCGCGCCGTCGCCGCAAGGAGGCACGAGAGCAGGCTGCAGCCTCTTTAGGACTTCGTGAGCGCGATAATGAGGCTATGGAGTCGATGATAGATGGCTTTGATGCCCCTCCAATGGAGGATAATATGGATAATTTTGATTAGCTTTGCTGCCAGAAAATAACTTAAATAAATAATACTATGAATTTTTCTCTTTTACAAGCAACTGCCGTAGCTGAACAGACTACCGAGGCAGGACAGATGAGCCTCTGGCAACTCTTTAACAGCGGAGGCTGGCTTATGTGGGTGCTCCTTCTACTGGGAGGTGTTACAATTTTTATCTTCGTTGAGCGTTTTGTGGCAATCCGCAAGGCCTCTAAGGGTATGAATATGGGCTTTATGAACCGTATTCGTGATGCTATCTCAGATGGTAATATTCAGGCAGCTCTGGATATGTGTCGCAGAAGTAATACCCCTATCGCTCGTATGGTTGAGAAGGGTATTGAACGCCTTGGTCGCCCGATGGCAGATGTGCAGAACGCTATTGAGAATGTGGCAAACCTTGAGGTCTCTCGCCTTGAAAATGGACTGCCTTTCCTTGCAACTATCGCTGGTGGTGCCCCTATGATTGGTTTCTTGGGTACGGTGCTTGGTATGGTGCAGACATTTATGGATATGTCGGCCGCAGGTGGTACGGTAGATATGGCACTGCTCTCGGGCGGTATGTATGTGGCGATGATTACCACTGTGGGCGGTCTTATTGTGGGTATCCCTGCATACTTTGGCTACAACTACCTTGTGGCATCTATTGAGCGTCTTGTCTTCCGTATGGAGGCAAACTCAATCGCCTTTATGGATATTCTTAACCAACCAGTACAGAAGTAGTTATGGCAATTAAGAGAGGTTCAAAGGTAGATAAATCCTTCTCCTCATCGGCTATGACGGATTTGATGTTCTTGCTGCTGATATTTATGATTATCGCAACAACGCTCATCAATCCTAATGCCTTAAAGCTGATGCTGCCAAAGAGTAGTAATCAACTGAAGGATAAGGCTATAACTACCGTATCAATACAGAAGGCGGGCAGCGGATATAACTACTATGTTGAGCTTGACCGCGTGCAGGGTGTTGAGGGCGTTGAGGCGGCTCTGAAGGCTCGTCTTGCGGGTCAGACAGAGCCCACAGTCTCTCTGCACTGCGATAAGACCGTTGCCGTAGATGAGGTGGTTAAGGTTATGAATATCGCTAAGGATAACGACTACCGATTAATTCTTGCAACCCAACCGTAGTTATGTCGTCAAAACACTACGCCATTATAGCCATCTTATTGTATGGAGTGGGCATTGTTGTGACAATGCTCTATGGCGTTGTGTATATAGAGCATAAACCTCTTAAGGAGGCGGAGCTTTTTGTGGAGTTTTTAGAGCCTGAGCCAGAGCTTACTACCGAGTCTGCGCCTGCCCCTGCTCCCGATGTTGCTCCACAACACCAGACCGTTGCAGAGGTTGATAACTCACAGCAGACCGATGGAGATGCCCCAAAGACGCAGACCGTAAATCCGCGTGCTCTGTTTAAGATGAATCAGGGCGGAGTGGACGAGCCGGAAAATGGCGGAAATCCCTATGCTCAAGCCTCTGATGAGGATAGCTCAGCGGGAAAAGGTGAGGGACTTAATCCTATAGGCTCTGAGGCGCTTGATGAGGGGCTGCAGGGTCGTGGTCTTGTTGGTGCACTGCCTATGCCGGCATATCCAGCGGGTAATAGGGGTGGAAAGGTGGTTGTTCGTGTGGCTGTGGATAAGCATGGAGATGTTACCTCGGCAACTTATGAGCCGAAGGGCTCTACAACCTCAGACTCGTCGCTTGTTGAGGCGGCTATAAAGGCTGCCAAGCGGGCAAAGTTTACCGAAAGCGCAGCGTATATGCAAGGCGGAACGATAACATATATATTCAAACTTAAACAGTAGCAAGGAATGATTATGAAACGACTATTGCTGACTCTATCGCTTATTTTTGCTATTTACACTGTGGCCGCTCAGCAGAGTGAACTCTCTGGGATATCGTTTGATAAGAAGGAGTACGATTTTGGTCGTGTGCCACGCGAAAATAAGAATTATACTTGTACCTTTATCCTTGAGAATAAGACAGATAAGCCCCTTGTCTTGCTCAGTGTAAACACCTCTTGCTCATGTCTTAAGGCGCACTATTCTCGCCGCCCGCTAAAGGTTGGCGATAAGATAAATATCACTATGACCCTTGAGGCATCAAAGATGGATAAGGGTCTTTTTCATCGTGTCGTAGAAGTGCATACAAATTCAGGTGTTGCCCGTCTTGTTGTTCGCGGTATGAGCGAGTAGCGTTCGATTGGCTGTAAAGAAAGAAGAGCCTCAACGAGACTCTTTTTTTTTATGCGTTGAGGTAGAATACTATCGCAACAAAGTGACAGGCGGCAGCGATGTTTATCATCAGATGCCAAACTAAGTGGTGGTATCTAAAGCCCTTCTTGGCATAGAAATATGCTCCCAATGTATAGAATACTCCACCCGCGGCGATAAGGATAAGCAGCTGGAGCGATGCGTTGCGGATAAAGAGCGGCATAAAGAAGATTACTGTCCATCCCATTATCAGATAAATTGTCAGACTAATGGCGGGTATTGAACGCTTAGAGAGTGACTTGTAGAAGATGCCGAATAGTACCATTGCCCACTGTAAAACCACTATTAAAATACCTTGCCAGCCTCCTATAACTGTCAGAGCTATAGGAGTGTACGAGCCTGCTATGGCGACATAAATCATTATGTGGTCGAGGATGTGAAATATCTCTTTGTGGCGCGAATCGGGGTGCATTGAGTGGTAGAGCGTAGATGTTAAAAACATCAGAAAAATTGAAATTACAAAAATTGAGACTCCGACCGTAGACTCAATGTTGTTTCCCACTGCGTGGGTGTAGCTCCAGAGTGTTGCAAAAGGGAGTGCGAGCAGAGTTAAAACTGCCATAACTCCGTGAGATACAGCGTTTGCAATCTCCTCTCCAAAGGTGGGTATGTATTTGGTTATTTTCATATTCATTCGCAAAAATACATAATTTTTTTCACAACAAAAAATGTTCTCCATTTCCGTTATTCTTTGCCCCTTTTGGGAGATTTTGATATATCAATTTCTTTAGAAATTAAAACCTTGTCAAGAAAAATTAGTTATTAAAAACTTTTAATTGTGAAAAAATGTAAAAAATATTCGCAAATATGTTGGGTTTCTAAAAATAAATTTTTATTTTTGTATGAATTTAAGCAACCAATTTTTAATAAAACTTAATAATTAACCTATGAAAAGAGATTTACTTCTTGTTTCAAACGGTGTTCGCAAGTTAGTTATGACAGTCGTAACTCTGTCATTATTAGTTTGTTGTGCGCTGTTTAGCCCTGCATCAGTGTATGCACAGGGTAAAGGGAAAATGGTGACCGGTAAGGTTACCGACGCTCGAGGTCCGATGATCGGTGTGACCATTTCGGTCAAAGGTCTGGCGACTCGTGCAGCCCTGACAGATTTGGATGGTAACTACTCGATTGACATCGCAGGTGTTGCTGATCCAGTTCTCGAATTCACCTATGTCGGTTATCAGAGTCAGGAGATTGCTGTTGGCGCTCGTACTCAGATTAATGTGACTATGGTTGAGTCAACCCAGAAGATTGACGAGGTTGTGGTAACTGCGCTCGGTATCACGCGTGCGGAGAAGTCACTCGGTTACGCCGTTTCTAAGGTGTCGGGTGATGATATCGCTTCAACCGTGTCAGGTAACTGGTTGGATGGTATGAACGGTAAGGTTGCCGGTATGTCATTCGAGTCAGCTGCTACAGGTCCTGCTGGTTCAGTGCGTGTTACTCTTCGTGGTGAGTCTTCACTCTCTCACGATAACAACGAGGCACTGTTCGTAGTTGACGGTGTGCCTCTCGGTAATGAGAAGACCGCTTCTGGTGGTGCTAACGACTCTGATGATGCTCCTATCGACTACGGTAATGGTGTGGGTGACCTTAACCCAGACGATATCGCATCGGTATCTGTCCTCAAGGGTCCTGCAGCGACTGCGCTCTATGGTTCTCGCGCGCAGAATGGTGCGGTGATTATCACTACCAAGTCTGGTTCAAAGCAGAAGGGTATCGGTGTAAACTACTCATTCTCAATGGTTGCTGAGCAGGCCTCTTACTGGCCAGAGCTTCAGGAGGAGTATGGTGCTGGTTCTGCTGCTCTTACTACTTACGCAACAGTTGCTGGTAAGCAGTACTCTCCACAGGAGTACTTCTCATTCTGGAATGTGTACGAGGGTTCTACAAAGGTTGCTGACCGTCTCTGGTCTCGTAACATGTGGGGTCCTAAGTATGGCACTGACTTCGGTTATGGTACTGACGAGCGTGGCGTAGGTCTTACCTATATGTACCACTCTCTGGACTTTGACAAGCTCCGTAACGAGCGTACCGATAAGCCAGGCTCTATCGTTCTTGATACTTACAAGGATGCTTCTGGTGCTACAGTTTATGAGCCAGCATCTTCAAAGTTCTATACTCTTGTTCCATTTGAGGCGCAGGACTACTATAAGGGCTTCTATGAGACTGGTTTTACCTATAAAAATAATATATCTGTAAGCGGTAACAACGGTAAGGGTACTTCTGTTCGTGCTTCATTCCAAGATACTCGTAACAACTGGATTGTTCCTAACATGGGTTACAATCAGGAGTCAGTATCATTCTCAGTGAACAGTAAGCTCAATAAGGTTGTAACTTTCAGCGGTAAGGTTAACTACTACCGTAAGAAGTCTGATAACCTCCCAACTACTGGTTACAACAACGCTTCTCCAGTTTATCAGCTGATGTGGAACTACCCTTCAGTAGATATCTCTTCTTTCTGGGATGAGTATAGCAGCGGCCGTATTTTTGAGGCTCTCGATGCTCGTACAGGTGGTGACTCAGCTTATCTGAACAACCTGATTAACTGTAACGGTACTTCACTGAATGTAAACAACCCTTATTGGCTTGCTTACGACTATCTGAACTCTCAGATTCGTGACCGTATCTATGGTAATATGCAGGTTAAGTTCGCTATTACAAAGGATTTGGATTTGATGGTTCGTTCAGGTCTTGACCTGTTCAACGACTACCGTACATCTCGTAAGCCACAGTATGCTACCTCTTACGCTCAGGGTTGGTATCGTGTACAGAACATCTTCCGCTATGAGGTTAATACCGACTTCTTGCTCTCTTACAAGAAGCAGTTCAACCGTTTCCACCTCGGCGTAAACTTCGGTGGTAACAACATGGTTTACAACCACCGTAACCAGACCCTTACAGCAGAGAAGCTCTCTACACCAAATGTATTCCAGATTGCTAACTCTGTAGACCGTCCAAAGGTATCTTACACGCTGACAGAGAAGATGATTAACTCTCTCTACGGTATGATTTCACTCAACTATAACGATACCTACTTCCTCGACTTTACAGCTCGTAACGACTGGTCTTCAGCACTTGCTAAGGGTAACAACTCTTACTTCTACCCATCTGTATCAGCAGCCATCCTTATTGACCAGGCTATCCCAGGTCTTCGTGATACAAACTGGTTGGATATGCTCAAGATTCGTGGTTCATGGGCAAATGTAGGTAACGATACCGGTGCTTACAAGATTACCGATTACTATACAAACTCTTCATACTCATCTTCTTATGTGCTTCCAGGTACTCTTAACAACCCACTGCTCAAGCCAGAGAATACTGAGTCTTGGGAGGTTGGTTTGGAGGCTCACTTCTTCAAGAAGCGTCTGAGCATTGATGTTGCTTACTACGATTCAAATACTACAAACCAGATTCTCTCTGTTCCTACAGACCAGATTACAGGTGCTACCTATAAGCTTATCAACGCTGGTAAGGTAAACAACCACGGTGTTGAGTTCAGCATCGGTGCAAAGATTATCCAGAAGCGTCACTTCAGCTGGGACTTCAACTTCAACTGGTCTCGTAACTGGAACCAGCTCGTTGAGCTTGCTCCAGGTGTAGAGCTCTATCAGCTCAACACTGGCTTTACCTCTGGTAACAATGTATTTATCTACGCTTACCCAGGTAAGGAGCTCGGTCGCGTATATGGTTACGGTTTCCAGCGTGCTCCAGAGGGTGCATACTATGTAGATCAGGCTACAGGCGAGACTGTAGATTGCTCTGGTCAGATTATCGTAGACAGCAACGGTTATCCACAGCTTGACTCACAGAATCTTATTGATTTGGGTTCTATCTACCCAGATTGGAAGGGTGGTTTCAGTACTACATTCCGCTATAAGAACCTGCGTCTGGGTATGAACTTCACATACCAGTATGGTGGTAACTGCTACTCACTGACACACGCAATCTTGGCAGCTGCAGGTAAGACAAAGGATACTCTCTATGGTCGTTACGACGGTCTTGTACAGGAGGGTGTGAACCTTCTTGCAGATGGTACTTACACAAAGAATACTACTATTACCCAGTCAGCAGCCCTCTACTATCAGGACTACTACTACAACCGTAAGAATGCAGAGACAAATACATACGACACCTCATTCTTGAAGTTGAAGCAGATTAACCTTGACTACTCACTTGGTAAGAAGGCAATCCAGAAGATTGGTTGGCTGCGTAGCCTCTCTGTAGGTGTATTTGCAACCAATCTGTTCTCTATTGACAACTTCCCACAGTATGACCCAGAGGCTGCAACCTTCAATAGTGCATCTATCAGCCGTGGTATTGAGACAGGTGCTTACCCTATGACTCGTACTTATGGTTTCACTATCAAATTGGGCTTCTAATAATAAATATAGGTATACAATATGAAAACATTGAAATATTTATCGGTTCTATTGGTGATTCTCACCTTCAGCCAGTGCCGCACTCTGGAGGAGTATAATGTTTCACCAAACCAGATTGAGGTTGGTACTGTTCAGCCGTGCGATATGATGGATGAGCTCATCTGTAATGGCGCGTTGAACTATCAGCAGCGTTTCTACGATACATTTGCCGAGCTTATGCAGTATACTTGTGCTGGAGGCTCAACATCAAATGTTATTCACCGTTACTACATCGCTCCTTCATATGTTGCAAACTGCTGGAACAACCCAGCTCGTTGGGCAGCTAATGCAGACCATATGTATCAGCTTGCTGTAAAGATTGAGGATGAGAACTATCAGGCAGTAG